>CACBUT010000049.1:0-2282 GCA_902542445.1 uncultured Fidelibacterota bacterium | reverse complement strand
CATTGCCATCCTCTGGTAGATCAAAATCGATCGATGTAGTTGGATTGAACGGATTTGGATAGTTGTTATGCAGTGCAAAATCGGTCGGTACCGGTACGATCTCTATCGTCTCAGATCCTGCTGCGATCTCCTCACCATTCACTCCTAGATAGCGGTAGGATAAGGTCACTGGAACGTCCATCTCCTTTTGTAGATGCTTAACATCGATACGGATCGGATCTGCTGTTTGATCGTAGCGAGCAGTGTGGATCAGCAAGCTTCCAGATAGGGTGTCGCTACTGACTAAACTGATCGCATCGCTAGAGACCACATTCTCATCCGACATCGTGAGAGCGATATCGTAAGGAGCGTAGTGAGCGATAAGTTCGACCGCACGCACGTTTTTAGGTGGCGTGATCAAAAGATGATCGTTCTCTACATCCACATCTAAGGAAGCACCACTGTTGAAGCTACTACGGCGAGCTAGCATTCTATTGGAGCTGCTATTACTCCACTGCCACATGCGTACAAAGGCCATACCATCGCGTACATCAAAGACACCATCTGGGGCAGGGGTGAAGTAAGGGGCACTACCGGTCACCGGTGCTAATTCTTTAGAGTAATCCTTTTCGTTCCAGGCGGTTACTAGACCGTAGATATCTCCAAGCCCTATTTCACCATCTTCATCAAAATCAGAAAGTAGAGCTATAGTGTAAGTATAGGATAGATCTTTTGTCTCATTGCCTGCAACATCGGTTACACTGATAGTGAAAGTGATGTTGTCACCACTGGTAAATGGTGGCTTAAAAGTTACATTTACGGTATCTCCATTCACTTTATAATCTGGTTCTAAATTGAAGATATTCGCCCTTTCAGTTCTGAATTCTACTTCAGCAGATTTTGCGATCTCTGACAAGAAAACATCTATTGAAATAGGCTCATAGATAGCTAAAATCTTGTCTGTTGGTACCGATACGCCTAGTACGTTTGGTCCCACCATATCGATCAAAAATCCATCGGTTGATATCGTTTCTGATGGATTTCCTAATCGGTCATAAGCTCTTATGCTGAAATAATAACTACTTCCTGGTTTTAATGACAGACCATTGAATGAATAAGATGAGCTGGTTCCAACATCGGTCCAATCAACAATATCGGTATTTCCTTCTGATGATCCCAGTGCCAACTCGTAGTAATCTATTCTATTGAGATCATAAAATCCGCTCCAACTTGCTGTAGCGCTTGTGGTGTCTTTTAGAAAATCTAGGTCTGGGCCAAACCCATCAACGATTTGACCAGCTTCAGGTCCATTTCGGTCAATGGTTACACCTTCTGAGAAGGCTAAGGTTTCATTGCCTACCTTATCAACTGCATAGATAGTACCATAATAAGTTTGTTCGTTTTGAAGCGATAGACCTCCAATAGTGATTGAAACGGAAGCAAAGTCTGCATTTAAGCCAAAAGATGTTCTTGGGATCACATCCGTTAATCCTGATTCAGTTCCTAAGCTGTATTGATAATCGGCTATTCCACTGTGAAGATCATCAAAATCGGACCATACATAAGTGACTTTGCTAGTATCGGATTGATATTCATTGCCAATCGAAATATTTCCTAAGATAGGATTGGTTATATCCATTTTGAACCCATCAGATGATTGAGTTACAACATTTCCTACCACATCAGTAACCCTAGCATTGGAATAATAAGTAACATCTTCACTCAAACTGCTTACATCTGCTAAATATGAGTTGGAATCGCTAGCTGTCCAAGGCATAATATCGTCCAAGCCGGCACCTGAACCGATAGAGAATTCATATTTGGTAATTCCGCCATTATCGGAAGCATTGGCGAAGATGTGCCCATCAATACTGGGGCCAAACCAATCGAGATCAGTTTTAAATTCTGTTACGGAGGATATCTTTGGTTCCTCTAGATCGACAAATACTCCATCAGTGGTTATGGTGACCGAACCTTGGTCGTTGCTACCTCTAACGCTAAAGAAATAAGTGGTGCTATTTTGCAGCTGTCCAGCACCTGACAAAGTGACTATTGCGCTAGTATCAGTGCTATTGGCGGTCCAATCAACAATGTTGTTTTTTAAATTACCAGTACCAATGGCATAATCATAGGTAATGCCAGATCCGAAAGATTTCCATCGAGCACTCAATGTAGTGCTTGAGTTTGTAAAATCAAGTTCTAGTGTATCGCTTAATCCGTCTGAAATATTGTTAGCTCGGGGCAATGAGCTGGAGTAAGGGCTTTCGAAAGCACCAAGATCTGGAGCAGAACCTGATGGACCG
>CACBUT010000048.1:0-2385 GCA_902542445.1 uncultured Fidelibacterota bacterium | reverse complement strand
GGTATAGAATTGGAATTAGTGACAAGAGTGAGTTTGGACTCAGAATAGGATTACCTATTTATGGCACAGGTTTGGATTACAGTAGAATTGTATATAATAAAGAAAATAAATGGGATATGATAAATCTTGCATGGTCATTAAACCCAAACTCTAATTTCGATTTCACTTACTATAAATTTAGAACTAAAAAAAGTCAAAGTGGTTTTTTAAAGTCTAGATGGGTAGGGTTGCGTTCAATGATAATACCCAACGGAATAACAGGTGGTGCAAGCAATAGGTTTGGGTTTTTGATAGGATTTCAAAGTAATCCAAAATGGGGAATAGAAATTGGCTATTTTCATGATCCAACAACTATTCCATTTAGTCAAATTTTAAGCACTAATTGGGATAACAATGATCCAAATATCAATGAAAGATATAGACAAAAACCAACTAAAGATGAAATGACTGGCTTTCCAAGCGAATTTTCAAGATTAACTGGTTTAAGTTTTTCAATCTTTTTTGATATAGATGCAAAAAAATAAAATTGAACTAATTTAAAAAATGAAAATTCAAGATAAAATAAAAGCCACTTTTGATAAGTGCGCAAAAATAAAATTTGAGGGAGATTCAAATGATCATCCAATCATTTATTTAAACATCTTGAAAAATATCATAGGAGATAACAAAGAGAAGCCATCAAATACTTTGATGAAAAAAATGATAGAAATTTCAGAAAAATATTCATCTAGAGACAAAGATGAAATTTTTTTGTCTGAAATTGCAAGTGAGGGATTAGGTATGACTGTTGCTGTTGCTGACCTCCAGGATGCATGTCAGAGCGGAAATTGGGAAGAAGCAAAGAAAGTGGCAGCTAGACTTCAGCATGTAAGTGAAAATGGATTAGGGTTAATTGAGGCTCTTATAGAATTGTCATTACAAGATTTTGATAGAATGGGAATCTTTTCTTACCATCTGCAAAGAGCCAATACATTTAATCAAAATAACAAAAATAATTGGATATATGCTGTTTGTTTATTTAATGAACTAAAGAAAAAAAATCTCAAACAACCTCATAAAGCTAAAAATGTAAAGCTATCCTATGATCTTCTAAATGGAAATCTAGAAATAATCAAATATTCTGTTTGCGCTCGATTATGGCAAGGGGACTACGTAAGAGTTTCGAGCTTTCAAAGAGAGCTAAGTCACTGGATTCATGTCTCTGATAACAAGAAATCAACAAATATTGTAAATACGCTTTCATCGGATGGTCTAGATAATTACCGAAAAAAAAGAGGGGATTTTTTCATTAATTTAGCTGAAGTATTCATTGAAGATTTAGAAGCTTTGAAATTCTTAGAAGCTTTTAGATTTTTTGTTAAACAAGCCAATGAAGAAGAATATTATAACCTGAAAAAACTATTGAATAATTAATTAATGTCTTTTGAGAACGAAATAAACACACTTTTTCAGGCAGGATTAAAACTTTTCAATGAGAAAAATTTTTACGATGCGCATGAAAAATGGGAAGATCTTTGGTCAGATTATTATTTAAAAGATAGACTTTTCATTCAGGGTCTGATTCAATTATCTGTAAGCTTTGTACATCTCAAAAATAATAATCTGAATGGTGCTAAAAGTTTGCTTAACAAATGTAAGCAAAAATTTGAAGGGCTTGATTTTCAAAGAGGAATTGATGTTAAAAAGCTATTAATTTCAATAGAAAAAGTGCAAAATAACTATGATCATATTGATTCTTCAGAAGATTTTAATTGGAACTTAGTACCTAGTCTAAGGGAAAATATTGAATAAGATAGGAATTTTTACAAAAGATATCAAACTTGGGACAAGTCTTTCTGAGCGTCTGCTAAATTATAACAGGAAATTTTTCTTATTAGATAAATTAGTTGAATTGGACGATTCTTACAGGGTTGCAATTATTGATTTGAACGAAAAAGATTTTAGAGATGAATCTTTTGTAAAGGGTGTCTCAACAAATCAAAATATATATGTTATCGGTATAGCTAAAAAAGTTGTAAAAAATGAAAATGATCATTTTAAGAATCTTGGTTGCAATATGATGATTTCATCCGTTGGTATAATTAGAAACATTTCATCAATCTTGAATGAAATCTTATAATTATTTTTTAATCAACTTATTAAAGTGATACATTCAGTTTAGGCAAAAATATTTCAAAATTAAAAAGGATAATCAATGTCAAACCCATACCTAACAAAAGTATTTCATTTCAACGCAGCACATCAATATGGACATTCGGATTGGACCGATGAAAAGAATTGGGAGGTTTTTGGACCTGATTCAAAAATACATGGTCACAATTATACGCTTGAAGTAATGGTAACTGGAAATATTGTAGAAGATACAGGTTTTCTTGTTGATCTTGG
>CACBUT010000047.1:0-2392 GCA_902542445.1 uncultured Fidelibacterota bacterium | reverse complement strand
CGGCGGGTTATGTTGGGCATAAAATCAAAAGACTCAAACTTCTTATCAGCTTCTTGAATTCTGTTTTCACCGATATGGTTTATACCTGCATTATATACATCAATGATCTCTTGAAATGATCTTGTCTTTGAAGCAGCAATTATTTTGACATGGTTGCTACGATTAACTTTTGTGGATATATCTTCTAATTGTCTTTTTAGATTATCTATTTTTTCTTGTATGGCGGAAATTTTTTAGTCCCCATCTTTAGAATTATTATCGTCTATTGACATTTGTTTGTTCAATTCGTCGCTTTTGTTTTCTTTTTTTGAAGTTGCTTCCTCTTCACTTAAGACTCTAGTTATAGAAGATATGGTAGTTCCATCATCTAATTTCACCAGCCTAACTCCTTGTGTTACCCTGCCAATAGCTCTAATCTCAGATACAGATTGTCTCATTAGAACACCTGAATTAGTAATAACGATAAGATCATCTGAATCAACTACTTCCATAATGTTTACCATTTTTCCAGTTTTGTCAGTGCATCGCATAGTTAAAACGCCCTTACCACCTCGTGTTTGAGTTCGATATTGAATGACTTCGGTTCGCTTTCCATATCCTTTTTCTGTAGCAACCAAAACCGTACCTTCTCTTCGAACAACCAACATGCCAACCACATAATCATCAGACGAACTTAGGGTTATACCTTTAACACCCATAGTTTTTCTACCACTGGGTCTGATATTATTTTCAGAAAACCTTATGGATTTTCCCTCGTGAGTTCCTAGAAGGATATCGTGTTCTCCATTTGTTATTCTCGCTTCAATTAACTTATCATTATCACGGATATCAATTGCATATATGCCACCTTTTCGAGGATTACCGTAAGCAGATAAAACTGTCTTTTTAACTATGCCGTTCTTGGTACACATGACAATATAGTGATCGTCGTCAAAGTCTTTTACACTGACAAAAGCCTCAACCCTCTCACCCGGGTCACAACCTATTAGGTTTACAATAGCCCTACCCCTTGCTGCTCTTCCGCCTTGTGGTATATCATATACTTTTAACCAATAACATTTGCCCATGTCAGTAAAAAACAACATATAATTATGAGTATTAGCAATGAATAAATGTTCAACGAAATCCTCATCTTTACTCATAGCACCTTGAACTCCACGACCACCTCTTCTTTGGGTTCTATAGGTGTTTAAAGCTGTTCTTTTAATGTAACCTTGGTGTGTTATTGTTATAACAACCTCTTCTTCAGCGATCATATCCTCCATAGAAAAATCTGAATCAACCGGTACTATCTCTGTTCTTCTTTCGTCTCCATATTGCTCTTGGATTTCTCTAAGCTCTGATTTGATAATATCCATCCTCTGAGCTCGGCTATCAAGAATACCTTTTAAATTCGCAATGGTTTTAATTATTGCTTTATATTCTTCAACAACCTTATCTACCTCAAGGCTTGTTAATTTTTGCAAGCGCATTTCAAGTATGGATTGTGATTGAATTTCAGATAGATCAAATGTACTCATCAAACCTTCTTTGGCTTGGGCTGGATTTTTACTTCCCCTGATGATCTTAATAACCTCATCAATATTGTCTAGAGCGATTTTTAAACCCTCTAAAATGTGAGCTCTTGCCTCTGCTTCTTTTAATTCAAACTCGGTCCTTCTTACAACCACATCATGTCTAAAATCAACAAAATGTTGAAGGGTTGTTTTTAACGACATAACTCTTGGAACACCCTCTACCAAAGCAAGTAGTATAATGCCAAATGTATCTTGAAGTTGAGTAAATTGATATAGTTGGTTTAAGATAACCTCAGGCACAACATCCTTTTTTGTTTCTACGACAACTCTTATTCCATCTTTATCTGACTCATCTCTAAGATCACGAATTCCTTCGATTTTTTTCTGTCCAACCAGGTCAGCAATTTTTTCTACCAAATTGGCTTTGTTGGTTTGAAATGGAACCTCTGTGATAACAATACTGTCTTTACCATTTTTATTTGTCTCAATGTGAGCCCTAGCTCGCATTTTTATTTTACCCCTACCTGTTTCGTAAGCTTGTTTTAATCCATCCATTCCCATGATCAAACCAGCTGTGGGGAAATCTGGGCCTTTTACGTGTTCCATTAAACCATCAATTGATATGTTTGGATCATCGATCAAGGCAACCAACCCGTTTATAATTTCCTTTAAGTTGTGCGGAGGTATTTTAGTTGCCATTCCAACCGCTATACCCTCTGATCCGTTTACTAGAAGAGTTGGTATAGCGGACGGTAAAACTGCGGGCTCTTTTAAGGTTTCATCAAAGTTTGGACCCCAGTCGACAGTGTCTTTGTCTAAGTCTTTGAGCATTTCACTCGACAACTTTGTCATTCTAGATTCAGTATATCTCATTG
>CACBUT010000046.1:0-2506 GCA_902542445.1 uncultured Fidelibacterota bacterium | reverse complement strand
TCATTAAGTTTTTCTTTGATTGGCACACCATGCAAGGCTTGAAATTCAAATTTACTTTTATCAATTTTATTAAGCTGAACAAAGTCCTCGATACTGTTGATAAGCTCTAAATCATGAGTTGCTAGGCACGCATATCCTTTTCCTTTGAGTAGGTATTTTGAAAGTTCTAAAAAATTTTTATTTATATCGATTTTGCTTTGAAAGGATATGTCCTTTGATTCGCTGTATATACCTTTGCATATCCTAAGATTCAGCTTATTTGAATCAAGAGCTTTTAGGTCATTTAGGCTTCGAAAAAGATAGGCTTGAATGACAGTTCCAACCCCATCAAAAATCTCCAATGATTCTTTATATATTCTCAATATTTCAGAAGTATATGGAGAATTTTCCATATCTATGGTGATACCCACGCGGTTTTCTTTCCCGACTTCAATTAGTTTTGAAAAATTTTTCTGTGCAATTTTTGATTTAATACCAAGACCAAGATGAGTTAACTTAACAGAAATTGTGCTATCCATTTGTTCTTTTGCTATCGTCTCGACTAATTCGGAATAGCTTTTTAAAACTTCAGAAGCTTGGTTTTCGTCTTCAACAAATTCACCTAGTATGTCAACAGTAGACTTATACCCTTGTTGATTTAGGCTTTTAATGGTTTTAGTAACTTCAACAATATTCTCACCTGCAACATAAGGATTTGCAAACGGTTTAACCATCCATTTTGGAAAGTAGGGCATTACTGTTGCGATTGAATTATTAATTAATGACATTAAATAGACTTCTTTATTGTATAAAATATTACAAAAAAAATATGTGTGATTTTCTTTAAAAAATTTAATAATTATCTAGAAGTTTACCTTGACCATGCTTTGATTAATAAGCTAAATTGCTGTTCTAAATTTTTAATAAAATATAAGATTTATGTATCGCGACTTCGGAACAATATTGTTTTTAGTTTTTATGGGTATAGTTCTCATTTATGCCCCATTAGTTATTCAAAAATTACTTGCCCCTAATGACCCTAATGCAGATAAGTTGGCAACCTACGAATGCGGCGAAGAGTCTGAGGGTTCAGCTTGGGTTCAATTTAACATCAGGTTTTATGTCGTTGCTCTTATTTTTCTCATTTTCGATGTAGAAGTTGTTTTCTTGTTCCCGTGGGCTGTTGTATTTAACGAGCTTGGCTTATTGGCTTTTGTAGAGATGGGTATATTTTTGCTCATATTGATGCTTGGACTTGCATATGTTTGGAGAAGATCGGATCTAGATTGGGTAAAATATAATGTTAAGTACGGTCGTGGTAGATATTCAAATTTGTACAAAAAATCGCAAACAATAAAGGGCTCATAAATGGGAGTACTTGAAAATAAATTTAATGATAATATTGTCGTAGGTTCACTTGATAAATTTTTAAGCTGGTCTAGATCTACATCTCCATGGTTTTTCCAATTCGGGCTGGCATGTTGCGCTATTGAGATGATGGCTACAGCCGCAGCTCGTCATGATCTTGAAAGAATAGGGATGATGCCTCGATCATCACCCAGACAAGCGGATGTAATGATTGTTGCTGGAACTGTTACTATGAAAATGGCCCTGCGAGTAAAAAAGCTTTACGAACAAATGGCTAATCCAAAATATGTTATTTCTATGGGTAGTTGCGCTACTAGTGGTGGACCATATTGGCAACATGGATATCATGTTCTTAAAGGAGTTGATCTTGTTGTTCCAGTTGATGTTTATGTCCCTGGTTGTCCACCAAGACCTGAAGCACTCATTGAAGGACTTCTAAAGCTTCAGCAGCTTATTTCTGATGAAAGACCCCTCACACGTAAACTTGCATGAATCATTCTGAGATACAATCTTTAATTGAGGAGAAATTTCCTAATTCATTAATTGCTAATGAAAATTTACAAGGTAATCAAATAGAGATAGACGGACAATTTTGGAAAGACATAGCAACGTTTCTTAAAAATGATCCAAAATTATTATTTGATCAATTAGAGTGTATCACAGGAATTGATACAGGCGATGATGGTCCTTTGCAATCTCGATACAATCTTCACTCTATGGAGCTAAGGCATAAAATAGAGGTTGTAATTTCACTTGATCGCGATAATCCTTCAGTAGAGTCCGTAGAGCAAATTTGGAGGATTGGCGATTGGTTTGAAAGAGAGACTTACGATATGTTTGGTATTGTTTATGAAGGCCACCGTGACTTAAGAAGAATTCTATGCCCTGATGATTGGGAAGGTTGGCCACTTAGAAAAGACTATGAACTTCAAGAGACCTATCATGGAATAATGGTTCCAAAAGTTAAAGAGGAGGAAGGATGGGAGTAATACAAGGCGATCAAATGGTCTTAAATATAGGCCCTCAACATCCCAGTACGCATGGAGTTCTGAGACTAGAAGTTATGACGGATGGTGAGATCGTCTCTAAAATAACTCCACACCTTGGCTATCTGCACAGGTGTTTCGAAAAGCATTCAGAAAATGTAACCTATGAACAA
>CACBUT010000045.1:0-2872 GCA_902542445.1 uncultured Fidelibacterota bacterium | reverse complement strand
GTTCAACGCAAAAATTACTGATACGGTTAATTATAGCATAGAGTTCAAAAGAATTTCAGATTTTATGAGACATCCGGTTTTTAATTCTTATCAATCTGAAACTGAAATGATGAGATACATTCATAAACTTGAAACAAAGGATTTAGCTCTTAACACCAGCATGATTTCATTAGGTTCCTGTACTATGAAATTAAATGCTGCAACCCAGATGATCCCTGTTTCTTGGAATGAATTCTCTAATCCTCATCCTTTTGCGCCCCTTGATCAAAATAAAGGATATTTAAAACTCTTCGATGATCTTTCTAATTGGCTCAAAAATATTACTGGGCTTGAAGGATGCTCTTTGCAGCCAAATTCCGGCGCTCAAGGAGAATACACTGGTCTTTTAACAATCCGGGCTTATCATATTGATAAAAAAAATACCGAAAAAAATATTTGTTTAATACCGGAGTCAGCGCATGGTACAAATCCAGCTAGCGCTGTGATGGCAGGAATGAATGTAGTTCCAATAAAATGCGATTCTATGGGGAATATTGATATTGAAGACTTAAAGGATAAAATTCATTCTCACAAAGATCAAATTTCTTGTATGATGGTGACCTACCCTTCAACCCATGGTGTTTTTGAAGAATCAATTAACGAAATATGCGATTTGATTCATAATGCCGGTGGATTGGTTTATTTAGATGGGGCAAATATGAATGCAATTGTGGGACTATCTAAAGTTGGAGATCTTGGAGTTGATGTATGTCATATTAATCTGCATAAGACATTTGCTATTCCGCACGGAGGTGGTGGTCCTGGAATGGGACCCATATGCGTTAAGGAGCATCTCATACCTTTTTTGCCCGGTCATCCTATTACCGGTCATACCGAAAAATCAATCACCGCTGTCAGCGCAGCTCCATTCGGAAGTGCAAGCATTCTACCCATTTCCTGGTCCTACATAGCGCTTTTAGGTAACAAAGGTTTAAAGGAATCAACTGAGATAGCCATTCTAAATGCAAACTATATGGCAAAAAGGATCGAAAAACATTTTCCTGTTTTATATAGAGGACTTAGCGGCAACTCAGCTCATGAATTTATCATTGACTTAAGAAATCTAAAGTCTGAAACGGGTATAAGTGATGAAGATGTGGCAAAAAGACTAATAGACTATGGATTCCATGCTCCAACAATGTCATGGCCTGTCCCAGGAACACTTATGATAGAACCAACAGAGAGTGAATCTAAAGAAGAAATGGATCGTTTCTGCGATGCCATGATAGCCATTAGAAAAGAAATAGATGAAGTGGTGGAGGGAAGGATTAATATTAATGACAATCCCTTGTCCAACGCTCCCCATACTGCTATTGAAGTAATGTCAGACAACTGGGAACATAGCTATTCTAGAGAAAAAGCTGCTTATCCTGCTGATTGGCTTAGAGATTATAAATATTGGCCGACCGTATCTAGAGTTGATAATGCACATGGGGATAGAAATCTTATTTGCTCATGCCCTCCAATTGAAACTTATTCAAAACAATAACGTTCTAAATCAGCAATGTTTAAATTTCTTAAAAATGATGTATTGAGAATACTTGACGAAACTCAAAATGAGAGAGTCAAACTTGAAGAGCATAAACTCTATTATTCTATTCAATCATTAGATGATTTAAAAATTTTTATGGAAAATCATGTATTCGCTGTTTGGGATTTTATGTCTATTCTCAAATCATTGCAATCCCAATTAACATGCACATCTGTTCCATGGATTCCTTCTGAAAAGGGTACGCCAGCAAGACTTGTTAATGAAATAGTGCTTGAGGAAGAAACCGATATTGATCAATATGGTCAGTATGTCAGTCACTTTGAGATGTATTGCAACGCTATGGTTCAAGTAGGTGCCGATACTGGACCAATAGATGGGTTTTTATTTAATCTCATAAATAATCCATTGCCAGTTGCTTTGCAAAAATCAAGAATTCCAAATCCCGCACTAGAGTTTGTCAAAAGCACTTTCAATAGCCTAGATAAAGCTCCTGCGCACGTAACTGCAGCTATTTTTACTTTTGGAAGAGAACAGGTCATTCCCGATATGTTTCGATCTATAATCTCCAAAATGAATAGAGAATTAAAAGGTAAGCTGAAATCTTTTTTATATTACATTGACAGACACATCTCTTTAGACGAGGATGAACACACCCCTGCAGCTTTAAAAATGGTAAAAGAAATTTGTGGAAATGATGAAAAAAAATGGCAAGAAGCGACTGAAGCTGCGCAAAAGACAATGTCATGCAGAATTCGTTTTTGGGATGGAATTTTATCCCAAATTAATTCTACTTAATTTAAAAAACTACCTACCAAGTAGTTTTTGACACTATTTACTATATTTACACTTTCAATACTATTTTTAAGATTTTCTTCTGTATTTACCCTCACAGGTAGATAATTGTCAGAATGGCCAAACCATTGATTGTCAACTTGATACTCAAATAAAACCTCTCTAGTGCTTCCAACAAAAGATTGTTCAAAGGATAGCTTGAGCTCCTTTGATAATTCTCTCATTGTAAAACTTCTTTCTGCCTTTTTTGCCTTTGAAACCTTATTTTTAATTTTAATAGCTTTGGTATTTTGCCTTTCAGAATAAGAAAAGACATGTAAATAAGAAATGTTAAGAGACTCAATAAAATCATAAGATTTTTGAAAATCGTCATCTGTCTCAGTTGGGAATCCAACAATTATATCTGCCCCTATGCAAGCATCGGGAATCAAACTTTTAATATGTTCGATTCTTTCCTTGTAAAGCGAAGTTTGATATTTTCTTCTCATCAACTTTAAAATCCTGCTAGATCCAGACTGCAGAGGAATGTGAAAATGAGGCATAATTTTT
>CACBUT010000044.1:0-3822 GCA_902542445.1 uncultured Fidelibacterota bacterium | reverse complement strand
AACCAATTGCGGATTACGCTTAACCATAAAACCTGAAAAAATTTGAGATCCATCAAGCGGAGAAATAGGTATCATGTTAAAAACTGCTAGCGAAATATTGATTTGAGTAAAAATATAAAGCATTGAAGTTAAAGAACCAGCGTTACCTATAATTCTAATTAAAGTTCCTCCGATAAAAGCTAGTAATAAATTTGATGCTGGACCTGCAAAAGCTATTTTCATCATATCTGTTCTAGGGCTTGCTAAATATCGAGAGTCAACTGGAACAGGCTTTGCCCAACCGAAACCAACAAATAAAATCATCATTGAACCAAATATATCTAAATGTGCAAGTGGATTTAAAGTTAAGCGACCTGCATATTTTGCAGTTGGGTCGCCCAGCCTATTGGCTACCCATCCATGCGAAAATTCATGAAAAACTAAAGCGAATAACAAAACAGGAATTAACATAGTTAAAACTTCTGGCGGTAGTCTAAATAACATTAATCATACCTTGGATGGTGTTCTTTGTGTTCAGATTTTAAAAACTCTTTATCTAAATGAGTGTATATTTGCGTTGTAGAAATATCAGTATGTCCAAGCATTTCTTGAACTGATCTTAAATCAGCTCCCCCTTCTAATAAATGCGTTGCAAAAGAGTGCCTTAAGGTGTGGGGACTAACAATTTTTTCTAGTTGTGCATTTTTGGTCCATTTTTTCAATAAAATCCAAACCATCATTCTTGTTAATTTTTTTCCATTTCTACTTAAAAAAACTTCAAGAGATTTGGGATTTTTTTTAAGTAGATTGCGCCGCTCATTCTCGATGTAATTCTTTAGGTTCTCTTTTGCAATTGGGCCAAATGGTATATACCTAATTTTTTTACCTTTTCCTTGAATTTTTATTAAATCTGAATCCCATAAAATATCTCTCATCTTAAATTCACATAATTCTGTAACTCTTAAACCACATGAATATAATAATTCGAAAATCGCAACATCTCTAAGATATAGAGGCGAGTCTTTTGGAATGGAATCTAAAATTTTGTCAATTTCATCAACAGTCAAAAAATTTGGTAATTTCTGAGTTGATTTAGGAGTATGAAGAAGTAGGGTTGGATTATTCTTTGTATAACCTTCAGAGCTTAAAAAACTATGGAACGTTCTAATCGATGATATATTTCTTTTTACTGAGTTCGCAGAAAGACCATTGTCATTAAGATGTCGAATATATGATCTGATATGCCCTAATGAAACATCGCTTATAGATCCTATATTTAAAGTTTCTTTAATAAAATGCCTATATTTTTTCAAATCTCTTTTGTAAGAATCTATTGAATTATAAGCAAGATTCCTCTCTACTTTAAGTATAGATAAATATTCTTCAATATATTTGTTCATTTGATCCCATTAGGGCGCTTTCTACGCTTTCACAAAGTATATGTTCAATCAATAAATGAGCTTCTTGAATTCTTTGAGTATCATAGCTTGGGACTTTTATAACGCAATCTCCCATATTAGCTATTTTACCTCCAGATCTACCTGTCAAAACAATTGAATTTATATTTTTCTTTTTGGCTAGCATCAATACTTCAAAAATATTATTAGAATTTCCACTTGTTGAAATGGCAATTAACAAATCGCCGCTTTCACCTAATGCGTCTAACTGTCTAGAAAATATTTTATCATAACTTGTATCATTGGACCAAGCAGTTATAAACGAGGAATCTGTTGTTAATGCGATTGATTTAATTGGCCTTCTGTCATGAGAACGCAATCCACCCATTAATTCCGATGCCATATGCTGCGAGTCTGCAGCTGAGCCACCATTGCCACACCAGAATATATTTTTATTTTCTTTAGCTGTTTTTACTATTAAGTCTGATGAAGATTGAATTTCATTCAAGCAAGATTCAATGACTTGCTTCTTAGTAGCAATGCTGTCCTCTATTGAACCTCGAATATCAACCATTTCAACTGTCTAAGGTAAATTCTTGATATTCATGATAATTCATCAGCTCATTTATTTCATCATTATTATCAATTTTTAATTTAACTATCCAACCTTCACTGTAAGGATCTGAATTAACAAGGTCTGGGCTCGATTCAAGGTTTTCATTTAATTCAATAACTTTTCCAGAAACTGGAGCAAAAAGATCAGCTACTGTTTTAACTGCCTCTATTGCTCCGAAAGATTCTGATGCAGTAAGTTTAGCTGATAATTCAGGCATTTCAACAAAAACAATATCTCCTAGCTGACTTTGAGCGTAATCTGTTATTCCAACAGTAGCTATGCCTTCTCGAAAATTTAACCATTCATGATCTTTAGTAAATTTAAATTTTTTATGATCCATATAATTTACTTTTCCTTGTTATTAAATTCAAAATTATCTAAAAAACTTGTATCAAAATCGCCCTTAATAAATTTTTCATTTTTCATAATCTGCTGATGAAAAGGTATTGTCGTTTTTGGGCCTTCGATAACCATTTCTGATAATGCTCTGCTCATTCTATCTATAGCTGATTCTCGGTCGGTGGAATGAACAATTAATTTTCCTATTAAAGAGTCGTAATGAGCTGAAATCTCATATCCAGCATATGCATGTGAATCCATTCTTACCCCTTTACCGCCTGGGGTATGAAAATCGGTTATTACCATTGGAGAAGGAGCAAAATTCATATTGGGGTCTTCGGCATTTATTCTACATTCTATAGAATGCCCCCTGAGTTTTATTTGTTTCATATATTGAGGAAATTTTTCTCCAGCATGCATTTTAATCTGCCATTTAATTAAATCAACCCCAGTTACCATCTCGGTGATTGGGTGCTCTACTTGAATGCGTGTATTCATTTCCATGAAATAAAAATCTTTGTTTTTATCAAGTAGAAATTCAATTGTACCAACTCCAACATAATTTACAGACTTTGCACCAACGACTGCTGCATCACCCATTAGTTCTCTAAGCTTTAGATTGACAACAGGTGAGGGGGACTCTTCAATTAATTTTTGATGTCTTCTTTGAATAGAACATTCTCTTTCGCCTAAACTAACAGCATTTCCATGAGAATCTGCAAGCAATTGAATTTCAATGTGTCTAGGGTTCTCAATGAATTTTTCCATGTACATATCACCATTATTAAACGCTGTCTTAGCTTCAGAGCTTGCTAGATTGAATGAGTTTTCTATTTCACTTTCTTGACTAACAAACCTCATTCCCCTTCCACCGCCCCCGGCAGAGGCTTTTAACATTACTGGATATCCTATTTCTTTAGCTAATCTTTTAGCATCATCTGAAGTTTCTATTATTCCATCGCTACCAGGTATAACAGGTACACCAGCCTTTTGCATTGTTTTTTTTGCTTGGGCTTTGTCTCCCATAGAATCAATAATTTCTGGCTTAGGCCCTAAAAAGACGAACCCATTCTCTTCACAAATATTAGAAAAGTCAGAGTTCTCAGCCAAAAATCCATAGCCTGGATGAATTGCATCTGCATTTGTAATTTCACCTGCAGTTATAATTCTCGGTATATTTAGATAAGAATCATTTCCTCGGGGAGGGCCTATACACACAGCTTCATCCGCATATTTAACATGTAATGATTTATCATCAGCAGTAGAGTAAACAGCCACAGTTTTTATATTCATTTCTCTGCATGCTCGAATAACCCTTAAAGCAATTTCACCTCTGTTTGCAACAAGAATCTTTTTAAACACAAAAAACCTATGAGGGCTTTATTTCGAATAATGGCTGATTGTATTCTACAGATTTACCATTTTCAACTAATATTTTAATAATTCTTCCACTTTGCTCAGCTTCGATATTATTCATTATTTTCATTGCTT
>CACBUT010000043.1:0-4020 GCA_902542445.1 uncultured Fidelibacterota bacterium | reverse complement strand
ATCTTGAGAAGAAAATAGGGTGGGGAATATTGCTTCTTTTTGGCGGAGGATTGTGCCTTTCAAAGGTACTCACCGAAACAGGTACCACTAAATTTTTAGCTGAATCATTGTTTTTATCCATTTCAGGATCACCGACATGGATCGTTATTATTGCTTGTATAGCTGTAATGATCTTTTTGACTGAAATTTCTTCAAACACCGGCTCTGCGGCAATATTTATTCCTATTATGATTGCCTTGTCAGATCAATTTAGCGGTTCTGTTACCTTCGCACTAGTTTTTGGTGTTGGTTTAGCAGCGAATTGTGCTTTTATGCTTCCTGTTGCAACTCCTCCTAATGCAATAGTCTACGGGACTGGGTACATACAGCAAAAATACATGATAAGAGCTGGATTTCTTTTGAATATTATTTCTATTCTTGTTGTGTTCTTAGTTGTCTCTTTATTGCTTACGTGAAACTGAACTTTATCTACTTAAAATATCTTTACCTTTTTGTCATAGCATGGTTGATCTCATGTGAGGATTCAAACCAGGACAAAGTGGAAGAAAAAGCCGTTGTACCTAAGGATACTATTGAAAAAGAAGTATTCCCCGCTTTAGGTCACGATGCGCCTTACATTACAGATTCTACCTATTTTGGAAGAAATAATTATATTGAGTATATCGCTGGTAATATTCCCATCATTTTATCTGCCCCTCATGGAGGAGCTTTAACTCCGGATGAGATACCAGATAGAACATATGGAACAACGGTAACCGATGCAAACACCTACCAACTTACAAAAGTTATTATGGATTCAATGGTAATCCGGTATGGTGGTAGGCCTCATGTAATATTGTGCAGATTGAAACGAACAAAATTGGATGCTAACAGAGATAGTATCGAAGCGGCACAAAACAATAGATTTGCTCTTCGGGCTTTTAATGAGTTTCATTTTTATATTGATCAAGCAAAGAAAAAAATAGAAAGAGATTTTGGATCAGGTCTTTTTTTTGATATGCATGGTCATGGCGCAAATCCAGACGGTTTTTATGATCTAAGGACTTGGCTTGGGTATTTGATCAAAGGGGATGAGCTGGATCTTTCGGATGATGAATTAAAGAACAATGTTGATCCAAGTATGTCTAGCATTCGTGCACTGATCGATTCATCAGAGTTTGAGTTTGTAGAACTATTAAGAGGATCTTCAAGTTTTGGTACTATGTTGACGAATCTGGGATTTTCATGTGTCCCCAGTAGCGATCATTTGGGACCAGAGGGTTCGAGATTTTTTTCAGGTGGATATAACACATTAGTTCATGGTTCAAAAAATGGTGGGATGATTAGCGCAATTCAGATTGAAGCCCCTAGGCCCGGAATAAGAGAAAATACAGCAACATGGTCAAAATTTGCCTCAGCTTTCACGTCAACAGTGTCAAAGTTTTATAAAATGCATTTGAGGAGGGATATAATAGCTATTGATTAAATGCATTATGTATCAATAAGCCAGCGGTTTCTGCCATTCCTAAATTAGAGTGACCAACATTGGGAACGGTTTCTAAGCGCCAATTAAATTTCCAATTCTTACTTTCAGCAAATTCCTTTGCTTCGTTATAGAAAAAATTACCCCTTTCAAAACGATGCTTGCCTTGACGCATTGCTTCTTCTGTTTTTCTTAAGGAAGAAGCATTTGGATTTATATCGAGTTCTCCTAAAAGAATAGTTACAGTTAGATTCAAGACATCTTTGATCCCAAATGTTTTTATTGGAGAATTTTTTAATCCATAGGGATATTGCTCCATTGTGTCGATTCTAGTATACCAGCCAGCATTAGCTGAAACGATAATCTCGGCCGATAAAGGGCGAATGAATTCGGCATACCTATGAACAAACTGTGCTCCTGCAGAATGACCATAAATTGCGTATTTATTGTTATTTATATAATTTAGTTCAAGTAAAAATTGATGTATAGAGTCAATAAAATTATAGGTCCATTGAGATGAATCTACAAATGCATTATCCAGCCACATTCCACCTAATTGATAATTTTCAGATCCTGGATAATTGAGCTCATCAAAATTAGGACACAACAAAAGAAACTTATGATTTTGAGCAGTTTTAACCCATTCAAGACAATATTCCTTTCCATTTCTATTGTTGCCATGCATTACGAAAACCACCCTAAGATCCTTTAAATTTGAATCCGGTGCAAAAGTATATATAGTTAGAGGCTTGTTTTCAAAAAATTTTAGACCTGTAAAACTAAATTCACCTATGCCATATCCAATCAGTGCCTCGCTATTGTTAATCTTTTCATTAGATAAATCATTTTTGTTGTCATCACAACCAATGGCTAATAACAATAAGGTTAATATAATATTTTTATAAATTTCCATGTGTATTGTATTTCTTGACTAATTAACTTACCGACAAGATAATCAAATTATATAGAATTCATCTTTAACAATATTTAAAAAGTTTATGAAAAATAGTGAAAATAAAAAAATTGTGATATTGTGCCATGGTGCTTTTAATTATATTAAAAATAAAACCGGCAATATGTTGATTCGCTACAGAGAAAGCGACGTGGTAGCGGTTATAGATCATGAAAAATCTGGCACGTTTGCTATTGATGAGATTGGTTATGGTAAATCCATACCCGTTGTCAGTAGTTTTAAAGAGTGTTTAAAATACTCTCCTGATACTTTAGTTATAGGAAGTGCCTCACAAGGTGGTTTTATTAGTAAAGAAAATAGGAAGGATGTTCTCAGCGCAATAAGAAATGGTTGCGATATAATTAGTGGAATGCACGAATTTATAAACGATGATAAAGAGTTTTCTAATGAAGCAAAAATATCGAATGTGAATCTGAAAGATTTGAGAATGCCTCCCGATCCACCTCATTTTCCAATAGGATCATGGAAAGAAAGAAAGATACCTGTTCTTTTAATTGTTGGTACCGATTGTGATTCAGGTAAAATGACGACCGCATGGGAAGTTACCGAGCGTTTAAAAAAACGAGGTAGGGCAGTGGAATTTGTTGGAACAGGTCAAACCGGCATTCTTTTGAGCGGAAGTGGCGTCCCAATCGATGCTGTAAAAGCTGATTTTATGGCTGGAGAAATTGAAAAAGCCATTGATGATGCAATAATTAGAAATCCAGAATTAATTATTGTTGAAGGCCAAGGATCGTTAACTAACCAATACTACGCTGGGGTAACATTGGGTTTATTGCATGGTGCCATGCCGGATTATATGCTAATGACTCATGATCCAGCAAGACCCTTAGATGTAACTGATTATCCGATGTCTACTATGGAAACTATAATAAAATTGCATTTAGATCTGTTGAGTCACTTTAAAGATTCCAAATTTATTGGTATAAACCTATTAACGTTTGCACTTTCAGAAGAAAGAGCTATTGAAACTATCAATCAAACTAAAGATAAATTTAATTTACCAACTACCGATCTCATTAGATTTGGCGATATGAAGTTGATTGATGCTATTGAGGAAATAATACAATGAATAAAAATAAATATGTTTTTTTATTATTAATCTTTGTTTCTTGTTCTAGTATACCTTCGTTAGATAAAGGTATCTATGTAGAATCATTGCAAAAGTCACATACCTCAAAATCTGGTGTAGTTTCAACTGGACATCCCCTAGCAACAAAAGCAGGAGTTCAAATATTGAGCCAAGGTGGAAATGCAATGGATGCTGCGGTGGCCGCTGCTTATGTCCTTGCTGTTGTTGAGCCTTCCATGAGTGGAATTGGGGGGCGTGCTCAGATCTTAATCTATGACCCCAATTCAGGTTATCATGGAATTGATGCAACAACAGCTGCGCCTAGCGATTACGATTTTGATTCAGCGCCGAAAAAACGTTATGGTTACCCAAGTATTGGCATACCAGGCGTTGTTAAAGGCTTAACAAAAGCTTTAAATGATTTTGGTACACTATCGAGAGAAATTGTAATGAAATCTTCCATTGATTATGCTAGGAATGGTCATCATCTAATCTATGGTGAAGCGATGAGAC
>CACBUT010000042.1:0-4168 GCA_902542445.1 uncultured Fidelibacterota bacterium | reverse complement strand
GTTTTTACTCGCCTATTGGTTTTATATTGACGGAGTGGATACCATCATCAGGATGGCGGCTGACTACACTGTCAGTTTAGGATATGGTGCAAATACAATCATAGTTCTTCTTTTATTGGTGCAGTTTGTTGCATTTCCTGCAATACTTTTATATGATCGCTTTTCAAGAGTGGTGGGTGTAAAAAAAGCACTTTATTTTGCAATAGGAGCATACTGCATGATCTGCCTATTTGCGTATTTTGTTCAAGAAGAATGGCATATTTATGTTATTGCAGTAGCCATAGGTTGTTTTCAAGGAGGAATTCAGTCACTCAGTAGGTCAATATACACTAGAATCATCCCCCAGGATAAAGCTGCTGAATTTTTCGGTTTTTTTAATATGATTGGAAAATACGCTGCTATCATTGGACCTCCTTTGATGGGTTATGTCGGACTAGTAACAGGAAATCCTCGCCTTGGAATTGTTTCTATTATAATACTATTCATTGCGGGTGGACTTTTACTTACGCGAGTTGATATAGAAGAGGGAGAAAGAATGGCAAATGAAGTATTATGAAGCTCCTTTTTAATTTTTAATTAAAATTTTTTATGCCGCCTTTATCAGCAAAATATTCTCAATTTGTCATGCCAGACCATATCAACGTGGTGGGTACTTTATTTGGCGGTCAAATGATCGCATGGATTGATCTAGCGGCAGCAAAAGTATCTCATCGATTTTTCAAAGGAGCTGATGTTGATGGTGCCGTTACAAGAGCAATTGAGCAAGTAGAGTTTAAAGAGCCAGTCTTTTTAGGAGATTGGGTGAATTTCACTGCAAGTATTATAAAATCATCTACGACTTCTATTAGTATTGAGGTTGAGGCAAGAGCTGAGGGAAGAAAAGGCAAGCCAAGGCTTGCCTGTGTTGCAAGAGTAGTGATGGTAGCTGTTAAGAAAGACGACAAAGGCTTATATCAAAAAACCCCTCATGGTAAAACATTATAAAAATTATATTACAATTTTTTTGTTTGTTAACTTATTGTTGTCTCAAGAATTAATAAGTCTAGAAACACAACAAGCAGATTCAGCTAAGATCCCTTTAGAATCAAAAACTCTCATTTTATCATCAAATGTTGAGTTATTTGATGTAAATCCAACTGCTTATCGAATTAGCGTATATCCTCGATCAAGGCCTGCAGAGCCGTACATGACCAAACTCTTTTTTCCAGAGGAGCCTATTCAAATTATTTTACCATCTGATATCTTAAGTAAAGACTCTCTAGGCAATGTTTTCAAAATTGAACCCTTGGGTTCAAATCTTGATCCGCAGTTCAGATTTTTCGACTCTTCGGAAGAAGACATAAAAATAACAACATTCAAGGTAGTTAAGCCAACTGATCGTTTTAAGATATTAGTTCTTGATGCAAGTTCAATGAAATCCATTCCCAATGCTAAAGTAACATTATTTCAAAATGGAGTTGTTTATTTAAATGCTGTTACAGATAGCATGGGATATCTTCCTGGAAGGATACCAAAAGATCGCGATATGACTAGTCCAATCAATATTACCGTTGATACAGGTGATAGGTATTCGTTATGGCAGGAAAGCTTTATTGCGCCTAAAGGAGAAAACGAAAAAGAAATATTATTATCAAAAAGTGAGATAGAAAAAGGGGAATCCATCTATTATGCTGTTGATGATTATTCTCCTTTAAGATTAGGTCCAGAAAATGGATCACAGGTACTGTTTTTCCTTAATAGAAAAGATGAAATTGTTATTTCAAAAGTTGCTGGTAGCAGACTTTATGGTAGAACGCGCGTTTATTTATCTGATAAAGGGTTATATCAAAATATTTTTGGATGGGTACAAGCAGAAGATGTTGCTTTTAAAAATAAATGAACAAAATTTTGTGTAGATATAGACATGAATAAGAAAACATACTCACCATCGAAACATTTTTCAAAAAAATCACATTTTTCATCAATTGAGGATTATGAACAATCATATCGCAAGTCCATAGAAGATCCTGATAAATTTTGGTCAAATGTTGCTTCCAGGATCAGTTGGTATAAGCCTTGGAAAAAAACATCCAATTTTAATTTTAAGAATGCTGAGATAAGATGGTTTGAGGAAGCAGAGCTAAACGTTAGTTATAATTGTTTAGATAGGCATATTGAAAATGGTGATGGTGAAAGAACCGCTTTCATATGGGAAGGAAACGATTCTTCTGAAAATAAGTTTTATTCTTACAATGAATTACTCAAAGAGGTAAATAAATTTTCTAATGTATTAAAATCATTAGGTGCTAAAAAAGGAGATAGAGTTTGTTTATATATGCAAATGATACCAGAGCTAGCTATTGCTATGCTCGCTTGTGCACGAATTGGAGCAATACATTCTATCGTTTTTGGAGCTTTTAGTTCAGATTCTTTGCGAGATAGAATCAATGATTCTAAATGTAAGTTTCTCATAACTCAGGATACCGGTATAAGAGGCCAAAAGCTTGACATTCCAATGAAATCTAATGCTAATAAAGCATTAGATGAAACACCATCCATCAAGAGCGTCATTGTTGTAAGAAGAACTAATTATGAGGTCAGTATGACCAATGGTAGAGACCATTGGTGGGATGTCTTGATGTCTGAGGCTAATGCCAATTGTAAGCCCGAATCAATGAATGCTGAAGATCCTTTATTTATCTTATATACATCAGGATCAACTGGCAAACCTAAAGGTGTGATGCATACCTCTGGTGGCTACCTGGTTTATGCCAATTATACATTCGAGTCAATATTTGACTACAAAAAAGAAGATGTTTATTGGTGTACAGCAGATATTGGATGGATAACAGGTCATTCATATATCATATATGGACCCTTATCGAACTGCGCTACCACTGTCATGTTTGAGGGGGTGCCTAATTATCCTGACTTTGGTCGTTTTTGGCAAATAGTTGACAAGTATAAAATCAATATTTTTTATACGGCGCCAACTGCATTAAGAGCACTTATGAAAGAGGGTGACTCATGGGTAAAAAAATATAGCTTGTCTTCGTTGAGACTGTTGGGAACAGTTGGTGAGCCAATAAAAGAGCCTGAATGGAAATGGTATTATGAGATAATAGGCTCCAATAAATGCCCAATAGTTGATACTTGGTGGCAGACTGAAACTGGAGGCATATTGATTTCTCCTTTGCCTGGAGCTATGCCACTAAAGCCTGGTTCAGCTACATTACCTTTCTTTGGTATTGAGCCTATCTTGCTTGACGAAGCAGGCAGAGAGATCATCGGTAATGACGTGAGTGGGTTATTAGCAATTAAATCATCTTGGCCTGGACAAATGAGAACAGTATATGGTGACCATAAAAGATTTATTGAAACTTATTTTTCTCAGTTTCCTGGATATTATTTTACTGGCGATGGAGCTAAAAGAGATAAAGATGGGTATTATTGGATAACAGGAAGGGTAGATGATGTTTTAAATATATCAGGACATAGAATTGGAACAGCTGAAGTAGAAGGGGCGATTGGAAAAGCAGAAAATGTCGCTGAAGCTGCAGTAGTTGGCTATCCACACGATATTAAAGGGCAAGGAATCTATGCTTTTGTGACTTTAATGACCGGATCAAAAGAAAATGAAAATACAATTCAAAACATTTTAAATACAGTTAAAAAAGAAATCGGACCTCATGCAAAGCCAGACAAAATTCAGTTTGCACCATCCCTACCAAAAACAAGATCAGGGAAAATCATGAGGAGGATTTTAAGAAAGATTGCAGAAAATGACCTTGAAAATCTTGGTGATATATCAACATTAGCCGATCCATCAGTGGTTGAAGAATTGATCAAGAACAAATTATAGACTATATCCAAGTCCCTTTTTCAACAGTAAGTTCGTTTTTTATATTTCCTGTATTTTTAACATTTTTTGGCTCGATGAGCATTATTAAACATTCATCTTTTGCATAAGGTCTATGTTCTACCCCTTTGGGAATAATCACCATCTCACCTTCGACTAATTTGATTGTAGTATCTTTTAATTCGATATTTAGCTTTCCACTAATTACAAAAAATGTTTCATCTGTTTCTTGATGATGATGCCAAACGAAGTCTCCTTTTACTTTTGCAAGTTTAAAATGATAGTCATTCATCTCTCCAATGATCTTTGGCGACCAATGATCATTGAATT
>CACBUT010000041.1:0-4271 GCA_902542445.1 uncultured Fidelibacterota bacterium | reverse complement strand
ACATTAAATGTTTTTTTGGTTGCAAACGCAATTGTGGACTATATGATTTCTAATAATAAAAATATCAGATCTGTTAATCCTGTAGTGGGTGAAACTAATGATGGTGGACTTAACGATATTCAAGGTAGGCATGTTAAGAAAAAGCATGTTCTATCTGCTTTAAAAAAAGCAAACAATGGGCCTGTAAAAGAAGGATCAGTCGGAGCTGGTACAGGTACCAGAGCTCTAGGATTTAAAGGAGGTATAGGGACCTCTTCTCGAGTTTTGCCTCAAGAAAATGGCAGCTATACTGTTGGTGTCCTTGTTCAAACTAATTTTGGAGGAAGCCTAATTATTAATGGTGCACCGATTGGAAGAGAGTTGAAAAAAAGTCCATTTTCTAGCTCTATTCCATATGACCATGAAGAAGGTTCATGCATGATAGTGATTGCAACAGATGCACCTTTATCCAATAGAAATTTAAGACGAATGGGAATGAGAGCAGAGTTAGCATTTGGGAAAGTTGGAGCTTTTTCATCCAACGGTAGTGGAGATTATGTTATTATCTTTTCTACACATAAGACTATTACGGAAGATAAATTAAGTTTTACTAGAAAAGAGTTAAAAAATTCAAACATGAATGCTCTTTTTTTAGCAACAGTTGAAGCAACAGAAGAAGCAATTATAAATTCACTTTTTGCAGCAGAATCAATTTCTAGTAAATACGGATCCATGGAATCCATTCCAAAGGATAAGGTAATTCCAATTTTAAATAAATATAAAAGCTTGAATTGGAATAAGGAACTCTATCCTTGGAAAAAATAAATTTTTTTATATTTTTCTGAACAAATTCTTTTTAAGTATAACTGAACTAGTCAATACTCCTGATGCCAAGGCTCCTGCCAACCCTACCGTCACTATATCTTGACCAGTTAAATATAAATTTTTTATCGGTGTCTTAGGTTTTAACCATTGTTGGTCAAATCTTTGAGGGTTATGATCAATTCCATATAATTCTCCTTTTTCATAGTTTGCCATGGATTTTGTTGATAAAGGGGTTGATAATTCATAATAACTTATCTCACCATTTAAATTTGGACAGTGAGCATAAATAGAACTTATGATACGCTGACTAAGCGATTCTTTGAAATCCTCATAATCTTTACCTCTTTTTTTCCATGGCTTTGAGAACCATTTTTCATAATGATCAAATAATGAAGGAACGATTACTTCCATGGTAGATTTATTTTTATGTTTATTGCTCCAATCAGGATCTTTAGCTGAAGCAAATGACATATAGAGAACAGGAAAATCGTTATTTTGATCTTTTTTAAAACTTAAAACATTATGATCATGATCATAAGAAGGATATATCCATAGGTTAGTATCCTCTATTCCTAATTCTTTAGCACTTTTATCAAAACCTACGTATAAGCATGCATGGCCCGATGAGGGTTTTACCTTTTCTATATTTTTTCTATAATTTTCTAAACCATCAACATCAGACAAAAATTTTGTTAATGTATTGTTTACCCCAGCGCTACTAATTACAATTTTAGACTCTATTTTTTCTCCTGTTTCTAAAATCACACCTTTTGCTTTTTTGTTTTCAATCCATATTCTATCAACTGATTTATTAGTGAATAATTCACCATTATTTTTTTTGATAAATGAACCAATGGTGTTTGCTATCATACTGGATCCACCGACTGGATAACTAGCTCCATCAAAGTAATGATTAGCAATCATGCAATGCATTACAAAACTACTTTCTTTTGGTGGCATGCCATAGTCACCCCATTGTCCTGCCAATACAGCGATTAGCTTATCATTGGATGTGATTGAACGAAGACCATCATATGTAGTCATACGAGAAAATTTCAAAAAATTTTTTCTTAAATAGCCGCTTAAGACTTTTTCGGTTAGCCCTGACAAAGCCTTAGCTGAAAAATAATTTATGGACGATTTATTGACTCTATCAATTAGCTCTATATATTTTTCTAGGTCATTCTTGTTATTAGGGAAGTAGTTTTTTAATTGTTCAATGAACTTTTCTTTTGGCGCAATAAAATCATATTTTTTATCAGGAAATACCATTCGATCATAAATTTTACTCATCAAATTCCATTTGAGTTTATTATCTGATATTTTATCAAACAGTTTTCTTGTAAATGATTTTTTATCATGAACCGATCCGATATAATGAATACCAACATCCCACTCAAACCCTTTTCTTTTGAAAGTGTGGGTATAACCACCTAGCTTAAAGTGTTTTTCCAAAATAAGGACTTTTTTACCCTCCATGGATAACATTGCACCACAACACAAGCCCGATATGCCAGACCCTACTATGATAACATCAACATCGGTATTCATAAATAAATTATTGGTTGCTTTGCCACTGCAAAATATTTTTTTCTAAAATATCTAATGGGACAGATCCATTCCACAATACTGCATCATGAAAATTTCTTACATCAAATTTATCTCCAAGTGCAATTTCAGCATTTTTTCTTAATTCATTGATCTTCATTTGACCGATCTTATAACCCAGCGCTTGACCTGGCCATGAAATATAACGATCAGTTTCAGTATTACATTCATATAATGATAATGCAGTATTATTATACAAATAATCTATAGCCTCCTGCCTAGACCATCCAAAGGCGTGAATACCAGTATCGACTACAAGTCTGCATGCTCTCCACATTTCATAAGTGAGTCTTCCAAAATTGCTATAGGGATCAGTGTAAAAACCTGCCTCTAGTCCCAACCATTCGCTATACAAAGCCCAACCTTCTGAATAAACACCGATGTATAAACCTTGCCTGAAAAATGGTACATTTTCAAGCTCATCTGATATGGATATTTGCAGATGATGACCGGGTACAGCTTCATGAAATGTGAGCGCTTCTAAATTATATAATGGTCTAGATTTTAAGTCGAATGTATTAACAAGGTACGAGCCCGACGCCATGCTACCCTTTGCGGGACCCACGTATCTTCCAGCTGAATAATTTGGAGCAATTTCTTCCGGCACAGCAGAAACACCATAAGTCATTCTTGGTAAAGTTTTAAAGAACCTAGGAAGTTTAGCTTCCATCTTTTTTGCTAAAAATGCAGCTTCTTTAATCAACTCTCTTTCGCTTTGCGCGTAAAAACGTTTATCAGTGCGTAAGAATTTCAAAAAATCCTTAAAGCTACCATTAAAATTTACCTCTTTTATTAATTCTGTCATTTCATCTTTTATTCTTTCAACCTCATTCAATCCCAATGAATGAACTTCTTCAGGGCTATAACTTAGAGTAGAATATTGATCTATTTTAAATTGGTAATAGTCTTCCCCATTTGGTAGATCATAGGCTCCTAGAGATTTTCGGGCTTTAAGTTGATATTCATTTGTAAAAAAATCAAAAAAGCTAGTGTATGCTTTTACCACTCCGTTTAAGATAGCGTCTTGTCCTTTTTGAATGAGTTTTAATTTTTCATCTCTAGAAATATTCTCAGGAAAAAAATTAAAAGGAGAATAAAATTGACTATCCCGAGGATTGTCAACTATGTGAACAAGCATAGTTTTTTCATATCCGCTAAGTATTTCTCTAGGAAGCGACATTCCTGTTTTTAAGCCCATTCTCATTAATGATATCTGCTCTTCGAAATATCGGGGAAAATCATTCAATCTACTGATATATCTGTTGTAGTCATCTATGGTATTAAATGGCATAGCATTCACAATCCTAGGTAAACCGGTATGAAAGCCTGAATCCATATTTATGGGTAATAGGTGCCCTGAGAACTCAACTTCTTTTATGCGTTCGTTGATGATCCTTTTAAAGATCTGATAATTAATTAATTCAACATTAGAAAGTTTTCGAGTATCAACTTGTTCAAGTTTTTGTAAAGATCTTAACCAAAAACTATGACGCCTTTCAAAGCTTTCTGGCAACATTGAGGGCAAGTTTGAATAGTTCGTATAAGGCGTGTCCTTAGATTGTAGGTCGTACCAAAATTCTAAATTAGTATAAAGAGGTTTTTCTCCAACTTGAAATTTATACGTATCAGAAATAATTGAATCGAGAGTATGTTTTTTCGATGTACTGCAACTGCTTATAAAAAAAATAAGTATAGCAAAGAATGATGTCTTTTTAAAAAGAAAAAACAACTTAAGCTTGTGATTTTTCCTCTAGAGTAAGCAAACTAGATGCGATTAATTCTATAAAAATATTCAATTGTTTTAACATCTCCATTAGATCAGTATATAATTTATCATCACCTTTAGTACCTTTTGCTTT
>CACBUT010000040.1:0-4475 GCA_902542445.1 uncultured Fidelibacterota bacterium | reverse complement strand
ACCAAATTGCAACCATTAAAAATGATAATTTAATTGCTTCTGATGCATCAATAAGACCAAAAATCTCTGGTTTCATCACCATTAGAACATTAATTAAAAATAATAATCCACCACCAATATATCCCAAACCATAGGCTAAAGCTGAAACAGAGTCAACATTCTCTTTTGTTGATACAGAGGGCAATAATGAATCATAAAATACATTGCCGCTCATGAACCCTACCGAAGCAATAATGTACATAAAAATAGCCATCTGCCAATTACCTTGAGCAACCTGCCATAATGCTCCTGTCCCAATAATTCCCATACAGGCAAAAACCAGTAAAAATCTTTTTCTAGAAGAACCTTGGTCAGCCACAGCTCCAAGAAAAGGTGCTAGAGCCGCAACAATGATAGAGGCTGTTGAATTGCCTATCGCTAAATACCATGTGGATTCTGTAACACTCTGATTGGTCGACCAATAGTCTTTTAAAAATAATGGAAAAAAAGCTGCCATAACGGTTGTAGAAAATGCGCTATTAGCCCAATCATAAAGGGCCCATGACCATTTTGCTTTTTTAGATGAATCCATGATGAATATATTAATTAATTTATCTAATCTTACCAAGCTTGAAAATAACTTGATAATTTCAACAAAATCGAAGCTCCAGCAAACTTATGATAGGTCAAAAATGGAACATTCCATGAGCACCCAATTTCTATTTCAAAAGGAAAGGGTCCAATGTAGTTCGATTGGTCAAGATTTGAATAATTGATTCTAACCGATTGCATAACAGCAATACTTCGAGTGTCATAATTAGTTCTTTTTATCATCCAGTCGTTCCAAGTTGGAGAATTTGAATGATATTTATCCCTCAAAGAGCTTTCCCATTTTACATCTCCTGAAACAAAGAGTTTTTTAGGTATAATTTCAATTTGACCAGAAATCAAAGCTTCAATGGAAGGTCCTTTTTTATATATAACATCACCAATGGCCTGACTAATTGAATCCATAGATGCATCCTGGATCCACAGAAAAGTAATTCTAGGGTTTATTTGATTGCGCATTGGCAAATTAATTCCAAGCGACCAATTAACATTGACCAACCTCTTTTTATATCTAGTGTAAAACTCACCAAACGATTTTATTCTAACTTTTGTTACACCTTCACCTAACGGTAGTTGTAAAAACTGCTTGGGAACACCCTTAATAAGTTCGTTGGACTTGAAACCTATTAAGTCCTCAGCAAAAGGCATGACATAATCTATACCTGAATAAATAGAGTATTTAGCTTTGGATGTTTTCCATGCTGGATCACCTCTTAATAAGTATTTTAGACCAAGCATCAAATCACCTATTCCCTTATTACTTCTTTCTTTGGGATAATAAATTGATAATAGATCATTCATGGGTTTAATTGATGAATCACTTTTTATCGACCATGAATCGTTCTGAGATAAACTCATAAATTGAGCAATTCTTAAAGAAAAGGTCAAATCGTTAGTTATGCCATAATCAATGGCATAAGACCTAAGGTTGATTTTGTTTTTATTTTGATTGAATCGAAAATTATATTTTATTCCATTTAAGGTATAGCTGGAGAGCCATCCAGATTTTCCATCATGTCCTTTCCATTTTTCATTTCCATATATTTCAGTTATAGAAAATTTCCATACATTTTGAGGAACAGTAAAGAAAGTTTGTGAATAAATAGATTTGACGGTTATAAGTAACAGAAAAAAATATTTATTGTTCATTTATTTATATATTAAAAATTGTTGCCTAAACTCATTGAATGTGATCACATCTTTAAACCATAATGGTGGCAAATAATTTGCGGGCTTTCCTTGCGCGGCAAATACTCTCAATTGATTATGACCGTATAACATATCAATTCGATTTAACTCATCCCACTTGAATTCTCTTGGATAAAGCTGTTTGGTTAGTACCAATATTGATGTTGCAGTTGCAATGGGATCAAATCGGTTAGGATCATTAATGACAATATCAATGCCGCTACACACTTTGTTAACATACTGAGGAATGATTTTTTCCCCCTCATCAACCCTTGGTATATATTCAACTACTCTAATATCAAGACCTGGCAATTCTAGGTCTTGTAATTTCTCTGCTAAATGGTAGCCTGACAGCCATGGAGCACCAACGCGCATATATGGCCTACCTGTGCCTCTTCCATCATTCAAATTGGATCCTTCAATTAAACCAAAACCCGCGTAAGATAAATTTGTTCTTATATTTTTTAGACCAGGCTGTGGCTCAATCCAGGGATGTTCGGACTTATCTTTCCAGTACGATCTTTTCCAATTTGCCATTGGTATCACTGTTAGATTTGCCCTTTTTAAATCTTTAATCCATCCCATTTCGTTAGCCATTATTGCTAATTCTCCGAACGTCATACCATGCCTTATAGGTATGAGATGATATCCCTCCAAAGATTGAAAACGAGGCCTTATTACGGGTCCATCAATACGATCACCTCTAAGTGGATTCGGCCTATCCAAGACAATGACTGGAACGCTCCACTCGCTTGCTACTTCTAAGATTTTTGTCATTGTTCCAATGAAAGTTGAATACCTCACTCCTGTATCTTGAAGATCTATTAATATTAGATCTAAATTTTTCATCGACCAAGCAGGAGGTTTCATATTTCTTCCAAAAACTTCTACAATTCTAGCGTTATGTGTTGGATCATATTGCTCCTTTGCATTTATTTTGAACTTTTTGTCTTGCTTTGCAAAGAGTCCATATTGTGGCGAAAAGATTACTTCCACATTAATTTTGTCATATTTTTTTAATAAATCTAAGATATGTATACCTTTTCTATTTACGGCTGATTGATTAGTTAATACTCCAATATTCTTATCATAAATAGGTTTGAAATCCATTTGCTCTAAAACATCAAGACCGTAAAAGATAGAAGTGTGAAATGAGAGATCAGGAACCGGCATTACAACGCTATGATTGTAAGATTTCATTGTCAATTGAGAATTGCCTATTGACAATAAAACATAAATAAGAAATAAAATTTTACCTAATTGTTTGATCAGAAGAATTCCTATTTTTTAAAAACCCAATTCGTTCTCTTTTTCAATGCAGTTGTAATTGTGTATGGAGAAGTATTAATAGCATTTGATATAGTTTCAACTGAAATACAATCTTTACCATCAGATCCATAAATTAAAACTTCGTCCCCAATTTTAGGTATTTCATTCTCAAAATCAACCATAAATTGGTCCATGCATACTCTTCCAGCAATTTTAAAACTTTTACCATTGTAAAAGACATATCCTTTTTCAAACCAAGGTCTTGGAAATCCGTCAGCAAATCCACATTGTATTATACCAATAATTGTATCTCTTTTCGTTGTATAAAGACCCCCATAGCTTACCATGGCTCCTTTTTTTGCATTTCTATAATCAACAATTGGAGCTTTAAATTCAAGCACAGGCTCTAAGACATATTTTTTTTCTACATCTTTTGATGGAAATATGCCATAAAGCAAAATTCCAAGTCTTATCAAATTTGTATTGCTACTTAAGTCGTTTAATAAGCCTCCACTGTTTGATATATGCTTGTATTTAAAAGTATACCCAATTTCATTGGCTATTTCTAGAGCTTGTTCAAACCTCTCTTTTTGTAGGTGGGCATAAGATAGATCTCCTTCATCAGATGTGGCATAGTGCGTATAGATACCTTCGCAATTTAAATTTTTAAAATCTAATAATTTGCCTATCACTAAAGAGATATCACTTAAATCAAACCCTAGTCTATTCATACCGGTTTCAATCTTCATATGAAATCTTGGAGACAAACCATTTTTTTCTAAAAATGAGATAATGCTATCAAGATCATCAATAGATGAAATATTGACAATTAAATCATTGTCGATTGCTGTTTGAATTGATTCTTTTTCTAATTTACTTAGTATTAGTATATCAGATTTCAGACCTGCATTGCGCAACTCTTCAGCCTCTTCAACAGTAAAAACTGATAAAAAGTCGCAACCTAGTTCTTCCAATTTTTTTGAACATTCAATAGCTCCATGACCATAAGCATTAGCTTTAACTACAGCCATAAGTCTTTTGCCATTAACAGAATTACTTAAAATTTTATAATTTCTAGCTAATCGATCTAAATGAACTATTGCCTTAGGGTGATTCATTTGATTTATATTTTTTTATTAAAAAGTTTTTTAACTCGTCAAAATTATTAAAAATTTCCGTTGAACAAGCCATAATCCAGCCACTTAAATCTTTTTTTGGCAATTTATTTATCAAGTAAACAGGTTTTTTACTATCATAAGCAATGGTAACCTCAGAATGTGTACCTGCTCCCTTTAGAACATTTTTATCCCATAGACAAATAAGGTAGTCTGTGTGATTGCGAACGATGTCAATATCCTCGTCAACACACTTTCTGATAAAATTTATGTAATTATTTAAGTTTGTTTCTTTCCAAATACGATAGTTTTCTG
>CACBUT010000039.1:0-4574 GCA_902542445.1 uncultured Fidelibacterota bacterium | reverse complement strand
TGCTGGATATGAAACTGCAATAGAAAATGCTAGAAAATGGAATGTTGATATTCCTATGTTAAATAATGACTAGCAATTCCATTCTTCTAAAGAATTTCAGTACAATCATCAGCGCCAACGAACAAGGGCTAATCAAAGATAATAAATCGTATTTGTACCTTGAGGATGAAATTATCAAATCTTATGATTATAAACCGTCTCAGATAGAAATTGATTGTAAAGGTAAAATGATAACCCCTGGATTTGTAGACCCTCACACTCATCCTGTCTTTTTAAATACAAGACATGATGAATTTATAATGAGATTGAAAGGAATGTCCTATGAGCAAATTGCAATTAATGGAGGAGGTATCATTTCAACAATTGATAGTGTTAATAAATCTTCAGAAGAAAATATTATTGATAATTTAATGTTAAAAATGGATGAATTTATAAGGTTTGGAACCACTACAATTGAGGCAAAATCAGGCTATGGCCTCAGCGTTGATGGCGAACTAAAATCCTTATCATGCCTAGAGTCAGTGAATAAAGACCATGTCATTGATATTATACCAACTTTTATGGGGGCTCATGCATTTCCTAAAAAATACCAAGATAATCCAAATAAATACGTAGATATAATATGCAACGAAATGATACCTAAGGTTGCTGATCAAGGAATAGCTATTTTTAATGATGTTTTTTGTGAAAAAGGATATTTTGATATTGATCAAACTAGGAAAATAATCGAATGTGGAAAAAATTTTGGTTTAAAGCCGAGGTTGCATGTTGATGAATTTGAAGACATAGGAGGTATTGAACTTGCTATTGAAGCTGGAGCAATATCTGTTGACCATCTTATGGCGAGTAATAGTAGTAGCATTGATCTATTATCAAAAAGCAATGTTATTGCTACATTGTTGCCAGGAACTTCCTTTTTTTTAAACTTAGATAATTATGCCCCCGCAAGAGAAATTATTGATAAGGGAGTGTCAGTAGCGCTTGCTACCGATTATAATCCGGGCAGTTCTCACATGAAGAACATGTCATTCATTATTTTACTTTCTACTATGAAATTGAAAATGAGCATTGAAGAAGCATTTGTGGCATGCACTTACAACGCGGCAAAATCATTACAATTAGAGAACAGTATTGGTTCAATCAGTATAGGTAAAAAGGCTGATTTGATAATTTGGGATATTGAGACATTAGAAGAGATACCGTACTATTTTATGGATGCTCCTATTCAAAAGGTAATTAAGAATGGTAAAATTGCATTTGAGGCTTGACTACCAGTACTCTCTTCTCGTAAAATTGCACTATAACTATTAACTTTTGGTGATTAAATGTTGAACAAAAAATTTTTATTTTACTTTTTATTACTTTTTTCAAGTTCTCAAATTTTATTTGCTAATTATGGTTTCTACCGAAAAGTTGCCAACACTTGTAAATATTATCGTGTCGAAATTGATGAAAAGAAAATGCAATTAACGAAGAATGCTGATGGTTCCTATAATTTCTCCATTGAAATGAAAAGCCTAAGAAACAATTTTGAGATGGTAATGCTGGTTGGTTTTATTTCTGTTGGACAAGCAATTACACATCAAGAATCATTCGCTAAGAAAAAACCTGGTTATCAACCAGTAATTCCTGGAGATACCGAGGTTACTGTCACTGTACCAGTTTCTAGAGAGAGTACAATAATAACAGCTAAAGCTACGGTCGATGATATTAGACAATTGTCAAGCGGTAAGGTAGATACAGCTGGATTTATGAGACTCATTAAAAATTCAATTCAAACATTATAACAAGGAGGAAGAATGTTAGATCCAACAAGTCTGAGTGGGATGTTCATGCAATATGGTAGATCATTGCTATGGGCTATAACTGCAGCAATTGGTTTTGGCCTAGGAGTAGGTATATCGCTAAAAGTATTCGATATGCTTTCTACTGATATTGATGAATGGGAAGAAATTAAAAAAGGTAATATGGGCGTTTCAATTATTTTTGTCGCGCTAATTGTTATGGTTGGACTTATTGTTTATAAAGTAATCTAGTCTTTAAATTTTTCTCAACAACAAAAAACCCTCTTTTAAAGAGGGTTTTTTGTTTAAAAGATATATGCTGATTTAATTTATTTATCTACCGCTTCTCCATTTGAATCTAGAAGGATTGGATCACCAAAGCCTAGCGATCTCAATCCATTCATTTGCGTCTTTTTATCGCCAACCACCAAATAAATCATTTCATCAGGTTTGACATATTTTTTCACTAACTCATTGTGACTTTCAACTGTCATCTGCCTAACAATCTCCTCTTCATTTTTGATGTAATCAAAAGGTAGATCGTATGTTGCAATTGTTGATATCATTCCTCTTAGAGCATTCAACGTCTCAAATCTTCGAGCATTGGATTTTAGCTCAACATTCTTGACAAATTCTAATCCATCTTCTGAGATAGGTTCTTGATATGCTCTCATCAGATCTTTAAAGATATTAACTGATTCTTCTGTGGTGTTTGTTCTTACCGCAGATGAAGCCATGAACATGCCTGTTCTTTTACCTCCACTAAATCTAGATCTTGCACCGTATGTATATCCTTTTTCTTCTCTTAGCATTAAATTAATATCACTGCTAAAGTTGCCACCAAGCTTCATATTCATTACGGTGTTGGCAAAGTAATCTGGATGTGTTCTTGGCACTGAAAGATATCCAATTCTTATTTCAGATTGCTTAGCATTAGGTACATCAACAAAATAAACTTTCCCTTTTTTATTGGGTTCAGGCAACGTCTCAAATGGTATTTCCACATTTTTGTTTTCCCACCTATTGACAATATTCGAGAATGCGTTAACTGCTTCATTTTTTGTAATATCTCCAACAATGCTAATTTTTCCTAAATTAGAAGAAAAATTTGTTGAATAGTAATTTTTTAAGTCATCGAGATCAATACTTTCTACAGATTCAACAGTACCAGAAGTAGAATTCGACATGATATGATCTCCAAAATTAAGCTTGTTAAATACTTGAGACGCGATTGTGGATGGAGATGCTGCTCTTCTTTTAATTTGTTCAGCAGTTTGTCTTTTTATTCTTTCAAATTCACTTGAATCCCAGCGAGGCTCAAATAATATCTCCTCAACAAGAGCTAAGGTCTCATTAAAATTTCTTTTCAAAGTAAAGGCTTCAATGCTTATGGAGCTTTTGCCCGTGAACATGCTTATACTAGATCCTAAAGCATCTATCGCTTCTTCAAGCTCAAGAGGTGTCTTATTCGCTGTTCCTTCCATCATCATATCCGTGATAAGATTAGCTACACCGATTTTTTCTGGATCATCAAGCATCATTCCACCTTCAATATTGATTCCAAAGCTAATTAAAGGTAATTCATCGTGAATAGCGCCGTAAACCTCAACTCCCTTATCATAGTCATGCTTCCATACGGAAGGAAGATTTAATCCTGGCTGAGGACCATCAACAGGCTCAACCGTTCTATCAAAGGAAGATGGAATTTTATCAACTTCCATGTTGGTAACATTTGAGCTTTTTTTGCTTTTATTCTTTACGATCTTTTCTTCTTTAACCGGAAATAGCTTTGAACCCTCAGCGACAAGATCAACTTTCCCTTTAGGGACAAAACTTGTCAGTACATAGTTCTGGTTTTTGATATACTTTAAATATACTCTATTAATGTCTTCCTCAGTAACATCTAACACTCTCTGCAAGTCTTGTGATATATAATCTGGTGATCCGTAATATTCATTATATAGTCCTAGTTGAAACGCTTTGTTGAGAATGGAAGAGATACCACTATAAAAACCTGTCTCATATTTTGCTTTTAATCTATCTAGATCTTCTATTGTAAAGCCTTCTTTTTCAAACATCTCGAATGCATCAAAGATAGAATTTTCTACATCAGTTAAATTGGTTGTAGGAAATGCAGTTGATGAAATATTGAATGTTCCTGCTATTTCTTGTGTTCTACTAAATGATGAGATATTTGGAGCTAATTTTTTATCCTCGACAATCACTTTATATAAAGGAGCTTTTTTACCATCCCCAAGTAGCTGACCGAGTAATTCCAAGGCTGGCGCATCATTATCAAGTTGATTGACAGTAGGAAAGGACATTGATAGGCGCGGTGATCTGGCAAAATTATCCTCATGAAAGACTTTTTTAGTTGTTTCTAGAGTCACATGCCAAGGTTCAGGATTTTTAATTTCAGGACCTTTCTTTATTTCTCCAAAGTACTTTTCAACCATTTTTTTAACTGCTCTTGGACTGATATCTCCCGCTATGACCATAGTTGCATTGTTGGGACCATACCATTGCTCATAAAAACTTCTGACGTCTTTTAATGTTGCATTTTGAAGATCTTCAAGTTCACCTATAACGGTCCAATTGTAGGGATGTCCCTCTGGATACATATTCTTAATAGTCACATAGTTGCTATGACCATAGGGCCTATTATCAACTCTTTGTCTTTTTTCGTTTTGTACAACCTCTTGTTGATTTTCAAATGCTGGTTGGGTAACGGTAGACAAAAGCCAACCCATTCTGTCGGATTCCATCCATAGAACTGTCTCAAGAGCATTG
>CACBUT010000038.1:0-4994 GCA_902542445.1 uncultured Fidelibacterota bacterium | reverse complement strand
AATGCAAAGCGGTGTTTTATAATTGCCGTGTTCATCAGTATAAGATAAGTCAAACTTCCTTGGTATTGCAAAGTCAACTTGATTGGTGGCTAGAGTAAATTCCTTTCCTATAGCTGACCATACCTGCACATCAACCTTCGGACCATAAAAGGCAGCTTCTCCAGGAATTTCAGTAAAATTAATTCCCCCTTCTTCCAATGCCTTTCTAACTTGATCTTCCGTTTTAATCCATAAGTCTGGTTGATTGATATATTTCTTACCTAAATTAGCTTTATCATGAAGACTTAAACGCATTTGATATTTTTCAATACCAAAAATATCAAAATATTCTAAGTACATCTTGCAAACATCTAAGAATTCTTTTTTAAAATCCTTTTCACTGCAATAGATGTGAGCATCATTCATTTGCATACTTCGAACTCTCATCAATCCAAACAATTGACCGGATTTTTCATATCGATAGCATGTCCCATATTCTGCAATTCTATATGGTAAATCTCTGTAACTTTTTGGACTAGCGTCATATATCTTGTGATGATGAGGACAATTCATTGGTTTTAAATAATATTCAGTACCATCTATATCCATAGCGGGAAACATACTCTCTTTATAAAGATCAAGATGCCCAGATTTTTTATATAAATCACCCTTAGTAATATGAGGCGACCTTACTTGATGGTAGCCGTATCGGTCTTCTGTTTCTTTGGCTAATTTTTCAAGCTCATTTATAATTACCCCTCCATTTGGTAGCCATAATGGAAGGCCAGAACCAACCTCATCATCAAAAGAAAATATAGATAGCTCCTTGCCTAATTTTCTATGGTCCCTTTTCTTAGATTCTTCTAAAAAGTTTAAATATTTGTTGAGCTCTTTTTTAGAGAAAAATGCAGTACCGTAGATTCGTTGAAGCATTTTATTGTTTTCATCCCCTCTCCAATAAGCACCCGATGTTGACAAAAGTTTAAAATACTTAATATGCCCGGTTGTTGGAACATGGGGCCCTCTACACAGATCAACAAATTCTCCTTGGTGATATGAGGATAAATTTTCACTTGGGTCCAAGTCGTTGATGATTTCAACCTTATAATTATCACCGATTTCTTTAAAAAATTTGATAGCTTCATTTCTAGATAAATTTGTTCTAGAAACATTGTGATTTTCCTCAACAATTTTTTTCATTTCATTTTCAATTTTTATTAAATCATTATCCGAAAATGTTACATCAATATCAAAATCATAAAAAAATCTATTTTCTATTACTGGGCCTATTGTTATTTGGCAATCAGGCCAAATTCGCTTTACTGCCTGAGCCATTAGATGGGCCGTGCTATGAAGAAGAATATCATGGCTTATAGAAGATTTGATTGTATGCAATTCAATTCTTGCGTCATCATTTATTGGTAAAAAGGCATCGACAAGATTGTTGTTAATTGATGCCGCGATTGTTTCTTTAGCAAGTCGGGGCCCTATGCTATTTGCTATATCAATAGCTGTAACTCCAGCTTCATAAGATCTAACGCTGTTGTCTGGAAATGTAATTTTAATATTATTCATAAACTTGTGGGCGATAACGGAGTCGAACCGCTGACCTCTACGATGTCAACGTAGCGCTCTAACCAACTGAGCTAATCGCCCTAAATTAAATTTTAAAACATTTTTCAATTAATATTTCAACTAAAGAATTAATTATTAATTATAACTTGAGAATTTTTAAAAGCCATTTGATACGAATTATCACTTGATAAGATGTTGATTGCAGATTGAACTACTTTATCATCTTTCAATGCTTGTTTTATTCTTCCTTCTGGACCATTAAACAAACCAGCAAATTCCAATAAAAGTAATTGCTTCATATCTGTATTTTCAGATACCATTCTATCATTCTTTTGATTTTTGAAAAACAACCCTAAATCATACATGGCTTTTTTTGTCTTGTTATCTATTTTACCCAAAGCAGTCATTTTCTCTTCAATTTCTTCTAACACTTCTTCCCCTGGCAATCTCACATTATCTTTTGTTGATATGAAATTATTAAATTTTGACATTAATTCATTATCATTTTCAACGTCCTCAAATTTCTCATATTGAAATTTATTCTCTTGAGCAAATGAATAGAAAAATCCACTTCTCCAGTATTGAACTGTTAGAGGCTCCATTGTTTCTGAAAAAATTATTGAATCTGGAGTTATTCCACCATTACCAAGCACTTTTCTACCATTCAAAGTGGTAAAGATAGAATCTTCTTGTTCGCTTTCAAGAACAACCTTTTCATTTATGTAGTCATTATTCTGTATAAATCTCCCGCTGGGTATATAATATCTCGCTGTGGTTACTTTCAAAGATCTAATTTTATCAATTGGATAAAGCGTTTGAACAAGTCCTTTTCCAAATGATTTACGACCGATGACAATACCTCTGTCAAGATCTTGAATGGATCCTGCAACAATCTCACTAGCAGAAGCGCTGCCCTGATTAATAAGTATTGCTATTTTTACATCTTTATCAATGATGGGCTTTGTTCTAGAAAGAAAACTTCTATTTGATTCTTTCATTCGGCCTTTTGTGGAAACAATTGTCTGCCCTTTTTCAATTAGCATATCTATCATATTTACAGCAGCAGTCAATAATCCTCCGCCGTTATCTCTCAAATCGATGATAACTTCTTTAACATCGTTTTTAATCAGATCTTTGAATGCTTGATTCATTTCATTGGTGGTATTTCTTGAGAATCTGTTAAGTCTTATATAGCCTGTTGATGAGGAAACCATACCAGAATAAGTGATATCTTTAACTTTGATATCAGACCTAATCAATTTGTAATCTATTGGATCATCTTCCCCATATCTTTTTATTGTAAGTACCACTTCAGATCCTTTGAGACCTCTAATTTTAGCAGCTGCATCATTAAAGCTCATGTCTTTCACAAAAGCATCGTCTACTTTAAGAATAATATCTCCACTTAAAATACCAGCTGTTTGCGCAGGACTGCCATCCATAGGAGCAATAACAATCATTTGTTCATTTCTATAGCTCAACTGAATACCAACTCCACCATATCTACCTTTACTTAAGATGTTCATTTGATGCTGTTCCTCTTCAACCATATATGAGGTATAAGGATCAAGATTAGCTGTTATGCTATTTATGGTAGCTTTTGTGAATTCTTCGGGGTTTAATTCATGAAGATAGGTAGAAAAAATTTGATTATAAATTTGATTGAACAATCTTTGTGATTGGCTAATCCGTCTATAAAAACTTGATTGAGTAACAGCGATCGAAACCGCACCAATCACAACTAGAGAAACAATAATTTTTTTAAAAGATTTTAATCTTTTCACCATGTATCCTTTTCTAATAAATGTGAAACAATTTTTTTATGAATAATTTTTTTTTCCTGATTTCCATCTAAAGTTAAATATCTATCATTAAAAAGTGTGGATAATTTAATATAAGATTGCCTAACTCTAGACTGAAATTCTAATCCAGCGCTTTCTATTCTATCTTTACTAGATCCGCTTCTTATAGCGCCGATATCTGGTTCAATATCTATAAAAAAAGTAATATCGGGAAAAGTATTATTAGTTGCAAAATTATTCAAGTCGATCAACCAATTAAGATCTAATTCTCTTCCTCCTCCTTGATAAGCTAAAGTAGAATCTAAGAATCTATCAGCAATAACTATTTTACCTTGATTTAAAAAAGGTAATATCTTTTCATCGATAAGCTGTGCTCTACTACCTGTCATCAGTAATGCTTCAGTTCTATCAGAAATTTCTTGATCATGACTATGAAGTAATATTTTACGTATTTGTTCTGATATATCAGTGCCACCTGGCTCTCTTACCATAAGAAATTCTTTATTTCTATCTTTTAAATAAGAACAAAGCATTTTGATTTGGGTTGATTTCCCACAGCCATCAATTCCTTCAAAGGATATGAATAGACCCTTAGAAGTAGACACTGTCTTTATCCTTTCCAACAAGAATTACAAATTCCCCTTTTAAATTTATATTGCCAAAGTTTTCAATCAAGGATGCTAAAGATCCCCTGTGAAAGGTTTCATGGATTTTTGTTAATTCTTTACAAATCACAGCTGGTCTGTTGTTAAATGTGTAATAGATATCATTTAAGGTCTTTAACAAACGTTTTGGATTCTCGTATAAAATTAAGGTAGAATTCAATCTAGACAATTCTTCTAGTTTGGATTTTCTTCCTTTCTTGGGAGGTAAAAATCCAGCGAAAAAAAAATTATCAGTAGGAAGACCAGAGGATGTCAAAGCTGTTAGAAAAGCTGATGGGCCAGGAATTGAGTTGACAGTAATATCATTTTCAATGGCACTTCTAATTAATCGATAAGAAGGATCGCTAATGCCAGGAGTTCCTGCATCTGAAATTAATGCTATATTTTTACCATCTTTTAAATGAGAAATTATTTTTTTTATCCTATTGTGCGAATTATGTTCGTGATAGCTAATCATTTTAGTCTTAATATTATATTCTTTTAATAAGATTTGAGATTTTCTTGTATCCTCAGCAGCTATCAAATAACTATTCTTCATAATATTTAAAGCTCGTAAGGTTATATCTTTAAGATTTCCTAGGGGAGTTGAAACAATGAAAAGACAGCCAAAAATTGAATTCAACTCTTTTGAAATCTCCCAAGAGCATTATCGATCATTCCAAAACCATCTTCAAGCTCACTTTTAGATATATTCAAATGCGGTCTAAATCTAATTGTTTTTGTACCGCACCCTAACATCATAGTTCCTTCCTCAAGAATCATATCATTTACCTTGTCTCTTGTTTCAGGATCAGGAAAATCAAAAGCTCCAAAAAGACCTCTATTTCTAGCATTTGAAATCAAATTAGGGTGTTTTTCTTGTAATTTAATTAATTGATCGCCAAGCTCTTTACCCATTTTGTTAGCATTTTCTAATAAATTCTCATTTTCAATAATTTCTAAGTACAAAGTAAATCTTACCATATCTACGAGA
>CACBUT010000037.1:0-4999 GCA_902542445.1 uncultured Fidelibacterota bacterium | reverse complement strand
GAAACTCCGTCTGTTATCATCGTTGATTTTCCATTTTCAATATTATGGAAAAAAACTTGCCAATTCTCACTTCCACCCACATCTTTTGAGAATAAGAAACCATTAATTTTTTTATTATGAGAAAAATAACCACCTCTTATAGGTTCGTTATAAAAAGTTATTTGAGATCTTTGACCTAGCGGATTTTCTACTTTATGCAATTGTGTGGTTTCGCCAAATCCTGTACCTATGATAATGGATCGACCATCGGGAGTCCATGAGCGAAATGACCCACTTCTAATAAAAGAATATTGACGTGATTTCTCAATTACCTCTTTTGGGATAGAGGGTACATTTTCCATGATAAGATTACCAGCAGTTGTTTTGGTTGCTTGTTCATTTTGGGCCCATTGCGAATGAACAGTACTTAAAAAAATGTTAAGAAAAATAAATTTTAATTTTAATCTCATTATAAATACAATTATTACAGAGTTCTTATATCAACGCTGATCTCGATATCATCATATATCAATTTATCACCAAGATTTTGAAAGAAAGTTCCAGAGCGAAATCTTACATTATATTTTGATCTATCAAAAGTCATATTAACTAATGCACTAACTTTAGGATCAACATTTTTCACTTCAGATTCAAATGAAATAGGATGTGAAATACCTTTAATTTCAAGATCACCATTGAAAGCTAATTTATTCCCTGCTCCTATACCGCCCTCGCTTTTAAATGTTAAGGTTGCAATGGGGTGCGACTCAACGCTAAAAAAGTCATCACTTCGCAAGTGCCTTTCTAAAGAAGCTTTACTTCTGCCTTGCAGGTCCTCGCAATCAATTGTCGTCATATCAATTTTAATTATACCATTAACAGTACCATCGGTATTAACAGTTAAACTGCCATTTTTCATTTGAAGCGATCCATAATGTGATTTTGTTGAAAGCTCTCTCCCTGTCCATTTTATAGATGAATTATCATTATCCATTACATAATCACCCGAACTGAGCGATAAAGTTGGCTTTGGCAAAGAGGTGTTAATTTTCTTTATAGATGATTTTTCACAGCTAACAATGAATAAAAGCAAGATTGCGGGTATCAAAAATTTCTTTAACATGTACTTTCCTTTTTAAAGGTATTATTAATATGAATAAGCTATACCAAGTTTGTAGTTTCTAGAAAGAATTAATTTCATAATGAAACTTAATTGTCTACGTATCGTTCCAAAAATTAAAAAAAATAAATTATGAGAAAAATTATAAATCAAATAGAAGGAATTAAAACCTCAGACGGTGCAGGAGTTAGCCTCACAAGGATTATTGGAAGTCCAGAATTAAATATGCTGGACCCTTTTTTACTTTTAGATGAGTTTGGTAGTGATAATCCGGATGATTACATTGCTGGTTTTCCTCCCCATCCACATAGGGGTTTTGAAACTATAACGTATATGTTAAATGGGAAATTTCATCATAAAGATAATGCTGGCAACGAAGGTTTTTTAGAGGACGGCTCAGTTCAGTGGATGACTGCAGGTAAAGGCGTTGTTCATAGTGAGATGCCAAAACAAACTGATGGTCTAGTTCGCGGTTTTCAGTTATGGCTCAACCTTCCCAAAGAAAAAAAAATGATAGAACCAGCTTACCACGATATTTCAGCGGATCAAATCCCATGCATAAAAACTAAAATATCCTCAGTTAAGATCATTTCAGGGGAATATCAAAACACCAAAGGACCAGGAAGGCCTCACACTGGTTTTTTATATTTTGATGTAAATATAAACCCCAACAAATCCTTTTCTTATGATATTCCAGAGGATTGGAATGCATTCATTTATGTTTACGAAGGAACTTTGTCAGTAAACAGTGATTTATCAAAAGGATATTTAGGGGTTCTGAGTACTAGTGGCAAGTTGGAGTTAAATTGCTCGAATGAGGGTGCTAGTTTTATTCTTGTGGCTGGGGAACCCTTAAACGAGCCTGTTGCTAGAGGAGGTCCATTTGTTATGAATTCAAGAAGCGAGATACTGCAGGCATTTGAAGATTATCAATCTGGAAAATTTGGATCTTAAACAATGCTTTCTTCTTTAAAGGCAAACGGTCTTATATTTGCAAGCTTTGGATTAATCTGTTTTTTAAATCTTTTAAAAGAGCCAAATAGCGTATTTTGGCAATTATTGGCGGGTGTTTACTTTTTAGTACTTTTGTTAAGAGCATTTTTCTTTTTTAAAAATTAAAATCACTTAAATTTTCTAAAGTAAACCCTACTCCTCCGCATACAATTACTACAATTTCTTTAAATTGATTTAATTCATATGATTTTTCATATACCGGGGCTAGGCTCGCACCGCAAGCAGGCTCAACTAACTGCCGGTGATCATGTAAGAACTTTTCGACAGCGTTTACGGCTGATTTATCGCTAACAACATGACTTGTTATATTCTTATCATTCTTTAATTCATAGAGAGCTTTTGAGACTTTTTTTGCTCCTAATGACGTAGCTATACTTGTTATCCTATCTAACTCTATTAATTCATTTGCTATAATCGATTTACTAAATGAGTCTGCACCTTCAGTCTCAACAGCTAGAATTGAAACCTTATTCAGATTATGTTTTTTTAATCCTTGATGAATTCCAAGCAACAACCCTCCACCTCCTACAGATACGATAATTAAATCAGGCGTTATTCCTTCCTTTGTAATCTCATCAATAATCGATGAATGACCGTGCCATATCAAAGGATCATCAAATGGGTGGATATATCTTTTTTTATCATCGCATAACTTTATAGCAAAATCATGAGAAGCAAGAAAATTATCACCGTTTACAATTACCTTTGCTCCCTCTCTTTCAATTAATTCCTTAACTATTAGTTTTGTTGTCGTAGGGACGACGACGGTCACTGGTTTATTTAATCTTCTTCCAGCATATGCTGTTGCTAAACCTGCATTGCCACCTGAAGCGGCAACAAATTCAGTTGCACCCTCATTAACATAATGCATCATTGCATGTCCAATGCCTCGAATTTTAAATGAACCTGATGGTTGCAAAGTGTCCATCTTGAGCCAAATTCTAGCATTTAATCCCTCCCCGAGAATAAGGGACTCTATGAGTGGGGTATTGATATGTAATTGCTTTACCAAGATATATTGAAATTCATTTTGATTTTTTATATTAAGAATATATCATATGGTATCATGAATAAACAAAATTTTATATTAACAAAGTTGTAGGATGTATTTATGAAAGCATTTATTTATCTAATTACATTGTTATTCTTAAGTTCAATATTAGCTAAAGAGACACCATCAAATTCAGAATTAGAGATTTTTTTCAATAAGTGGCGCGAATTCGAGTCCCCTCCGCTAAGTAATAATGCTCCAGACTACACTAGATCTCAATTCAAAAAAAGGCAACGATCTTATAAAAAGCTTAAAAAAGAATTAATGGCGTTTGATACATCCGGTTGGAAAATATCATGGAGAGCTGACTGGCAACTAATTGAAGCAGAGATGAATGGATACGATTTCAATAGACGTGTTCTAAAACCCTGGGAAAGAGATCCTGCCTTCTATCAAACAATTTGGATGTATCAAAGTGATGTTCCTGCGCATGAAGGCCCAACAAATCATGCCTTATTAGAATTTTGGCAGTATAATTTTCCATTAAAGGAGGATTCATTAAATAAGCTTACCAATGAATTAAGTGTAATTCCTCCCTTTTTGATTCAAGCTAGAGAAAACCTTTCTGGAAATGCAAAGGATCTTTGGATCGCAGGTATAAGAGATATTGAAACGCAATTAGATGATCTGAACAAAATTAATAATATTATCTCATCTTATCATGATGAAACAGATAGTCCAGAACTTTTTGATGCTTTAAAAAAAGCTAAGGCTGCAACAGAATTATTTACAAAGTGGCTAAAAAAAGAATCACCTAAAAAAAATGGACCATCTGGAATCGGAAAGGATAATTATACATGGTACCAAAAAAATGTTCATTTAATTCCTTTGTCTTGGGAAGAAGAAGTTCAACTATTAAAAAGAGAGCTTAATCGAGCCTGGTCATCATTGAAGTTAGAAGAACACAGGAATAGAAATTTACCAAAACTAAAATCAGCGCAAACAGAAGAAGAGTTTAATGCGCTTACTGAGCGATCAATTAACAAAATGATGAAGTTTCTTACAGATGAAAACATTATGTACATAAAACCAAATATGGAACCTGCATTGCGTGAACACAGAGGAATTTTTATTGAAAGCGAAAAAAGAAATTTTTTCTATATCGGAATGCATATAGACCCACTTCCTCTTTACTCGCATTTTTATCATTGGTTTGATCTTGCTGAGATTCGAGATAATCCTCATAAAAATCCAATTCGAAGAGCAGAGCCTTTATATAATATGTTTGATTCAAAGAATGAGGGTATTGCAACTGCTGTAGAAGAAATATTTATGCACGCAGGTCTTTATGATGACAATCCTCGATCAAGGGAGATTGTATGGATAATGCTTGCCCAAAGGGCTGCTAGGGGTCTTGGTTCGCTATACGCTCATGCTAACATGATGAACATGGAAGAAGCGAGTCAGGTCCATGTAAAATGGACTCCAAGAGGTTGGATGGAAAGAGAGCCTGATCTCTTACGATTTGAACAGCATCTGTATTTAAGGCAACCAGGATACGGAACATGTTACATCACAGGCAAGTATTTGGTAGAGGACCTTATGATGGAATACGCAGAAAAACTTGAAACCGATCAAAAGGATTTTATTCTAAAAGATTTTTTAAACAAATTCAATATGGCTGGTAGTATTCCAGTAGAATTAATAAGATTTGAACTAATGAATGAATGAAAAAAACAAGTTAAGATAAATGAATAAAGTCCTTTGCTACATATTGCTTTTAGCATTATTAAACATCGAAATTGCATTATCACAATACAAGAGACCGCGTGAAATGGGTATTGAAATTGGAATCTTCAAGCCTGGAGAATGGAATGCAATCACTGATGTAAATG
>CACBUT010000036.1:0-5023 GCA_902542445.1 uncultured Fidelibacterota bacterium | reverse complement strand
AGGTATTAAAGCTCTGTGGGAGGCAATGTCTGAATTAGGCAAAACAACCGTAGTGGCTCCAAAATTTGATAATAGTGGAGTAGGTCATGCAATCACAATATCTAGACCTCTACAATTTGAAAAAATTAATCTAGAAAGTGGACTCTCAGGTTATGCGATTAATGGAACACCTGCAGATTCAGTCAAGTTTGCAATGAATGTTATAATGGAAAAAAAACCTGATATTTTAGTTTCAGGTATAAATCTAGGCTCTAATGTTGGTCAAAGTATACTTTATTCAGGTACAGTCTCAGCTGCTAGGGAGGGGTCTTTTAGAGGAGTTGATTCAATTGCAGTTAGTTTGGACAGTATTAGAGATCCTGATTATTCAACATCTAAAACAATATCCAAAAAAATTGTTCAATATGTGCTCAAAAATAGATTGCCAAGTGGAACATTTCTTAATGTTACCATACCCAATCTTTCTGAAGATAGAATAAAGGGTTTTAAAATCACAAAACAAGGTTCAATGTATTTTTCAGATAGCTTTGATAAGATAAATAATAAAAGAGGTTTAAAAGGTTTTTGGCTAACAGCTGAACATTGCGATCCCAGCCCTTCAAAAAATAGTGATAGTTTTGTTGTTAAAGAAGGATATGTAAGCATTACTCCATTACATTCAGAACAAACAAATTTAAAGTTTATCAAAGAGCTTTCATCATGGAGTTTTAGTTGATCTTATGAAGAATAATGGAGCGATGATCCTTGATTTTGGTTCGCAATATACAAAGTTAATAGCTAGAAGAGTCAGGGAAGAAAATATATATTCAGAGATTTTCAAACATAATATTTCTATTGATGAAGTTAAAAAATTTAATCCTGCTGCAATAATTTTATCCGGGGGTCCCTCAAGCGTATTTTCAAATAATGCCTTGAGAATCAATCCCGAAATACTCAAATACAATAAACCTATTTTGGGAATATGTTATGGGCTTCAATTGTTAATTCATTCTTATGGAGGCAAAGTTGAGGAAAAAAACAGTGGGGAATATGGCTTGTCAAAATTAAATGTTGACAATTCACATGATATCTTCTCCAGTGTTCCTAACGAAATTAATACATGGATGAGTCATATGGATCAGGTTACAAAAATACCTTTAAATTGGCGTGTTGTTGCTAAATCAACAAATGAAATCATCGCAGCAGTATCAAACCATGATTCAAGTAGAATAGGGCTGCAGTTTCACCCAGAAGTCATCCATTCAGAACATGGAAAAGATATTCTAAGAAATTTTTTAATCAATATTGCAGAATGTTCAACAGGTTGGAATGCTAGCAATTATGTAAAAGATCAAATGGTAAACATAAAAAATGAGGTCGGCAATGATAAGGTTATTATTGGAGTAAGCGGAGGAGTTGATTCTACAGTCGCAGCATCGCTAATTCATAAAGCTATAGGAAATCAATCCACCGCTGTTTTGATTGACCATGGTCTAATGAGAAAAAATGAGGCAAAAACATGTGTTTCAGCTCTGAAAAAAAGTTTAGATGTAAATATCCATAGTTTTGATGAATCAGATATTTTTTTATCTAAACTTGAAGGAGTAAATGACCCTGAAGAAAAAAGAAAAATCATTGGAAATCAGTTTATTAAGTCTTTCGAAAAAATATCTAGAAAATTTGGAGATATACCTTTTTTAGCACAAGGTACTTTATATCCTGATGTAATTGAAAGTGGGTTCGGTGTAGGGGGTAAATCGCAAACTATCAAAAGCCATCATAATGTTGGTGGCTTGCCTAAAGATATGAACTTTAAACTTATAGAGCCCTTGAGAGACCTTTTTAAAGATGAGGTTCGCAAGGTTGGTATAGAATTGGGTCTACCACCTGAGCTTGTTCAAAGACATCCATTTCCAGGTCCCGGTTTAGGCGTTAGAATAATAGGGAGCATTACTAAAGAAAGAATTGAAATCTTGCAAGAAGCTGATAAAATTTTTATTGACATTCTTTATGAAGATAAGCTTTATAATGAGATTTGGCAGGCTTTTGCGGTGTTGATTCCTATAAAAACAGTAGGTGTAATGGGCGATAAAAGAACCTATGAGAATTTATTGGCTTTACGAGCAGTTACAAGCGTTGATGGGATGACAGCTGATTGGTTTAAAATTCCCGATAGTACCCTTGCAAAAGCGTCAAATAAAATTGTTAACAATGTTAAAAATGTGAATAGAGTTGTATATGATATTACCTCAAAACCACCTAGCACCATAGAATGGGAATAGCTTTTTGTCAAAGTTGATATTTATCACAAATTATTAAATCTATTTAAAATAAATTATTATAGCAATTCGGTAATCAATATGTGTGGAATAGTAAGTTACTATGGGAAGAAAAATTCAGTACCTTTTCTAATAAATGGTCTTAGAAGGTTAGAATATCGCGGCTATGATTCGGCTGGTATAGCTATTATGAAAGATGGCTCCATAGAAGCTGTCAAAAAAGCAGGCAAAGTTGATAAGCTTGATAAAAAAATAAAAGAATCTCCGATCAATGGCTCAATTGGCATTGCACATACGCGTTGGGCTACACACGGTGAGCCCAACGACATAAATGCTCATCCACATAAAGATAAAACAGGGAAGATTTTTATCATTCACAATGGAATAATTGAAAATTTTTCAACATTAAAAGAAGTATTAATTCGAAAAGGTTTTGTATTCAAAAGTGAAACCGATACCGAAGTTCTGGTAAATCTAATTTCTGACATATATTATGCTGATGGTCTAAATTTTGAACAAGCTGTTGAGGCAGCCTTAAATCAAGTTATCGGAACTTATGGTATAGTCGCTTTCTGCAGTGATGAGCCCAATAAGCTTGTGGCAGCTCGCCATGGAAGCCCCCTTGTTCTAGGTGTAGGAAATGATGAATATTTCATTGCTAGTGATGCATCTCCAATCGTAGAGTATACTAGGAATGTAATATATTTAGATGAAGGTGAAATTGTTACAATTGATGAAAATGGTCATTCCATTAGATCAATGCGTGATGATATCATTGTAAATAGAGAAACCACTGAAATTGAATACAGTATTGAAGAGATTGAAAAAGGAGAGTTTCCTCATTTTATGTTGAAAGAAATCCACGAACAGCAATTCACAATTAAAGATACAATGCGGGGTAGGATAGACCCGATTGATGGCACTGCGCATCTTGGGGGAATCGAAGATCACATAAATAGAATAAAAAATGCCAATAGAATTTATATTACTGCGTGTGGTACTTCATGGCACGCAGGGTTAATCGGCAAATATCTGATTGAAGAATATGCAGGAATTCCATTGCATGTAGAATACGCTTCAGAGTTTCGTTATAGAAAGCCTATAATTGACTCAAATACTGTTGTTGTTGGCATATCTCAATCTGGAGAAACTGCAGATACTTTAGCTGCATTAAGAAAAGCTAAAGAGCTTGGGGCTCTAACAGTTGGGATTTGCAATGTGGTAGGCTCATCTGTAGCGCGTGAAACGGATTGCGGAATCTATACTCATGCAGGTCCAGAAATAGGCGTCGCTTCTACAAAAGCGTTTACTTCGCAAGTAACCGTATTATTTCTTTTGTCATTATGCTTTGGAAGAGATCGAAATCTTTCTTCGCATACAGGAAAAAAATATGCAAACGCATTGATTAATATCGGCGACCAAGTAAAATCTATATTAGAAGGATCAGATTCAATCTTAAATGTTGCAAAATCAACAGTAAAAGCAGATAACTTTTTATATTTAGGCAGGGGATTAAATTTTCCAGTGGCTCTTGAAGGAGCGCTAAAATTAAAAGAAATTTCATATATTCATGCTGAAGGCTACCCAGCAGCTGAAATGAAGCATGGTCCCATAGCACTTATTGATGAGAAAATGCCTGTTGTATGTTTAGCTCCAAATGATAGAACTTTTGATAAAGTTCTATCAAATATACAAGAAGTTAAAGCCAGAAAAGGTGTTATTATTTCTGTAACAGATAAAAGAACTTTAGAGCTTGAGAAAGTTTCAGATTATATAATCGATGTACCTTCTACCCATCCAAAGGTTTTTCCAATATTATCTTCTATTTCATTGCAATTATTAGCATACCATCTTGCAGTTCTCAGAGATTGTAATGTTGATCAACCTCGAAATTTAGCCAAGAGCGTTACTGTAGAGTAATTGAATTATAGTGAATTTAATTAGCCAAATAGCAAAAACCTGGATTTATGGGTGGTTTTGTTTTTTTAAAAAATAACTTTGTAAATTAATAACCAAAGATGTTCATATTGATTTTAGAAATGGATATTAAAGCTATAAAGTTTCATTTATGAAGATAGAAAAAATTATTATTACCCTTTTTTTTAATATTGTTTTCTCACAAAGTTGGGTAAAAGATCAGTTAAATGATCGACAAATCAGCCAAGCGATAAACAGTTATAATAGTGGTCGATTTACAGCAACTCAATCCATACTAAATAAGATTTTACAAGAACGAGAAAATTTAAACAGAGAGCCTGCTATGGCATTGTTAATAAAGCTGCAAATTGCTCTTAATCAAACCGAACTAGTAAAGGAAAGCTCAAAGAAATTTTTTTCTGAATTTCCAACTAGTTTATATCAGAAAAATGTAATGGAAAGTTTGGGTGATTTTTATGTTAATCAAGCTAACTATACCTCTGCTTACAGAATGTACATAAGATCGAAAAAATTGAATCAAAAGAAAAATAATTACAACGATAGGATTAACAAAAAATTATTAAAACTAATTCAAGTCAGAATTCCTGTTCCTACACTTAGTGAGTTAATTATTTTGGAGCTCGATGAAGAATCAAAAAATATCCATAATTTAGCGAAAGCCAATACAGAATTATTAAATGGTCAACCATCTGAAGCCGCTAAAACATTAAGTGATATAAATTCCAAGAATTTGCCTAAAATTTTCTCTCCCTTATTTGAAGACTTATTAAAGGCAGCATTTAATCCACCACTTGATATACTTATGGTAGGTTTAGTACTCCCTTTGT
>CACBUT010000035.1:0-5140 GCA_902542445.1 uncultured Fidelibacterota bacterium | reverse complement strand
TGCCAATAAAGGAGTTGATGGCCTCAAGCTAGGTTCTTATGACCCGGTTATTATGGCCGCACTTATTGATGAAGCTAAAAAGCAAAAGTTGGGAACCACAGCTCATTTGGGCCAAACGGGCGTAGCAAGAATGAACACATTAGATGCTGCAAGGCTAGGCCTGGGAACACAAACTCACTTTTATGGTTTATTTGAATCCATGTATGAAGAAACCGATGTTCAAACTTACCCAATAGATATGAATTACAATAATGAACAGCATCGTTTTGGACAAGTTGCACGCCAATGGAAACTTGTAAAACCCAATGGAGAAAAATGGGAGTCATTAAAGAAGGAGTTGATCGAATTAGACCTTACTATGGATCCAACTATGACCATTTATGCAGCTGGAAGAAATGTTATGTTTGCTCGCAATGCTGATTGGCATGAAAAATATACCTTACCATCCATGTGGGACTTTTACACTCCAAACAGAGAAGCACATGGATCTTATTGGTTTGATTGGACCACACATGATGAAATCGCTTGGAAAAAATTCTATCAAGTATGGATGCAGTTTTTGAACGAATATAAAAATGCTGGGGGACGAGTAACCACGGGCTCGGATTCAGGTTTCATCTATAAGCTTTTTGGCTTTGGATATATCGAAGAGTTAGAATTATTACAAGAAGCAGGTTTTCATCCTCTAGAAGTGATAAGAGCTGCTACATTGCATGGTGCAGAAACTTTACACAAGCCCCTTGGCACAGAACCTGACTTCGGTCTTATTGCGCCAGGTTATTTAGCTGATCTAGTTATTGTAAAAGAAAATCCTTTAGCAAATTTTAAAGTCCTATATGGAACAGGTGCAATAGTTGTCAATAATGAAAACAAGCCTGAAAGAGTTGGCGGAGTTGATTATACTATTAAAGATGGTATTATTTTCGATGCTAAAAAGCTATTGAAAGATGTTGAGAATATGGTTAACAAGGCAAAAAGAGAAGATGGTGAGCTTAAAAAATATTAATTAGGGATTTTGAAATGATAAAAACAATAGTTGGTATTTTATTTTTTAGCTTTGGCTTGTCTCAAGCTCCAAGCTCATTAAATAAAAAAATTGATAAACTTGCAAAAAGTGTAGAAAAAAAAGTCATTGATTGGCGCAGAGATTTTCATGAGCATCCAGAACTATCGAATCGTGAATTCAAAACAGCAGAAAAGGTTGCGAAGCACTTAATATCCCTTGGTATGGAAGTTCAGACTGAGGTTGCTCATACTGGAGTTGTTGGCATATTAAAAGGCGGAAAGCCAGGAAAAGTTGTCGCTCTACGCGCTGACATGGACGCTTTACCAGTGAAAGAAAAGGTTGATCTGCCCTTTGCATCGAAAGCAAAAGGTATCTATCAGGGTAATGAGGTAGATGTTATGCATGCCTGTGGTCATGATAATCATATTGCCGGCCTGATGGGAGCAGCGGAAATTTTATCAAAAATTAAAAAAGATATTCCAGGAACTGTAAAATTTATTTTTCAACCAGCAGAAGAGGGAGCACCCTTGGGTGAAAAAGGGGGTGCTAAGTTTATGGTCGAGGAAGGGGTAATGAATAACCCCAAAGTTGATGCAATTTTTGGACTTCATGCGTGGCCTGGAAAAGTTGGAACTGTTGAGTACAGATCAGGGCCAACTATGGCAGCTGCAGAAAGGATGCGCATTACGGTGACTGGATCACAAACACATGGCGCAGTGCCATGGAAGGGTGTTGATCCCATAGCAATCTCATCACAAATTATTACTGCTTTGCAAACCATTGTAGCAAGAGAGGTAAATATAACTCAAGTTCCAGCAGTTGTAACTATTGGCTCTATTCATGGTGGTGTACGTAACAATATCATTCCAGAGGAAGTTGTGATGGAGGGAACCATAAGAACATTCAATGATGAAGTAAGAAAAGACATTCATGATAGCATAAGAAAAAAAGCTGAAATGATAGCATCTGCATCTGGGGCAACAGCAAAAGTCGAAATATTTAGCGATATAGCTAAAGTTACTTTTAATGAGCCCAGCCTGACGGACAAAATGGTGCCATCATTGGAAAGAGTTTATGGAAAAGAAAATGTGAAGATTACTCCATTTATCACGGGTGCTGAGGATTTCCCTTTTTTTACTGATCATGCTCCTGGTCTCTATTTTTTTAATGGTGTCGCCCCTGATCCTAGCAAAGCAGCTCCGAACCATTCACCGTACTTTTTTGCTGATGAGCGTAACTTAAAATATGGTACAAAAGCTTTAACCCAGCTCGCAGTCGATTATCTATATTTGTATAAGTAGTATCCATTGAAAGAGATCGGTAAATGGCTGTTTTTTATCGGTATTTTTACCAGCCTTACTGGTTTGATCGTTTATTATTTCAATAATAGTTTTAACTGGTTAGGAAAATTGCCTGGAGATATTAGATTGGGAAACGGCAATGTTAGATTTTATTTCCCAGTAACTACACTAATTATTATCAATATCGTCATATTTATTTTTTTTAGAATTTATAATATGCTTAAATAAATCTTTTAAAGTCAATTTTGATTTTTTTCAAAATTATTATAATTTCGCCGGAACATTTTAATTATTTTGATTGTTTTAACGTAAAACCTTGTGATAAATAAATAGATGATATCAGTTTCAAATCTTTCAAAAAACTATGGCAACGTAAAAGCTGTAGACTCCATTTCATTTGATTTAAAAGATGGTGAGGTTGTTGGTTTTCTTGGAGCAAATGGAGCCGGTAAAACCACGACTTTAAAAATGATAACGGGGTATTTAGTCCCCACAAATGGTGAGATCAAGGTTAATGGATTAGATATCGTTGACAATACTTCTGAAATTCAAGAGATGATCGGATATCTCCCTGAATTAAATCCTTTATACACTGAGATGCGCGTTTATGATTATCTAGAATTTTTAGGCTCTATCAGAAATATAAAAGGATCAGATTTTAAACAAGCCCTATCAAGAGTAGTGGATAAGTGTGGGTTGTCAGGCGTAGTGCACAAAGTTATAGCTGATTGTTCTAAAGGTTATAAGCAGAGAATTGGTTTAGCTGCTGCCATGATCCACGACCCAAAAATCTTAATTTTGGATGAACCTGTAACAGGTCTTGACCCCAATCAAATCGTAGAGATCCGAAGCCTGATCAAATCTCTTGGAAAAGAAAAACTGGTTTTCATGTCCAGCCATATCCTCCAAGAAATCCAAGCCACTGTTGACAAAATTATTATCATTGATAAGGGTAAAATTGTTGCAAATGGCACTAATGAGGAATTGATGAGCGATTTTATGGGTAATGTATCTTTAGAAATGGAAGTTATGAAGGCCACTAAGAAAAGTGCTCAAGAGCTCCAAGCAAAGATACCAAGCGTAAAATTTATTTCAATGGAAAAGTCCGGTGGGGTTCAAAAAGTCAATTTTGAATATCCTAAAGATAAAGATCCAAGAGAGGACATATTCAAGTATGCTGTTAAAAGTAAATGGGTCATCCTAAAAATGATGCCACAAACTACTAATTTGGAGGATATCTTTAGGAATTTAACATCTTCTGGAGCATCCAATGAATAGCACTAGAGCTATTTTTAGTAGAGAATTAAAAGGTTTCTTTAATAGCCCAATGGCCTATATCTTTTTGGTCATATTTGCTTTAGTCAATGGCTACTTTTTTACTAATACTTTTTTTCTTTTTGGTCAGTCTGACCTTCGTGCTTTATTTGATATTGTACCATTGGTTTATTTGTTTTTTATACCTGCTGTTTCAATGGGCTTGATATCAAGAGAAAAAAGTATCGGCACAATGGAAATTATGGCTACTTTGCCTTTGAGCAGTTTTGAATTTGTTATGGGTAAATTTTTAGCTGCTTTATCTTTGATATTATTAGCTTTATTTTCAACATCTATCCATTTTTTAACCTTATTAAGTGTGGGAACGAATGTTGATCATGGTGCAGTACTTTGTGGTTATCTCGGGTTGGCTTTGATGGGAGCTACTTATGCTGCAATAGGCACTTATGCCAGTAGTGTCACAGAAAACCAAGTTGTATCATTTATAATTGGCGTATTTATCGTTTTGGTATTTTTTATGCTAGATAAAACACTTCTTTTTGTACCATACTCTTTGGCAGGTATCATCCAATTCTTAGCTGTTGACTATCATCTTTCAAATATAGCCAGAGGTGTCATTGATACTAGAAATCTTATTTATTTTATTTCAATGATAGCATTTTTCCTTTTTCTCACTGTCCAGACCTTAGAAGTCAGAAGGTGGAGGTAGGTTGATATGTTTGGACTAGACTTAAAAAGATCTGTTTTTATTCCTGGATTATTGTTTTTTGTCATTCTCTTTTTAATTAATGGGATATCCAAGAATCAGTTTAAACGTTTTGATTTGACAGATAATAAAAAATACTCTTTATCCTCTTCCAGCCGGTCTGTTATTGAGCAGATAGATGATCTTTTGACGATGAAAGTATATTTTTCAGATGACCTGCCAGGACAGTATGCCAATAACAGGAGATATTTGCAAGATATACTCGAAGAATATGCAGCTTTTTCAAATGGAAATATACGTTTTGAATTTTTTAGACCAGAGGATGATCAAAATGTTGAACAGGAAGCACAAAAAGCAGGCATTATGCCAGTTCAAATGCAAGTAATAGAAAACGATAAGATGGAAGTTAAAAGAGTTCTGATGGGCATGGTCATTTTGTTTGAAGATAACAAAGAGACATTGCCAGTCATACAAACCACCACAGGCCTAGAATACGAAATCACTACCAAAATTAAGAAGTTGGTTGATCAAAATAAGCCTGTTTTAGGGCTAGTTTCAGTTGAGGGTCAAACTACCCCCATGCAGAATATCCAAAATGCTCTTAACCAAAGATTTGATGTTAGACCATTGAATTTGTCAGAAGAAGTGCCCCCCACCATCAATGCTATTTTAATGGGCTCTATTTCAGATTCCTTAAAATCAGAAGAATTCAACAATCTCTCCAGCTATTTAGAGAGAGGCGGCAGTCTTTTTCTATCACAAAGTAGAATTAAGACCAATCTCCAGGTTCAGCAGGCACTTCCTATACAATCAAACATCTTTTCACTTTTGAATGCATATGGATTGGACCTT
>CACBUT010000034.1:0-5480 GCA_902542445.1 uncultured Fidelibacterota bacterium | reverse complement strand
CAATTGAAGATCCAATTAATCAAAATTATCTATCTATTTTTACGGAATTAATTTCTAGAGAAAGAAAATTTAAAGAAGGAATCACGCACATTGAAAACTTAAATGAAACAAATGGAGAAAAAGCTTTCAGAAATGCAGAAATAGGCAAATTATTTTACAGAAATAATGAAAAAAATAAAGCCAAAGGTTATTTAGAAAGGTCAATTGAAAATCTAAGCAGCAATCTTAGTAGTATATTAACATTATTTGAAATATATTTAAATGATAATCAATTATCAGAAGCCGCTACCGTAGCTGATAAGATAATTTCAAATTTTCCTGATGATTGGAGAGGTTATTATAGTCGTGCTGTAGTTTATTTAAATCAAGAAAATTATAAATCAATGATATTGTTACTCGAACCCATTGCTGAAGGTTTTGAGAAAATATTTTCAATACAATATTTATTAGGAATTGCTTACAACAGATTTTTAGATAGCGAAAATGCAATACTATATTTTAATAAAGCGTTAAGCATAGAACCAAATTCAAAAAATGCTTTACATTCCCTAGCCATACTATACGATGAGAAAAGTCAATGGGAAAATTCTGATGAAATATATATTAAACTCATAAACACCGATAATAAAGATGCTCAAGCATACAATAATTATGCTTATAGCTTAGTAGAAAGAAATGTTAAATTAGATCAGGCGCTTGAAATGGCAAAAAAAGCTATAGAAATTGAACCTGAAAATCCATCATATCTTGATACAATTGGTTGGGTTTACTTTAAACTAAGTGATTTTAAAAAAGCAAAGAAATATATAAGTCAGTCAGTTCAATTAAATGATCAAAATGCCATTGTATTAGAGCACCTTGGAGATGTGCTTATGGAGACCGATGAAACTGACGAAGCCGTTGAATTTTATAAAAAAGCCCTTTTTATTGATCAAGACAATTCCAGATTAAAAAAGAAGGTATTGTCCGATTAATTATATACATAGTATCTTTTTTTTCTTGTTACTCTTCTTAGGATGTGCAAATTATGGAAGATTAAAATCAATAGATGATGACAGGAGTTATGCAAAATTAGAAGAAAAAATTTCATGCAGGGGTAAAGGGTATGTTCTAATTAAGAATTATCCTCAGTCCAGATTAAACTTTAATTTCAATTCTACCAAAGAAGAGCTTTTCATGCTGTTTAAAGATATCTTTGGAAGAAAGCAGTTTCAATTAAGTATTATAAAAAATAAAATAGAAGTTTTTTCATTAAGAAAAAAAGAAAACATTCCTTTGGAGTCATTTTCTTCAATATCTCCCTTATTTGAAAATATAGAGCCAAAATATTTGATTGATTTCGCTTGGGGGGTTATACCAGAAAGCCTTATTTCAGAGTCAGGTCAGAAAAAAGCGGATGAAAATCTTATTTTATTTAATACATATAAAACAAGTCTTGGTTATCTAATAAATGAGATCTCTTTTCACGGTGTGGACGAAATTAGTCAAATAAATTTATTTTTTTTAAAAAGAGAGTTTGACACCATATATCCACATTTAATAAATGAAAAAATATAAACATTATTTATGAAAATTAGTGTAGTCATTCCAGTTTTTAATGAAGAGGAATCAATTAATGAGCTCTATAAGCAATTATTAAAAGCCCTATCTTTTTGTAAAAATTATGAAATAATATTTATTGACGATGGGTCTTACGATGATTCTCTCAAAAATATCGTATCTTTATCTGACAAAAATAAAAAAATAAAAGTTATTCAATTTTTTAGAAATTATGGAAAATCCGCAGCTTTATCTGAAGGATTTAAATATTGTTCTGGAGATTATGTTATAACTCTAGATGCTGACTTGCAAGATGATCCATCTGAGATTAAAAATTTGATATCTGAGATTGAAAAAGGATATGATTTGGTGTCAGGGTGGAAAAAAGATAGAAAAGATCCCTTATCAAAAAAAATCCCTTCAAAATTTTTTAATATAGTAACAAGATTATCAACAGGTGTTTTAATACATGATTTTAATTGCGGATTAAAGGCGTATAAAAAAAGCGTGGTCAAGTCAATTGATATCTATGGTGGTCGACATAGATATATCCCAGCGCTAGCCGGTCAAAAAAAATTCAAGGTATCAGAGTTAATAGTGAATCATCGTCAAAGATTATATGGAGAAACTAAATATGGGGGTTCGCGGTTTTTTCATGGCTTTTTTGATTTAATATCAATTCTATTTTTATCTAAATATACTCAAAGTCCTTTATATTTTTTTGGTAAAATAGGTTTTTTCACTTTTGCGGTAGGTCTCATCATCGAATTATATGTATTGTATTTGAAATATTTTTTGAATGAATCCTTCTCACAACACATTGCACTATTAATCTTTGGAGTTTTAATTCTCATTATTGGTATACAGTTTTTTTCTATTGGATTAATAGGTGAAATGATAGCTAATTCAAATCACAGTAAACAATTAAGAATTAAAAAGTTTATTAACAAGTAATAGTTCAAGTAAAATGAAAATAGCATTGATCGGTCCTTTCCCTCCTTACAGAGGAGGTATTTCAATGTTCAATCACTCGTTGTCAAAAGAATTTGAAAAAAATCATACTGTTTTTCGTATTTCTTTTTCAATGATGTATCCAAAAATCCTTTTTCCCGGTAAATCACAGTTTTCCGATTTTAATGCAAGCGCATCAGATAAGATAATTAATTCCTTAAATCCATTTTCATGGATAAAAACTGTAAAACAATTAAATACTCTAATGCCCGATATAATAATTTTTCAATATTGGCATCCTTTTTTTTCGCCAGCATTCCAATTTATTTCAAAAAGAATTAAACTTGTATCAAAAGCAAAGATAATTGCTAATTGTAATAATGTTTTACCGCATGAAAAATTCTTAATGTCTAAAAGATTAGCGTTAATGTTTTTTAAATATGTAGATCATTTCATTGTAATGTCAACATCTGTTAAGCAAGACTTGCATAAAATACATCCTTTAGCAAATTGTATTGAACTGAAGCACCCTGTATATGATATTTTTGGAAAAAGAATTTCTAAAGATATTGCAAGATCAAAACTATTATTAAAATCAGAAAAAATTATTTTATTTTTTGGTATGATCAGAGATTATAAGGGTTTAGATATTTTGATAAGGAGCGCAAATGATCTAAAAAAAAAATTAAATGATTTTATAATAGTTGTTGCAGGTGAGTGTTATGAAAATAAAAAATTTTACTATGATCTAGCAAAAGACTTGAATGTCGAAAGCAAAATTAGATTTGATTTTAAGTTTATTCCAAATCATGATGTTGGAAAATATTTTTGCGCTGCTGATTTAGTTGTTCTTCCTTATAAATCTGCAACTCAGAGTGGCATCATACCAATTGCATACCATTTTAACAAGCCAGTTGTTTCTACTAACGTGGGCGGATTGTCAGAATGTGTTGATGTTGGAAAAACAGGGTTTATATGTGAACCTGATGCTAAATCAATATCAGATGCAGTAGTCAAGTTTTTCAATTCAGAAACAAATTTTAAAGATAATATAAATGATATTAAAAAACAGTATTCATGGAAATTTTTTGTTGATAAAATTATTTCAACTGTATTATGAAAAATAAATCAGTCCAAATTATAGTTTTGAATTGGAATCAAAAACAACTCTCTTTAGATTGCATTGAATCATTAAAAAAAACTTCTTTTAAAAAAAAACAAATTATATTTGTTGATAATGCCTCTTCTGATGGTTCAGTTGGTTATATAAGAAAAAAACATCCCGATATTGAAATTATACAAGCACCAAAAAATCTTGGTTATGCTGGAGGTAATAATTTTGGTTTTAGATCAATAAAAAATCAAGCTGACTATACCATTTTTATTAATAATGATACATATGTTGATCCAGATTTCATTAAGCCTCTTATATTAGAACTGGAAAATAATTCTAACGTTGTTCAAACAGCTCCCGTAATTTTTTATGCAAATCAATCAAATAAAATATGGTATGCTGGTGGCCAAATTTTCTTACCATTTTCTCATATAAGGCACAGGGGTATTAGGTCAACAAACTTTGAAAAATTTAGTTTTAAAAAAAAAGTTAGCTATGCATCTGGTTGTTGTTTCTGCATGAGAACAATCGATTTTAAAGAGTTGGGCATGTTTGATGAAACATATGGTATGTATTGCGAGGATGTAGATCTATCATTAAGAGTATCAAATGCTAAGGGTATAATAAAAGTAATTCCTAAATCTATGATTTGGCATCATATTTCAAAATCTATCGGGGGTTCGCATTCTATTTCAAAATGGTATAAGAAAAATACTAGCATATTAAAATTACTATTCAAGCATAGTAATCCATTTTTTTTCCCCTTGGCGTTTGTATTTTTCATGATTAATAATTTACTAAGTTTATCACTGGTAGTTTTATCAAAATTTTTAATTAAAAAATGAAAAAAATCTTAAAAAAAATACCTGGTCTTTCAGTGCTTGTCGATAGCATTAAGGCAAGTATTACAATCATTCAATATTCTTTTGGTATAAAATCCATTCATGAAGAGGAAAGAGCAGACCCCAATGATCCAAAATGGAAAAACAACCCTTGGGCTAAAGTTTTTGTAAGGCGTTGCAAATATGCTAAAGAGTTTTCTCAAAAAAAAAGAGTTTTAGATCTTTGTTGTGGTACAGGATGGACGTCAAATGAACTTTCGAAAGTTGCGAAGGTGGTAAAGGCCGTAGATTATTCAAAAGAATCAATTGAAAAGGCAAAAAAAGAATTTCAAAATGAAAATCTTTTTTTTGAACAAATGAATGCTCTAAGTTTAAAATATCCTGACTCTTCATTTGATACCGTTGTCAGCATGGAGGCAATTGAACACTTTACTGAAAATGATGGTAAGGTATTTTTGTCCGAAGTGTGTCGTGTTTTAAAAAAAGGAGGATATTTTGTTGGAAGCACCCCACAAGTTGAAACAAAAAACCCCTTAAAAATCCTAGCAATGAAAAAAATTGACCCCTATCATTTACACTTATATTCAAAGAAAATGCTAGAAAAATCTCTTTCAGCTATATTTAATAAAGTCGAGGTTGTAAGCCAACCTGAAGATTGGATGTTATTTAAATGTATCAAATAACAAAGAATCAAATTCAAGATTTTATTTTTTCACTAAGTGATAATAAGGGAGGTTTTTATCTTCAAAAGGGTTTTAATCAATCTACTCTTATGAGTACATCTTTTTCTATCTTGACACTTGAACTTATCGATTCATTAAATATTTTAAAAAAAAAAAAATACAAAGAATTTTTCCTTCAAAATCAAGATAAGAAAAGCGGCTTATTTATTGATCCTCTATCTAGCTTAAAAGACGCAAATAGCATAGATCTAGAATCAAGCTATATTCATTATCAAACTACAGCTTTCAGCTTATCTGCAATTGATGCATTAGGAGGGCATCCTAATCACAAACTTGCCTTTTTAGACTCAT
>CACBUT010000033.1:0-6278 GCA_902542445.1 uncultured Fidelibacterota bacterium | reverse complement strand
AACTCTGATAGTATGAAGAAATTTATATTTTTATTCGATTATTTTCCTAAAAATGAAATGCCAAAAATACTGTCTGCTGCTACAATAATATCTTCATTCTTTATAGATTTACCAGACATGGAAAATAATTCAGCAAATAAATTTTTTGATGGCTTGGCAGCAGGTAAGCCCATAATGTTAAATTATGGGGGATGGCAATCAGAATTGATAATTAAAAATAAAGCTGGATTTACAATTTCCAAAAATGACCCCAAAAAAGCAATTCAACAAATAAATGACATTGTAAATGATAAAAGTTTATTAAAGAATATGGCTAATAACTCTAAAGATCTTTCATACCTATTTAGTACCAATTCAAATTTTAAAAAATTACAAGATGTAATCAATGGCATATTATAAATTTATGTTCTTAATATGAAAATATATTGTCCAATATGTCAACAAAATAACTCCAGCAATTATATAGAATGGAATAAGCTAAATATTTATAATTGTGAAAGATGTGATTTGAGTTATTGCAGTGAAATGAAAGAAAAAGAATTAGGAGGTAATTCATCGCCTGTTGATGATAAAGGCATAAAAATGATGGCCGAGTCTTTTTTTACAACTTCCCATTTAGCAAATGAATATGCATTAAAAAGGGTAAAATTTTATGAGGCATTATTAAAAAAAAATTGTAGTAGTATCCTAGAGTTAGGGTGTGGACCAGGTGTTTTTTACGAACCTTTGGATAGATTAGGAATAAGATGGAACGGCTTAGAAATAAACCCCTTTTGGATAAATTTTGGTAAAAAAAATAAAATTCCGATTTCTAGCACAAATATTAAAGAGATTTCTCGTAAATATGATGTTGTTACTTCACATCAAGTTTTAGAGCATGTAGAAAAACCTAACGAGTTTATAAAGAATATTTATGATAAATTGGTTAATGGTGGATTAGTTCATTTAGAATTACCGAACCACTTGAGCCTTACCTCAAGGATGCGAAAAATATCTCCTAGGATTTCTAAAGACTATGGATTTATTCAGCCTCCAATGCACTTGAGAGCATATTCAATAAAAACTCTAAAGTTTTTGCTAGAGAAAAATAATTTTCAAGTAATTAAAGTTTTTTCATGCGCAAATAATGATTCAAACTGGGGACAAGTCAGGAAATATAAATTTTTTAAAAAGTTATTTTATTCTTTGAGCGGTTTTTTAGGTTTAGGTAGTTTGTTGATTGCTATTGCAAAGAAGAGACCATAAATGAAGATATATAAATTTTTTTTTGATAAAATTATTAGCGTTTTTCTTATTCTTTTATTTTTGCCGATTTTTATAGTTGTTCCATTTATAATTCTAGCTATTGATGGTAAACCGATTTTGTTTCGTCAGAAAAGATTAGGTATTAATGGTAGAGTTTTTAATTTTTACAAGTTCCGAACAATGCTAAATGGTAAATCAATTAGTGCAAAACATGATGAGTCTAGGGTAACAAAACTCGGCAATTTTTTAAGAAATACTAGCATTGATGAATTACCAGCATTTTATAATGTACTTAAAGGAGATATGAGTATTGTAGGTCCACGCCCAATGCCACTAAAATATTTAAAAAGATTTGATAAAAAACAAATAAATAGGCTCAATGTTAAGCCTGGAATTACAGGCTTAGCTCAAATTAATGGAAGAAATATGATAACATGGGAAGAAAGATTTAAATTAGACATTGAATATGTTGAAAAAAGATCCGTCTTTATGGATGTAAAGATAATCTTTTTAACCATTTATGTCGTAATATCAAGAAAAGGAGTAAACCCGGATAAGTCTTATATTATGGTTGAATTTTTTGGTAAAAAAAATTCATCAAACGAACTTTAGTCACAATTAATCTTAAGATGAAAGATAAATTAATAATCTACGGTGCGGGAGAGTTTGGTTCTTTAATTTTAAATTTGGTTCAATATCACCCTGAGATTAGTATAGTTGCTTACGGCGATGACAGCCCTAAATTTGAAAATTCAAATATTGATGGAAAGCCAATATATAGTTTTAAAAATTTAATAAAATTTTCAGAAAAGAATAATATTACCAATGCAATTAGCGCGATTGGTAATAATGTTATAAGAGCGGAAAAGTTTAAAAAATTAAAAGAAAATGGATTTAAGATGATTTCTTTAGTTCATCCAAAAGCATTAATTGATACAAAAGTAAAATTTGGTGAAAATGTTATAATCGAAATGGGGACAGCGTTGCACACTAATTCAACAATTGGTAATAATGTTTTCCTTGGGGGAGATGCTTTGATTGGACATCATAATAAAATAGGAAATCACGTACTTATTGGGGGTAATGTATCATTGGGTGGATCAGTTGTTATAGAAGATTTTGCTTCTATTGGGGTAGGAGCATCAATAAAGCCTGGAGTAAGAATAGGAAAAGGCGCTGTTGTAGGTGTAGGTTCTGTAGTAATTAATGATGTAGATCCAAATTCAATTGTAGTTGGGGTTCCTGCTAAGCCAATAAATGGAAATGATAAAAAAGCTCACAAAAAATAAGTTTATATACTCTATAAAAGATTCTAAAAGTATTGCAATCGCTGGTTTTAGATGGTCAGGCACTCCACAGCTTTTACTTAAACTTATTAGGAGAAGCTTTGATGATGATTCAAAGCCAAATAATATAACAATAATTTTTACAAGCTCAGCTACCGATCCAGGCTTAGATCACCTAGCCCATCCAAAACTTATTTCCTGTTCAATTGGGAGTTATTATGGATCAATACCTAAAATTCGATCTCTAGTTCAAAGAAATTTGATCAAAGCCTATTCTTTGCCACAAGGACAAATTTCTTTACTTTTTAGAGAAATCGCTAGAGGCAGTCCGGGATTAATATCAAAAGTTGGTATGAACACCTATATTGATCCAAGGCTAGGTGGAGGAAAATTAAATAATTTAACTAAGGATAATTTAGTTAAGCACATTTCATTAGAAAATGAAAGTTTTCTTTTATTCAAGTCATTTAAAATCGATACAGTTTTGATTAGAGGTTCCGTTGCTGATGATAAAGGTAATATATCGATGAAAAATGAGCCGGTTAGGACCGAATTTTTATCAATGGCGCAAGCAGCAAAATCGTCAAATGGGAAAGTCTTTGTTCAAGTTGCTGAACAAGTTAAAGGAATTTTACAACCTTTTGAAATCGATTTGCCTTCACACTTAATAGATGGATATTTAATTGTAGATAGTATAGAAAAAGAGCATAGACATACCAACAAGTATCATTTTAACGATAAGTTTATAACAAACAGCGATTCTTTAGTGGATCAAAACAAAACAAATGACCCTATTTATAAAAGTATAATTGCTGAAAAAACAATTTCATTAGTTAAAGACAATTCCAAAGTTATTTTAGGACAAGGAGTTCCAGAGCTTGTTGGAGTTTTGGCGAGGAAAAAAGTTAAAAAATTTAAAAATTTAACTACTTTTATGGAGTCGGGCGTTATTGGTGGAATTCCTGAAAGAAGACCTGATTTTGGAGTTTCTTTCAATCCAAATGCCTTCTTAGCGCAAGATAATCAATTTGTGGGATTTAATGGTGGACACATGGATATGGCAATTTTAAGCTTTGTAGAATTTGACCAATATGGCAATGTAAATGTGAGTATTCTGGGAGATCGATATTTTGGATGTGGTGGATATATTGATATTTGTTATGCCGTAAGCACAATAATTTTTGTTGGATCATTTACAGCAAAAGGCCTTAAGGTTGAAAAAAGAAAAAAAAATATCTGTATTCTTAAAGAAGGAGAAATAAAAAAGGGGGTAAATAAAGTAAAAGAGGTAACATTTTCACCTGTTGAGAATAATAAAAAAGAAAAAAAAATCTATATTATTACTGAAAGATGTATCTTCGCTATAGAAAACGAAACCGTAATATTGAAAGAGGTTTATCCTGGAATTGATTTTGAAAAAGATATTTTTGATGAAATGGAATTTAAACCTCTTATTGATAAAAACCTTATAATTAATAATTGAAATATGAGATATAAAAAAAAAAGAATTTATTTATCTCCTCCTTATTTAAATGATGAAGAAATTTCATCTGTTAATAAAGCAATAAAATCAAATTGGATTGCTCCACTAGGCCCATACGTTGATAAATTTGAAAATGAAATTTTAAATTATATTAAAATTAAACATGCTATTGCAGTTTCCTCAGGTACGGCAGCACTGCACCTTGCTATGAAAGTTCTAAATATAAAAAGGGGAGACTATATTTTTTGCTCTGATTTGACTTTTGTTGCAAGTGCAAATGTAATAAGCTATGTTAACGCTACTCCAATTTTTATTGATTCAAATTTTACTTCATGGAATATGTGCGATAAATCTTTAAAGCGTGCTTTTAAAAAATTTCATCCAAAAGCCGTAATTGTAACTAATATATATGGGCAAAGTGCCGAATATGATAAAATAAAAAGAGTTTGCAATCAAGAAAATGTTCCAATAATTGAAGACGCCGCTGAGAGCCTAGGTGCTGAGTATATGGATAAAAAGTCAGGATCATTTGGGGATTTATCAATTATCTCGTTTAATGGAAATAAAATTATTACCACTTCAGGCGGTGGAATGCTCTTGTCAAATAATAAAAACTTTATTAATAAAGCCTATAAGCTTGCAACTCAATCAAAAGAAAAAGAAATTTTTTATGAGCATAAAGAAATAGGCTATAATTACAGGATGAGTAATATTTTATGTGCAATTGGTGTTGCCCAATTTAAAAAACTAGATGTTTATGTAAAAAAAACTAGAAACATTTTTAAAAATTACATAAAGCTAATTGGAGAAAATAAAAATATTGAATTTATGCCTGAAGTCAGATTAGGGAGATCTACAAACTGGCTAACTGCCATTTTATTAAAAAACAAAAACTTTAATGAAATTAAAAAACTAATCCAAGAGTTTGATAGTGAAAATATTGAGGTAAGGCCAATTTGGAAACCCATGCATTTACAGCCTTTATACAAAAATTGTCATTTTTTTAAAGTAGAAGAAAAAGCTGTATCTAAATATATTTTTAATCATGGGCTCTGCCTGCCATCTGGGATATCACTTAATCAATATGATCAAGGTAAAATAATTAATATTTTATATAAAAATACAAAGAGATAAAATGAATTTTATTTATTCAAAAAAACAGACCAATAAAATCCTTCATATCATTTATAGAATGGATGATTTCAATAAAATTGATGAAGGTGGAAGAATTAACATTATTGATGCAGAAAACTTTTTACAGCTGTCAGCTCTTAAGCTTAAAAAAGATCAAACTTTCGATCCTCACTTTCATATTTGGAAAAGTGGTGAAAAAAAAGTAATAGCTCAAGAATCTTGGGTTGTATTAAAAGGTTCTGTCAAGTGCAAATTTTACGATATTGATTCGAAAATTTTATTTGAGGATATTTTAAATGTTGGGGACTGCAGTGTTACTCTAGAAGGCGGGCACAACTACGAAATATTAGAGGAAAAAACTATGGTATACGAATTTAAAACTGGTCCTTACAAAGGACAAATAAATGATAAGGTTATTATAAATGAAGTTTAATATTGGGTGCGGTAATAGAGATTTTGGGAAAGATTGGGTCCATATTGATGGTGAAAACTACAACCATGTTGAATCCGACGACATTAGCCTAACTTCGTATGAAAATGATTGTGCAGATTTAATTTATTCATCGCATTTTTTAGAATATTTTGATAATGATGAATTAAAAACAATGCTTTTTTCATGGAAAAGAGTTCTAAAAAAAAATGGCATTTTAAGAGTTGCCGTTCCTGATTTTGAAGTTTGTTCAAGATTGTATTCTGATGGTATTTACCCTTTGGAAAATTTTTTAGGACCTCTTTATGGAAAAATGAAAATGAAAAAAAGCTTTATTTATCATAAAACAACATTTGATTTTATTAAACTAAAAAAAATACTTAAAGATTTAGGAATGAAAGAAATAAAGAAATATAATTGGAGAAAAACTGAACATTCTATGTTTGACGACCATTCGCAAGCTTATCTGCCTCATATGGATAAAGAAAATGGAATCTTAATTAGTTTGAATGTAGAATGTGTCAAATGAGTTTTATACTTGTTGAAAAATTTGAGAGAGAAATAGCAAAATTTTATGGAGCTCCATATTCAGTTGCAGTTGATTCATGTACTCATGGATTAGAAATTTGTTTAAGATTATTGCAGCCTAGTCGTATTCTTATTCCTAAGCGAACATATCTTTCTGTTGCATTCTTAGGGC
>CACBUT010000032.1:0-6688 GCA_902542445.1 uncultured Fidelibacterota bacterium | reverse complement strand
TTTTCTTTACTTAATTTATTTTTTTCAGATAAAAGCTCATAAACCTTAACAGGTTTATTTTTACCTTTAACTTTTATTTTATCAAGGTATCTCCATTCAAAAGAATCCGATACTTTATTATAAGTATTTTCAGCAACAAATAGGTACACTCCGTAGTGTTTAGCTGCAGGCTCTAATCTAGCTGCTAAGTTTACAGTGTCACCCATCATTGTATAATTCATTCTCATTGAGGATCCCATATTGCCTGTAACCATCTCACCGGAATTAATACCAATTCTATGTCTCATGTTTGGAACAATTTCAGGCCAACCATTTTCGTTGCTCCATTTTTTTCGCATATCTTTTAATTTTTTCTCCATTTCAAGCGCAGTCATACATGCATGGAATTCATGATCCTTTAAAGGCACTGGAGCTCCATAAAATGCCACAATAGCATCTCCTATATATTTGTCTAATGTTCCATTGTGTTTTAATAAAATAGTAGTCATTTCAGTCAAATAATCATTCATTAGGCTGACCATTTTTTGAGGCTCCAAGGCTTCGGAAAATGATGAGAAACTTTGAATATCTGAGAAAAACGCAGTGTGGTAACCCGCCTCCCCTCCAAGCTTAGGTTCTTGTTTTTTTTGATACATTTCATCAATAAGGTCAGGTGAGATATATGCTCCAAATGTGCTTTTAAGAAATTTTTTATCCTGTTGTTCAACAATGAAATCGTAAAGAACGATGCCGATATATGTTATCATTAGCCCTGCTAATGGTGCAACAATTGGAATAACATAAGAATCGCCTGGATTTGGCAAATGTAAAAAAAACAATGAATTAGAATTTTCAATAATAGTTGGAAAGAACTTCATTGCGATAAATTTAAAAATCCAAAATACGTCATTCACAAAAAGCCCACATGCAATGCAAAAATATACTAAAGCTTCAATCAATATTAGAAAACCTGCAGTGATTGGATTAACAAATGATAAAATCATAAATGCCAAAAGACTCAATACTGCAATTAACAGAGTATGGCTGAATGGATAATCATAAATCAAATTAGTTAATTGACCACCAAGGACTTTAATATAATTGCTATCAATGAGGGTTTGAATTGCATTTGCGTGAGTTTCAACGCCAGGAGTGAGTTGTTGAATATTTTTATAGTTATAATAAGGTGTTTGTTTGTAGTCATGGTGTACTTCAACCGATGTTCCAATGATAACAATTTTATTATAAAAAGGTGAATTTTTTAAGTCAAACTCATCGCCCAAACCCATTGCAGCCATCATTTCAGCTTTTTCTTGTGGGTCTTTAATTGCATCAATCCAGTCTGGTATTTCTCCAGTTATAAATTGACTCATCCAGTCTATATCCTCTATTGGATCTCTAAGGGTCACATCCTCCGTATCAATGATATAAGCCAAAGAATATTTAGCAAAGGTACCCCAGGGTGGTAAATCCTGTCTTCCTTTGATTTTATAACCAGACGGGGGACCATAATAATTCACCAAAAAGGTATTGCCAGCACCATATGCCTGAATTTTATTCTCACCATAAGTCCAAATCAATTTATTCTGTTCAAAATATGGTTTTGTAGTATCGGGGATATCAAGAAAAGCTTTGTAAGCTTTTAAGCCGAGCGTTAAATAATATTTATCAGGCTCATGATCCATTACATCAAAAAGTGCATACCTCCTAGAAAATCCGTCAAGATCCATTTGATCATTGATTAGTCCCATTTCAGGATTTGATACAATAATAGGCTCAACAGGATACGAAATATACTGTGGAGGAATTAAAGAATTTTCAGTGACTAATTTTGCGGGCATAACAATTGTCGTTCCAAACATTTGGGCTTCTGCCACAGCTTCACCTAGCATTTTATCTCCATGTCGTGGAATTAACCTTGGTAAGGATTCTAGAATATAATTTGCTTGAGATGAGTCAGTGATATTTGGAACCTGATCTATAATGTACTGGCTAGTTGTAGACTCTATCAGATCGTAATATATTTCAGATCTACTTTCAGGTGCATCAAATTGTATATCAAATACAATTACTTTGGCACCTGCCTTGTAAAGATTTTTTATTGCCCTTCCCCAAATACTACCTCTAGGATAGGGCCATTCTTCAGGTATTAATCGCCATGCCTCATCATCTACTTCAACTAATACCACATCAGTACCATTTTGAAGATAAAGTGAATCATTAGCTGACCAACCCGTAAGCGGTCCTCTTACATTGCTAAATCGGTAATCATAGAGCTTAAGCTCAGGAACATCAAAAACGCCAAATCTGTGTGCCAATGAAATAATAACGATAGAACCAAAAGTGATCGACCATCCTACCCAATTCTTTGTTAAATAATTTTTGATTTTTTTTAAAAAAATATTCATCCTTAAAACCTATATAACATTGTTAACGTTATTCCTGAAGCATTGATATCAATTTTGCGTTCATTTTCAGCAGGATTTTTAATATAACTAAATCTGAAATAAGCAACTAAATTTAAATTCAGATCTTCTCTTACGTAATAATCTACACCACTTCTTAGTCCAAGTAAAGTGGAAGAGTTTTTTCCTTTACTGTTAAGAAAGGAAGCTTCATTTTTAGAAACTAATTTTTCTCCTAAAAATTTTCTATTAATATTAAAAGATAGGCTAGTTAGTGAATACGGTAATTTAGTGAATAAATTATTCTCAAAAGCAGGAATCTCAAGGCTTGTTTTATTGAACTGGGCATAAGTACGAAGAGAAGAAGAAAAAATCGAAGATAAATTAAATGATAAAATATTTGAATTAGTTTTTGCAAAAAAAAATGATTCATCTCTCTTAGATGCAAAATTGTCAAGATTAATTACATTGCCATAGTTAATAGTGATATTATTTTTAATATTTCCAGAATCAAAAGGGTAGGTTAGAGCTAATACGCTAGTAGTAGCATCAGAGTCTTCTCTTAAATCTACAATTTTAGCCCCAACAGAATCTAAGTTTGTCTTTTCATTGTTTTTGTTTATGCTTTGAAAATTATATGAAAATGTCGGCAGACCTGGACCAGGTAAAAACGTAGCGTTAATGAAAAAAGTATTTGTATTAAGTGGATTCACAACTGTACTTAATATTTTGTTATCACGATGCTTAAATCCGATGTTAACAAATACTTTTTTATTTAAAAATCCAATTCTGTTTTGTAAAGTAAAATTTCTTGAATTATTTCTTAAAAATGGATTTGCTAAAGAAATATATTCAGGTCCGATCTGTTGATATTCAAGTAATATATTATTTCTATTATATTTCCCTCTTATACTAAACTTGAATGCCGATGATGGCATGTTAATAATAGCTCTTAAAGGGGATGATTTCATAATAGTATAGTCAATTGGAATCAGCGGTGTCATATTTGTGTTGATGATAAATATATCCTTCATTTTACCTGGATCAAACGGTATCTGGTCAGTTGAAATCTCTGAAGAGGATACAATTGGATTGCCATTTTCATCATAAGTTCGCCCAATGAATCCATCTAGTGAATCATCAATGGAAGTATCCAATTGAGTAATTGATAAAGCTCCATCCCATATATCCTTATTATACAAACTCAAGTTCCAATCAAAATCAATAGCTATTTTTCTATCATCTAGAAATGTTCCAATATTAAAACCTACAATAAGATTATCTTGGGGCTTGATACCTTTCCAATTTGATGACGGTGCAAATAATTTGTGATTATTTAATGATAATTGAGTTTGAAAGGTATCCAAATTATAATTCCCACTTTTTATGCCATCAATTGATGAATTAACAAAAAAATTAGCATCAGATATTTCCCTGCTTACGGATGTAGTATCATCTCTTATTTTCAATAAATGAGCTCCAAGTTCGACTTTTTTAAAAAGATTTGTAGACAATCTTGCTCCATATATTCCCCTCTTAAATTCAAACCCAGTTCGGTCAAGATAATAAGTTTTGGTACCGTCTATCTCATTATCAGTTAAATCATATATCAGATTATAAGCCCCATCCACACCTGACTTTCTTTGAACTGCTCTATTTAACTCCCCATTTATTAATTGAAACCTAAGCCAGTTAAAATCAACATCTAACCCAAGACCTCGAACTCTTTTGCCATCAATTGTTAGATTGGTAAATTGCGGGAAAAAATCTCCAAATTGAACCTCTAAGAATCTTCCAAAGGACAGATTAGAGCCTAATCTATTGTATGGTTGATTGAAAATTGACTCTTTTGAACTCATTCTGATTGAATTGTCAAGCCTAGCCCATTGTACATCTAATGAAAATTTTCCTGAAAATTCAGCGATGTTTATTTCGCTCTCAGCAATCTTTTCAGCGGTTAATCTAGAATTGATATTTCCAAAATAACTTATAATATTAGATTCCTTCTCAGTGAATTCTTTTACGCTAAAACTCCATATTAAGGGTTTAATTATTTGATCATCTAGATCTTTTGATCGAATTTCGATTGTGTGCAAGCCATTAGGTAAACCCTTAGCTGCATAAACAAGTATATCACCATCAAATATATACTTTGATGACATGTCAATGCCGTCTAGGAATAACTCTACTGAATTTCTGTTAATTTCTGTTGCATTAAAGAATGAAACTGCAATAACAGCATCATTGGTATTCAAATTTGCATTGGGGAATGGCGATAAAATTAGAATATCAGATTCTGGTGGTTCACCAAAATAATTGTCTTCTTCAACCGTTCTGACAAAAATAGGATTATTAAATGGATCGACTCTTGGAAACGATAATATTTTTTCATTGTCAAATTGAAAGGTAATAAGATATTCAATCCCGTCCTCTGTTAAGCTGAAAGAGGGTAACGTAGCTTCCCAATTAAATCCTGTATCAACAAATGGTATCTCCAAATAGGATTCACCTTTTGGAGATCTATAGTAAAGGGTTCCTTTGATTGGTTTTTCAATATCAAGCAAAGATACTTTTATGACTAAGTCTTCACCCAATTGGGTATTGGGTGGAGGAATATGATAAATATTCCGTTGTGCAAACATTATGCTTAGAAAAAAAAAGAATACAGCTAATGAAGCTTTCTTTATTTTAATGTCTACATTCAAGAGCTATCTTTTACCTGTAATTAATTAAAAGCTTTTTTTTCTTTCCAGTAGAATCCAAAAATTCTATCTCAATCGAATTAGTTTTTGTTTCAGGGTCTACTTCATCCGCAGGTAAAATTTTTGGATCGGTTTTTTTTGTCTGTAAATTTCCATCAATGTTAGAAAATCCTGTAATACCAGCTTCAATATCAACGCTTATTCCTGAATTCTTATTTGTTAGCTCGATCAAACCATCTAAACCATGAACGAAATCTTGGCCATTATCGTTGTCATTGATAAACCAAAAATCTGTACCCTTAACTGAAGCAACAGAAACAGAAGATTCGATAATAAAGTTTTTCCTGTTTTGATCAGTGACTTGAGCTCGCAAACTTCCTCCTTGTAAGTTTATCTCTTTGGAAATAGAACCTCTTTTTCTTTGACCATTTAATGTTAAGATTGAGTTTTCTTTAATTTTTAGAATAGACCTATCATCAATAAAAATAATTGCCGCGAAAGACCCTCTAGATGTTTTGATTTGATCGCCAATACTTAAAATACTTCCCTGTTTTAGTTCAACAGAGCTCCCTTTCTTTTTAAAAATTTCCACATTGCCAAATACCTTCGTTGTAACAGCTATTTGATCTTGAGCAAATAAAGAAGAAATCAAGAGAATGCATGTTACCATTGTTTTTACAGGCATTTTATTCTTCAACTCTTATTGATTCTATCAAAAAATATTGCCTGCTAATTTGGAGTAAAATATCCTGTGCAGTCGATTGGTCTACGATATTGCCATTTTTTTTGATTAATCTTATTTCTCTACTTGTTGATAACGGTCCATTGTTTTCAAACAAGGAATTGTATTCCTCTTCAGAGATAGCATTTTTAATTGCGTCTAACATTATGGATATAGATACATCATAATTTGATTGTGAAGGATCTTTTAATTTAAAAGCATATATTGAAGAGGTGTATACATCGTAACCGCTTGTGGAAGGCGCTTCTACTTTTATCTGCCATACATAAGTATTGTTACTCTCAAGCAATCTAACTCCTGATAATGGATATTGATAAGTACTGACGTCATCCAATCTTAGCCATTCCTTACTTTGATTGATAGGTACAAGTCTCTCATCCAATAATGCATCCTCTATAGAGGAATGATAATCATCCTTAAACTGGGCAATTCGGATATAGGTATCACAATTTCTACAAAAGCCTTTATTCCAATTGAAAGTTGGATACGGGGTATAGATGACATTGAAAGATGTATCAGCAAGTGAACCACCAGGCGATTCAAGATTCACACCTGATGGAGCTTCAACAATTATTGTTTCATCGTCGCTGCTAATAAGTGATAAATCATTCTCTGAAAAACCAGAATATATTGATATTTCAAATCTATATTCTCCATCTGCAAGTTTACCTGAAGTGATAACGGAACTTATAACAGATTCATAATCTGAAGGGTTTATAGAGCTTAAAGTTCTAAAGGTAATAGGTATGATATTTGGAGGAATAGATTGATCTACTAAGGAGCTAGTATTTTCATTTACATTTCTATTATCAATCAATATGCTATTTTTCATCAAAAATGGGTCGGATTCAATTTCAACA
>CACBUT010000031.1:0-6759 GCA_902542445.1 uncultured Fidelibacterota bacterium | reverse complement strand
TCCTTAGCAGTCGTTAGCTCGCTAGGTGATTCAAACATTCCTGTGCTTTTACCTAATGCCCGAAAAGAAAATCTTTCTCAAGTTTATAGAAATACATTTTTAACAAGCTCAACGATAGCTTTAGAAGCTAAAATTGCAGCTAATTTTGCTGTCAAAAAATTAAAACTTGATAGTTTAGCAGTTCTAGCACCGGCTGATGAATACGGTGAAATACAGACAGATTCATTCATAAAAGAAGTAGATCGACTTGGAGCTTCTATTGTTGCAACACAGTGGTATACAGGAGAACCCAAAAATTTAAGAAGACAGTTTAAGCGCTTTAGAGAAATTGCTTTTAACTTGAACAAAAAAGAAGACGATTTTGAAAATGTTTTAGGAATGAATATTGACAGTCTAGATGCTTTATTTGATATTTCCTCAGAAGATTTTTTTGATTTGCCTGAACCTGAAAAAAAAGTAATGACTTCATCAGATTCAAGCAAAATTATATTAAGTAGTATACAAGGAATTTATATTCCTTTAAAATCCAGTGATGTAGAATACATAGGGCCACAAATTCCAATGTATAATTTTAATACTAAAATAATCGGTAATAGTAATTGGCAAGATATTGAAACATTAAAAAAAGAAAATATAGGACCTCATCTAAAGGGAATGCATTTGACAGCAAGTTATAGATTTGATTTAGCTGACTCTCTTTTTTTAAATGAAGATTACATTGATGATTTTTATAGAGGGTACAATACTTCTGCATTGCTAAGCAATTTAAATGTAAAAGATAAATCTAGACCTGAAATTAATATCGCCTTATCCGATCTTAGCCACCATGAAGGTCTGGGCTATTTCTATTCATCCTCTTTAAACAATAGAAATATAAATTCTGCTCTTCAAATATTGGAATTTGATGGAAAGAAATTCAACTATGTAGGTGTTTTTAAAAATGATTCATTAGACATATCTAACAATCTTAACTTTTAAATTTTTGAATTACACTAACTACTCTTCTTTTTTTGGCTCAGGAGATGTCTTTGCTTGTACTTCGCATAATGATCTTGATTATTCAATAAACAAAAACAAAAAATCATTTATAAAAAATTTAAAATTAAATCACAGTAATATCGCGGTGCCTGTTCAAACACATTCAAATAATGTAAGAGTTGTTAATGTAAACAGTACTTACACCAACACTGATGGCTTGGTTAATTATGGTTCGAGTAAAATTTTAACTTTATTAACTGCTGATTGTATTCCAATATTCATTTATGATAAAATAAAAAAAAATATATCTTTGATTCACTCTGGGTGGCGAGGATTATCAACAGGTATTTTTTTTAATGCCATGCACATCCTTTTTAAAGCCAACAATAATATTAATGATTTTAAATTTGTTATAGGTCCTTCGATTAAAAAATGTTGTTACGAGGTTGATATAAAAGTCTATAGTAAATTTGATGAAAAATTTTATGAATTAAAAAATGATGGAAAAGCAATGCTTGACCTTCAAAGTGTATTACTAAATCAAATCGTATCTTATGGTTTTTTTATAAGGAATGTTCTAATTGATTCAGAATGTACTAAATGTAGCTACAAAAAATTCTTTTCCTATAGAAGAGAAAAGGAAAAATCTGGTAGAATGCTATCTATTTTTAATTTGATGTCAAAATGATATTACTTGAATCATTTATTTTAGGTGTACTGCAAGGTATAGCTGAATTTCTTCCTATTAGTAGTTCAGGCCATTTATTAATTGCTCAAGAATTAATGAACGTTAATTATCAAGGCAATGTTCTGGAAGTAGCAACACATTTAGGAACCTTGTTAAGCATAATTGTTGTCTTCAGGAATGAAATTATTTCTTTGATTGCTGGAATTAAAAATAAAAAAAATCAATTTTACGTTATCTATGTAATAATTGGAACTATTCCAGCGGTAGCTTTTGGTTTGTTTGTTAAAATTTTTATATTTGATTTAATAGAAAATATTTTTGTTGTAGCTATTTCATTGTTTATTACGGGATTGCTTCTTTTAAGGACAAAAAAAATAAAAATCAGATCTTTGCCCATAAGCTTCAAAATCGCTATTTTAATTGGTTTGTCTCAAGCAGTTGCAGTTTTTCCAGGCATTTCAAGATCTGGCATTACAATAGTAACAGCTCTTTATTTAGGCTTAAGCAAAGAAGAGGCTACTAAATTCTCTTTTTTTTTGGCAATACCAGTAATCATTGGAGCGGGAATTTTAACTTTTTTTGATCAAAGAAGTCTTATCCTTGTAGTTAATCAGCCATCATTTTTTGCTATGGCCTCAATTTCTTCCTTTGTTGCTGGATTAATTTTCTTGAGTTTTTTATTAAATGTCATTCGTAAAAATAATTTTTATTTGTTTAGTTATTACTGTTTTTTCGCTTCAGCATTATCATTAGCTATATTTATTATAAAATAAAGAATTAATGTATGAAATCTATTATATCTGAAATAAAGAAAATCAATAATGATAATTTCGATAACATTTATTACCTAATAGGCGAGGATCACTTTTTACAAAATTTTTTCATAAAAAAAATAAGAAAATCTATTACTCAAAATAATTCAATGGAAAAGTTATTCTTTATTGGAGGCTTTGACCCATCTGAAACGATAATTCAATCACTTTACGCTACTGATATTTTTCAATCTAAAAAGTTAATTATTTTGCGAAACCCAAATGGATTAAAAGGAAAATCGAGAGAAGAGCTTCTTAATTATGTTCAAAAACCAATTAAAGAAAATATTTTAATTTTGACCCAAGATGAATATTCAATAAAAAATAAACTCATTAATACACTATCATCGCTTTTAAATCCAATATCAACACAAACACCATTTTATAATGACTTTATAATTTGGGCGCGAATTTTCATTAAATCTTATGATTTGCGCCTTGTAAATCAAAATGATCTAAATCTATTAATCAAATTAAATTCAGAGAATTTATATTTTTTACATAGTGCTATCGAAAAATTATCAGTAAATGTTGAAAATGGAAAAAAAATATCAAAGAATGAAATAATTGAAAATTCTTTTAATTTGAACGCTGTAAGTTTATTTAATTTTTTTGATGCATTTGGAAAAAAAAATTTAGAAAAATCCATATTTTTCAGCTTTTTTTTGCTAAATAATAATGTGACAATTTTAAGATTTGTAAAAATGTTTGCTGATTTTTTTCAAAAAATGCTATTTATTAAAATTTTTCGTGGAACAAATAAATCTGCTAGTAGTTTCAACTATACTTTACTAAGCAGAAATATAGATAACAATATAAGTGAATATGCAAAAAATTTTTCCAGCAAAGATATTGTACATTGCTTGCGATATCTACAAAATATTGATATAAAAATAAAGACCTCATCAACCAATGATAAATCAATCCTTACCAACTTCATCTTTACAAGCCTTTCAAATGAGTGATAATAAATTCCAAATTACAGATGAAGATTTAATTCTAAGATTTCAGTCTGGCGACGAAAATGCTTATTCTGAAATTGTTTCACGCTACAGAGACAGACTAGTGAATTTTATTTTTAGATTTATGAACGATTTTGATCAAGCTGAAGATCTTGCTCAAGACACGCTATTGAAAGTATATACGCATAAACATTATTATAAAAACATTGCAAAATTTTCGACCTGGATTTACACAATTGCTAGCAATTTGGCTAAAACTGAACTCAGAAAAAAGAAAAATAGAAAAACATCAAGTTTAAGCAATATGGGTCTTGATGATAAAGAATATGACCTCCCAGCTGCTGACAAAAAAACGGACAGTGAAACAGATAATGAATTTTTAGGTAAAAAAATTCAACATGCAATTGACAAATTACCTGAAAATTTCAAAACTGTTGCAATTCTTCGCGATGTCCAGGAACTATCTTATGATGATATTAGCAATATACTTAACGTACCACTTGGAACTGTAAAATCTAGAATCAATCGTGCAAGAATACAGCTACAAGAAGAATTAAAAAATTTTTTATAGGAGTTTTTTTACAAGCGATGAATAAAATAGAATTTGAAGACCTGTTATCTAAATACATTGAAAACGATTTGAGTCTTGCCGACAGAAAAAAGATTGAAGCCTACTTAAATGATAATAAAGAAGCTCGTAATTTGCTAAGCTCTACTAAAAAAACTCTAAGATTAGTTAATAATCTAGATTCAATAAATGCCTCTGAAGCTTTTAATCAAGTTTTATTTCATAAACTAAAAAAACTCAAAAATCGTAATATATCCTCAACAAAGCGCACCAAAAAAAGAACTTATTTTGGTTTTACCCCTAGAAATGGAGCTTTTTTATCTCTATTAATAGTATTATTTACAGGTGTAAGCTTTAATTTGGTTTCAAATGTTCTATCTGACCCTATCAATCAGAATGTTGCTGCTCAAGAAGATTTAAATGATTTGAATGACAATAAATTAAATGATAGTTCATCATCTTTAGTTTCAGCAGCCAAAGATTCATCTAAAACAAAAAAATCTAACAGAAAAAAGTTTGATTTGAAGGATAAGGTTCAATTTGTTAAAGATGGGGATTAATTTATACATAGTATAGCTTTATGTAGTATTCATAAGTTGTCTACATGATAAGACGATTTAAAAATTCTAATTTAATTCTTTCACTACTTTTGTTTGGTATAATGACAGCTTACGTTGTTTTTGTTAATGACCTCAACTTTACAAATTCTATCTTAAAATCCGTTTTATTAATACTTTTATTTGTTTTTCTCTACAATAATTACTTAATGATAGAAAAATTAAAATTTAAAAAATCTTCAAGTGGCAATAATTTTTCCAAAACAAATAACATTAATGCAATTGCGAAGAAAAGCGAATACAATCAATTGTATTCAGAAATTTTTACAAATCTTAGCATTAATATCAACAATCTAAGTCCTAGCTCTTCTTTATCAGTTTATTTCATTGATCGTAACAAAAGTTCAATTTCAACCAAGGAAACAAATGTTAGTTCTTTTGAGAAAAAGATCTCTTTAGATAATGATATTTTAAAAGACATTCAAAAATCAAAAAAAAGAAAAATCTTTAAAAAAAATGACAACTTCTTTGGTTGGGAAAAAATCCTAAACAAAAATAATTGGTCTGGCGCTGAAGTCTTAATTGGTTACCCAATAATAATTGATGCAGAAATCATTGGATTTTCTTTAATCTATAATGATCATTTTAAAGATATTGAGAGCAAAGATTTAATATATTTTGACTCCATTGTAAATAATTATGTTCAAAACATGAAATTTTTAAAAAATTACAACAATCTTTTTGATGACAATTCATTTAATAATAGAATATTTGACTACTTTAAAAATTTTAAACTCGATGTTAAAGTAGAAAATTTATTTAATAATATTGGTACTATATTTCAGCAGTACTTTAAATATGATAGAATAACTATAAGCATTTGCGACATCAACCATGACAAACTAACTGTTTTTTATGTTGATGGTAAAAAAGACGATATTACCACTGGAACTGAATTTAATATTAATAATACTATTTATGGAGAATCTGTTCTTTCAAACAAGTCAATAATTTTTAAAAATAACAAATTGGATGACAATTTACATATTAGAGACAAGATTTTTCCAATTTTTTCTTCTCCTATAAGATTAAATGGAAAAGCTATTGGCTCAATTACTATTGAGAGAATGAATCATTGTAATTTTGAAAATTCTGAATCATTAAAATTGGAAAAGCTATCAATCGCTTTAGGTAAAGCATTCGAATGGAGCAATGATTTTAAATTGATTGAAAATGCAGCTATTCATGATGGATTAACTAGTCTATTAAACCATAATGCATTTTTGAATAGACTAGATCAAGAAATCGACAGATGCTCACGTTTTCAAACAAGCCTTGGTCTTATTATGCTGGATTTGGATAAATTCAAAAAAATCAATGATACTTATGGGCACCTATATGGTGATTACATTTTAAAAGAAGTTGGAAAAATCATCAAAGAAAATGTTAGAACTATTGATGTCGTTGGAAGATTTGGAGGAGAAGAGTTTTCTGTTATTCTTGTCAATACTAATGTAAGAGACTGTATTCCGCTAGCAAAAAGAATTGTAGAAGGTATAAATCGAAAAACTTTCATTTTTGATGGAATTGCTACTAACTTAACCATTAGTGCAGGTATGTCAGGGTATCCTTCTATGTCCAAAGAATCAAAAGAGCTAATTAAAATGGCTGATGATGCAATGTATCAAACGAAGAAAAAGGGTGGAAACGACGTGACTATATTTCAATCATGAAATTCATTTTTAAAATAATCTTGTCGGAAAAATATGAAAATGTTTAAGATTTTTTTTATTTTATATTTTTTATTTTTCTTTGGATGTTCATCTGTTATCCAGAAAAAAAATATTGGCGAACTTTCTAAAGAAACTTTAAATACAATTAAAGAAAAATCTCCAAATCCCGAAGCATTAAAATTTTATCTTGATGGTCAATTATTAATGAACCAAGGTGATTATTCTATGGCTATAATTGAATTTCAACAAGCTTTAGAGCTCGACCCCGCTACTTCAGCAATTGAATTAGCCATAGCAGAGTGTTATTGGAAATTAAGAAAACCATTATTATCAAAAAAACACATTAACAATGTGCTGAAAACTGACCCTTTTGATCCTGAGGCATTAGAAATGCTTGCAGATCAAATGATTTTTAATAAGCAATATAGTAGCTCAATAGATCCATTGACTAAGCTTATTCA
>CACBUT010000030.1:0-7790 GCA_902542445.1 uncultured Fidelibacterota bacterium | reverse complement strand
TTTTGCTACAATATTTAACATTCAGCCAATCTTTCTTCCATTTTTTTCTCCAGTTAAATGGCCTCTCGCAAACAATGCACAGCTTTGATGGTAAGTTTTTTGGAATACTTAAACCTTAGTTGACGACAGTCCACCATCAACGCGAAATGTTTGACCTGTTATCCAATCATTTTCTGGATTCAATAAGAATTGTATCATATTACTGATATCATTAGCGGAGCCTATTCGATCTCTAATGTGCATTTTTTTACTCATTTCCAAGGCAGCTGGATTGCTCACTATTCGTGCGGATAATGGTGTATCAACTAACCCTGGAGCAATAGCATTGAATCTTAACCCTTTTCTGGCATAAGTAACAGAGGCTGATTTGACCATAGATTCAATACCGGCTTTGGTGGCAACAATCATTTCATGATTTGATAGGCCTATTTGTGTAACAGCAGTTGACATCATAACTATGGAAGAATCAGAAAGAGCCTTGCCTGCAGCTCTTAAAACACCAAAAGCTGATTTTAAATTTATGTTAATAGCTTCGTCAAAATCAGATTCCTTGATAAAATGTGGTGGCTTCAAAATTATAGAACCAGGTAATGATACGACTCCATCAATATTTCCAAAAATTTCGATACCATATTGTATCAGCTTCATAACTGAATCGAACGAAGTAGCATCAACATGCATAGATTTCAAATCTGAAAATTCTTCGGAGGGCATATTTTCGTGATAACCAAGAAGGAGATTAGATTTGCAATTAGTTAAATCAGTACAAAGTTGAGAGCCAATTCCCCCGCTCGATCCAATTATGATATAATTGCGATTTTTCAAATTTTCCTCAAAGATTGATATAACATGCTAGTGGAAGAACTTATTCCACCATTAAGCTGCCAACCTTCTGCAATCATTGATTGAACACTTTCTGCAAATTCTTCTATGTCGTCAGCATAAGCAGATATGATTAGATAATTTTGTTTTTTAACTATTGTGATTTTTTTTGATATAGTTGATGTATTTTCCATGTTGCATTTTATTAAAGAAAATATTTTAAAGCAAGTTATTTATGAGCGTTATGAGCGTTTTATTCTTAATAAAAATTAAAAAATAAAATAAGGCATAGTAATCATACGTAAACGGAAAATTGAAAGAATATAATGTAGAGTTTATGAACTCTGGTCTAAGATTTCGATGTGATTGCCGCTGGGGTCTTTCTTATAAATATAACCAATACCATCACGGTGGTATTTGATTTTATCAGGATATTTTTCAGGTAGTGAACGATCGACTAATGCAAAATGGTTCGGATGTTCATCTTCCAGGACTAAGGCTAAATTTATATTACTAAATTGTAACATTGCCCATGTCTCATCTTGATGCTTTACTGAACAATTATAGTTCTCAGTATAAAATTCAACTGAAGAAGCTATATCATTAACAATTATTGCTAGATGATCGATTTTTGAAAGCTGATCGTTCACTACTACTAAAAAATATTATGGATGCTTAATTAACTATCTTTTGCTGCAGCCCAAACAACTAAACCAAATCCAATCTTATTGATTGCATCGCCTACGTTGTAAATTAGGTCTCTCATATCAGCGTCCACTGCGCCGGCCATAAAGCTATACCATTGACCATCTGCAGTTCCAATCAAGTAACCTAACGGATAAATACCCCAACCAATGATTACAAATCTTGTTAATAAGGTATTTGCGTTCGCTATTTTACCACCAGCTGCTGCTGCTGCTGTACCTACTTCACCTGCAACAACATCATATGCGATGTAAAAATATGCTGCACCACTCAATAACCCCCACAAAGCTGGAGATAATGGACCAATGCCTGCCTCACCGAAGTAACCGGTGACAAGCATAACTATTGATGCCCAAACAAGTTTTTGGAAGTTAACTTTGGTTAAGAGATAAAATTCAACAACCATCAATGGTACGGTTAGTATCCAGTCAATGTATCTGAATTCAGTTGGGCTGATACCTGAGGTAACCCAAACTTCTCTCATGTAGTAATAGTGAACTGCTGCAATTCCTGTGATTAAACCGGAAACTGTCATTGACATTTTCCATTCTGCTGAAACATTTGATCTTTCAACAAAGAAAAACACAGTAGCTGCTAACATTGCCATTGATCCAAGGAAGAAGGTAAACCCAATATAATCCCCGGATTGTAGTGTCGCTGCTAAAAACAGGTTATTCATATAACAACTCTCCTTTTTTTATTTTAGGACCAAACCGCGCAATGTATTTAATCATTATAAGTAGAGGTCCACATCCTACAAATATCCTCGTCTTTGCGCCTGGTATTCTTTCAATCTATATATATTTTAATATATAAACAAAAATTTTAACAGAGTCTAAAATAGCACTAAAATATAAAAGGTGCCAACAAAATTATGAGCGTTATGAGCGTTTAATTGATTTTATGTCTTTTTTTTAGTGAAAATTTGATATTTATCTATGATTAAAATGCTCAAAAGTAGCGAAAAACCATATGAAAAATCCTCTACTGGGATAGTTCCAATCCTTGTTCCAATCATTTCCATACTATTATACCAGACAATTTCATTCTCAATCAATGATCCTGTTAACAAACCGTTTACAACTAAAAATGGGATAAGTATAAAAGCATAACTGACATAAAATTTTGCAATCAAATCTTTATATTTAAGAAGACAAATTATGATTAAGACAGCAGATGTAGTAAATGAATGCAAAGTATAAATTCTATCACTAAAAGTAAATGCTAAAACCATCAGCAATACAACTAAAGAGTAAGATAAAATATTTAAAAAGCTATCAGAAATCTTCCACTTAGGTTTTTGGACAGTTACTGTAGCATGAATAAAAAGCGATCCAAAGGGGATACATATAAAAAAAAGCACCTCTTCAACAGGAAGATTAAAAATATTCATTCCTGTTAAGTAAAAATAATTAAACCCCCAAACGCCAAGGTCTGTAAACACAATATCGTGGATAATAAAAATAACTGCTATAATTAGGATAGAGGGAAATATTTTTTTTAAAAAAGCTTTTTGATTAGCTGGAGCAAGGGGAGATAAAGCTAAAGGCCCTAAAACAGTAAATATATTTATCAATAGATAAGCATATTTATCCATTATTTACTTTAAGCTTTTAAAAACGCTTAAAGGAACAAAGAGCATACCAAAATATTCACAATTTTCTTTTTCTTGCTTTGCATGGTGCAGACGATGGGCATGCATTATTGCCTTGAAGTATTTATTTTTAGTAGCAGAAAATATTTTGATACGACGATGTATAAAAATATCATGAACAAAAAGATATGCTAAGCCATAGGCTAATATCCCAAATCCGGAATAGAGCATAATTTCATTAGAATATACACTGCCAAGTATAATCAATGATGCGCTGGGAATAGCAAAAATAAGCGCAAAAGAATCATTTTTTTGAAATTGTTTATTTGATGGAACATGATGATCCTCGTGTAAATACCATAAAAAACCGTGCATAACATATTTATGCGTAGCCCATGCTATAAATTCCATACAAACAAATGTAATTAGGACAATTGATATTTGAAACATTGATTAAACCTTATACAAAATCAAAATTACACTTAATTAACAAATCAAAAAAATTAATTTATTTTCAAAATCGACTTTAATGAAGTAGATATTAAAAGCAAAAATTTTGAAAAATTGCTGATTCGTATTCTGGTGCTAATAATTTTTTCTGGAGATGTTTTTTTTATTTTTAAAAGCAATTGAAGATAATATTTATAAGCCATTGTAACTCCAAACCTACAAGTCTTAGGCAATTTTATTATTCCCAAATAAGCAGCGGAAAAGTCATCTTCAATATCCTTAATAATTATTTTTTTGTCATCTTCATTTAGTTTTTTATTTAAATCTAAATTCGGAAAATAACTTCTTCCTTTATCTTGATAATCTTCACTTATGTCGCGCAAAAAATTTACTTTTTGAAATGCTGAGCCAAGTCTTTTAGCAGGCTTTTCAAGAGCATTGAAATCATCTTTATCGCCATTTGTAAAAATATGAAGGCACATTAAACCTACAACCTCCGCTGAGCCAAAAATATACTTCTTATAGGTTTCTTCATTGTGCGATCTATCAGTTAGGTCCATTCTCATACTTTCAAAAAAAGATTTGATAAGATTTTCAGTTATGTTGAATTTATTTACAACATCTTGAAATGCATGTAAAACCATATTTGAACTATATTTATTTTTTATTGAATCCATAGCTTGTGCTTCAAAAAGATCGAGCTCACTTCTTTGATCTACATCAAAAAAAGTATCAACTATTTCATCACCAACTCTGACTAAACCGTATATTGCATAAACATATTTTCTTATTTTTTTATCAATGCAAAAAATCCCTAAAGAAAAAGATGTGCTGAATTTTTTTGTTAAGTTTTCAGAGGCAAGATAACAAGATTCTAAGTATCTTCGCTCATTGCTCATGCGTGCTCTTTTATGATTTGCTTAGCGACTATTTTCCCAGAAACCAATGAAGGTGGCATTCCAGGACCTGGTACAGTCAATTGGCCGCAATAATACATGTTATTCAGTTTTTTATTTTTTATTCTGGGTTTAAAAATGGCAGTTTGAAACAGCGTATTTGCTAACCCGTAAGCATTGCCCTTGTAGGAGTTGAATTCTGATATAAATTCTTTGTGAGCGTATGATCTTTTAAAAACAATGGAATCTTTGATATTTGTCCCAAGAGCATTTTCAAGACGTTTTACGATCTGTTGAAAAATTATCTCTCTAGAGTTTTCATTGTCATTTAATCCTGGTGCAACCGGAACTAAAATAAAGACCGCTTCTGAGCCTTTTGGGGCAACATTATTATCAGTTTTAGATGTGCATGATACATAGAAGAGAGGGTTTTTAGGCCATTGAGGCTTATCATATATTTCTTCAGCATGTTTATCAAAATCAGTATCAAAGAATAAAGCATGATGAGGAATATCTAACTCTTTATTTATGCCTAAATAAAATAACAGTGAACTTGGTGACATGGTTCTCTTATCCCAATAATTATCATTGTAATTTCTATTTTTTTTATTCAATAAGTGATTTTCAACGTGATGATAATCTGCGCCCCCAACAACGATATCGCAGTTTATTTTTTTATCATGAACTAAAATATGGTCAACAATATTTTCTTTTGTTTCAATTTTGCTAACCGGGTGATTAAATAAAAATTCAACATTGTGATCCAAAGCATTTTGATAAAGACCCGTTGCAATTGCTCTTATACCACCATTGGGATACCATGTACCTAAAGATAGGTCCGCGTAATTCATTATACTATAAAGTGCTGGTGTGTTCGATGGTTTTGCTCCTAAAAGTAGACTAGGAAATTCGAGCAATTTTATAAGCCTAGGGTCTTTAAAATATTCTCTAATATGTTTACTTATTGGTTTAAAAAGATTTAATCTGCCCAAACGTTTTAGTAGATCTAGCTCCATGAACTCCAAAGCTGAGAGACTTGGTTTATAGATGAATTTTTCTACAGCAACTCTATACTTTTCACCAGCGTCATCTAAATAATTTTGTAAAGACTGTCCACTTCCTCTTTCTATTTTTTCAAATTTCTCTTTTAATGTATCTAAGTTTTCAGACACATCTAAATATTCTTTTTCATTAAAGTATATTCTGTAACCTGGGTCTAACCTGGTTAGTTTGTAAAAATCAGCAGTCTTTTTTCCAAAGTCATTGAAATAAGAATCAAATAGATCAGGCATCCAATACCAGCTGGGACCAGCATCAAAGGTAAAACCATCCTGAGAAAAGGATTGCAATCGTCCTCCATAAGAAGCGTTCTTTTCTACCACCTTTACTTTATAATTTTCTTTAGCTAAATAAGTAGCACAAGACATACCTGCAAGACCAGAGCCAATAACAATAACTTCTTTAGACATATACATCCATATGAATATTTGACATTTTATAAATTATTCGTTTTCTAAAGGATTGTTTAATCTTGAGGTGATAGAATTATTCAAGTAATAAAAGATAATCAATATAATAGACCACTGAACAATGCAGGTTGCTACACTAAATGCAGAAAATGGATTATACCAATCATCAGGGGCATAACTAGTTGCTGACAATGACATCCACCATAGGATTAATACTACACCAAGCACAGGGACAAGATATGTTATTATGGGTCTCCAAATATTTGGAAATTGCCAATCAAATTGAGAGCTATTGTACTCCTTCAAGATTTTTTCAATTCCATATTTTGATGCAGCTAAAGCAAAGAAAATTCCTGATATCATCAACGCAACTCCCCAAACAAAATCTTGATTTGCAAGTATATCAATATTCATTGCAGAAGGTATCCCCATGACAAAGCAAACAATAACAATCCAAAAGACGGCCTGCTTCCTTTTCAAGCCAAAATCAATCAAGTTTTTAACAGCTAATTCAAGCATAGAAATCAAAGATGAAAATCCAGCAAACGATAGGCCAAGAAAAAAGAGTATGGATAAAGTTTTGCCGAAGATCATCTTTTCAAATAATTGTGGCATCCAAATAAATGTTAATCCAGTAGCAGCAGGGCCAGAAGTTTTCATAATGTCTAAAATTTCAGACTTAGGCATATTTAGTTCATTGCCAAGTATTGAGAAAACAGTGCTAAAAATCATAACAGCTGATAGAAGTGAGACAATATTATTGCCGATAGCAGTAGTAAATGCATTTTTAACGATACCGTATCTTTTTTTTATGTAAACAGCATAAGTTAAAAACAGACCCCATCCAGCGCCAGTATCCCATGCGTTTTGAGTTAGTGCCTCTAGCCAAAGCTTAGGGCTAGTTAACTGGGACCATTGTGGGGTGAACAGATAGATAATTCCATTAAAGGCGCCGGGCAAAGAGATTGCTCTTATGACACAAATCAAAACAATGATTAAAAGCGTTGGGATAAGGATTCGATTTACTTTTTCAATCGATGAAACACCTTTGTAAATCGCAAAACCTCCTACCGTCATTGCAATAGCATGAAACAAAACAGGATAATAACTGCTTTGAAAATTATTCCAAAGCGAGAGAGAGGCAACTGAGCTATTTGGTAATTCAGTAAATGAGGTGACTAAAAAATAATAGATATTCCAGCCTACCACAACTGAATAGTAGAAAGCAATCGCAGTAGAAACAAAACCAACAAAACCGCCAAGAAAAGCGAAAGGCTTTCCTAAAAACATTGCAAAAGCTCCGATGGTTCCTTGCCTAGATTTAGAACCCATTACATATTCAACTATGATAAGTGGAATACTCCACAAGAACAAAAAAACTATCCATGCTATGAGGAAACTACCAGCACCATCATCTCCCCCGTTGGAAGCAGCTATTCTTGGAAAACGCCAAATATTTCCTGTGCCTACTGCAACTCCTAGCGCGCTAAGCAAAAATGTGAATCTTGATGAAAATCGTTGTCCAGAATCTTTCATAAAACGAGGGATTTAATAAATCTTGACAAGGTCGTCATATCCTCCGATAGGCGTGCCATCAATTACTATTTGTGGAACTGTCATTGCTTTGCCGACTTCAAGTAATTTTTCTCGCCCCCATCCCAGTTCTTCAATGTTTATTTCCTCATAATCCCATTGAGTTAATATTTTGCAATGATTTGAACTAAATTGATATGTTAAAATTACTTATTATGTAAAATTTTTAACACAATTGTTTATTAATGGAAACAATTTAAATTTTTCGAGGTAGAAGCTTCATGATAAAAACCAAAAAGTGAAACTACCCATCCTATCATG
>CACBUT010000029.1:0-8281 GCA_902542445.1 uncultured Fidelibacterota bacterium | reverse complement strand
GTCATTATTATATTATTAGGATTTCCAATAGCACTGATTTTTAGCTGGGTCTTTGACAAAACTCCTGAAGGGTTTATAAAAACCGATGCGATTAAAAGTAAAGAAAAAAAGAAAAATGAAAAAGCAACAGCATCCAAACCCTTTTATTTAGATAGCAAAAACCTTTATTTGCTTTTAGGTTTGGTTGTAGCATTTCTTTTAGGTTCTTTTGGGGGTGGAAGTTTTCAATCTTCTGTAGATGACAAATCCATAGCTGTTTTACCTTTTGATAATTATTCTACCGCGCCAGAAGATCAATTTTTTTCCGACGGCATTACTGAAGTAATCATAGCAAATCTTGCAAAGGTAAAGGATTTAAAAGTCATATCCAGAACTTCAGTTATGGAGTATAAAAACACAACAAAAAAAATTAAGGATATCGCAAAGGAGCTTGGAGTTGCTCATATCTTAGAAGGTAGTATACAGCGAGCAAATGGTAGAGTAAGAGTTGTTGGTCAATTAATTGATACAAAAACTGATGAACATATTTGGGCTGAAACTTATGACAAAGATGAAACTGATATATTTGAATTACAATCTGAGGTAGCAATTGAAATTGCTGAGGCAATGAAGTCAGAATTAACTGTAGATGAAAAAGCCAGAATCAATGAAAAATTAACTGATAGTAATATTGCGTATGAATATTATTTAAAGGGGAATATGATTGAAAATTCTGGGCATTCAAAAGAAAATTTATTTGCCGCAATTTCCGAATATGAAAGATCGATAGCCCTTGACCCTGATTTCGCAGAAGCTCATGCTCAATTAGGCAAAATGCATGCCCATATAAAATGGTATAGGCATGACCTTTCCGATAGAAGAATGGAGCTCTCTAAAAAATCAATAGATCGAGCAATGGAATTAAAACCCAGCAATGCGACCGTTAGAATAGGCCGTGGTACTTATTATTATCATGGATTTAGAGATTATGGTAAGGCTTTAGCAGATTATTCGCTTGCTAAAGAGCTTGAGCCAGGAAATATTTCTGCACTTTACAGAATAGGTTTAATTTACAGAAGGTTAGGGGATTTAGAAAAAGCCATTGAAAATATTACGGATGCTAGCAATCTAGACCCCAGATCAACTCTTATGATAAATCAATTAGCTGGCTCATATGTTTCAATTAGAAATTATGATGAGGCAATAAAGCTAGCCAAAAAATCATATGAAATAAATAGTTCATATAATGGTGTAATTAATAATTTAATTAGAGCTGAGTATTTCAGATCAGGCAATGCTAGCAAAGCTTTAAATGATTCAAAAAAATTTAGTAGTGATATAAATATTAGAGTTCTTGATTTTAATAGGATACTCAAAAATGATGATGATATGCTAAGCTTATTGACAAACTCAAATCAAAAGTTCTATGGCAATGTATTACAATTTTTCCCCCATGATTATTTTTTGGGAGTGGCATACAATTATAAAGGAAATAAAAAATTAGCTTCCGAAAGTTTAAATAAATCAATTGAATACTTAAACGATCAAATAATTCTTTATCCTGATGATGCTAGATTTTATACATCTATAGGAATAGCATATGCTCGTTTAGGAGATAAGCAAAAAGCTATAGAATTTGGATTGAAAGGTGTTGAAGTTTTGCCAATTAATAAAGATGCTTTTTTTGGTCCAAATCACGAAAAAGGACTAGCGAGGATATATTCTATCGTTAATGAAAAAATAAAAGCGCTTGAAATGATCGAATATTTAAGTTCAATACCAAACGGACTGCATTATGGAGAGTTGCTTTCAGATCCGGATTTTGATTTAATTAGAGATGAGATTCGTTTTCAAAATATTTTATTAAAATTAGAACCAAAATCATGAGCTTAATTGAAGAATTAAAAAGACGAAAAGTTTTTAGAGTTGCGGCTTCCTATGCTGTGGTAGCATTCATTATTTTTCAATTAGTTGAAATCCTATTCCCAATTTTTAATTTTCCCCAATGGACCCAACAATTTGTTGTCATCATTATATTGCTAGGATTTCCAATCGCACTAATTTTTAGTTGGGTCTTTGACAAAACTCCTGAAGGATTTATAAAAACCGACGCGGTTAAAAGTAAAGAAAAAAAGAAAACTGAAATTTCAAAAAATACCTCTTTTTTAAATGATAAAAGAAATTGGATGCTTATTGGTGGAATTGTTGGAGGAATTTTAATAGGATGGTTTGGACAATCAACTACCGAAATAGTTGAGCCCATAAATGAAAAGTCTATAGCTGTTTTACCTTTCGAAAATCTCAGCCAAAATGAAGAAGATGAATATTTTGCTGATGGAATGACTGAAGATTTGTTAACTGAACTTTCAAAAATTAAAGATCTTTTGGTTATTTCAAGAACTACGGTTATGAAATATAAGAATTCTACAATGAGTCTTAAGCAAATTGGGAAGGAATTAGGTGTTGCAAATATTCTCGAAGGCAGCATTAGAAGATCGGGAGACAGAGTTAGAATTACAGGCCAATTAATCAAAACTTCAAACGACCAAAATCTATGGGCAGAAAAGTATGATCGAAATATTAAAGACATTTTTGCTGTTCAGGATGAGGTTGCCAATGCTATTGCTAATGCATTGAGAATAGAGCTATCAGATGAAGAATCAATGATGATTTCTTCATCTCAAACAGAATCAATAGAAGCCTATGACTATTATATTAAGGGCCGACAATTATCTTACTCATATGAAAACTTTAAACGCGATGAAGCTATTCAACTTTATAAAAAAGCAATTGAAATAGATCCAAAATATGCTCTTCCATATGCAGGTATATCACGAGTTAGAATGAGTCAAAGATCTATGCAAGGAATGGATTTAGAGTTTTCTAAAATGGCAATTATAGAAGCTGAAAAGAATGCGAAAAAAGCAGTCGAGCTTGGACCAAATGAAGCGGAAGTGCATTTTGCTCTTGGTTTCTTTTACAATCAGACCCAAAAATACAATGAAGCATTTTCTAGTTTTAATACAGCAATAATGTTAAATCCTAGTCACGCCCATGCACATGATGAAATTGGAGATGTTTATCTATATAATTACGGTGATTTTGATAGAGCGATAATTTGGTATAATAAAGCGTTAAAGCGTGATCCTGAATTGGTTCCAGCCAAATGGTTTAAATCTGAAATTTTGTTAAGGGACGGTAGAGCAAATGAGGGGCTTAGTTTGCTTGATGAGGCTCTTGATCAAAATCCGAATGTTACTCAATTTTTAAATTTGAAACACACTGCATTAATGATGAAAGGAAATCATCAAGAAGCATATGATTTTATTTTATCTAAAAAAGATAACTATGTAAGTGAAAATAGCATTTTACAATATTATCAAGCCATTGGTTTATCTCTCATAGAGTTAAAAAAATTTGACGAATTGGATCAAATTTTAAATGATATTAGCAATGCTCCGAATTCTAATCGCACACATCAAGAAAGGTATTTGAGTTTATTAAAACTATACAAGCAAGGTGATTATATGAAAGCTATAAAAGGTTTTAAGGAGCTTGATAATGCTGATCTATATGCTTTGAATAAAGATATCAGGAGAACACTTTCTGATGTATTTCACTATTGGAGAGCAAGATCTTTCCTTGAAATAAATGACTATCAAAATGCCCTAAAAGAGACTTTTAATTTTAGAGCAGCGAATAATCAAATTACCGGACAAACAGTTTTTGATCAATTTTGGCCTAAGAAAAATTACTTAAAGGGTAAGGCTTATGAAGGGTTAGGAGATAAGGTAAATGCTATTGAGAGCTATGAAGATTTTTTAAGAGCCTGGTCAAATGCTGATGAGGATCTTCCAGAAATAGTTGATACAAAAAAACGATTAAGGAATCTTGGCAGATTTAACTAATTATATTAAGTAATTTTTATTTTCTTAAAAAGGGACCCTTAAGCCACTCGCCTGGTCTTTCTCCAGTAAGAGCCCCATCTTTTATCGCAAATTTACCATTGATCATGACATGATCAATGCCAGTTGGGTATCTGTGAGGATCTGTGTATGTAGCGTTGTCTTGAATGTTTTCAAAATCGAAAACAACCAAGTCTGCATAAGTATCAACTTTAATTCTACCACGATCAAAATGTCCAATTCGGTCCGCAGCCATTGATGTCATTTTTTTAATTGCTTCAACAAGTGTAATCACTTCTAAATCTCTAACATATCTTGCTAAAACTCTAGGAAAAGCACCATAACTTCTTGGATGTGGATAGCCAACACCGTAGCTAACAGGGTCTCCATCAGTTTCAATCATTGCTAGTGGATGTTGCATTATTCTAATTACATCTTCTTCATTCATGGCATGATAGATAGCTGAGAAACCACCCTTTAACTGTAGATCTATAACCAATTTAATTCCATTGGTTAAATTATTTTCTAGCCCTAAATCTTTAGCATAGTCTGACAATCTTTTTCCATTATAGGACGTATCGCTTGGTAAAATTCTAAATTGAATTCTGCTTAAATCCCCGCCAGTTCTTTCTTTTTTGAAAATATCAATCATTTCGTATTCTATTTGTGCTCTTGTTTCAGGATCATTGATTCTATCTTTGAAAGCATCTGGCCCGCCAGCTAAAGACCATTGGGGAAATAAAACTGAGGAGCTGGTACTGGATGCAGTATAGGGATATAGATCATGAACAATGTCAATACCTTCTGATTGCGCAGAGTCGATTAGGGCCAAACTTTTTTTGGACCAACCCCATTGCGTTACACCTACTGCTTTGTGATGATTAATTTGAGCAGGAATATTGGCTTCTGAACTAATTTGGATTGTTTCTCTTACAGAATTAAGTAATCCAGTAGCTTCATTGCGCATATGAGTCACATAGATTCCACCAAAGCTGGAAGCGACTTTTGCTAGCTCAATTACCTCTTTAATTTTTGCAAAATTTGCTGGCACGTATAATAATCCAGTTGTAAATCCTATTGCACCCATCTTCATAGATTCTTTAACGTAGTTTTTCATTTCGATTAACTCAATATCGCTTGGATCCCTGTTGTCCATGCCAAGGACTTGTTTCCTAATCCAAGTGTGGCCACAAAAGAAACCAATATTGGGGGCTACTTTTAATGACATTGCATACTCATCAATGGGCCATGGTTGATCACCGCTATGCAGTGAAGCCAAAATAGTCGTTATTCCTTGACGTATGAAATTTTCAGCTAATGGATGTTTATGAATATTTGTTTGAATATGTGCATGATTATCTATGAAGCCTGGAGAAATAATACGATTAGAAACATCAATTACTTGTTTTGACAATTCGCTTGAAATATTTTGTTCAAGTGTAACAATTTTATTTCCTTTAATTCCAATATCTGCTTCATATGGTTCATTTCCAAGCCCATCAACAATAACACCATTTTTAAAAATTATGTCATAAGGTAAATTTTTTTCGCAACTTAAAATGAAAATGAAAAAATAAACTGGAACTATCTTAATTAAATATCTCATTAGATTTATTTAGTCTAAAGCAGTTAGCATCAATTTGATGAACTGGTTGAATTTTGTTCGATCTATCCATCTTACAACACAAACAATATCGTTTTCCCAGTCAATATAAATAATATTTGAGCCAGCTCCTCTAAACGTTACTGCTGTTTTGGGAGCTGCTGGAATTGATTTATTTTTACCCTCTTTGTCAGAGTTTAAAAACCAATTCATATAACCATAGCCTTGATGAACATCGGTTGGAGTTCTAGCCATCTCAATCCATTCTTCAGAAATAATCTGTTTGTTTTTCCACCTACCGTCTTGCAAGAAAAGATATCCAAAGCGCGCGTGATCTAACGCATTTATCCATACTCCACCTCCCCAATGACCACCACCACTGACTGATTGCATCATCTGACCATCGAGCAAAACCCATGAATTTTCGTAACCATGCCACCTCCAAGTATTCGATGCTCCAATTGGGTCCATAATGTTTTCTTTTAAAACCTGTGGTAATGGTTTGCGCCAAACTTGGAGACCGCTGAATGCCAATAGATTAACTCTGACATCGTTATATTTCCAATTTTTTCCCGGCTCGTACATCGGTTGATTCTGTAGTTCAGTCCAAGCAACATTTTTTGGAGGGCGGTCAGCCCAATCGGGTTTATCCCATAGTGTTCCTTTCCAATGACTGGTTTGCCGCAACAGATGATCCCATGTTATTTTAGAATTATGTTCGCTTTCAAAATGCTCAGTTGGTACATAAATCTGAACTTTATCATTAACATTTTGGATTAAGCCCTTATCCAAAGCCACCCCTATAACTGTAGAGAGGTAGGTCTTCGATATGCTGAAGGTCATATCAACTCTATTTATATCTCCCCATTCTGAAACTATAAATCCATTTTTAATAATCAGTCCAGTCATATCTCCACGATCTTTAGTAGGGCCGATAATCTCTCCATGAGGTTCTTTGGTAAGAGTTGCCTTGATGAATTCTGTTAGATTTCTAGAGCCACTACTTTCGCTATCTATAGCATATTGAATAACCTTGTTAAGTTTTTTTTGATTAAAGCCAACTTGGTTAGGTTTTTTTCTCTTCCAGTTTCCGTAATCTGGGAAATAGGTTTGCGATAGTATAGATGTTATCGCAAATAATAATATGAAAAATATTTTTTTTGTTATCATGATGCTTTTTTAACCTCGATCCAGTTTTTTATATTTTGCTCTAAAAGATCTAATGGTAGCTCACCACTCCATAATATTGTATCATGAAATTCTCTTAGATCAAAATTTTGACCAAGCTCTTGAGATGCATAATTTCTTAATTCCTTAATTTTAAGCTCACCAATTTTATAAGCCAAGGCTTGTCCGGGCCACGCAATATATCTATCGGTCTCAGTTGTACATTCATGAATTGGAAGTGCGGTATTACTAGATAGATAATCAATTACTTTTTGCCTAGACCAATTCTTTGCATGAATACCCGTATCAACAACCAATCTGCAAGCTCTCCACATTTCATAAGTCAGCCTACCAAAGTTGCTATAAGGGTCCTTGTAAAAACCTGCTTCTAGGCCTAGATATTCACTGTAAAGACCCCAACCTTCTCCAAAAACGGTAATGCCTAATCTTTTCCTAAAATCAGGTAGGCCTGTAATTTCTGCTGCAATTGAATTTTGCAGATGATGTCCCGGAACCCCTTCATGAAGCGTCAAAGCTTCAAGATTATATAGAGGCCTAACTTCAAGTTTGTAAGTATTTACCCAATAGTAACCAGCTTCATTACTACCTTTTGCGGGACCTGAGTATCTGCCACCTGTATATTTAGGCGCAAGATCATCCGGAACAGGCGCTACTCCATATGGAAGACGAGGTAATTTTTTAAAAAGGGATGGAAGTTTGGCATCCATTTTTTTTGCAATAAAAGATGCTTCTTTTAAAAGATCTTCAGCTGATTTTGCATAGAATCTTTTGTCAGTCCTTAAAAAATCAAGAAACATTTCAAAAGTACCATCAAACTTTAAATCAGATATGATCTTATCCATTTCTTTTCTTATTCTTTTAACTTCTTCTAATCCAATATTATGGATCTCATCTGCAGTCAAATCCAAGGTGGTAAATTGTCTGATCTTGTATTGATAAAATTCATTTCCGTTAGGGAGTTCCGATGCTCCCAAAGATTTTCTAGCATTGGGATAGTATTCGTTTAAGAAAAAATCTAGGAACTTTTGAAACGATGGAATCACATTTTTTTTGATGCTCTCTAATCCTAGTTCTGACAGTTTTTCTTTCTGTTCTTTGCTCATAGTCTTTGGAAAAGATTTAAAGGGGGTAAAAAATGCGCTCTCTTTTATTTCATCAACAATATGAGTAGATATTGTAACTTCATATCCGTTAAGCACTACCTGAGGTAAAGTTCTGTTTTCTTCGATACCTTTTTTCATGTTATTAATATGTTCATCAAAAAATAGAGGAAATTGATTTAGGCGATCGATATATTCCATATAATTAGATTCAGTTTTAAACGGCATGGCTTTATGAAGCCTTGATAGTCCTGTATGAAAACCTGAGTCTGCATTTAAAGGCATCTGATAGTCCTTGAATTTTATCGCATCAATTCGTCCATTGATCATATCAAGAAAAATGGAAAAATTGATCTTGTCATTATCATTTAATTTGCTCTGGTCGATTGCATCCAAGCGTTTAACAATTGACTTCCAATATTCAAGTCGCCTATTAATATTGGAAATTGAAACTGAGGGCATTTTATCATTGTATTCGGAGACTCCAGCATAGGTAGCGCGGATTG
>CACBUT010000028.1:0-8867 GCA_902542445.1 uncultured Fidelibacterota bacterium | reverse complement strand
CCGCAAAAGAACTCATTCAAAAAAAGAAACTGAAAGGAAGTATCGTTTTTTACGGTACTCCAGCTGAAGAGACCATATTTGGCAAAGTATGGTTTGCACGTGAAGGGTTATTTAATGATCTGGATGTATGCATGGATTGGCATCCATCAGATAATATTGAAGCGTCAACACAAAGCAGCAAGGCGTTGATCGACTTTAGAGTAAAATATACTGGTAATACCGCTCATGCCTCAGCAGACCCATGGAATGGATATAGCGCTGTTGATGCAATGGAGTTATTTACGACTGGAATTAATTATTACAGGGAGCATGTAAAGCCGACAACAAGAATACATTATCAAATTGAAAAAGCTGGTGATGTTGTAAATGTTGTTCCGGACTTTGCGCAGATTTGGGTTCGTGTTAGAGAAAACGACAGAGAATCGTTGAATGTTGTTTACGAGCGAGTAAAGAAAATTGCTGCAGGGGGAGCTTTAATGGCTGAAGTGGATCATGAAATTTCATTAATCTCAGGAATTTATGAAATATTGCCAAACAGAAGAGGAGCAGCTGTTGTACAAACAAATTTTGAGTTATTAGGTCCTTTAAAGTACAGCGCTAGTGAAACTAAATATGCCAAAGCCATTCAAAAAGCGACCAATAAGCCGCAAGTTGGAATGGATGGTGAGATCTATCCAATGAGGGAAACCCTCCCAGCTCAAGGGGGATCTACTGATGTTGGAGATGTTAGTCAGTTAGTTCCTACAGTGCGATTGTCCACACCCGCTGCACCCAAAGATGCACCTTGGCACTCCTGGGCTGTTGTCGCATGCACTGGAATGTCCATTGGTCACAAGGGAATGCTTCATGCATCAAAAGCTCTGGGAATGACCATGGTAGATATTTTTGAAGACCCAAAACTTGTCAAAGAAATCAAAGCTGAATATAAAGAGCGAAAAGGAAGCAGTAGGTATGAGCCCATGATACCACCTGGACCCCCTCCAATTAAGAGATAAAAATGTTTGAAAAAAATATTTTAATTAATAGAAGATCTAGAATTTGTGACAAAGTTCAATCAGGATTAATATTTTTATACGGAAATAATCCTGTTCCAATGAATTATCCATCTAATACGCTTCGATTTAGACAGGATAGTAATTTTCTATATTACTGCGGATTAGATTTCCCCGGTCTGAACGTCGTAATTGATACAGAGTCAAAAAGATCTGTCTTGTTTGGAGATGATTTGACCTCTGATGATATTGTTTGGGAGGGGTCGAGGATCTCAGTAATGGACATGGCGATAAAAGTTGGAATTGAAGAAAGTATGCCTACTTCAAAACTTGAACAATATTTATCATCATACAAAGGGAAAATACATTATTTGCCAGCATACAGAGCTGAGCATATTAATTTTCTAAGAAGTCTATTTAATCAAAATATACATACTTCAAAGGAATTGATTTCTTCAGTCATTGCTCAAAGATCAATCAAGGCACAAGAAGAGATATCAGAAATAGAATCTGCACTAACAATTACAGCTGAAATGCATAAGATAGCAATGCAAAATTCCTCAGATGGGATCACTGAGCAATCGGTTGTAGGAAAAATGGAAGGTTATGCCTTAAGCAATGGAAGTCGGTTGGCCTATCCATCAATATTTACTATTAACGGGGAGATATTACATAACAACAATTATCATAATCTCATGAAAAACGGTCAGCTGCTTTTAAATGATTCAGGAGCTGAATCTTCAAATTATTATGCTAGCGATATAACAAGAACCTTCCCTGTAAGCGGTAAATTCTCATCTCAGCAAAAAGAGATTTATTCAATCGTATTTAAGATGCAGGAAGCAGCTTTGAAACTTTGTAAAGCGGGAAATTCATTTAAAAGTGCCCATTTGGAAGCTTCTAGGATTGCCGTGGAAGGTTTAAAAAGCCTTGGTTTAATGTGTGGAGATACGGAAAGTGCGGTGCAAAACGGTGCCCATGCTCTTTTTTTCCCACACGGCCTGGGGCACATGCTTGGTTTAGATGTTCACGATATGGAAGGATTGGGTGAAGATCTCGTTGGTTATGAATCTGGCTCTGATAGAAGTGATCAATTTGGCCTTGCATATTTAAGATTGTCAAAAGAATTAAAATCTGGCTTTGTTATAACGGTAGAGCCAGGAATTTACTTTATTCCTCATTTGATTGAAGATTGGGCATCATCAAACAAACTTGCTGATTTTATAATTTATGATGAGGTTAAAAAATATAAAGGTTTTGGAGGAATAAGAATCGAAGATAATGTTCATATTACGGAAAGTGGACATGAAATTCTGGGACCAAATATTCCAAAGACAATATCAGAGATCGAGACATGTATGGCAGGAAGTGCGTAAACCCTTTTTTAAATTAAATTATTACAATTAAAGAATTTTAACGTACACTTTCAACCATTAATAGACGTGGTAATTTTGAAAAAATTCTAACAATGCATAGAAATGTCAGTTCATAGACCTTTTATAGGTTTTGTAATTATAAATTCTTATTAATCAATTATAGAAACAGGAGCAATATAGTGTTTTCAAATTTAGACTGGGTTATCGTTTCGATTTACATCGCAGGAATAGTGGCAATTGGGCTTTTCTATTCTAGGAAAAAAGAGTCAAGCGATGAATATTTTTTAGCAAGTAGAAATACTGGGTGGTTCGTCATTGGGGCCGCTTTATTTGCTTCCAATATAGGATCAGAACACTTAGTAGGTTTAGCGGGTACAGGTGCAAACAGCGGATTACCAACAGTACAGTTTGAAATACTAGCTTCGTTAATCCTTTTGATCCTTGGCTGGTTTTTCGTTCCCTATTATTTAGCTAGCAAAATCTCTACCACACCTGAATTTCTTGAAAAGCGATTCTCTCCTTTTGCTAGATATTATTTATCAATCATTTCAATCTTTGCTTATGTAATAACAAAAATAGCTGTAACTGTAATGGCTGGGGGGATTGTCTTTGAAACCCTGATGGGTATCGATTTTTGGGTTGGTGCTTTGATTATCATCTTATTGACAGGGGTATATACGATCTTAGGCGGACTCAAAGCTGTTGTGTATACGGAAACAATTCAAACTTTTGTTTTAATATTTGGATCAATCGTAGTTTTAATTTTTGGATTAAATGAACTCGGTGGATGGAATAACATGGTAGAGATAGCTCCAGTTGATTTCATGAGTGTTTGGCGACCATCTGATCATCCTGAGTTTCCGTGGACAGGAATTATTTTTGGTGCACCAATTTTGGGAATTTGGTACTGGTGTACAGATCAAAATATAGTACAAAGAGTTCTTTCAGCCAAAAATATCCATGAGGCGAGAAGAGGAACTATATTTGCAGGTTTTTTAAAGATCACACCACTATTTTTATTTGTAATGCCAGGCATCATAGCATATTGCTTAAACCAAGAGGGAGTTCTCCAGCTTGAAAACAGTGATCAGGCTCTGCCTGTTCTAGTTCAAACCTTGCTTCCAAGCGGTCTGAGAGGATTAGTAGCTGCGGGTTTGCTAGCAGCGTTAATGAGTTCGCTTGCTTCAGTTTTCAATTCCTCATCAACCTTGGTCACGTTAGATATTTATAAAAAGTTTAAACCACATAGTTCTGAAAAAGAATTGGTCTTTGTTGGTCAAGTATCAACGGCTATTTTAGTTGTTCTGGGATTGCTATCTATTCAGCTTATTGAAGGCGGTTTCTTTGGTGGCACACTATTCGTAAAAATTCAAGCAATCCAAGGACTTATATCTCCCCCTATTGCCGCAGTGTTTCTTCTTGGCATCTTTAATAAAAGAGTTAATAACCAAGGTGCGCTAGCATCCTTAGGGGTCGGATTTGTATTGGGAATGATGCGATTTTTCTTGCTCATATTTGAGCCTCAAGATGGAACAATCTTACATTTATTGGTCAGTATTAACTTCTTGCACTATGCCGCTTATTTATTTTTAGTTTGCACAGTAGTTTTGATCGGTGTCAGTTATTTAACACCCCCGCCTGATGAATCGCAAACCAAGGGACTGACATATGACCCGTCACAGAACAACGTTAAAAAGTCATCTAAAGAAGAGACTCAAGACAAAACAGATAAGATTTTATCAGGACTTGTTGTCGTAGCAGTAGTTGCTGTTTGGGTGATATTTAGATAAACTATATATTGAATAGAAGAAAATTCATAAAAACCACTGCTGTTTTAAGCAGTGCATCCTTATTAAAGCCCAGTTTCGGTTTTTCAGGTTCTTTATCCAAATTAAAAATCGGTGTAATTGGTACCGGCCTGAGGGGCCAATGGATGATAAATCTCTTTTTGGATAGACCGGATGTAGAAATTAGCGCTATTTGTGACATTGATGACAAAATGATTGAAATGACGAAGGAAATATTTCGAAAAAAAGGACGACCAATTCCAAAAATCTACAATCAAGATGAAAATGATTATTTAAATCTTTTATCAAATGAAGACCTTGACGGTGTAAATATCGCTACCCCGTGGCGATGGCATCATCCAATGGCAATATCAGCCATGAAAAACAATGTTCATGTAGGAGTTGAGGTCCCTGCAGCGCTCACTGTATCAGAGTGTTGGGATCTTGTAAATACCTCTGAAAAAACTGGTAAATTGTGCATGATTATGGAAAACGTATGTTATCGTAGGGATATCATGGCCATTCTAAATATGGTAAGACTTGGGATGTTTGGCGAAATAATCCATTGCCAAGGTGGATATCAGCACGACCTGAGACATGTGAAATTTAACGATGGAAGTCAACCTTATGGGGGTGGAGTTGAATTTGGAAAAAAAAGGTTTTTCTGAAGCAAGATGGAGAACTCAACACTCCGTTGATAAAAATGCAGACCTTTATCCCACACATGGTCTTGGTCCTGTTAGTCCTATGTTGGACATAAACAGAGGAAATAGAATGCTTCATGTTACCTCAACCGCTTCTCAAGCAAGAGGCTTGAAGAAATACATTGTTGAAAAAGGTGGAGCAGGTCACCCAAACGCTCAAGTGAATTTTAAGTTAGGTGATGTAGTTACCTCAGTAATTAAATGCGCTAATGGCCAAACTATTGTCCTCAGTCATGATACCAATTCACCCAGACCTTATAGCTTGAATTTTCGCGTACAAGGTACTCAAGGAATTTGGATGAAAGACAATAAATCCATATATATTGAGGGATTAAGCCCGGAAAATCATCGTTGGGAGTCAGAAAACAAATACTTAAATGATTATGATCACCCTCTATGGAAACGTTTCTCAAGCTCTAAGGATGATCTATCACAGGCAGGTCACGGTGGAATGGATTTTTTTATTGCAAGAGCTTTCATTGAAAGTATCAAAGGAGCAAAAAAACCTGTTATTGATGTATACGATGCCGTTAGTATGAGTGTCATAGTGCCGCTATCTGAAAGTTCTATCAAATCTGGCAGTAAGCCAATTAAAATACCCGACTTTACCAGAGGAAAATGGAAAAAAAATAAACCTATTTTTGGATTGGATGATAACTACTAGATGATCTTATCCGCTCTTGATTGGACAATAATTGCGGGATATTTAATACTTTCAATAATCGTTGGATTGTGGTCTTCAAAAAAAAGCTCGCAAGATACAAGATCCTTTTTTTTAGCAGGTAACAATTTACCATGGTGGATGTTAGGCATAAGCATGGTTGCAACGACCTTTTCAACAGATACACCAAATTTAGTTACAGATCTAGTTCGAAAAGATGGAGTGGCTGGAAATTGGGTTTGGTGGGCTTTTTTGTTGACAGGGATGTTATCTGTTTTTGTATATGCAAAGTTATGGAATAGAAGCGGGTTATTAACTGATATTCAATTCTATGAATTGCGTTATGGAGGAAGACCGGCTGCTTTTTTAAGGGGGTTTCGTGCGCTATATCTAGGCTTGATATTTAATTCTTTGGTCATGGGAGCAGTTAGTTTAGCAGCTATTAAGTTTGGAGAAATAGTATTACAAATTGAAGGCTGGCAAACACTGTTCATTGCTTGTTCAGTAACCTTGCTGTATTCTACACTAGGTGGATTAAAAGCAGTGGTCGTTACAGATGTGATCCAATTTTTGTTAGCTATGGTTGGTTCTGTGTGGGCAGCAATTTATGTGATATCGCTTCCACAAATCGGAGGTATAAAAAATTTAATTAATCATCCTAACGTAATAGAAAAAATATCGATCTTTCCTGATTTTTCTGATCCTGATATCTGGGTGCCATTATTTTTTGTTCCCTTAGCTGTTCAATGGTGGTCCACTTACTATCCTGGTTCTGAACCGGGTGGTGGTGGATATATAGCCCAAAGAATGTTTTCAGCAAAGAATGAAAGAAATGCTATTGCCGCAACCTTTTTATTTAATTTTTCGCACTATGCACTCAGACCATGGCCTTGGATCATTATAGCCTTATCATCTCTTATCATTTTTCCTGAGGTAGGCGATATTCAAAATGCTTTTCCTGGATTACCTGAGGATAAATTGGGTGATGATGTTGCATACCCTGCCATGTTAACCTTGCTTCCATCCGGATTACTTGGTATCGTTTCTGCATCCCTCATTGCTGCGTTCATGAGTACCATGTCAACACAATTAAACTTGGGAGCAAGTTATTTGGTAAATGATTTTTACCATCGTTTTTTAAGACAAGATGCCTCTCAGAAAGAATTAGTTTTTGCTGGAAGAGTATTTACTGTTATAAGCATTACAATCGGAGCAGGTTTGGGTCTCACATTGCAAAGCGCTGGCCAAGCATTCAACCTGCTTCTTTTAGTAGGTGCAGGAACAGGTGCAATATATATCTTAAGATGGTTTTGGTGGAGAATAAATGCAACAACAGAAATTATTGCAATGATAAGCTCTGTCATTATTGCTGGTTTTTTAAATTTTGGCAATCCTGGAATGGAAGACTGGGAAAAAATAATTATCGGCGTTGTCCTGACAACCCTAGTGTGGATCATTGGAACATTCCTTACAAAGCCAGAGGAAGAAAAAGTGCTTATAAATTTTGTAAAAAAAATTAATCCGGGTGGCCCAGGGTGGAAAAAATTTTCTAACGGTTTGCAACCAAAGTGGAGTCTCCCAAATGATATTCTAAAAATGTTCCTGGGTATATTTTCTGTATATTCACTGCTCATTGGAATTGGCCAGATTATTTATCAAAACAATTTAGGATACATATTTATTATATCTTCAGCTATCGGAATGGGTTTTTTGTTCAACCTCATAGATAATGATTAATATTCCAACACCACTTAAGATATGTTTTTTTGTTTAACATCGCGCTATTTTATATGGTACTTATATTTTAGTAAACTGCAAATAAATAGAGTTATCAAAGCTTATATGAATGTGTTATTATTTTATGTAGGAATCACTGGATTTGGAAGTGGAGGCTGTGTGTTTGCATTGACACATGAGAATCCCAATCCTAATCGTAAAGTAATTAGGAATGTAGGTGGGGATGCCTATCTGGTTAAGAAAGATCTAGGAACTTGTAAATTATAAAATTAAGGATATAATGTGAACAATTTATCATTATTAATCATGGCTGCTGGCATGGGCTCTAGATATGGCGGTCTCAAGCAGCTTGATTCTTTTGGTCCCAATAATGAAACCATCATTGACTATTCTGTATATGATGCCATTGAAAGTGGTTTTGAAAAGATTGTATTTATTATTCGGGAAGAATTTTCAGAAGATTTTAAGACTAAAATTAGCGATAAATTTAAAGATAGGATTGATATTGAGCATGTTTATCAAACATTAGATCAAGTTCCAAAATCATTTTTAGTTCCAAATAGTAGGATAAAGCCTTGGGGAACAGGCCATGCTATCTTATGTGCAAAAAAAGCTATATCTGGACCATTTATGGCAATCAATGGGGATGACTTTTACGGTAGACAATCATTTCAAATAGCTTCTAATTTTTATCAAAATGAAGAAAATAAATTCTGCATGGTATCCTTTAAACTTGAAAATACTCTTTCAGAATTTGGCGGTGTATCTAGAGGTGTTTGCAATTCCTTTAATAGGCAGCTAGTTTCCGTTGAAGAAACACATAACATTGAAAAAAAAGATGGTAAAATTAGATCGAATGAAAAAATTTTCCATGGCGATCAACTAGTTTCTATGAATATGTGGGGCTTCGGCATTCAAATATTTGGCTATCTTGAGGAAAGATTCAAGCATTTTCTAAATGAATGTGGAAATGAAGAAAAAAGTGAATTTCTTATTCCAAGCGTTGTAAGTGATTTGATCAAAGAGGGAGTTGAGTCAGTTGATATGCTTAGTTCTAATGAAAAATGGTTTGGCGTTACATTTCCAGAAGATAAAAAAAATGTATCTGCAAACATAATAAAACTAACCGGTGATGGTGTGTATCCTGAAAAATTATTTTAATTTTTATTGTTGATATCAAAGAATTATCGTTATTATGTGCAATAACTTTGAGAGGGCAAGTTATGAGGCACATAAACAATATTACAATTATTTCATTATTTTTTACATTATTAATAGGGCAATCTAATAGAGAGACCTTAATCCCTGGATCTGATCGCTCTGAGGGTCAAGGTCCTTTTAAAAGAATGGTCATTAGAGGAGCAACCATGATTAACGGCAATGGTTCACCTCCTGTAGGGCCAGTTGATATAGTTATAGAGAAAAATAGAATTACTGAGGTTAAAAGCGTTGGGTATCCAGGAGTGCCTATTAAAGAAAGCAGAAGGCCAAAGAAAGGTGATTTTGAAATTGATGCATCAGGTCATTATGTTTTACCGGGATTTGTAGACCTACACGTACACGCAGGGAATCCTCAGAAAGCACCAGATACCGATTATGTTTACAAGCTT
>CACBUT010000027.1:0-9554 GCA_902542445.1 uncultured Fidelibacterota bacterium | reverse complement strand
TACAGGATTTTGTTTTGAAAGTTTAGGAATCTCTAATGATAACACTTATGCAGACCTGACCCTTTCAGCTGGTGGTTATAACACCAATGGTGGAAGCGGTGCTTTGGAAGCAAACGACTTTTCATTTACTTTTTCTCGAAATGGTGGAGTAGCAACCAATGCGACCATTAGCAGTATAAAAAAGAATAATAATACCTCTGAAGGAAGTGCAAGCGCATTAACAGGCGGAGAAACGGTTATACGTTTTTTTCTAAACCTCTCTGGTACTCCTGTAGGTATAGAGACCATAACTATAGCCCCTGCTAATGGATCAAGTATTTATAATAGTAGCGGAACAGCAATGTCTAGTAGCGCATCCATACAAGATGCGTTTACTGATAAAAACGGTCCATATATTACCGCAGCAAGCATAAATAGTGAGAACACACAAGTAAGTGTAACTTTATCTGAGACAGCATATAGCACAAATGGTGGCAGCGGAGACCTTGCTAAAGAGGATTTCTCCCTTTCTATTTCAGGAGGTTCTGCTTCTTTGAGTAGCGCTACACCTACTGCACTATCTAAAAGCGGTGATATCTATACCTTGACATTTGGTGTCTCCGGAACAGCTTCAGGTCAAGAAGTTTTAACAGTATCCCCTGTTGCAAATTCAATCTATGATGCAAGCGGCAATGCATCAACCGCTTCTCAAAGTAATAATACTGTGTTTTTATATGATAAACGATTAGTTCAGAATACAAATCTTGAACATGAGCTAAACTATGGAGTTTGGAATAAACTAATTAAGATGGATCAAAACGCATTTGTCCTTCAATATAGTGGAAGCAGCTCAGATGGATTCTTACAAACTTTCACTACAAGCTCCGATGGCAATACTATTACACAAGTACTGGAGAAAGAATGGGGTACCAAGAATGATGTTTACTACCCCTCTTTCATCCGAATGTCTGAAGATACCTATTTAATTGCATATTATGGATATAACTCAGGAATCAAACATGATGGAACTTCTGTTAGCAATACTTGGGGACAATGGCTATCCGTCTTTCAGATTAAAAGTGACGGAAGTGTTATCAACGAATTAGGAAATTTTTTACATGACACATACACCAACTCAGATCCTTACAATGATTTAATAAAAATTGACGATGATACCTACGCGCTTGCTTACAAATCCTATAATTATGGGCCACAAACTTCTGGTAGTTGGGGAGGTTGGATTAAAACGTTCAAAGTAAACGGTGGAAATATCAATCAAGTTAATGAATTGCAACACTATACTAGTTCAGACTCCTATTGGCATTCCTGGGAGAGGTTAAGTGCTACCACTTACGCACTTGCCTGGCAAGGAAGTGGTGGAGATGGCTACATCACTACATTTACGATATCTACGGATGGAGCTACCATTACTGAAATTGCAGAATTAGAGCACGATGGCAACAACGGCTCGTATAATTCTTTTGCCAAACTTGATGATGATACCTATGTATTAGCGTATACGGGAGACGGTAGCGATGGACATATTTCTACTTTTACCATTCCTACCAATGGCGCATCTATTACTAAAGTCGCAACACTTGAACATGACAATAGCTATGGTATTTTCAATTCATTGGTTAAAATCGATCAAAACAAATTCATGCTTGCCTACAAAGCATCTGATAATGATGGACATGTAAAGATGTTCACTATTCCAGATGATGGTAGCTCTATTACTGAAGCCCTTACTTTTGAGCATGAAACTAGCTTTAATCAATGGAATAGTTTACAAATTTTAGATTATGACAATTTTATTCTAGCTTACGAGGGAAGCTCAAATGATGGTTATATAAAGACCTTTAACTATCCTCAAATCGCTACAAGCACACTTCCAAGAATAAGCACATCAACGATCGCAGCGAATAACAGCACTATCGCTGTTACATTCAACGAACCAGTTTTCAATACCACTGGAGGTAGTGGTAATTTAGAAGCATCGGATTTTAGTCTAGCGCTTTCTGGAGGAAATGCTACTTTAGCTTCTGCTACCCCTACTTCAATTTCAGCAAGCGGGAACACCTACACCTTAGGCATGAACTTATCTGGAGAGGCTTCAGGTTTTGAGAAGATCACGGTCACCCCTGTCAATGATGGTATATTTGACGCATCGGATAATGAAGCAACTACAACTCAGCTTAATAATGAGGTATATTTAAGAGCGATTGGTGCCCCCATCATCACTGCTACATCAGTAGATGCATATAACACCAAATTAACGGTTAAATTCCTAAAACCTATCTTTAATACGAACAGTGGTTCGGGCTTGCCTGAGGTTTCAGATTTTAGTCTGGCGCTTTCTGGAGGAACTGCAACCCTCACTTCTGCTACTCCAACATCCATATCAGGTAGAAATGGACCAGAGCTTGAATTTACTTTTTCAACCAGTGGAGTAGCTGATGGTAATGAAACCATTACAATCACCCCAGTTCAAAATGCATTATGGGATATTGATGGAACTGTGGTATCAAATTCACAATCAAACAATACAGCAACCTTAAATGCATCTTTTATGAACCCCATCACTAATTTTGAGCACAATAGTGGCAACGCCACGCATAACTCTATGATCCATATATCGGGAGATGTGTATGCGATCGCTTATGAGGGGTCGAATAATAAAGGAACTATTCAAACCATATCCATAACTAGCGCTGGCGGCGTGACGAACAGCAGCTATATTGCATCGGAAGAGCACGATGATAACAATGGAGAATACAATCAACTGGTCCACCTTACCGGGACCAAATATGTCTTATTCTACAGGGGTCAATCTAGCGATGGTTTTGCCAAAGTTTTTAATATATCTAACAATGGTCAAACGATCGAAGCAATTAGCTCTGCATTAGAGTTTGCTACAAATGATGCTCAACATATTTCTGCTTTAAAAATAACAGACTCAACATTGGTAGCTGCTTGGCAAAGAAGCAATGATGATAATTATATAACGACTTTTAAGGTTTCATCGGATGGATCCTCCATTACTTCGACCGTGAGCACTAACCACGATGGTAGTTATGGCAGATCGAATTCTTTAGTCCGGGCTGATGAGGATACCTATATCTTAAGCTATAACGGAAGTAGTAACTATGGAAGGGTCCAAACCTTTACTATTCCCCCCGATGGTAGCTCCATCACGGAAGTTGCCAATGCTGCATTTTCAGATAACAGTTACAGTTATTGGAATAGTATGATTCAGATCGATCATGACACCTATGTCAATGCGGGCTACTCCTATAATACTAGCGGAGCGAATGGATATTATGGCGTATTAGAAACATTTACTATACCTCTAGATGGATCATCCATTACATCTGTTGCAACCTTGAAATATACCGATCAAAACCTTGGTACGCATAACAAACTGTTTAAACTGAATGATAGTGAATTTTTGTTAGCTTACGAAGGAAAGAATGGCGATGGATATCTAGAAATGTACAGCGTCTCTTCAAACGGTGCCACCTTAACAAAAAAATGGCAGAACGAATTCGATATATCCAATATGGAATGGCCTTCAATAACTAGACTAGATAAAAATACCATAGCCATTGCATATGCAGGAGGGTCAAGCGATGGATATATCCAAACATTTGATATTGGAACTTCTGATAATACTGGACCTACTATTACCTTCAATTCCTTAAACTATGATAATAATCAACTAACGGTCGGGTTGAATGAAAAAGCGTACGATACAAATTCTGGCAGTGGGGATCTTGAAGTAGGGGACTTCGCTTTATCTATAACTAATGGAGTAGCTACAATAGGAAGTGCAACTCCTACTAGCATCAGCCGCATTGGTGATCATCAGTATGTGCTTGGCTTTAGCTTGAGCGGAACTCCGAATGGTAGCGAACAATTGGCAGTTGTTCCAATAGCTAATTCAATTTTTGATATCAATGGTACTGCTTCTTCAGCGAGTCAAAGCAACAACACTGTCAATTTATTTGAAAAGGTCCTCCCTACGATCTCCTCTACTGCCCTAGCTGCTGATAACAGTACCATCACTGCAACTTTTTCAGAAGCAGTATTCAAAAGTCGTTCTGCCAGTGGAACGGGGTTTGCCGGAAATGGAGATTTGGAGGTAAATGACTTTGTCCTTTCCATGTCAGGGGGTGTTGCAACACTAGGAAGTGCAACTCCAACCAGCATCTCTAAAAGCAGCAATGCATATACCCTAGGTATAAATTATATCGGTCTTCCAAACGGCAGTGAGGTTATCACTGTCATACCAGCACAAGATGCAATATATGACAACACCGGAAATATAGCGAGCACAACACAAAGCAACAATACTAAAACATTCAATTCAGAGAAAATTCGTATTGCTAAGAGCCTAGAATTTGAAACCGGATACGCTCAATTCCTTTCCCTTTTAAAAAGAGATGCAGATACCTACATCGCAGCATTTATGTACAATTCAAATGATCGTAACGGTGATGGATATCTTTCAGCATTTAATATTTCTGCTGATGGCGAGACCTTAACAGAGGTCAATATTAATAATAGTTCTAGATGGCAATGGGAAAGCAATGATTACGCGCAAGGTAATTGGGTACAAGTAGATACCAATACGTTTGCGCTTGCATTCTGGGATTACGGCAATGGTGGTTATATCAACACATTTGATATTTCTGCAGATGGTTCAACCGTATCAGAAAAGAAACAGCGTTTCCAATTTAGCGCAACTACCTCCACTTGGGATGGCTACTACAATTCATTTATTAAACTAAGTTCATCAATCTATGTAATTGCTTATCAAGATAATAGTAATCGTGGTGTCATAGCGACCTTTACTATATCAGATGATGGAAATACAATCGTTAAAAAGGATTCAGAATATTATATCTCTGGCGGTGGTAGTAATAATTACATGGCTTGGAACTCGCTCGTAAAGATCGATGATAATACAATCGCAAACGCCCATTCGGGTGCAAGTGGCGGAGCTGAAGGCTGGATAACCACTTACAATATTGACCCATCAAGCGGAGACATAACAGGTGCCAGCGGCAGTCAAAATACTTATGTCAACAGATTAAAGCATGATAATGTCCAAGGAAAGTTCAATTCTCTGGTTCATCTTGGTAGTGATAAATATGTTCTTGCCTATGCAGGATCAGGCGATGATGGCTACTTGACAAGTTTTACCATATCAGCTGATGGTGCCACCATCACAGAAATTGAACAATTAGAGCATGACACCAACAGAGGTTTTTACAATAAACTTATCACTATCAGCGAAGAAGCAGTACTTTTAGTGTATTCAGGAGATGATAACGATGGTGGTAACGATTCTTATGATGGCTACATTAAGTCCATTAGCATCAACTCGAATGGAACAGGTATATCTGTTTCAGCGACTGATGAATTTGAGACACAAAAAGGAGAGTATACAGATATTGCTGATATCGATGGAAATACGTTTGCTGTAGTAAGCGAAGGCTATGGCAGTGATGGCTTTATTAGAACTTTCAATGTGCGTGCATCTGATCAAAGCGCACCAACCATCACTTCGAGAAGCCTAGCGGCAGATAATGCTACCATTGCAGTTACTTTTAATGAGGATGTTTATGCAGTATCAAACGGAACCGGTGATTTGCAAACTAGCGATTTTGAATTGTCTATTTCAGGCGGATCGGCTACCTTGAGCTCAACAACCCCTACCAGTATATCGCGAAGTGGTAACGTTTACACGCTTGGTATCGGATTGAATTCTCCCGCAAGCGGAACTGAAACAATCACAGTTAAACCCGTTGCTAATTCGATCTTTGACCTTGCTGGAAATATTTCCGTCACCAATCAAAGCAACAATACAGCTACACTTAATGACAAATTGGGTCCATCTATAACTGGTATAGTGATCACTAATGATAATTCAAACGTAAATGTCACATTAGCTGAAACTGCCTATCCTGGCACAGCCAATAGCGGAGCATTGACCGTTGATGATTGGGTCCTTTCCATACCAGACACCAACAGTACAGCAAAACTTGGTAGCGCTACCCCTACCAGTATTGCAAAAAGTGGCAATACCTATACATTAGGCCTCAATATAGTTGGCACCCCAGATGGTGCTGAAGTGCTAAAGGTAAGCCCTGCGGCTAATTCGATATACGATGCTTTAGATAACATCTCGAGTACAACACAGAGTAACAATACTGCAAATCTTAAAGATAAAGCGCCTGCAACCATAACAGCTGTTAACGTATCCAATGATAATACTTCTGTAGCAGTCACAATATCGGAGGCAGTATATAGTACCAACAATGGTAGCGGTGATCTAGAAAAGGAAGATTTTACTTTCACTATGAGCGGAGGCGCTGCTTCACTTTCCAGCGCTACTCCCACAACTATTTCAAAAAGTGGTAATGTTTATACTTTAGGGTTTGGATTGAACGGTACTCCATCAGGTGCAGAAATAATAAATGTGAGTCCTGTAGCTAATTCGATATACGATGCTTTGGGCAATACCAGCCTCACCTCGCAATCCAATAATACCGCCAATCTGAAAGATAAAGCTAAGCCTATAATATCAAACTTAGAACTCGCAAATAACAATGGAACTATAGCTGTTACTTTTTCAGAGTCAGTTTTTTCAAACATTAACGGAAGTGGCGATCTAGACTCGCTTGACTTTGTTCTTTCAATGTCTGGGTCAGGAGCATCGTTGTCACAAGCAAATCCCACAACAATATCTAAAAATGGCAATATCTATACTCTTGGAATAGGATTGAATGGAACCCCTACTGGTGCTGAAACCTTGTTAGTTAAACCAGCGCTAAATGCAATCTATGATAGTTCCGGTAACACTGCTGACACCACTCAAGCTGGAAACTCTAAGACGTTAAACGATAAATTTGCACCTACTATAACTGCAGTTGCTCCATCTAGCGATAATACCAATATTGTCGTTTCTTTCTCAGAAACTGTTTTTAAAGCGAGCAATGGAAATGGCGATTTGGAGGTTTCAGATTTTAAATTATCAATGAGCGGTGGAAGAGCTATTTTAAAGAGCGCAACTCCAACTAGTATTTCAAAGAGCGGAAACAATTATACTCTAGGAATTGATGTTTCTGGTACAGGAACTGGCAAAGAAGTGATAGCAGCAATTCCGATCGCAAGCTCAATATATGATAATGCAGGAAACGTTGCGCTTTCAACGCAAGCTTCCAATACAACTTACCTAAAAGACCTTTCGGGACCTATCATTGTATCCATGTCACCTGAAAACCAAAACAACAATCTGGTAGTCACCTTTGACGAACCTGCTTTTACTAGTAGCAATGGTACGGGTATTTTGGATACCTCCGATGTTACGCTTACACTTACTGGGGGAACTGCAACCCTAATAACATCCAAACCTGACACAATAACGCAAAGTGGCAATGCCTATACATTTGACCTAGATCTAAATGGAAAGGTCAACGGATTTGAAGTATTAAAGTTTCAATTAGCATTTAATGCAGTATATGACTCATTAGGAAATGTTGCTAACCCTATCCAGGCGATAAGCGAGGTCAATCTTATTGATCAAACCGCGCCAACCTTTGCTAAAATAATAATGGAAAATGATAATAGCGCTGTAAATGTAAAATTCAGCAACCCCGTTTTCAATAAAACGGGAGGCAGTGGTTCTTTGGAGAAAGAAGACTTTGTCTTAAAACTTGAAGGAGGTACAGCGACATTAGATGACTCAACACCAAATAGCATCGCTTACATTGACAGCACAAGCTCATATCAACTTTCTATTTCCATTACTGGAACACCTGATGGGTATGAGAAACTGACCGTATCGCCTTCTGCAAATTCGATCTATGATGCTGCTGATAACATTGCGAATACTGAGCAAGCTATCAATTCCACTAATCTTATAGATAAAGCACTTCCAATTATTAAATCAATAGATATTGCATCAAGCAATGCAAGCGTTACTGTAAACCTAAGCGAACCCGTTTTTAGCACTGCCTTTGGTATTGGGGAGCTAAGCTTTGCCGACTTTTTATTAACAATTGCCGGTGGTACTGCAAACTTGCCTCTACCCTTTCCTGATGGAATTACAAAAACCAATGATAGTACATTTGTACTTGGTATCAAAACAGAAGGGATTCAAAGTGGAAGAGAGCAGCTTACCGTAAGACCTTCACCCGGTGCAGTCTACGATAGAGCGGGAAATGCAGCAGATTTCTTCTCTCAGCAAAACAATATTGGTAGATTGAATGACAAACAACTTCCGATCAGACCGACCGGTTTAGTTGCCATTCCCGGTGACCGCAAAGTTTCCCTTGGATGGAATCTCAGTAATGATCCAGATATTGCTAAATACTACATATATTATGATACTAACTCAGATCCCACAACCCTTCGTGATTCCACTTTGAGCGCTTTTCAATCGAACAAATTGATCACCCCGCTTATCAATGGAACTACTTATTACTTTAAAGTTGCAGCTGTAGATAGTTCAAACAATATCAGTATTAAAACGCTAGGTGCTAGTGCTTCCCCTATAAAAGGTTCGGTATATACTGTCAAAACAGACACTTCAGGAGGATATGATTTTTCTAGAATTCAGGATGCGATCAATGTCAGTAAGGATATAGATACCGTTTTGATCTATCCAGGTATTTACAAGGGAGGAATTAATTTCACGGGAAAGAAAATTGTGGTTGGATCGTTGTTTCTTACAACTGGCGATACAGCTTATATCGATTCAACGGTCATTGATGGAGAAGAATCAACCAGCGCCGCAACGTTTATATCAGGGGAGGACTCTACCTCTGTTCTTGTAGGGTTATCGCTAACCAATGGATATACCACTATCAATGGTGGAGGTGGAATTCGTATTGAAAATTCAGATCCTAGATTAAAAAATCTAAAGGTCTTTTCAAATTTTGCCAATATTGGAGGGGGAGGCATCAGCTGTGAAGCTTGTGATTCTAGAATCACCAATGTTACAATAAACAATAACTCTTCATCTGGAAAAGGAGGTGGAATTAGAATTTTCAATGGATCAAACCCAGAACTAATTGATGTTGCTATTAATTCTAATTCTTCAATGGAACAAGGTGGTGGAATATCCATTGAAGGCCTACCTGGTAATAGTATTGATCTTGATTTCAATAGATTAATTGTTCAAGAAAATACTTCGGCAACAGTTGGTGGTGGAATATATCTTTATATATCCAAACTTAATCTATCAAGAGCATTCCTGATGAAGAATTCTGCCTCGACTAAAGGGGGAGGTATTTCGATAGAATGGGATTCAGATCTTACAATTGAGAATTCATTCATTTTAGGAAATACACTGTCCGCAGGGGACCAGGGATCTAATATCTATATAGGTAAATCAGATCAGATCATTGGCTCAACTGAGAAACTTCAAGCAATAAATATCAATGTAATTGACACCGTTTCCTCCAATATTTCAATGTATTCCAATGGTCTCATCAAGCCATTATTGATCAATTCTATCAATGTGGGAAAATTGGATGCTGCTGTTCCAACCTATAACTTTGATTTGA
>CACBUT010000026.1:0-9591 GCA_902542445.1 uncultured Fidelibacterota bacterium | reverse complement strand
GAGAACTGCACAGTTGCGATACCACCCGATGCACCTTCTTCTTGTGCAAAAACTGATACTGAATGTATCACGAATGCGAATAAAAATAATTTTTTCATTTGAATAATCCTCTTAGAGTATAAAATAATGTTGAAAGAATTTAATAAAAAGTAATTAATAAAATATACCGCATTTCTACTCAATTAAATTCAAGTTTTATTTTTCAAACCATCAACTAGTTCTTTTACCTTGGTATAACAAATAGGCAGAGAAACATCGCTTTGCACTTTTGGCTCATCGATAATATCCCAATATTCAAAATTGAACTCTTTTAACTTTGGATTCAATAAAACCATTGGTTTATGCTCAACTTCATCCATGCATATTAACTGGTCATATTTGGTTAATTGTACCTCATCGATATGCAATGAAAGTTCGTTGGGTCTTCTTGGCTTGATGTTAAGTTTTTCAAGCTGCTCTAAAGCAGGTCTATATATTTTTCTAATATGATATTCTCCAACTTTTAATCCAGCGGAGAACGCTCTGGCAGGAATTTTTTCCGTGATAGCTAAAAAATTAAAAACTTCTTCAGCAAAACGACTTCTAAAGATATTAGCTGTACATACAAATAGAATATTATGCATTTAAGTTTATATGTTGAATGAGATAGTATTGATTCATTGAAATAAGTTCAAGAAAGATACTCAAAATATTGTTATATAGTTGTTAAAATAATATTAGATTATGTGACATGAAATTTTTAAAGAAAATAATATCTATCGCAATTATCTTTTTGATTGTTGACCTTCATCATCATGAAAGTCCTATTCAAGACAGAAGTGCAAGTTTTCATTCTGAAGATTGTATTGATCAAGATTGCTTTAATGAAAGGACTGATTGTGAAACCTGCTTAACACAGAACCGATTGGCCTTTCAATCTATAAGATCCGACATAAATACTACTGATTATGAAGATAAATATATAGATAGTGTTTTTTCTTACAGACTAATTAATCATAGTAGAGCTTTCAATACCCGGGGGCCCCCTCACATCTACTTCAATTAGTCTTCAAAAGCTGAGACAGCTTTTTAAAACGTCTCATCAAGATTAAAATAACATAATACTAAAGGAACAAATCATGATAATTGATTACATGAAATCCTTCACACGCTCATCTATGCACGTATTAGGACTATCGCTAGTACTTTTTGCTGTAGCTTGTGAAGATAACAATGATAGCTCTGAGGAGGAAGGACATACTGACGCCGATGGATTCATTCTAGAAGCAAATGGAACTGAGATCTACAGAGAATTCAAAGGAAGTACATCTGGCTCTGTGACGCTAAAGGTTGGAGCAGACCTAGACCTTTCAGTTCATTTCCTAGATGAAGATGGCAATGAGATCGAGCATGAGGAAGAGGAAGATGATCATGACCACGATCACGGCGATGAAGAAGAAGAACTGAAAGTTTCAGGTTTTAATTCAAGTATTGCAACCGTTGAATTTGTTGAAGAAGACGGTCACAACCATAGAAAGATCAGTCTAAATCTTAGAGGCCAAGAAGAAGAAGAGCATGCGATGATGCTAGAGGTTAAAGGAGTAGGCGCTGGCAATACAAGCTTTAAGCTTGAGCTCATGCATGGCGATCACGCTGATTACACTTCTACCAAAAATGTACCGGTTGTCGTAACAGCAAACTAGTACAACAAATACTCCGTGCCCTTATTGCCCTCAATATGGGCGCGGAGATATTAACATCCAAGGGGTCCAGGTGTTTAAATCAAAAAAGAAAAAAATAATTTGTGCATGTTGTGCGATGAGTGTTGCCTTGCAGGCACAAAATCTGACAGTTTCAGGAACAATAAAATCAGCGAGATCTAATAAGCCATTGCAATCTGCAAATGTTGCCATAGAAAATACGGATCTGGGAACGTTTACAGATGAAAATGGCAGATTCATTGTAAAAGATATACGATCTTCTGAAGTTAGTGTAAAAATTTCCATGATAGGTTTTGTAGACACAACGCTAAACGTCAAAACAAAAGAAAGAACTTATGATCTGGGTGAAATAAAACTAAGAACTGATGTTTTGCAACTTTCAAATATCTATGTACATGCGCATGATAACTTGATTCAGCCCACTTTACTTTCAGATATTTTTTTGTCTGGCAAAGACATGCAGGAGAAAATGTACGGATCGATCGCTCAAACACTTCAAAACGAAAAAGGGATTGCAATCCAATCTATGGGGCAAGCAACTACTCGACCTATATTGCGTGGATATTCAGGGGATAGATTTTTAATTACAAAAAACGGTATTAAAACTGGTGACCTGTCACATTCTTCTGCTGACCATGCAATGTCTTTGGACCTTGGAGGTGTTGAAAGAATTGAGGTGTTCAGAGGACCTCGAGCGCTACTTTTTGGGTCAAACACAATAGGTGGAGTTGTAAATGTTGAAAAAAATTCTCTTTCTACCCGGAAATTAGATGAATCCCGCTCATATTTTACATCAGGAATAGATTCTGGCAATAAAGGGCTTTTTAGTAGTTACTCTTTTGAAACCCCATGGGGATCAAATAATATTAGATTTTCAACCCAAGCTAGAAAAACCAACAATCAGATCACTCCGATAGGAGAACTAGAGAATACTTCTATTAACAATCAAGAAGCATTCATTGGTATTTCCAGAATTGGAGGTAAAAGAAGGGGTGTATTTTCCTTCGAGCGAGTTTTAATGGATTATGGCATTCCTGGAAGTCCAGAAGGGCATATTAACGGTGTTGATCTAAAATTATCGAAAAACACACAAGAATTAAATTATCATCAGGATATTGATTTTGGAGGATTTGAAACATTAAACATTGATCAAAGTTTTATATTTTATAGTCATTCAGAGTATGAATCGTCATCCAGCTCGCCTGCTGTAAGGCTCAGTCAAAATATCCTTTCGTTAAAGTCTAACCTTGTAGGAAAAACTAAAGAGCTTGGCAGTTCATTTGACTATCGATACTTCTCAGCAGGAGGTTTTTATTGGACGCCTAACACTAGTGAAATGAAATTGTCTGTCTTTGGCTTACAAGAAAATGAATTACTAGGCTTTTCAACGCAACTTTCTTTTCGTGCTGAGCATTCTTTGATTTCACCTGAGGTAAAAACAAAATTCTCCAATCTTGAAGTTGAGGATGTTGTAGATAAGCAATATAGCTTTATATCATTTGCTGGATCTGCTGTAAAGGAATGGCAAAATTGGCAATGGACTAATACAATTATGCGCACTGGTAAAACGCCCGATATCGAGAATCTTTATTCAGATGGACCACATCTTGGCAGCTATAGCTATGAAATTGGAAACCCAGCTTTAACTTTAGAAGAGACTTACGGGTTCGAAAGCTCCATTGAATATCAAAAAGAAGCGTACTTTTTTCAGTTTAACGCATACTATAACCAAAGCCCAAGCTACCATCAATATCTTAAGAAAGGCGATGGATATAAGCCTGGTGCTGATTGGATAGAGTGGGGAAGTGGCTCAACAGGTTGGCTATATATCTATGAAATGAAAAATATTAAATCAGAACTTAGTGGTGGAGAAATTCAAGCAGCATACCTTGGAAAAAATATTGATATTGATGCTGATTTTTCCTTTGTCAGAGGTCTTGATAAAACAAACAATACCAATCTTTCCTTTATGCCGGCAGATAAGTTTCAATTGACTCTATCCACAAAGGAAAGTCGTGATCTCACTACATCTATTAGATTTACTAAAGGGTTTAAACAGTCTCATCTGGGCGAATTTGAGACCATAACTCCTGGCTATTCTTTAATTGATATCTACGGGAGCTATAGTTTCGGGTCCAGCAATGGAAACCATAGATTGATCTTTAACGTTAACAATATCTTGGATGAGGAATATTACAATCACTTATCTAAAATAAAGACGATCATGCCAGAGTTTGGCAGAAGAATTAGTCTCCAGTATCGATATCTATTTTAGAAATTCTTGAATGGAAGAAATTTTTGTAAAATAGGATTCAAGCTATGGGTGAATTTTCTACTCGCTGGCGAAGCGTCTTTTGTAAACTCTAAGTTCCAGACCATTTTTATCTCCACTAGGCTTCCTTCTTCTAAACCAAGTTCATACTCTATCCAGTTTTTACATTCTGTGCCCTCCCATTCACCACATACGTCCACTTCATTGGTTAATATCAATTTTCCATCAGATAGTTGGTAAGAATATCTGACTTCATAGATCCAGGTTCCCTGGCCAAAACCAAAACCGCCATCATTTTCAGACACGTAACCTTCGTCATATTTATAGGTTACTACTATTTGATCATCCTCAATACGCCAATCTGCAAAAGTTGAATCAGAATAAAATTGTTCTACTTCTTCTTCAGAAGATTCATAAACTTCGGACCAGTTGTAAACCTCTATCCATTGGCCATCTTCCTTGATATGAATAGACCAGGTTCCATAGTCCGAACTCATTTCTTCATCAAATGAAAAAATCGACGTTGGCGTATTGGCTTTTATATCAATTGTGGAATAAGAAAGCTCACCTTCAATATAAATCGTACTATCAGAAGATAGAAAGGATTGCTTAGGCATCTTCAAAGTTCTACCATCATACTGGTAATCTATTTCATCGGTAATTTCGATATAATTGGAATCACCAGAATAGATGATTAAATAGTCTTCCTCAAACATCTCAAATTCACTATAACTAAAATTGGACATGCTTAGAATTATTATTGGAGAATCTAAATCAAGAATAGTTGATTCGTTCTCAAAAAAACTAAACCAATCATAATTAGTGACATTGACATAGGAGGATCTGCTCTCAAGATCAAACTCCCCATCCAAAAACTTTAGCTCCTCATTTATCATGCCTGTAATAGAAATAGATCCAACACCCGCAGACATTCTATCAATCATTTTTTGGTCTGTATTTGTGGTAATGATGGTAGAATAATTAGAGGCATTTAAACTCTGGCCGCCAATGTCAGATTGATCCATCCCGCTCATGACCCTACTCACTGATTGAGGCATATGCCATATACCAATGACCTCGCTTTCTAATTTGCTATTGCTATCCTCACATGATGAAATGAATGCTATTGTAAAGATAAAAATTAAGTAAGGTTTGCTTTTAAAATTCATAATATACCTTTTCATATCGAACATCAAATAACAATATAGCGTTAAATCTCTTTAAAAAAGTCCAATAACTTTTTTGGTTCATCAAAAATGTGATCAGGTTGGTGAACTAAAAGTTCTTCACGGCTGATCATCCCCCATGATACTGCCAGAGACATCATACTAGAATTCTTTGCTGTTAAGATATCATACTCGGTATCACCTACAAAAAAGCTTTGAGCTGGGTCTGCATTGAAAACATTGAGAACGTGTTCAGCGCTAGTTGGGTTGGGTTTCAGGGGATAATCAGGACCTGATCCTATTACGATCTGAAAATAATCTTTGAAAAAACGATCAACAGAATTCACAGCAAATGGGTGTCTTTTGTTTGATATTACAGCCATAGGAATATCCCTTTTTTGTAATAAATTTAAAATATCATAAATGTGAGGATATACTTTTGTGCTTTTATTTAGATGGTCCTTATAATAATGATCTAAATTTTTTATATAGGTTTCTGTAGAGATGCTGTGACCTTTTGGAAGCGACCTATCAATAAGATCATTTATTCCTCCACCAATATTTTTTTCATAAAATGAGACTGAATGGGTTGGATAACCAAACTGAAGCAAAGTATCATTTACAGCATTGGCGATATCCTTGACAGTATCTAACAATGTTCCATCAAGGTCAAATATCACAGCGCAATTATTATCATTCTGACTCATGATTAATAAAAATTAATTGATGATCTTTTGAAAGCTAAATACCCAGTCTGCTTTACCGATTGGTTCTTCTTCATTTATCTTAGCATCAACCACTTTATCTATCCTTAAATAAAGTGGTTGTCCATACAAGCTAGATGAGAACCTCAAACCGATCCCATAAGAATATAGATCAGTCATTTTTTCTACATTATCCATATTAAGATATCTCGCTGATACAGAAGCAAAATCTAAAAAGGCAGCAAATTCTAGGTTAATAGGACCAATTTTGCGATTTAGTGACAGCTCATCGGTAAATGATAAACCAGCATCAGCTCCTGCATAGCTAGTTCCTGTAAAACCCCTAACATTGAGATCTCCAGGTAGATGAAAGTTTCCCCGAATATTTTCTTCTCCAAGCAGACTATTTGGATTTCTTAGATAAGAAACAAAATATGTATCTTTAGAGCTCGCACCGCTTAGGGTGTACAATTCTTGTACAGGTAATTTTTTCTCACTCGACCATATCTTACCTGCGGTAAATAAAGATCTATGCTTTAGTGCCTTGTTTGAAAATAAAGTGTTCTCACTTTTAAATGTGAAAGTTAATCTAGAGAATGACCAGTCCGAAATGCCTGACGGAGAAACATCCAGAGCTAATTCAAAATTATCATTGAATATCTTATTCCCCAGTAAAAGTGTTCCTCCTTTTTCAAATAAATCAGACCTTATCGTATCGGTGGCTTGCATATATTTGATTTCATTAACAATCGTAAAATTTTCCAGGTACCCTTCTCCTGATCTTTCAAGTGATAATTCCAAACCTCTAATAAGATCAAAATCATATATTTTAAAAAGTGACCTATCTAAACCGTGATGAAGATTGCGTTGCCATCCTGAAATGCTCCAAACTGCTTTATCATTTGAACCGATATTTACAGTAGTAATTAATTCTTGAACAAATGAATAATGAGCTTTGTGTCGAAGACCGGCTAAGTAATTACCGCTTGGGGAATAGTGAAGCGTTGGGAGCCATTCCTGAACGTATCTATTTCTGGGATTATAGTTCATTCCAGGTGAGTAGAAGATATGTTCTGATGGCATTCTGCCTGAATAATTGTTTCTAAAATCAAGATCCATGGTCTTCACTTCAGGATCTAGGAAAGAGAAAGCTGGCTCACTAGGCACAGTGTATTCAAAACTATCCATCACTCTAAACTTGTGATTGTCCCACCAGATATCATGATAATCACCGTTTTTTAATTTCGTTCGGATCAATTGGGGCATGTCTCTGTTGCCTATGCGATTGATCTGCATTGTGATGTTCCAGAATCCATCTTTTGATTTATTTTTTTTCCACTTAGAGATGCCATAATCCAATGTTCTTGTATCATGCAACCATGATCTAAAAAACCAATCCAAATCATAACCGGTAACCTCTTCAACGGTGTCAATAAGTCTTTTTTCGTTAACGTGCTTCAAGGCCCATCTTCTGTAATATTCTTGCATAGCATCTAAAAACAATTTTTCCCCAAGAACATGTTTAAGCTCATGAAGCATTAAGGCAGGTTTAGTGTATGCATTCGCACCTGCAGAACGATTTCCTTTAAACATATAAGTAGATCTCGCTATCGGCTCGTCTTCACCGGTAGCTTGAAATCTTAAAATACCCCACTGCCTTCTACCAAGACTATTATCAAACTTCCAATATCTTTTCTGCCATTCTTTGTAAGAAGTACTATTTTCAAGGTCAAATCCTTGAGGACCATAGCGATCCATCATATACCAAGTAGTTTGAAAAGAGGTAAACCCTTCATCTAGCCAAGCCTCTCTTACTTCGTTATTTGCCAAAATACCGTAAAACCAAATATGACCAACCTCATGAAAGATCAATCCTTCCGATGCACTACCATCCATCACTAACATCGGGTATTCCATACCACCAGAGGCAATTCGGTCCGTATTTGTCACTTGAGGATAAGGGTAGGGGCCAAATTTTTTACTTAACCACTCCAATGATCTTTCAGTTCTAGCTCGAACCTTTTTAGTCCAAGATTTACCATTCTTTTGGTTATATAGTACATGAACGTCAATGCCATCCCAAGACCCGTATTCATATAAAAAATCCGGAGAGGTTACCCAGGCAAAATCATGGACATTTTCTGCGTAAAATGAAACTACTCTCCTGTCGTTGGTACTATATTTAATTCTATTATCTTTAAAATTCTGCAACCAATCTGAGAAATTCTGGCTCGTATCGACCTCAACTTCTTTCCAACCGGGGTCGCCTTCCGTTAATGTTCCAGTCGATCCTATGATATAACCTTTTGGAACATCCATTTTTACATTGTAGGTACCAAATTCACCATAAAATTCGCCTTCGGCATGGAATGGCTCATCAAACCACCCGTTCTCATCGTAAACAACTACTCTAGGATACCATTGGGCAAAATTATACTGTTTTCCAACACGACCGGCTCTTTCTAAAAAATTTCCAATATAATGCACCCATTCTAAACTAATCACCATGGATTGATCTGGCGCTAAGCCTGTTGCTAATTTTGCCGATAAAATTGTATCGTCAACTTTAAAGGTGTCTGATATAACACTACCAGTTCTTTCTATGCTAAAGGCATTTATATCATAATAACTCTCATATTTTTCAATCTCTTTAAATTTAACTCCTCTGTATGAGCGCCCTAGGTTCTGCAAATACTCCCTGTATTTAACAGTGCCTTTTTGAAAAGCATTGCCATATAGATTCAAGTAAAAATTGTAAAGCGTATCTGGTGAATTATTTTGATAAACTATCTGCGATGAACCAAATAACGCTTTTTTTGAAGTATCCAATCTAACATCCATATCATATTCAACATGCTGTTGCCAATAGTTTTCAGAAAGAGCAAATGATGATAAGAAAAAAACATAAATATATAGTTGTCGAAGTTTCATATTTAATAGCTCAATTTTAGTATTATATCAAAATTCATAAATTTATTCACGATAATCCTTGACCTCTTCTCTAGCAAGTGCCAAAGAGGATAAATATGACTTCTCAATATCTTTGAGGAGTCGAGTGTACATGTTTGCATAGGTCTTTGCTTGCGATAACAGTCCATAAAAGGTATTAGACAAATAATATGATTGGCTGAATTTATACTTGTTTACTGATCTAGAGCCATAAAAAGCACCATCGTACGAATTATAATTAAAACTTATTCTGAACTGGTCTAAAATCTCATTTCTTAATCGAATATTAAATTGGTCAATCTCAGTTGATGTGGCAAAATTTCGATCTTTTTGGTGATTGTACATTTCTAACAATAGTTTTTTCAATTCCATATTTTTAATTAGCTCAAATGAACCTGTAGATATCATTTGATCGAAAATCCCATCTTGCGGAAAAAAAGAGATCCCTACCTCAATATCTAAAATCTTATTAACGGCATCAATATCTGAAAACAGTGTATGGTTTTGATCAATGTCATTTTGAACCTCCGTAATTAAATCAGTAGATCTATATAATGTCTTTAGTAGGTTATCAATTTGTTCTAAATCGGATTCTAAAGTGGATGACAAATCATACAAATATTGATCTTTTTTTTCACGATTTTCTTTATTTTGCCTGATATCCTCAACGTAAAAAGAAAGTAAAATACTTAGCAAAATAACGGAGCCTTCAATAGTGTATTTTAGTAGCGATCTTTTCATTATTTCTTAGCTTTTTTTAATAAAAAATTAAATGATTAACATTAATTAGCATCAATAAA
>CACBUT010000025.1:0-9684 GCA_902542445.1 uncultured Fidelibacterota bacterium | reverse complement strand
GTTATCTCCAAAAGTGAATAAAGAATGGTCAGCAAATAGCTCTGCATTTATTACGCTATCTTCCGTTGAAACTTGATCCATAAAGATTGTATTGATAAAGTTCATCTTAGATCCAGTCGTTGCTGTCGCATCCTTTTCTTGGTCGCTAAAGGTGCAATTTAGAAAAGTAACAGAACCTGAACCTATGTTAAAGGTTTGATCATTGCCATAAACAAGTACATTGGATATAATTGTAGAGCTGCTATCAGCAAAATAAAGCGCACCATCTTTGTTATCAGTCACAATACAATTTTCGATCTTCGCATCTACTCCTGCTTCAACTCGAATGCCACCTCCAAGTCCATTTGCATTGTTATCGCCTATCCCTCCTTTTATTGTAAAGCCGGAAATAGTTGTTTGGTTTGGAAAGCCTAATAATTTAACAGCTGTAGTTTTTCCTTTTGCATCAATGATCGAATTGGCGGGGCCATCACCGGCAATAATATTGATGGTCTTACTATCTACTCTTATAGAGTCATAAACACCGGTTGCAATAAAAACGGTATCACCATTGACAGCTTTTTCTATCGCATCTTGAGCAGATGTAAAATCTCCCGTTCCATCTGATTTTACAGTGTAGGACATCGTGGTGGATGGTATACCGGAAGTGGTATCACTCTTTACACTCTCATACCCTGTTTTATCTAACGCAGACACTTTAAAATAATAACGCGTTCCATTGGTCAAGCTTGAGATACGTAATGAGTTAATACCAAATCCAACCGAATCTATCTTGCTAGTTGAGGTAGGGGAGGTGCCCTGAAAAATGTAGTATTTATCAATATCTTTTTCGTCACTGGTCTTCCAAGAAAGAGTTATTCTCTCATTTCCAGTGATGGTATAAAGACCCGTTGGAGCTTTCGGCGCTTTTTGATCAAACAAGTAGACAGAATTGTTGCTCTGTTTCTTTAGGGATGCATCGTTACCACTTGCATCGAATATAGATCCATTGCTTGCGGTGACCGTTAACAATTCATTTCCATCTGGTGTTCCAGCAATGGATGGAAGAAGTTTATAGGTATTACCAGACACTATAATTTCTTTAGGATAAGGACTGGTTAGAGTTGCTAATCCACCAGTGATACTTAGAACAAATCCTTCATTTTTTATAGTAGGATTACTAGCATCGCCACTGGACACCGCTTCATTGAAAACAACGGTGAGTGTATCATTAGAAGTGTTCAAACTTGTAGATGAGATCAGTGGTGCTCTCTTATCAAATAGATTGACGGTATTGTTAGTTTGTGTTTTGGATGCAGCATTTGCCGCGGAATCAAATATGCCATTACTAACCGGTTTCACAGTAAGTTTTTCCGTTCCGTCAGCTTCCCCTGAAAGTTCAAATGTCAATTCATATTGCTTTGCACTGTTGCTTGAAGAAATGGTGGTTGGGGTAGAATTCTTTAACGTTGCACTACCACCAGCAATAGTTAGCTCAAAGTCATCGGTTTCCAGATCCCCTGTATTCTTGGTCGTTCCATAAACGGATACATTGAATAGCACGGTGATCTTTGAATTATCACTGTTGAGTTTAGTAGAAACGATCAATGGGGCGCTAAGGTCATTCAATGTCACTTTATTGACTGCTTGAGTTGTAGCAGCTTCTGAGCCTGAAGCATCATAGACAGATTCTTTTTCTAAGGCTATGGTAACCGTTTCACTTCCATCTGGTATCCCGCTAAGCGGTAGGGTAATGGTATACGTTACAGAATCTTTTGCGGTCAGTTTCTTAGGATCTGCTTGGGTTAACTTTGCTGTTCCACCGCTAATGCTAAGATTGAAAACCGAGCTATCGATAGCGGTATTACCATCTATTGTACCAAAGATCTTTTCATTAAAGGTGACCTCAACGGTTTCATTGTTTTCAGAAAGTAATAATTTGGTGATGATAGGTGCATTCTTATCATTCAAGGTAACTTTAGATTTGGTCTGATTCGATACTGCGGAGTTTCCGCCTGCATCAAAAACGGCTCTATCCACAATTAATAAGGTCAACTCTTCTGAACCGTTGGGTTCTCCATTCAATCCGATCCCTAAATTGTATGTATTACCGCTTTTGGATAGACTAGTAGGGAAGGGGCTAGCAAGAGTTGCTCTTCCACCAGCTAAAGCCATAACAAAATCACTTTTTTCAATATCTCCTTTTCCGTCACTGTTACTAAAGACAGCTTCATTGAAGGTGATGGTCAGTGCGCTGTTATCGCTTGCTAGAGAAATGTTAGATATCTCAGGTGGAGCCTTGTCATTCAGTGTTTGGTTGTTATTGTTTTGCGATGTGCTCGCTTTGTTACCACTAGCGTCAAACACCGAATTTGCATTAGGATTAATGACTAATTTTTCTTTTCCGTCGGGGACACCTTTTAAGCTTAATGCAAGGTGGTACGTATTGCCGTCTTTTCGTATGCCCGAAGGATAATTCTTTTGCAGGGTGGCAGCTCCCCCACTGAGGGTGAACGCGAAGTCGCTGGTATCAATAGATCCACTGGCATCTGATTTAGCGAATATGTTCTCGTTAAAGGTAATGCTAATCGAGTCGTTGCTAGGCAATAGACTAGATTTGGTGATAAAGGGGAGGATCTTATCAAATAGCTTTACGGTATTGTTCTTTTGAGATGCATTTGCAAGATTGCCTCTCAGATCATAAATAGAACTATCTTTGGGAGAAATGGTGATCGTCTCTGACCCATCTGGAGTACCATTTAAAAAGACACCCAGAGAGATCACGTTATCTGATGCAGAAACGCTAACAGGATAGCTTTTAGCAAGCTTTGCCGATCCACCAGAAATGGAAAAGACAAAATCCGCTGAATCGAGGGCACCCGTTCCATCGTTCTTGCTGGCAACTTTCTCATTGAAGTATATCAATGCAATATCGTTATCACTCGAAACTCGAACCGAATCGATAACAGGTGGAACGATATCCTTCAAGTTAACGGAATTGTTAAGCTGAACAGTGCTTGAGATATTTCCTTTGCTATCGTAGATAGCGTTATTTGCTGGGACAACTTTTAGCAGTTCTGACCCATTGGGAGATCCGGTAATAGAAAAACCTAATGTATATACGGTTGCAGAGTCAGAGATACTGGTTGGAGTGGCGCTAGCCAATTTCGCAGCACCACCTGATAAAGAAAGTACAAAGTCCTCTTTCTCCAGTTTTCCGCTACCGCTGGATGTATTAAAGCTAGCCTCATTAAGAGTTACTATGATAGAAGCATTGTTGGCTGCAAGCAATGTTTTGGTGATCTTAGGCCCACTTTTGTCATTTAATTTCGACGTATTGTTGCTTTGTGTGGTATTCGCAATATTACCGCCCGCATCGTAAATAGCATTATTGGCAGGGCTAACAGTTAATGTTTCATTTCCATCAGGGGAGCCGTTTAGGGTAAAACCGAGCGTGTAGGTCTTACTAGTGTTGGTAATACTGGTTGGGGTAGCGCTAGCTAATTTCGCTGAACCTCCTGTTATCGTTAAAACAAAATCATTTGCATCCAGGTTGCCACTTGCCCCTGCACTACTAAATACATTTTCGTTGAAAGTAACATCGATCGCAGCATTGTTATCATTCAGTTTAACGTAGGAAATGACTGGAAGTACCTTATCACCCGCAATGACCTCAAAGGTCTTAATGTAGCCATCATTTTGGGTTCCGGTGTGAGCAAGTGCGTAGGTATCTGAATCGACCTTAGCAAGGGAATAATAGGTACTAGTGTTATTATTTTGATTATTATCAAACGTGGTCTCATAGGTCAGGGTAATGGTCTTGCCATCCGTAGGAACCGTAAACATGCGCATATAGTTGTTGGTGTTATTGGTATTGGAAGCAAGAGTGAATGTGTTGGAGCCACTATTGACCAAACTGTGATGCTTGGTGTTATTATCTTCAAACTTTAGGCTTTTTATTTGGGTAATGGACGAACCATCTGCAGTATAATCAAAGGTCGCTATCTCACCTGTCCCCCCTGCTTTACCATAGGACATTATAAACGTGTTGTTATCTACAATCGCGATAGATGGCCAAAAACCCTCAAAGGCTAATTCTAGCTTTTTCTTCTCGGTAATGGTTTTACCATCGCTTGATATATGAAATGTTTTTAAGGTTAGGAATCGACTGCCAGATTTCACACCTCTATAAGCTAGAACTAAGGTGCTGTCATTGAGGTTAGCTAGGTCATGATGGTCAGCATCCTCTGTGTGATGTTCTTTGAATGCTAAGTTGGTGATGGTCGTTGATCCGCTATTCTCAGCAATATTCAAGGTGCGAATATACCCATCACTGTTTGGCCCTGAGTAGGCTACCGCATAAACTGAACCCTTCACTTTGGCTATGCTGTTCCAGGTCGCTTGACCAGTATCAAATTCTAATACACTTTTTAAGCTTACAGCTCCAGAACTGGAGATATCCATCGTGCGAATAAATCCATCATTGCTGGGACCTGAGTAGGCTACCGCAAATGTATTGTTATCGATCTGCGTAAAATCATTATAAAGACTGCTCGATGATTGATATTGTTTGCTTTGAACGGTTGTAATGGTAAGTCCATCCTTTGAGATAGCAAAGGTCTTGACATTACCATAACTACTATTAGCAGCGTAAGCTAAAGCGTAAGTATCATCATCTACGCGAATAAGAGAATTCCAGGTACCATTGGCGGTATTGTGTTCAGCGCTTGCGATTTGCTGGATCTTGACCTCATTCAAAGAAAGTTGATTGTTTGTTTGTGTAGTGCTAGCTATGTTTCCTGCCTTATCAAAGATCGCATTAGCGGCAGGCGTTACTTTGATGACCTCGGTACCATTGGCCATACCCTGATAGCCAACCGTGAGCGCATAAGCATTGCTTCCAAGTGAGGAAATTGCAATAGGAGTTGCATTGGTCAGTGTTGCTACACCACCTGTAACGGAAAGAACAAAATCTCCTTTTTCAATCGCTCCTGAACCGGACGCTTGATCGAATATGGCTTCACTAAACGTAACGGTCAATGTTTTGTTATCCCCTGATAGTGAAGTGGACGCAATCTTGGGCAGTGTCTTCTCATTTAACGTGACGGTATTGTTTGATTGTGTGGTCTCTGCCTTGTTGCCGCCTCCATCAAATATGGCATCTGCAACAGGTGTAACTTTTAAAACCTCGTTTCCATCTGCTATGCCATTGTATGAAACAGTCAATAGATACATATTACCATCACGGACGATCTTGCTAGGCGTTTTGCTAGCGAGAGTGGCAGCTCCTCCAGTGAGCGTTAACTCAAAATCCGTTTTTTCTAAGAATCCACTTCCATTCGCATCCTTGAAGGTAGGTTCATTAAAATCAACCATCAGGACTGCATTGTCATAAGAAAGCTTGGTGCTGGCAATGACAGGTTTTTGGGCATCGGTTAGTATCATATCGATCGCTCTTATCTGTCCGTCGTAACTTGCATCACTATAAGTAATACCTAATGTGTTATTATCGACTAGAAATAGTTCGTCATCTTGTCTATGGAGAGTTCGATATCTATTGGTTTCAAATTCAAATTTCCAATCTTCAGTTAACGTGCTTCCGTTATTGGATATCTTAAAATTCTTGATCCATCCATCTTGATTGCGGTCACGAGATTTGATCATTAGATTATCAGAATTGACCAGAAGAAGATAGGTCTGATCCCCATCGCTTCCGTTTATCTCTTCGTTGAAGAATTTTTGAATGGACTCCTGCTTAATGCTTGATCCATCTTGTGCAATGGTGAAGGTCTTTAAAATCCCTTTCCAATTGTTCCCAGTTTCTTGTGAATCATAATTATGGCTCATCAGAGCGTAGCTGTCAGAATCGAGTTTGGCAAAATGGTTATAATAGCCGTAATTACTATTACTTGATGGCGCATGCATTAGGGAGGTGATAGGAGTGATCGTGGCACCATCGTCGGATACCTTGTACGTTTTGATCCAATTCCCATATTTCCAGTCTGAACGTGAATGATTGCGAACACCGCGATTGGAAAGTGCAAAGTAATTGGGTGATAGTTGCAATAGCGTATTATACCCCATCCAATTGCTCTCGTGGTGATATTGTTTTACTTTTGTTATGGTCTTACCATCTGCTGAGATATCAAAAGTTTGCAAATAGCCATTGTTACTAGAATAAGTGTAAGCGAGAAGATAGGTATCATGATCGACGCGTTTGATGGATGGCCAATTTCCAGATGCTGTGTTATATTCTAATTTCGCTATTTCACTGATGGTATTACCATCGGCGCTGATATTGAAAGTTTTTAAAAACCCATCACCACTATTGCCCCTATAAACAACGATGAAGGTATTTTCATTATGTCGGATGATCTGATGCATATCGCCATTGTTGGTATCGTGCTCAACTTCCTTAATCTTTTGAATGGTCTTCCCATCTTTGGACATTTTGAAGGTTTGGATAAAACCATCAGTGCTTAGCCCTGAGTAGGCTATGGCATAAACATCATTTTCAACATGCACCACGGATGCATCGCGGCCCTCTGAGGTATTGTATTCCAAGGATCCAACGCTTAATAGTTTCGATTTGAAAAGATCGGCCTTTCCTTTAGGCTGAGAGGTAGCTACCGGATTGAGATTAACATCATAGATGCTGTTCGCCTTTACGCTTAGCGTTAGCTTTTCATTTCCATCGGGAGTACCGGAAAATGAAAAATAAATCTTGTATTTGGACCCGAGTGCAGTATTTTTTCCATACCCGCCAAAACCCACTACGCTGGTTGGGGTAGCATTAACGGTTGCGGTACCCCCCGTTGAACTTAACACAAAGTCTGAGGTTACCACGGTCTCGTTCCCATTGGTTCCACCGTACACGGGTTCAGAAAAATTTACCTCTAAATATTCGTTATAAACATTGTTGATCGAAGTAATGGTCGGTATCTTTTTATCATAAAGATAGGTAGCATATAGATCTGCTGAAGTGACCTTGACAGGGTTATCGTTGGCATCATAGATCGCATTGGCAGCAGCAGGCCTTACCGTGAGTCGTTCACGCCCGTCAGGTGTGCCCGTTATGCCAAAGGCTAGGGTATACGTATTTCCAGAGGAAGAAATGCTGGTTGGGGTTGCGCTAGCGAGCTTGGCTGTTCCTCCCTCTAACGATAACGCAAAGTCAGATGCTTCAAGTGCGCCACTTCCTCCCGTTGCGTTATAAACCGCTTCATTAAAGGTAACCGACAGCTCAGAGTTGGCGGTATTGACGGACACTCTAGATATACCCGGGTTAAGAGGTAATTTACTGTTAATATCTAAAAAGGACATATTGCCACGTCCGTATCTATCCTGATGGGTTATGCCATAGGTATCCCAGTCATGCATGAAGCCAGAATTATAGGTGCTTTGATTTCTATCATGTTCAACGTTGATCACTTCAGTTATGGTATCATCATTAGGGATCTCAAAGATCTTAATGAATCCATCGTTACCAGGCCCGGTATAGGCAAGTCCGAATTTTTCATCATAAGGACCTAACAATGAATTGTAATACCCTTGGTCGGTATCATGCTCGACCGTTTTTTTGACTGTGATCGTTTTGCCATCCGCAGTGGTCGTGATCGTAGAGATGAATCCATCGTTACTCGGGCCGGTGTAGGCTGCTACAAAAGCGCTATCAGCGCGTTTAACCATTGATGGAAATCGAACATAGGAGGATAAGGAGACCTCCTTTACTTCGGTGATCGTTTTACCATCCGCTGAAATATCAAAGGTGGTTAGATACCCCTGACCAGCACTGGTTCCTCTGTGATATAGTAGTAGTACGGTATTGGCATCAATCTTTTGAAGTATATTCTTTCCAACATCTCCGTTGTAATGCTCCAGCATTTGCAGTTTGGTAAAATAACCCATTTCGTCCATTTTAAAGGTATGGATGTATCCATCGTATCCATTTCCCTGATAGGCCGAAACAAATACACTGTCGTTCAATTGCAAAAGAGAAGAACCAGCACCATAACTTGTGTTGTTGATGTTGTCGGGTTTGTAAGTATCGACGACCATCATTTGGTTGTTCTTGCTTAAGGTAATGCTTTTAATGATATTGCCGTGCGTTTGTGATACGCCATAGTCATAAGCTGAAGCGCTAGTGATAAATAGGTTGCGCGATACTCTGAGTAGATCAGTATCTCTGTTGTGTTCAGAAGGCTGATGGCGGTAAGTTGATTTTTGGGTTTTAGTCTTTCCGTCCTTTGCTATTTGGTTAAGATATAAATAGTCCCTACGTTGGGTCAATACCAGATCATCGCCTAACGCTAAATTATTGGTCCAATAATTTGAACTACTATAATACTGAAGATCACTGACCGATATAATGCGATGGTCGTTAACAATAGCACGGTTCTTTGCTTGAGCGGTAGTGGCGATATTGCCTTTGGCATCAAATATCGCACCGCTAGCTGGTTGCACCACCAATTTTTCTTTTCCGTTGGGCACTAGGTCCCAATTCACCCCGAGGGTATAGGTATTGCTAGATTTGGATATAGAGGAGGGAGTAGCACTGACTAAGGTACCGCTACCTTCTCCTGTGAACATAGTCACCTTATGAAATAGCCTACTCGCACTATTTCCAGCACCACCGTCATTATGCGACGAATTCACATAGACCTTACCAGCTCCAGAGGGGTTGACCCCTTCATTCTTTAGCCAAAAGAAATACTTTGCGCTTGCACCTAAAGGGATCCCTTGCGGAAAGATAAAATGGACCTCGCCATTGGTATTCTTAGGAACGATGGTCAATTGCGAACGCGAAATTGGGCTTGAGAACTTATCATTGGGATTCGCACTTGAACTATTACTATCATTATTATACAGATATAAGGCCATTCTATAGCCATCGACCGAGGATGTGTTTTGCAGTCTTAAGGATATCTTATTAAGCGATCCTTTTTTGACGGTGGTAAAGCTCTGCCAGGCATTGGTCCAGCCGGTTGTCGCGCTTGCATCGGTGAAGGAGACAACAGTCTCTTCCGTCTTTTCAACGATTCGTAAAGTAAAATCGGATGCTTCTAAAGCGCCACTGCCACTATTTGTGTTAAATACCGCTTCATTGAAAGTTACCTGAATGGGGGTATTATCCTCGTCAAGCTCAGTGGTGACGCTTGTAACATATGGTAATTCTTTATCACTTAACGTCTTGATGTTTCGCTGAACGATGGTTGTAGGGTCAGAGGAAGTGGATATCGCATCGTAGATGGTTTGAGCAGGAACTACATTATCATTAGCATCGTAAATGGCATTTGATGCCACGTCGATGGTGATCTTTTCTTCTCCGTTGGGATAATCGTCCGCAAAGTCATAGGGGATATTTAAGGTATATTCGTTTCCTGAAGCTGAAATAGCTGATGGGGTAGCGCTAGTCAATGATGCTTTTCCTCCCGACATTGCTATCGTAAAATCAGACGCTTCTAAAGCGCCACTTCCGCCCGTTGCATTGTAAACTGCTTCATTAAAAGTTACTTTAAGGGTGGAGTTGTCGGCAGCTAAAACGTAAGAATTGATGTAGGGTTTATCGCTTTCGATCTTGTAGGTGTTGACATATCCTTTATCACCTGTTCCAGCATAGGTTATCAAATAAACATTGTTCTTCCACTGAATGATGTTGTTGAATTTTGTGGCGCTATTGAAAAAATTGACATAACCCACATTTGT
>CACBUT010000024.1:0-9719 GCA_902542445.1 uncultured Fidelibacterota bacterium | reverse complement strand
TTTTATACAATTTGTATTATCTAAATTATATGTACCATTTAATGATTTATTGAGGATTGTAAATGCCATGGCTATTCGATGATCATTGAATGTATGAATTTTTCTTGGCTCTAAATCGCTTGGCCCCTCAATAATAAAGCCGTCTTCAAGCTCTTTTACTTTTGCATTCATTCTTTTCAGATTCTGGCAAATTGCTTTTATTCTATCACATTCTTTATAGCGTAACTCTTTTGCACCTGTTACAATTGTAATCCCTTTTGCTTTTGTTGCCAGTATTGCCAACAAGGGGATTTCGTCAATCATCGAAGGTATTTTTTCTTTATTAATTTTAAATGGTTTAATGGTGGAATAGTTAATGGTCAAATTACCAACCTTTTCGCCATGAACAATTTTTTCAGTGCTAGTAGAAATATCTGCTCCATTTTTTTTTAATATTTTAATAAACCCTAATCGTGTTTCGTTTAGAAGTATATTTTTAAAATAAAGCTTTGAATCAGGCATTAATAATGCTGCAGTTATAAAAAAAGAAGCACTAGATATGTCACTTGGAATTTCAATATCAAAAGGATTTAACTTTTGAAAAGGCATAATTTCAACTCTGTTCTTTTTTGTATATATTTTAGCCCCTAAACTTTTTAGGAAGAGCTCGGTATGATTCCTTGATAAATATGGTTCTGTAAAAGCTGTTTTGGTATTTGCGGTAAGAGAAGCAATAAGAATGCATGATTTTAATTGAGCACTTGATATTTGACTTTGATAATCAATTCCGTGCAAAGTGTTTTCCTTAATTTTGATTGGCAAAAAATTATCATTACTTTCAATAATCGACCCCATTTTTCTAAGTGGCTTAATTATTCGATGCATTGGTCTCTTAGATAATGACTTATCACCAACAAGTGTAGCACCAATTTTCCTATTAGCTAAAAATCCAGCAAGAAGCCTTGCTGTTGTTCCTGAATTTCCGCAGTGTAGAGCTTTATTGGGTTTAGAAAATTCTTTTCCATTTACAGTAGTATAATTTTTTTTTTCAACAATCTTTACATTACAATCTTTTAAACAAGACATTGTGGATTTAACATCTTCCCCATCTGAAAGGTTGAACAATTTAGATGTGCCACTTGCCAACGCTCCGAAAATTAGAGATCTGTGGGATATTGACTTATCTCCTGGCAGTGTTATTTCGCCATCAATTTTCATTTATAAGCTCATCTGCAATCAGAAAAGCCATCTCTATGGACTGACTTGCGTTTAATCTCGGGTCACAATGAGTATGATATCTTAGACTAAGATTAGTTTCAGTAATATTATCAATGCCCCCTGTACACTCAGTAACATTCTGACCGGTCATTTCAAGGTGAATTCCTCCTGCAATAGAGCCTTCGCTCTTATGAATTCTGAGATTTTTCTTAACTTCATTTAGAATATTTTCAAACGATCTGGTTTTAATACCGTCACTGCTTTTAGTTGTATTTCCATGCATTGGATCACATGACCACAAAACATTCTTTCCTTCTTGATTAATCCTTTTAATTAAATCAGGAAGGTATTTTTCAATTAATTTGTACCCGTATCGCGCTATTAAAATGATTTTTCCATTTTCATTGGAAGGGTTTAGTATATCTATTATTTCTAAAAGCTCATCAATGTTGGTATTAAAACTACATTTAATCCCAATTGGATTTGCTAATCCCCTGCAAAATTCAACGTGTGCACTTTCTTTAAATCGTGTTCTGTCTCCTATCCAAATCATGTGTGCTGATGTAGCATATATTTCTTCACTGTCTTGGCTTGTTCTTAGCAGTGCTTCTTCATATGGTAGCAAGAGGCCTTCATGCGATGTATAGAAACTGATTTCTTTTAATTGAGGAGTGTTATCGCTGTTAATGCCTAAGGCATTCATAAATTCTAATGATTCTTTGATTTTTATCGCCACTTTTTTGTAGCGCTGGCTAGATGCTTTGTTATTTATAAAGCCCATATTCCATTTATTTACATTTTTTAGATCAGCAAGCCCTCCACTAGAATAAGCTCTTAGCAAATTTAGAGTGGACGCAGCTTGCGAGTAAGCTTTTAACATTCTTGATGGATCAGGCTTCCTTTTGTTAAAATCAAATTTAACATCATTAATGATATCACCTTTATAGCTCTCTAATTGTTGGTTAGATTTAGTTTCATTTTTATTTGACCTTGGCTTTGCAAATTGGCCAGCAATTCGACCAATTTTAGTCACGGGTAGATTGATCGCTGAAGTAAGAATTATTCCCATTTGAAGAATTATTTGAAAAGTACTCTTGATATTATCAGCATTAAATTCTGTGAAGCTTTCAGCACAATCACCTGCTTGAAGAATAAATCCTTTGCCTAATGATGCGGTAGTTAAATCCTTTTTTAGCTGTTCTACTTCACCAGGAAAAATGAGTGGAGGAAAACTGGATATTTGATCTTTTACTTCATCAAGCAATTTTTTATCATTGTATTCAGGCAAATGTTTAGCCTCAAAATTTTCCCAACTATTAAATTTCCATTTTTTCATATTTAGCTACATTCAGAAAGTGAATTAATAATTTCATTAGCTTTTAAAACATAATCTTCATCTGCATTAATATGATTTAAAATATGTGACCCAACAACAGCCCCATTTGAATATTTGTTAAACCATTTAACATCATCATTAGATTTAATTCCAAAGCCTACAATAAATGGACATGAGCTATTAGCTCTTACCCGATCTAAATATTTAATTAGTTCTTTTTTTGAGCCCAAGTCGTTTCCAGTAATTCCAAGGATGCTCACAGCGTATATTAAATCATTTGATAAATTAGAGATTTCCACAATTCTTTTATTGGAAGTATTCGGTGCGACTAGCAAAATTGGAGAGATCCCTAATTCTTTAGCTTTGTTGCAAAATTCTTTTCCTTCATCATATGGCAGATCTGGTAAAATGATTCCATCAATTTCGTTTACAACACAATCTGCTAAGAATCTATCTATCCCTCTTTTTAAAATTGGATTGTAATAACCCATCAACGAGATTGGAATATTAGTCTTTTTTCTAATTGAATTTACCTGTTGAAAAATAATATCAAGTGTAATACCATTGCTTAAAGCCTTTTCACTTGCTTTTTGTATTATTGGTCCATCTGCCTGTGGGTCTGAAAAAGGTATTCCAATTTCAATCATGTCCGCTCCAGATTCTACAGCTGTCAAAACAAGTTTTTCTGTGCTGTTGATTTCAGGATAGCCTGCAGTTAGAAAAACTATGAGCTTATCTTTGTCTTTTTTAAATAAATTTCTGATTCGATTCATAGATTTATACCTAACTCCTTAGCAACTGTATTTATGTCTTTGTCACCTCTTCCCGAAAGGTTCAGAATGATATCCTCATTTTTAACATTTTTCAGTTTTTTAATATATGCTATAGCATGAGCAGTTTCTAAAGCAGGAATAATTCCTTCCATTTTTGACATCCATGAAAATGCGTCAAGAGCTTCATCGTCAGTTGCACTTACATACTCAACTCTATTGATTTTTTTAAGATAACAATGCTCTGGACCTATTCCAGGATAATCGAGACCTGCTGAAACGGAATGGGGAAGATTAATTTGCCCATCGCCATTCTGTAAAATTAATGAGGCTGCTCCATGCAAGACTCCAAATTCACCTTTTGTTACTGTTGCAGCATGCTGCTTGGTGTTCAAACCTTTTCCAGCTGCCTCAACTCCAATTATTCTAACATTATCTTTAATAAAAGGATAGAATAATCCCAGCGCATTAGATCCTCCGCCAATACATGCTACTAATCTATCAGGTAAAGATTTTCCTGTTTTTTCTTTGAATTGCTTTTTTGTCTCTATTCCAATAATTGATTGGAAATCTCTAACAATCATTGGATAAGGATGAGGCCCAACAGAAGAACCAATTATATAAAAAGTGTCTTCTACGTTTGTGACCCAATCTCGAATTGCTTCGTTGGTGGCATCTTTTAACGTTTTACTTCCTGAATGGACCGGAATAATTTCTGCTCCCATTAAATTCATTTTGAACACATTCAGTTTTTGCCGTTCAATATCTTCAGCTCCCATGTATACTTTACAACTAAGACCAAACTTAGCGGCAGCAGCAGCTGTAGCGACCCCATGCTGGCCTGCCCCTGTTTCAGCTATAATTCTTTTTTTACCCATTCTATTAGCTAAGAGCACTTGTCCTAAAGCATTGTTAATTTTATGAGCTCCTGTATGATTAAGATCTTCCCGCTTTAGCCAAATATTTGTATTTAATGTTTGGGAAATTTTCTTAGCAAAATATAAAGGAGTCTCCCTACCAGAATATTCTTTTAATAAAGTGCTTAGTTCTTTTTGGAAAAGATCATCTTTTTTAGATATTAAATATTTTTCTTCCAGCTCATGAAGCGCAGGAATTAAAGTTTCTGGTACAAATTTTCCCCCATACTCTTCAAAATGACCTCTATTATCAGGTAAATTGTAGTTAGTTAGATAGTTTTGCAAAATCAAACTCCGTTTTTTTAGTGTTTTTAATTTTTTGAAAAAACTCATTTACTTTTTCGTGGCATTTGTGACCTGGTTTTTTCTCCAGGCCACTACATATATCAATAGCGCCAGGATTTACAGTGCTAATTGCTTTCAAAATATTGCCATTATTAAGCCCGCCTGATAAAATAAAGTTTTGTTTTTTATAACGACTTAAGAGATTCCAATTAAAAGCTTTTCCTGTTCCGCCTTCTGATGTCTTAGAAAAAGTATCAAATAGCAAAGTATTATCAAATTCTAAAAAATTGTCTAAGTCATCTTTAACTTTAATTACTTTAATTTTGGGAATATTAAATGAGTTAATGAATGCATCGCTTTCATTACCGTGAAATTGAATAATATCAATAGGCACTTTTTTAATAGCTTCATTTACAAAATCCAAATGTGGATTAACAAAAACACCAATTTTTATCATGTTATTTATTTCTTTTGATATTTTAGATGCTTTATCAATTGTAATGCACCTTGGGCTTTTCTTATAAAAAATAAAGCCGATTGCTTTTGCTCCGGCTCTAGAAACATACATAGCATCCTTTAAATTTGTTATCCCGCAAATTTTAACTGGTATCATATTTAAATAAATCCTTCTATCATTTTCTCCAGTGCCTTACCTGGAGATTTAGATTTCATAAGTGATGTGCCTACAAGAACAGCATCATATCCTAATTGACGGATGTACTTAAGATCTTCAATTGATCTTATACCGCTTTCAGCGACCTTGATTGATTCCAATGGTAGAAATTCAAAAACTTTTTCGAAATGTTTTATATTTGTTTTCATTGAGGCAAGGTCTCTTGAATTTACTCCTACAATTTGTGGGGCTAAATCCTCAATGATATCTATTTTTGATTGAGAGTGAAACTCAATTAAGGGTGTTAATCCACGACTGGATATTAATTTTTTAAAATTTTCAATCATACCTTTAGGGATAGCTTCAGCTATAAGTAAAAAACTATCTGCTCCATGACTCATACCAATCTCAACTTGAAAAGGATCAATGATAAAATCTTTTTGAATAACAGGAATAGATACATTTGTTTTCACTTTTGATAGAAATTCTAAGCTACCACCAAAAAATTTCTTATCAGTAAGAACAGATATAGCTGACGCCCCAGCATTTTGATAATCTCTAGCAATTTGAATAATATCGGCTTCGGGGAAAATATCTCCTTCGCTTGGTGATTTAAGTTTTATTTCTGCAATGAATGACAAATTCTTAGTTGAGAGAGCTTTTAATAAATCATATTTAGGATAGTTTTTATTATCCAATGCAAAATGATTCATAGTAGATATTTCTTGTTTTTTATTTTCTAATATTTCATTTAAAATGTTCATTTTGATATACTCTTTAATACTTCATAAGCTTTTCCTGAGTCGATAGAGTGATTTGCAATAGAAATTGCTTCACTAAAATTTTTAGCGGATCCACTAACAATAATTCCAGAAGCAGCATTCAATATGACTATATCTCTTTTGGGTCCTTTTTCCCCCTTAAGTACGTCAATTGTAATTTTTGCATTATCCTTAGAAGATCCCCCTAGAATAGAATGTTTGCCGTGGATTTTATAACCATAATCTTCAGGATTAAAATCGTACGAACAAACATCGCTATTTTCATCAAAATGACTAATCTTTGTTTTTGTTGTTATAGTTATTTCATCTAATCCATCGTATCCGCAAAAAACCATCCCTCTTTTAACGCCTAACTTTTGTAAAACTTTAGCTTGTTGTTCAGTGAGATCTTTATTGAAAATACCCATGGATTGCGCTTGGGCATTTGCAGGATTTGTGAGTGGCCCTAAAAGATTGAAGATTGTCTTAATTTTTATTGAATTTCTAGCTTCAGCTGCGAATTTCATAGCTGGATGATATTTAGGAGCATATAAGAAACCCAGCTTGTTTTTTTCTATGTTTAAAATTGTTTTAGAAATTGAATCATCAATATCAATTCCAAGTTCTTCTAAAACATCTGCTGAGCCGCATTTTGAACTAATAGATCTGTTTCCATGTTTAGCTACATGTATTCCAGCGCCTGCAACAACAAAAGATGCAACTGTTGAAATATTAAAACTTCCAAAGGAATCACCCCCTGTTCCGCACATATCTATAGATGGAACATTAATCGCAGCTTTTTTCATATTATTTCTCATGGCCTGAGCAAAGCCAAGAATTTCATTTAGGCTTTCGCCCTTACATCTTAAGGCGACGATAATGGAGGTGACTTGCGAGGGATTAAGTTCGCCATCCATGATCATACTCATTAAAATCATTGATTCATCAACTGATAAATTTTCTTTATTTATTATTTTTTCTAAATATTTTTTCAATTAAAGCTCCAAAAAATTTTTGATTATTTTTTTACCGAATTCTGTATCAATCGATTCGGGGTGAAACTGAATACCAAATACTGGATACTTCACATGTTCTAATCCCATAATTGTTCCATTTTCTAAATTTGCTGTTACTGTCAGCGACGGAGGAAAGTTTAAATTATCAATAACTAACGAATGGTAGCGTACAACTCTAATTTGTTTATCTGTATTATTAAAAATTTTTGATGGATAAATATTAATGGTTGATACTTTTCCGTGAACAATAGATTTTGACTGAACAATGTTCCCCCCAAAGCTCATTCCTATTGCTTGGTGTCCAAGGCATATACCTAAAATCGGCACATCTTTATGATTATCTCTTATAATTTCTAGGCAGTTGCCTGCATCCGCTGGATGACCGGGACCTGGTGAGATGACTATGTGAGTAGGGTTTAATTTTTTTATTTTAGCGCTTGTAATCATATCATTTCTATACACTTCAATATTGTTATCAATCTCTCCAATGTATTGATAAAGATTGTATGTGAAGGAGTCATAGTTATCAATCAAGATAATCATAGAGATATCTTTCTTTGCTCAGCAATGGTTAAAGCTCGCTCTAAGACTATTAATTTATTGATGCACTCTTGATATTCGTTTTCTGGGATTGAATCAAATACAATCCCAGCGCCTGCTTGAAACGTTGCTTTGTTTTTATGAATTTGCATTGAGCGTATTGCAATACAAGAATCAAAATCTTTTGAATAATCAATCAATCCAATCCCACCAGAATAAAATCCCCGGCGGCAAGGCTCAAGTTCATTTATTAATTCCATTGCTCTTATTTTTGGCGCACCAGTTACTGTGCCTGCAGGGAATCCACTAAAAAAAATATCAAAAAAATCTAGATCATTGTTTTTTTCACCTTCAACTTCAGAAACTATATGCATTACGTGAGAATAAAACTCAATCTCCATTTTTTTTATTAAATTAACAGTTCCAATCTTTGAGACTCTGCCAACATCATTTCTGCCAAGATCAATAAGCATTAAATGTTCAGCCATTTCTTTTTCATCTTTAAGTAGTTCTTTTGCAATCTTTTTATTTTCATCTTTCCTCGAACTCATTTTTCGTGTTCCAGCAATAGGCTTTACCTTTATTTTGCCATTAATAGATTTTATTAGAAGTTCTGGTGAAGAGCCAATGATATTAAAATTTCCAAACTTGTAATGGAAAAGATATGGCGAAGGGTTTATCTCTTTTAAAGCGAATAAAACTTCACTTGGAATTACTTCTGTCTCCCTTTCAAACTTTTGACTTAGAACTATTTGAAATACATCCCCTTTTTTGATGTACTCTTTTGCTTTATTTACTTTTTTACAAAATTCTAATTTGGTATGATTTGAATAAGAGGGATTCGATTTAAATATTTTATTATTTGGCGCAATAGACATTTTTAATAAGGCGCTATAAGCATTCTTGATTACTTTTTTTGAATTTTCGATTTTAGTTTTTAAATAATGCCCTGGGTCAATTTGGATGTTATTAAAAATTCTTAAAGAATTTTTTTCTTCGTTAATTACAAAAATTGTTTCAAAAAGCATTAAAACAACTTCAGGAAAATCTCCCTTTTCCAATGGATAAACTGGAATTTTTTCATTCAAGCTAATAGACTCGTATCCAAAGGAAGCAACAAAACCACCAGTAAAATTTGGAAAACTAGGATCCATAAATTTTTTCTTATTAAGTTCTAAATTAATTAACTCATTGATGCTCTCACCACTTTGGTTCTTTTTACCGTGCTCAATAATATAATTTTTATCTCTCTCTCTAATAATTATTTTCGATGGATTATATCCCATGTAGGTGTTTTTATCTTTTGAAGACAAATCAAATTTTTTGCTAAAAAAGAAAGAGTAAGGATATTTCTTAGCAATAAATCTCCAAACATCGTGTATTTGATGTTCATTGAATTCAAATTCCAAATAAATAGGTATAACGACAGAATTTTCTTTCGAAAAACTATCTTTACAAAATTTCTCTAATTCTTTAATGTATTCCATATAAAAAAAAACCCCGATATTATTTAATATCGGGGTTCATTAAACTTTTCTTGTTACGCTATGCGTTACAAAGTACCCCCATGATAATACCACCAGTTAAGTTGGTTAGTTGTTTTGATTGATTTTAGAATTAATTTCATACTATAAATTATTTACATAATTTTAATAAAAACAAATTTATTTTAAAAAATTTATGGCCACACAGCAAAAAAAAGTAGCTTTTCACACGATGGGTTGCAAACTGAACTTTTCTGAAACCTCAACAATTAAAAGGGATTTTATCTCAAGGGGTTTTAAAACAGTAAGCTTTAATGAATACGCAAATATTTACGTCTTAAATAGTTGCTCAGTCACTGAAAATGCTGATAGAGAAGCAAGGAAAATAATAAGACAAGCAAAAAGACTGAACCCTAGCTCTTCAATTATAGTTACTGGATGCTATGCTCAACTTAAGCCTGAAGAATTAGCTGCTATAAAAGAAGTTGACATGATTTTTGGAGCAAAGGAAAAGTTTAACCTTTTGGATCATTTAGATTCAATTGAATTGAATCACAAGACCAAACTTTTCCACTCAGAAATAAATAGCGTTTCCCATTTTGAACCATCCTTTTCCTCTAATGACAGAACGCGGTCCTATTTGAAAGTTCAAGACGGTTGTGATTATAATTGCACTTTTTGCACTATACCTTTAGCAAGAGGAGCTAGCAGAAGCAGCACTGTTTCAAAAACATTAATTTCAGCAAAACAAGCAATATCATCAGGCGCGAGAGAAATTGTTTTAACTGGTGTAAACATTG
>CACBUT010000023.1:0-10137 GCA_902542445.1 uncultured Fidelibacterota bacterium | reverse complement strand
ATCTAGATGTGAGATCACTTTAGTTGGAGGAGGAAAGTTGAGGATTGGTGAGAATTCTGAGCTTGAGATTACGGAAGCCAATGTTAAACCGATGGAGAAAAATTTTGGAGCTACATTAAAAAAGGGTGATGCTTGGGTTGCAGCAAAAGCAGCCTTTGGTGAAAAAAAGAATGTAGCGGTCAGAACCCCGACAGCAGTAGCCGCAATCAGGGGTACAACCTATAGAGCTAAAGCAGGAAACGATGAAAGTTCTGTGTTAGTCTATGATGGAAAGGTTGACGTGAATGCAGCGAGCAATGTCAGTGAAGCTCGTGAAGAGCAGCGCAGGCAAGGCTTTCAACCGCAAGGAGGAGCTCCAAGATTTAAATTGGGCCCTGTGACCGAGATTCAAGCACCAACGCAAGTTGCTGGTCCATATGAGGTTTCGCTTGAGGACTGGGTAAGCTTAGTAGAGGGTATGCAGATCAATGTTAGAAAGGACGGGAAATATTCCATGTTCAAATTTGATCAAGATGAGGATGATGGGCTTGATTTTGTAAAATGGAATAAGGAATTAGATGCACAGAATGGAAAATAATTTTTGAAAAAAATCTTAGACAACATAGAGGACTTAAGTATTGAGTCCTCTTTTAGTATACTAACAGATTTGTTCAAAAGAGTTGGCGCTGGGCTTGTGATTGGATTGCTTGTTTCACTATTTTTTGGTTTAGCTTCGTATGAAATTCCCATTGTTAAAAGACTGCTTGATCGGTATGAGTTCTTATCCTATGATGCTCGTATTCGTGCACGTACCGCACCAGTTGAAGAAGGTTCTATTGAGGACGTAGTTGTGATAGATATCGATGAACTTTCTATTTCACCCACTGATGAAGGTGGCCTTGGAAGATATCAAAACTGGCCCCAAGCCTATCATGGCCAATTAATTGAAACGGTATCATCGGGAAATCCAGCAGCTATCTTATTTGATATTATTTTTGATAAGGAAAATACTTATAATTTTGATTTAGTGAATGCGATCGTAACGGAAGCTAGACCCTCCAATAGCTCATTAGCTGATGCTACAGATCAGTTCTTGGTTCGTAATGATCCAAATAAGTTTGTTACTGCTACCAAAAATTCAAAAAATACTTATCACGGGATGGTCTTTGAGCAAGAGGACACACTAAAGTTTTTGTATAAAATGGAAACAGAACCTGAGGGCTATATAAATTTTGAAAATCATATCATCTATGGCATTCCGCAAGAAAAGAAATCCAAATTGCCTAAAGGAGAAAGAATCGGGAATACCCATTTAGAATTATTGTCTGCCGCTGTAAGAACTGGATCTCCTAATTTTCCTCAGGATGAAGATGGTGTTACAAGGCGCGCTCCAACGGCATTTTATTTTGAAGGACCAGATCACGTTTATCCCAGCCTGGTTATGTCAGCTGCTATGGATATTTTGGGCATTAAAAGAGATGGTGGATTAGACTACGATTTTGATAATAATATTCTTCGTTTGATTGATACCACTGAAACAGTGGTAAGAGAAATTCCCATTGACGATCAAGGTAGAATGTATGTTAATTTTTGGGGACCAGCTTTTGCATTTACTTATCTGCCTTATATGTATTGTATGGATCCTGATATGTTGCCACCAGAATATTGGGATGGCCAAGTTGCAATCATAGGAACATCTGCCGCTGGATTGTTCGATTTAAGAAATACCCCAGTTATGGAAACATTTCCTGGAGTAGAAATCCATGCAAATGTGATGCAAAGTCTTTTGAAAAATGAATTCATTGCTAAAAAAACTCAATCAGAAACGTTTGTATCTATCCTTTTAATTTGTTTGGTCTTAGGAGCGTTAATTAGCTTTCCTAAGAAACCACTTTTTGCAATTCCAATACCAATAATTGGTATCGTTGGTTGGATTATTTTTACCTACTCACAATTTTTCAATACCCTAGAAATGTGGGAAATAATTCGACCAATTTTTTCTATGGGATTTACTTTCGGTGGTATTTTTCTGTATAATTATTTTGGCGCTGAAAAGGATAAACGATTCCTAAAGAATACTTTCAGTACTTACATATCTCCAGAACTAATTGATCAAATGTACGAAGCTAAAGAGCAGCCTTCACTAGGCGGTGAAGAGGGTTATCACACAGCATTTTTTACAGACATTCAAAGCTTTTCAGGTTTTTCTGAAAAATTATCAGCATCAGATCTTGTAGAGCTATTAAATGATTATTTAACAGAGATGACAGATATTTTATTGTCAAACAAAGGAACGCTTGATAAATATATCGGGGATGCAATTGTTGCATTTTATGGAGCCCCAGCGCCAGTTGATGATCATGAATACTGGGCTTGCTTAACTGCAGTTAAAATGCAAGAAAGACTAGCTGAGCTAAGAACCAAATGGCAAGCCGAAGGGGATAGATGGCCCGAAATTGTTCACAATATGCAAAATAGAATTGGAATAAATACCGGCCAATTAGTAACAGGTAATATGGGCTCTACCATGAGAATGAATTATACTATGATGGGCGACACGGTGAATTTAGCAGCAAGACTGGAAGCTTCTGCAAAACAGTACGGAGTTTATATTCAGGTAGCTGAAGAAACCTACAAAGCATGTAAAGATAAATTCATTTGGCGAGATTTAGATTACGTTATAGTAATGGGAAAAACAGAACCAGCGCAAGTTTTTGAACTCATAAGCGAAAAGGACAAGATCCCTCCAGGATATGATAAGTTACTTCCTGCATACAATAAAGCTTTGGAATTATATAGAAACCAAGAATGGGATAAAGCTATAAAAGCTTTTAAAAACTCTGATAAGCTTGAAGATATGTTCCCCGGAAGAAAAACAAACCCTAGCAGGATTTACATTCCACGATGCGAACATTACAGAGAAAATCCTCCAGGAAAAGATTGGGACGGGTCTTGGTCTTTAACAAAAAAATAATGGATTTATATAATTGAATAAGTCAAATTCAGCAATCTTGCTATTAGCTGATGGCAGAATTTTTGAAGGAAGATCGTTTGGATATCAAGGTGAGACTGTCGGCGAAGTATGCTTTAATACAGGCATGACTGGTTACCAAGAAATTTTAACAGATCCATCCTATTGTAAACAAATTGTAACAATGACATCTCCTCATATTGGAAATTATGGAATAAACGAAGAAGATATTGAATCTGAAAACATTCAAGTAGCGGGCTTTGTAATAAAAGAAGAAACTATGACTCCTTCGAATTGGAGATCCACTCAATCCTTAGGTGAATATCTTAAAAAAAGTAAAATTGTTGGTATCAAAGAAATTGATACCCGTTCTCTGACAAGACACATAAGAGACAAAGGTGCAATGAATGGTATCATCTCATCTAATGATCTAGACATACAAAGCTTAGATAAAAAATTGAAAAAATTTCCAGATATGAATGGTTTGGATTTAGCGAAAGATGTTACAACTCAAAAAAAATATAAATGGCCAGGAAAAGGGCGATATAAAGTAGCTGTTATTGATTTTGGTATTAAAAAAAATATTTTACGCCTTCTATCAGATGTAGGATGTGAGCTTACAGTTTTTCCAGCTAGCATTAAAGCCGAGGATATCCTCTCATTTGAACCAGATGGTGTTTTTTTGAGTAATGGGCCTGGTGATCCTCTTGCTGTTAATTATGGAATTGAAACTGTTAAAAAATTATTAGGAAAGGTTCCATTGTTTGGTATTTGTTTGGGACACCAAATATTAGCTCTTGCGCTTGGAGCATCAACTTTTAAATTGAAATTTGGACATAGAGGCATAAACCACCCAGTAAGAAACAATGAAAAAAATACAGTCGAGATAACGAGCCAGAATCATGGATTTGCAGTTGATCTCGATTCGTTGCCTCCTAACGTGATTTCTACTCATATTAATTTAAATGACAATACCTCTGGAGGAATTCGTTGTACCGATATTCCTGCTTTTTCAGTTCAGTATCATCCGGAATCAAGCCCTGGTCCGCATGACAGCAGATACTTATTTAATCAATTTATTGAGATGATGAATGCCTAAAAGAGATGACATAAGTTCAATTTTAATTATCGGTGCAGGTCCAATTATCATTGGTCAAGCATGTGAGTTTGATTATTCTGGGACTCAAGCTACTAGAGCCTTAAAAGAGGAAGGCTATAGAGTTGTTTTAGTTAATTCAAATCCGGCAACTATAATGACCGACCCTAATTTAGCTGATGCCACTTATATTGAGCCTCTAACAGTTGATTATCTTGAATCGATTATTGTTAAAGAAAAACCAGATGCGATATTGCCAACCGTTGGTGGACAAACAGCTCTTAATCTTGCAATGGATCTAAAAAAAAGCGGTTTGCTTGACAAGCATGACATAAAACTTATTGGCGCACAAGTAGATGCAATAGAAAAAGCAGAAGACAGAGAACTTTTTAAAAAAGCAATGGATGAAATCGGCATTGATACAGCTCAAGGAGGCTTTGTCCATACTTGGGAAGAGGCTAATGCATTGCTTGATTCTATGCAATTTCCAATTATCATTAGACCATCATTCACCCTAGGAGGAACTGGTGGGTCGGTTGCTTATAATTTTGAAGAGTTTCAGCAGTTAGTAGAAAATGGATTGAATGCTAGCCCTATTACAGAAGTTTTAATTGAAGAATCTTTGCTTGGTTGGAAAGAATACGAACTAGAGGTGATTCGCGATAATGCTGATAATGCTATCATTGTTTGCTCTATAGAGAATATTGATCCAATGGGAGTGCACACTGGAGATTCTGTAACAGTAGCACCTGCGATGACCTTATCTGACAAGGAATATCAACAAATGCGCAACTGGTCTATTCAGTGTTTGAGAACCATAGGTGTGGAAACTGGGGGATCAAATGTTCAGTTTGCGGTAAATCCAGAAAATGGTAGATGTATTATCATAGAGATGAATCCCCGCGTAAGCAGATCATCAGCTTTAGCTTCAAAAGCAACTGGGTTTCCTATAGCAAAAGTTGCTGCTAAGCTAGCAGTTGGTTTTACTTTGGATGAATTGCAAAACGATATTACTGGTAAAACTCTTGCTGCTTTCGAGCCCACTATTGATTATGTTGTTACAAAAGTCCCAAGATTTGACTTTGAAAAGTTCCCTTCAGCGTCTGGGCATTTAGGCGTTCAAATGCAGAGCGTCGGTGAGGTTATGGCTATTGGTAGAACTTTTCAGGAGTCCTTACAAAAAGCTTATCGTTCACTGGAGGTTGGTATTGATGGATTGGAAGCAAAACCTCCAACCGAAGATGACCCAGATATTCATCGCGCTAGACCACTTGACTTATCAAAATTACAGTATGGTACCAGTTTTAGACTTTTAAAGATTAGAGAAGCTTTTATTGAGGGAAAATCATTAGAAGAAATTTATGAAATCACAAAGATCGATCCTTGGTTTTTGAACCATATCCAAAGATTATCATTAATGACAGATGATGATTCTATTAGAAAGCTTAAAGAAAATGGGTTTTCTGATAGTCAAATAGCTAGATACAGAAATCAGTCTGAAAATTCAATTAGAGAAAAGCGCATCAAGAAAAAAATTTTACCTTCATATAAAGTAGTAGACACTTGCGCAGCAGAATTTGTAGCTCAGACCCCATATTGTTATTCAACCTATGACCAAGAAAATGAAATTGAACCACTAGAAGGAAAAAAAGTAATTATACTAGGAGGAGGTCCTAATAGGATAGGACAAGGTATTGAGTTTGATTATTGTTGCGTGCAAGCAGTGTTTGGTTTGAAGAAGGAGGGTTATAAAACTATTATGATTAATTGTAACCCTGAAACAGTAAGTACCGACTTTGATTTGGTTGATAGATTGTATTTTGAGCCTGTTACCTTTGAGGATGTTCTAAATATTGTTGAGTTCGAAAAACCAGATGGGGTTTTAATACAGTTCGGTGGCCAAACTCCACTAAAGATCGCTATGAAGTTAGCGCAGGCAGGAGTTCCCATTCTAGGAACATCACCCCAGAGTATCGACCTTGCAGAGGATAGAGAAAAATTTGGGAAAATTCTTGATGAATTAAATGTTGAATGTCCTCGTTATGGCACCGGAAGAACACTTGACGAAGTTGTAAGCGTTGCTGAAAAAATTGGTTATCCCGTTTTAGCTAGGCCAAGCTACGTTCTGGGAGGAAGAGCGATGGAAATTGTGTATTCGCGTCAGCAATTGGTTGAATATATCTCTAGAAACGCCGATGTGACAGAAGGTCATCCAATTTTAATAGATGAGTTTTTAGAAGATGCATTTGAATTTGACGTAGACGCCCTATGTGATGGTGAGTCTGTTCACATTGGAGCTATCATGCAACATATTGAGGAAGCAGGAATTCACTCAGGAGATTCAGCCTGCGTTTTACCACCGTATAAAATTAGCAATCAATCACTCGATGAAATTAAAAAAATAACAGAACAATTATCTTTAAAATTAAAAGTAAAAGGATTGATTAATATTCAATTTGCTTATAAAAATAAAAAAGTATATGTACTCGAAGTAAACCCAAGAGCTAGTAGAACCATTCCATTTGTAAGTAAAACTACTAATACTCCTCTAGCAAAAATAGCAGCCCAGATAGCAGGAGGAGCCAAGTTAAATGATTTTAAATTAAAAGATTGGAGATATTACAAACATATTGCTGTAAAAGAAGCTGTTCTCCCATTTAACAAATTTCCTGAAGAGTCAATTTTCTTGAGTCCAGAAATGAAATCTACAGGAGAGGTTATGGGCATATCAAAAACAATGGGCGAGTCCTTTTTGAGAGCGTCTATTAGCGCTGGAAACAACCTGCCAAAAAACGGCAAAGTTTTTATATCGGTGAATGATGGTGATAAAAAAGCAATGATACCAATTGCAAAAAAATTAAATGATATGGGCTTTACAATAATTGCCACAGCTGGAACCTCAATTCTATTAAACGAAAATGGAATGAACACTGAAAGAATCTACAAAGTCGGAGAAGGTAGACCCAATGTTGTTGATGGCATTAAAAATGGAGAGATAAATTTAGTAATAAACACTCCACTAGGGGCGCAATCTAGATTTGATGAAGAGGCAATTGGGAAAGCTTGTATAAAAAAAGGTATTCTTGCTATCACTACTTTATCGGGAGCAAATGCAGCAGTAGATGCGGTTAGCCATAAAGATGATTATAGCGTTAAATCAATTCAAGATTATCATAATTGATTCTCTTTATATTCACACAGAATATTAATCGCATCTAAATACCCTTTTTTCCCTCTACCAAAAACTTGACTTATACATATGTCTTTAATAACAGATGTTTTTCTAAAACTTTCTCTATCCATAATGTTAGATAGGTGTACTTCAACGGTGGGGATTTGAACTGATTCAATAGCATCTCTCAAAGAATATGAGTAATGTGTTAATGCTCCTGGATTAATTATAATTCCATCTATCTTTCTATATAGCTCATGTATTATGTCTATAATTTTTCCTTCGTGATTAGACTGAAAAAAAATAATTTTTTTTATCTTTGGCGTTGCATTTTTTTTAATCCATTTTTCAATATCAGGCAACGATTCTTTTCCATACTGTTCAGGGTTTCTAACTCCTAATAGATTTAAGTTTGGACCATTGATTATTAATATTATCATATTATCACATCCAATGATTTTAATATCAAATTTTTTTGGACATTAATATCAATAACGGGTTTTCCTATTCCTTTTAACAAAACAAAATTTAGTTTTTTTGATTGGTGTTTTTTATCCTTTAAAATGAAATCGTAAAACTTTTTTTTATCAATTTTATTTATTTTAGGCAAACTTAAAGAAGTTATAGATCTATGAATTGATTCATAGGTTTTTGGCCCTATCAACCCCATTTCTTTAGAGATCCACGATTCACAAATCATTCCCAATGCAACCGATTCTCCATGCTTTATTGTTTCATATTTAAAATAGCTTTCTAACGCATGTCCAATTGTGTGTCCAAAATTTAAAATTTTTCTCAAGCCTTTATCCTTTTCATCTTTTTCAACAATTTGTGATTTTATTTGACAGGATTTATAAATGAAATAACTAATATTTTTTTGAGAGTTATTCTCACCATATTTTAAAACATCATTTAAAAAATCTTTATCCCAAATCAAACCATATTTAATTAGCTCCCCCATCCCAGAGCTAATTTCTCTCAAAGGTAAAGAGTTCATAAAATTCGGATTTATAAAAACTTTTTTCGGTTGATATATAGTTCCGATTAAATTTTTACCTCTATCTGTATTTATAGCAGTTTTTCCTCCAATGGATGAATCAATCATGGATAAAAATGTAGTAGGGATTTGATAATATGATATTCCACGCATATAGGTAGATGCTACAAAACCCGAAAGATCGCCAACTACGCCTCCCCCAAATGCAAATATTATCGATGATTTGTTGCAATTAAATTCGATTAAACTATTTATTACTTTGGAAAAAGTGGTTATGCTTTTAGCATTTTCATTGTCATCAAGAATTATAAAATGAAATTCTAAACCATTTTCATGAAGGACTTTTTTTAAAATTTTACTATACAGATTATAAATAGTCTGTTGCGTTATGATAACAATATTTCTAATGTCTTTAATTTTTTTTAGCTCTTTGCTGATTTCAAAAGCAATATCACTATCTATAATTATTTCATAAGATCTATTTTCTAATTTGAGTTCTACCTTATTCATAAAAATATTGTTTCGATTATTTTGGAGGCTATTTGAACAGGGGTTTTTTGATCAGTATTAAATTCATAATCTGCGGCATGTAAATATTTTTCTCTTCTTTCTTTCCATATTGTATCGATTTTAGCTTTATCTTCATATTGTTTTAATAATGGTCTTGAGTTATTACCATTGAGTCTTGATTTTAAAGTATTTGTGGATGCTTTCAATAAAATACATATTCCATTATCTTTCATAAATGAAATATTGTCATTGTTAAGAATAATTCCTCCCCCACATGAGATGATTCCACCATTAAGCTTTTTTAGCATTGATGATTCTGTTTCCCTGAATTTTTTTTCACCATAGATTTCAAAAAAATTAGAAATAGTTGTTTTATAGTTCTTTTCAATAATTTGATCAATATCAAAAAAATTATGGTCAAGTTCTTTTGATAATAAATTCCCAATTGTTGTTTTTCCTGAACCCATCATGCCAATTAAATAACAATTCATTAATATTTAGCAGTTGAGTTCATATGCATTTTAAGTTGACTCATTGAGTCACCCCCAAATTTTTCTAATATAGCATCTGCTAATACTATGCACATCATACTTTCCGAAATTATTGATGCTGCTGGGACTGCACATGAATCAGCTCTCTCTTTGAAAGCTTTTTTTGGCTCTTTAGTTATATAATCTACAGAATTTAAAGGCTTAACCAGTGTTGAAATTGGTTTCATCGAAACCCAAGCGAGTACGCGTTGAGCATTGGTCATGCCACCCTCAATGCCACCAGCATTATTTGTTGTGCGAGTAAATCGATTATTCTTGTATTCAATTTCGTCGTGCACTTCGCTTCCAAATTTAGATGACATTTCATTTCCCGAGCCAATTTCAACCGCTTTGAATGCGTTTACGCTCATTAAAAGACCTGTTAATCTAGCTTGTATTTTTTTGTACCATTGTGAGTGTGAGCCAAGACCATATGGAAGACCATCAGCTATTAATTCAAAGGTACCTCCAACAGAATCACCTTGTTTTTTTGCTTCGTCAATAATTGCCATCATTTCTTTTTCTTTACTTTTATTAATACATCTAACAGGTGATTTATCCGCCAAATTGCTAATTTGATTTGGAGTTTGGTTCGTTTCAATATCTTGAATGTCTTTTATGTTATGAATCTGTACCACCCTACTACCAATTTCAATTCCGATATCCTCTAGCATTTTTCTACAGAAAGAGCCTAATGCAACCCTCATCGTGGTTTCTCTGGCACTAGATCTTTCTAAAATATTTCTTATGTCATTCATACCAAATTTTTGTAAGCCTGCGAGATCTGCATGTCCTGGCCTTAGCATAGTAATTGGCTTTGAAGGTTTTTCAGGAATGTTATGGTCCATTACATCTTTCCAGTTTTCCCAATCCCTGTTCTTT
>CACBUT010000022.1:0-10191 GCA_902542445.1 uncultured Fidelibacterota bacterium | reverse complement strand
TTAAAGCTTTCGGTCTTTACTAGTCCAGGCCCACTAATGGCAACTATGGCGCTAGTACCCGCATAGTTTTCTTTCCATGGATAATTCCAGGCAAGCCCATATTCTAGTGAAACATTTTTTGCTCCATCTCTGGGAATGGGGATTGATGGATAGGCAGTCCTAAATCCAGGTATCCAATAAACAGAGTCCCCATACTCATAAGGACCAATATCCGGCGCTTCTCCTACATATTTTCTATTTTGATTGCTATAGGTTGAAGAGTGATAGAAATTTTCATCCTGCCCATCATTTATTCCTTCAATAACTTTACCGGCATCAATAAAGATTGAACCTTTTCTAGGCCTGAAATCATAGGATTGAATACGATTTTGCTCAAAAGGATCAACGCCAAATATCTCGATCAACTGCTCAGGGTCTCTAGCTCTATTGTCAAGCCATGGATCTTCTAATTCAAGCTGCGGATAAGATTGAGACCAATTGCCCTGTCTATTATCAATTGGAAAATTGCGACCATACCAGATACCAGATTCATTCAATAAAAATTTTGGATCTACCTTTTCATTGCTCTTACCGTTATTCATCACAGCCTGATCGCCACAATCCGGTGAAGCGCAATTTAGCAGTCTGTCAGCAATCGCATTATGGATATCGGTATTATGATTGCCCTTCATATTTTGGACACCTTTTCCTTTTTCAAAAGAACCATAATCGCCACAATATTTATGAGCAGCAAGATTAATATCCACATCCCAATTATCATAAGCCATGACATGGTATACATTGTGCTTGTCACCTTTCAATCGAAACCCTCTCTTATTACCAGCTGAAACTACATGATGAACGAGACCATATTGACCAGCACAATCTCCATCAAAACGCATTCCGTTGCGATTGGAGTTTAGCATCCAGCTGTATCTGGTAGTGGATCTATTAGCCGCTCCCGAAGCCCTGCCAATACCTGAGCCATCCGTGTTTTGATAGTGGTCTTCAACCCATGCATATTCAACCAAGGATCTTTTTCCAGGACCAATGTTGCCTGATCGATTTTGCCTCATAGTCACATAGCGAAAGGTATCTGAAAAAAAGTTATCTTCATTGAGGTGATTTTCACCCCCCCTGCAGTTTAGACAATTATCGTCAACTTTTAAATTCCAAAACATATCTCCAAACCAACCATTATACTCAGCAAGAATATTTTCATAAACTGGATACTTAACTTTTCTAAAACCAAAAATATACGCGTCGACGACATATCGAAAGATTACATTTCTAACAACATTATGTTCTCCTTCAAGCATCAAATTGCCTCTATATCGATGATCAACTATAAAATCTGTATCAGTTCCATCTGCCATTTCACGGTTGCGTAGATCAGCTTCCCAGCTATGCGAAAAGTTGGAATTCTTTATCGTGATATAACTGCCATATATGCTGTAAAATGCATTTGCGTAAAAATGAAGATTATCAAAAACGATATTATCAGAGCGGTAAAGATTTACAGTATGCGTTCGGATTCTGACACGAACATTTGATTCGTTAGGTATTTTCTTTCCTGGATATATGTATAAGGTGTTGGTATTTTTCTCAAAAGCCCATTCCTCAAGGGTATCCAGGTTTGCGATCTGACCAACTTTATATTTATAGTCAACCGCAGGATACATGATACCTCCGTTTTTGTATGGCGCACCATCATTATTTTCCCAAACGGTACCAGGCTCAGGGTTGTCCTTGTTGCCAGTGGTGGGATCTGTCGGATTTTTAAAATTCGTTGGCATGGCGGGTATCATATAGCGATCATCTACAAAAACACCGTAAATGCTGTCTATGCTGGTCTTAGCTTCCTGAGAAATTGATCCCATATCAAGAACAGCTTTATAAACCTGATTTCCGTTCAAGCTAGTGAGCTGCCAATCCGCTTTTACTGATATAGTACCATCAATCTTGGTGTTCTTGGTTTCACCCAATACCGTAATTTTGGCACCTTCTGTGTTGGGTGAGTGGTTAATGTATTCAGCAAAAACAAGGTCCGAGTATCTCCCCTCTTTTATTAAAATTGTCTGCCCTCCTTCAGCTGCTTCTAGTGCGCTTAAAATATCAGGATAGGGACAATCAGCTGTTCCGTTAGGCTCCGGACAATTATCACTGTAAAGATCTTGCATGATTTCTGCGTGGTCAATCGTAGCGTGATGCTTGTTAGCAGAACGATCAACAATATTAAAATTGTCATCGGTGTCCATAGAATAATATGCTAAAAGACCAGAGGAATTTAAATCAAGCAAACTATCCATATTGGCTTTAATCTGAGCCTCTGTTCTGACGACATCCCACACTCTTACCTCATCTAATTTTCCTCTAAAACGAGCACCTATGAAGCCGATTGGGGTAGCGTCGGGAACTTTCCCTGACCATTTAGTAGGATTATTCGTGCTATCTACTTGAACCCCATCTACATACAGTCTTCCTTTGTCACCATCGTAAGTAAATGCGACATGATGCCATGTATTGGGTTTTCTAACATTGCTTATTTGTCGCATTATTTCGTTACCGTTCGAACTAAAACCATAAAGTATCTCATTTTTATTTAAAAAAGTGATATTGGGAGATGTAAACGGATAATTCCCTTTCCAATTTTCACTGCCAATGACCTTTTGATGCAATCTTGTGCTCGTATCTGCAGTAAAGGTCATAGCCTCTAAGGTAAATGTTGCACCTAAGATCGGAAAATTACTAGGAAGCGTGATTCGATCTTTATTTTCAATGTCGTAATTTCCATGACCGCCATGCTTAGTGAATCGATCAAATTTGGCATAATTGTTTTTGACATTGTAGGTCTTGCTCTTATCAACGATGATATCATTGGAAAGGAGAACGCTTAAGTAGGTAAAGGAAATAATAAATTTTTTCATTTTATTCTTTTTATTAGATATTTATAAATATTGTAAGTTTAATCACAGAAATTAAAATGGAGAAACCATTGTACAAAAGAATTATCATCATCTTTTTATTATTATTCAAAGCTCATTTCGCTCTTATCGCCAATAATTATACCATACAAGATATTATGAGTGCTCCATTTCCAACCGGCCTTACCGTGTCACCTTCAGGCAAAAGAGTGGCTTGGGTATTTAGTGAGAATGGGGTCAGAAATATTTGGATAGCTGAGGCTCCCAGATTCAAAGGCAAAGCAATAACTAACAATAATCAAGATATTGGTCAAGACCTGTCGTCGCTCATATTTTTACCAAAAGAAGATAAATTAATTTTTGTCAGAGGCTCCAGTCCAAACAGGAAAGGTGAAATACCCAACCCGACTAGTCTTTCAAACTGGCCTAAGCAAGAGATCTGCCTTTTGGATATCAGAAAAAATAAAATATATGTACTGGATGAGGGTTCGTCGCCCTCACTTTCTCCCAATGGAAAAATACTATCTTATCTTAAAAAAGGACAAGTTTGGTGTCTTGAGATAAATAATCAAAAAGAAAAGGAGAAAGAATTTCAAATAAGAGGCAGCGCTAGCAGTTTAAGATGGTCTTCCGATAGTAAAAAACTGGCATTTGTTTCCAATAGAGGCGATCATAGCTTTATAGGGGTTTATAATTTTAATAACAAAAAAATAACATATCTCTCCCCGTCACTAGAAAAAGACACCTCGCCTGTATGGTCAAATGACAACAATCATATAGCTTATATAAAAACTCCCAATGAAAAAAATATTCTCCCTTTTGAAGAACGCAGAGAAGGACTACCATGGTCTATTCACATAGCCAATAGCTCAACTGGAGAGGCAAAAGAAATTTGGAAAGCAAACGAAGGAATGGGCAGTGTCTTTAGATCGGTTTCTGCAAAGAATCAAATCTTTTGGACAGCTGACGATCATATTATCTTCCCTTATGAAAAAGAAGGGTTTACTCATTTATATTCTATTAAAACAACAGGACAAGATGAAAAATTATTAACTCCAGGTTCGTTTGAAGTCCAGTTTGTATCGATGTCGCAAAACGATATAGATATATATTTTTCATCCAATCAAAACGATATTGATAGGCAACATATATGGATGACCAACTCTCAAATGACCAACCCGGTTCAATTAAGCTCTGGTTTAGGAGTTGAATGGAGTCCGACTGCTGATAAAAACGGCAATTTATTTGTGCTAGCATCTAGCTACAATCTCCCTGCGCATCCTTATAAAGTGAACAAAAACGGTACATTGAATTCACTAGCTCCCAAAGCCATCCCCAAATCATTTCCAAAAAATATTCTGAGAATGCCTGAACAGATTGTCTTTGAGTCCAGTAATGGTATCAAGATTCATAATCAATTATTTCTACCCGCTAATTATGATGAAAACAAAAAATATCCTGCTCTAATCTATTTCCATGGTGGATCTAGAAGACAGATGTTACTTGGTTTTCACCATCGCGGTTATTATCACAACGCTTTTGCGATGAATCAATTTCTTGCAGATCAGGGTTATATTGTTTTATCAGTGAATTATAGAAGTGGTATTGGGTATGGTATGAAATTTCGAGAAGCTATTAATTACGGTGCCAATGGAGCAAGCGAATATCAGGATGTTGTCGCTGCAGGTAATTATTTGAGGTCACGAAGAGATGTAGACAAAAAAAGAATTGGTTTATGGGGAGGTTCATACGGTGGATACCTAACAGCGATGGGACTTGCAAAAAATTCTGACATGTTTGCAGCTGGAGTTGATATTCATGGTGCGCATGATTGGAACATAATCATTAAAAACTTTAGGCCAAGCTATAATCCTCTTGCTAAACCCGATTTTGCCCAGCGTGCGTTTGAGTCATCTCCTATGAACTTTATTAAATCATGGAAATCCCCTGTTCTTTTAATCCATGGTGATGATGATCGTAATGTACCTTTCAGCGAGTCTGTCGATCTAGCTGAAGAACTTAGAAAGCATAATGTATATTTTGAACAATTGGTATTTCCGGATGAAGTGCATGGATTCTTATTACATGAAAATTGGGTTAAAGCGTTTCAAGCAACCGATGATTTTTTTAAGCGAATGTTAAAATAGTTATTTAATTATTAATATTGTGAGGTAAGGAAAGAGCGCAAAAAAACCAAACAAAATTCTATATGTAAAGAAAGTACCTACTATCATTTTATTGAATTCTTCCTTGGTTCCCATATACATGTTTTTTACAAAAGTGTTGTAGAAAAAGTCAAAGCTTACCAATCATCTAATCATTAGATAAAAAATCACAACCATCACAAAATTTATAATTGTGAACCACATAAAAAATTCTTCGAGTAATTCTAAATTCAATTTTTTACAATTAGCTCGTTAATTTATTTTCCCGTTGATGTCAAATCGAGATAAAAAATTCCAAATAATTTGATTGGTAGGGATATTGTTTTGAAAGAAACTCAACCAATAATGACCACCATTCATGACCTTGTAATGCTCGATAGAATGACCATCTAAACAATTTTCAAACGTTTGATGAATAATGCTTCCAGAGCTAAAAAAAGTAGATTCAGTTGGTGTTTCATCGCATTGGTTTTTATCAACCCAATAGGAGTGCATATTTTCAATATTATAGTAATAACCAGCGAGTAATGATTCATCGTAATATGGTCGAGAACCGTCCAATGTTCCATGTATAGTTAAGATAGATGTCGGCGATGGATTAGAGTTATTTGCAACATTCTTGTATAAGTTTCCAGCCATCGATGCAATCGCTGCAAAACGACTGCTTTGCGCAACTGCTAAGCCATGCGCCATACCACCACCATTTGAAAACCCAACTGCGTAAATTCTTTTTTCATCAACTGCATAGCTATTAGATAATTGAACGATCATTTTTTCTATAAACCCATAATCATCGGTGCTATTCTTACTATCTGAATCACCTGGGAGCGACATATTCCAATCACCATAGAGCCCTTCAGGATATACCAAAATAAATTTAGCGGTATCAGCAATAGGTCTAAAATCAGCTGTATAGATTTGGCCAGTTGCATTACCACTTCCACCATGGAAATTAAAAAGAACCGGAAAAGGGTTAGATTCACTATTACCTTCAGGAACATAAGTAAAATATCTCCTGGTCTGACCATCATGTTCTAAAGATTGAGATATCAATCCATTTTCAACTTCCTCATAATTCTCCTTACCTGGTGAAGAAGCATTGTCATCAGAGCATGCAATGAATATTGTTGTTATAAATAAAAAAAAATATTTCATAAGACCTTTTCCCCCTGTTCATGCGTCAAACATATATTAAAAGTTTAATTAGGATTTAGCTCTATTTCAACAATATCATTTTTCGAGTGTGTGTGAATTTCCTTGTATGTATTTGGTAAAAATAAACACCTGCTGCAGCAGCCTCTCCCTTTTTGTTGATCGCATTCCAGGTAAAGCGATGGTATCCAGCAGGGGTAGCTGGTAGATCATAAGTTGAAATCTGTTGTCCAAGCATATTGTAGATCATAATACGCACATCGCTTGCCATCGGAAGATCATAGCGGATAGTCGTGCTAGGATTAAATGGGTTAGGATAGTTCTCATGCAAAGCAAATTTATCAGGTAAAAGCTGTTCATCGACCGATAGATAATTATAACGATCGACAAAGATGACCTTTTCTTCCCCTTCAATCCTAACCGTATCGAGACCATCTGTGGCCTTGATACCAAATGAGATCGATGCAGATGTCGCTAAAGGATGACTATCAAATATGTCAGAAATCAAAGTGCTATAGAACAATCCGAATTGAAGAGAGTCGGTCTTGTAGTATTGTAGATCATCTTGTGTCCCCGTCTGCATCGATATAATATAACTGACATCAGTAGCATAAATACCATCCAGCGTATCATAACTTTCGCTCCAGCGTAATACAAGCGGTTCAGCAAACTGATTTTGTATGTCAACGCGAATAGTGTCAGTCAAAGAACCTATCCAGTTAAAAGCGGAGGGTGGGTCTTGGCGAGGTGCCACATCGATCTTGAATGCTGTCGTATCAGATGACACTCCATCACTAACTACAACAGACATTGATGAAGAGCCAAAATAGTTGGGAAGCGAAATAATTTCTAAGGTATCTCCATCGATCTGCATATCAAATGCAAGCGTATCGTACAATGCTACAAAGGATAGCGGATCCTTGTCGATATCAGTAGCACTAAGCGATACCCGAACAACTGTTGAGTCTTCAATCATCGATAGATCTTTCATGATTTTTATTATGGGTGTATCATTGACAGGAAGCACAACAAAAGAAAAAGTAATTGTATCGGTTGCAATGGTATCTTTAACCATGACAGAGACCAGTGTAGAACCAAAATAGTTGGATCGTGGCGTTAAAGTTAAACTGTCTTTTTTAAATACAAGGTCTAGTAAAGCGGTATCGGCTAAAAAGGAATAGGTCAAAACAGAATCATCCACATCTGAAGCGATTACAGGTACAGTTAAGGCAACGTCTTCAAAGGTAGTATCTGGTGGAATGATCGATAAGACCGGAGGATCATTAACCGGTAGGACCGCTACCTTAAAAGATGCGGTGTCTTGTAAAAATCCATCAGAAACTATAACGGAAATGTTGTCAGTTCCATACCAGTTGGATTTTGGGGAGATGGTTAAATTAGATGTTTCGGTAAAGACAGCATAAATTTTATTTGTGTCACTTGCAGCTGAGTAAATCAAAGAATCGTTATTTGCATCTGTTGCAATAATAAAAACGGAAGCACTACCATCTTCATTAAGTGTAAGATCTTTCAAATCTGGAATCACAGGAGCAACGTTTTGAGCAAATGAACTATGCACAATTCCAAAAAACAAGAAATTAAGAAATAATAAAAAATTGTTTTTCATTATTTTATCTCACCAAGTATGCCAGCTCTGATCATAATTCCTCTATCAGAATAGGACTGACCAACCAAAACAAATCCTGAGCCTACTCTATCAAAAGCATTCAGTTTTTTCATGGATGAATATTTTTGTATCCAGTTTTTTCTTCCATTTCCATCGACCGATATTAAAAAGGATCCTGCAAAACCATACCCTCCCAAAATAATATTATCTTCATTTAAGTACAAAAGATGTGTTGATAATTCACTGTCATTGAAATAGGATGTCCAAATTAATTCTCCTAAACTATTTAATCGTATGATTAAAATACTTTTGGATCCGCGAAAATTTACTTGTCCAGCTACTATGATATCTCCATTTATTAGTTGAATGAGATCTTTACCGATTGATGTAAAATCTGATTCTAAATTTGGCGTATACCTCCATATGGTATCACCCGATGAATTATTCATTTGAACAAATAGAGTAGAATTATTATTATCGTAAAGATAACCTGTTGATAAATAGTTACCTCCTGAGGCTTCTTTAGCGCTTTCTAATTTCATATTTAAAGATCCATCGACGTAAGGAAAGCTTTTCGCATCATCAAAGATCAAGTTGTTTGAAAAGCGAGCAAAAAAGATTCCTGCCTTATTTTGTATGGTTCTATTTCCAGCAATTAGATAATCGTTAAGTGAGGTTCTTATAGCTGAGACCCCATAGCCATCACCAAATTCTTTAAAGGTAAAAGCACTAAAACCTTGATCATTTTCAATACTTATAAAAGCTTTTGCAGATGATTGTTCACCAAGTTGACCTGTTATTATGTAAGAACCCTCATCATAAATAATATCATTGCCATGTCTGTAATCAACTGACCCTCTTCCATCTCCTATGCGCTTATCAACTAATCCATTTAAAGAAAGCTCCCTACCATCAAGCGAGAAAAGCCTGTGCATTCCATCTGAATTTTCCCTCCCTGTAATTGAAAAACAGTCACTTGAACCACAGGGCGCGCTTGTTATACCCATTATCTCGCTTTCTTTGCTAAAAGAAATTTCATAAGAAAGAAGATTGTAATATTCATACGGGTCACCTTTTGTGCAAAGCTCAAATTCGTTGCAAACGTACGTATTGAATACTTTATTTTGATCAGGCTCATAATTGTCAACACTTAAAACAGATAAACCAACGTTTTCAAAAATATTATAAGACAAAGTATCTGTAGTATTACCATTATCTGTGATCATTCTAAAATATTCAAAACCTGTAATTGAAACAGGTAGATAGATTTGAAGCTTTCGATTAGCATAGCTGTATGAAATACTATCAATTTTGATTGACTTGGGTGCTTTGGGGTCATTAAATATAGCGACCGTTATTGTATCCGCGCTTTCTCGCTCCTTGGCGTCACGAGCTAAAACACTTAACTGGTAAGATCCATCATCAAAATCTATGGAATTAATATTTGTCTCATAAGGAGCAATGGTGTCAGAAACTATCAAAGAATCATCAATAAAGAACTTTGCAAACTCTATCCCTTCTAAGCTTTCTATACTTGCTCTAAAAGGAACATCTCGCGCAATCTTCGAATTTTCAATAGGATAAGTAATACTTACGGCTAATGATTCGACAGAATCACTAGGTTTTTTGTCTCCACAACTACTTAAAATCAAAGATAGTAATGCGACCGAATATAAAGAATGAGACTTTTTAAGCATGATATTTCTAGAAATTTTTAATTAGTATACTTATTTATTATATCGGCAAAAGGCTGAATAAGTTTAGTTTTTTTAATGAAAAAACGTTAAATCCACCTTCGTACACTTTTTAAATAATTTCTATAATCTTTTCCAAATAAATTCTCTAAGGCTTTCTCCTCTGGCATGATCTGAAAAAAATTCATATAAAAAATAAAAAGGATTGAAATGATCAAACCTCCGATAATGTTCAATACTATTGAAGTACCTAGCAGGAATAAAAGCATGCCTAGGTACATTGGATTACGCGAAAAACGAAACAGACCATCAGTAACTAGGTAAGTTGATTTCTTAAGATTGAGAGGGTTAATTGTGGTGTTATTATTAATAAAGGATTTTACTGAAACTATCAAAAGCAATAGACCAAAGATACTAACAACAACGCCTAGTTCAAGCTTATAGGGAAAAACAAATGAAGGAAAAATGCTTTTAGAAAGGAAAATTATTAATATGCAAAACATAGTAATAAGTGGTGGTGGGATTCTTTTTTTCATATCTAAAATTATTTATTTAGATTAAATAAAAATAGGAATAATTATTTATTAGGAATGATTACTATTTATTAAATAAATTTTAATGTGAGATATAGCTATCAGAGAGAAATTATC
>CACBUT010000021.1:0-11015 GCA_902542445.1 uncultured Fidelibacterota bacterium | reverse complement strand
TCAATTCTTCAATTTAGCTCTGGGAAATTATCATCAATTTATATCAACCTTCCAAGATGATTTTACTCAGCAAATTCTCGATAGTTGGTTTGCTATTGATGAAAAAGGAAATCCTTCAAGAGCCTCTCAAATTGTTTTTGGATATGAGCAATTTTTTCCACGCGGTATGAAGCTACAAGTTGAGGGGTATTACAAAAAAATAAAAGATATGCTCACTTATGAGGAGTCACGCGCTACCACAGATGGTGACTTCAGTGATACTGATTTGCTGGACTTACTAACGCCAGCTGACGGCTATGCTTATGGGGCAGAATTTTTCTTGCAACAGTCAACCGGAAAATTGAATGGGTGGATCGGTTATACATGGTCGGTAAGTAGAAAAATAATGAATAATAAAGAATATTTTACTAATTGGGACCGATCGCATGTTTTCAATTTATTAGCAAATTATCAAGCTAGTCCGAAATGGGATTTTAACGCAAAATTTACTTTGCAATCAGGACAAGCATTTACTGCAATAAATGGATATTTTTTGGAAAATCTTCCTGGAAGTCCTGAACAAAATTATAGAACTATTCCAGCAACTAGGAATGGGGGTAGATATCCATCATATCACAGGCTTGATGTTGGAGCGGTGTGGCATAGAAAGAAGTTTGATCTCACTTTTCAAGTGATCAACCTTTATAACAGAAAAAATGTTTTTACTTATACCTATCCGCTTGGTAATACCTTTAACGGTATTGATGATGATGGAGATTGGAAAGCTGCTGAACATGATAAGAACAATAATGGCAGACCTGATAAAGGCGAGCCCAATGTCGATGAAGCCGACGAGGGTAGAATACAAAGAAATCCTGTTAGTTTGTTCCCAATGATCCCAACTATCGGAATAAATTGGAATTTTTAATGAAGATATTTTCTATTATAATAATTTCTGTTCTTTTGCTGTCGTGCGAAAACTTTAATGATCCTGAAACTCCATATGAAGAGCAATATGTAGTATTTGCTAATATATCTGGTAATTTACCAATGATTGCTGATACAATTTTTGTCTCCCGTAGCGCTTCAATTGAAGAAGGCACTGATGCTGAAGATCTTTGGGTATCAAACGCTGATATAACAATTTCTAACGAAAATATGGAAGCAAAAGCACTCCCTTTAATTGGAAAGCCAGGAAGATATCAAACGGATCTTTCTGTTGTTTTTCAGGCGGGTTCAAGCTACCAACTAACAGTCAAGATCGGCAATACCGTTTTGACTTCAGAAACAACAGTTCCTAGATCACTCGATGTTAAGACATCTACAAGCTTGAAAGAATACCGTTGCAATGATGGTACAGTGATGAGTATTCCAGAAATAAACATTGACAATATGGACTCAAATGGTTTTCCAATACCTTCAAAGGTTGATACAGTAGCTTATAACTATGGTGAATGTTTTACAGGAAGCTTTGCTTCATACCCAATGTTTATGCTTGATTTCTCAATGGATGATTCTGCAACGCTAGTAAGGACTCTGACTTATAGTATTGAATCAGACTCTGTTGGTCTTGAGCCTGGCAATAATGAAGATTTTTACGATTACAATTGGAATGGAAAGCGTGATAGTACTTTTATAAATCTGATTTATGATACAAGTTTCGTTAATGTTTTATGGAAAGGTCAATATTATCGAGACACTAACAATAACCCCAAGCGTGCCAATCCTTTTGTATGGGACATTGAAAGATCACCGATAAGAATGAGTTGGTTATATTTTAATTATTACGGACTTCAATTGATTACTTTGCTCTCAACAGATAAAAATTATTATAATTACTTACAAGGCGATCCTTTAAGGTCTAATATTTATACCTTGCCAGGTTCAAATATCAAAGGAGGCTATGGCTTATTTTCATCTAATATTAGCAAGTCTTTTTATGTGTATTTAAAGCGAGGTAGACAGTACTAAATACCCACTTGATATTCCCATACAAGTGTTCCCCCATAATATCCAGTAATAGTTACCATAGTTGTTAAAATAATTAACATTATAAAAATCATCTTATCGAACAATTTATTATCCATATATTTAAAAAAAAGATACAACCAAACGAGAAAAGTTAGCAAAGTAAGCCATGTGATCATATTACCATAAAACTCGTGTTTATCAAGGATTTCATGAATAGCAGAACTATAATCAGAACTTCTTGCTTTTTTCATTTCCCATTGACCTGTAATAGAAGCTAATACCGATGTGATAGATGATAAACCAAGCATCCATAATCCAACTATTCTGCATGTCCAATTTGGCTTAATTAATTGTAAACCTGTGAAAAATAAAGCACCATAAATAAAGGCTATAGGAAAGTGAATAACTAAAGGATGTAGGGGAATTTTCATTATTAAGTTTGATTTAAAAAGTTTGTAGCCCGTAGGGGAATCGAACCCCTGTTGCAGGAATGAAAATCCTGAGTCCTAACCACTAGACGAACGGGCCAAAACGTTTTTAATTATATATTAGGGTATAAAATTAGCAGGTATAAACACAAATCGCCAATACCATTTATTTATTTTTGTCAGTATCTAAAATATCCAATAATTCTCCATTTTGATGCAATTCCATTGTGATATCTGCACCGCCGATTAATTTTCCATTTACAAAGAGTTGCGGTATGGTAGGCCAGCCCGATTGTTCTGATAATTTGACTCTAATCATCGGATCTTCAAGAACGTTGATGTCTTTATATTCTACACCATAATGACTTAAAATTTGTACAACTTGGTTAGAAAAACCGCACATTGGCATTTCCTTTGTGCCCTTCATAAAAAGCGCTATAGAGTTATCGCTAATATCAGATTTTATTTTTTCATTCAAATCCATTATCATTCCTATTTATTTTCTTTTTTCCACTTTGAAACCGTATAAGTTTTGAGTTGTAAAGCATGAACTTCATTTGTGAGTAATTTTCCTAATGATTTATAAACCATCTGGTGTTGCTCAATTAATGATAGACCCTCGAATAAGTCACTAATAACTATTGCGCTAAAGTGATCGCCACTTTTTTTGGTATCCGCAACTTCAACCGTTGAGCCAGGAATTCCTTTTATGATTAATTCTTTAACTTGATCTGTATTCATATTTAATATTTTTAGTTAATGAATTTAATAAAACTGTTGTTATAATTATTAACTCATTTTTATAATAAATAAAAGGTTTTATGAAACTAATTTCATGGAATGTTAATGGCGTAAGAGCTGTTGAAAAAAAAGGTTTTCTAGATTGGTTGAGTCAAGAAGATCCTGATATTCTTTGCATCCAAGAAACCAAAGCTAAGATAGAACAATTAGGCCCTTCATTAACTGAAGAGCATGGATACCATACATATTGGTTCTCAGCTGAGCGACCTGGATATAGTGGTGTAGCAACCTTTTGTAAAAAAGAGCCATATGATGTTACCAAAGGTCTTGGTATAAAAAGATTTGATCTAGAAGGTCGCGTATTAGTCACTGAGCATGAAAATTTTTTACTTTACAATATATATTTTCCTAATGGTCAAAAGAATGAAGATAGGCTCAATTATAAACTAGATTTTTATGACTCTTTGCTGCCAATCATTAATGATAATGTTGAAAATGGACATAACGTCATTGTGACTGGAGACTGGAACACTGCTCATAAATCAATAGATCTTGCAAGGCCGAAAGAAAATGTTAATACATCTGGTTTCATGCCAATAGAAAGAGAAAAAATAGATGAGTATATTTCTCACGGATGGGTAGATACATTTCGTTTATTTCATCCGGAGGCAGATCGGTATTCTTGGTGGACTTACCGATTTGGAGCTCGGCAAAGAAATATTGGTTGGCGTATAGATTATTTTTTTACAAACGAGGGATTAATCGACATAGTTGAAGATGCTGATATTTTAGAAAAAGTGATGGGTTCTGACCACTGTCCTGTAACATTATCTATCGCTGATAGGGCTCTATAGTTTTTTAAATCATAAGATCAACAGCTATTGCATCAGCGAATAGAAACCCATTTTTTGTAAGCTTTAATTGCTTATCGCAATAAATTAAAAAATTACCCCATTTTTTTAAATTCTTTTGAATAGAAAAATACACATCATTTTTTTTTGATTCAGGAATTTTTGTAAGATCTAACCCTTCTATGGTTCTTATACCAAAACCTAATAATTCATTTGCAATATCTTTATCTGAAAGTCTTTCGCTAGATTCAACAGGAGATCTTTCATTTGAAATAAAATCAATATATTTATCAATATTTTTTACATTCCAATATCTCTTGCCCTTATAAAAACCATGAGCAGATGGACCAAATGAAATACATGGGTCAATATTCCAGTAGTGATAATTATGTTTGCATTCAAAGTTTCTTTTAGACCAACTTGTCACTTCATATTGAAAGAATCCTTTTTTGCCCAATATTTCTTGAGCAGATTTGTAAAGATAGCAAGAATTATCATTGTCCGGCATTTTAATATCTTTACTTTTGACTAATTGGTATAGTTCTGTCTCTTGTTCAACCACTAGCGAATAGCATGAAATGTGTTCAATATCCAAATCGATAAGCGCAGTGAGATCCTTTTTCCATGTTGACTGAGTTTGATTTGGAATATTATAAATCATATCACAATTAATATTTTCAAAGCCTGATTTTCTTGCGTTCTCAATTGTTTGAAAAATATCCCTTTTCTTATGATTGCGAGTTAGAAAGTGTAAAATTTTATTATTAAAAGATTGAACACCAACGGATAAACGATTTACACCAATATTTTTTAATGTTTTCAGATTTTCAAGAGCCGCTTCCCCAGGGTTTATTTCTAAAGTAATTTCTGTTGCATGGGATAAATCGAAGTTTATGCTAAGAGCATTAAAGATATTGTCAATATATTTTGGATTTATAATACTTGGTGTCCCTCCTCCTATAAAAATAGTATCAAATGTAAAATTATCAGCTATATCTTTATAGGATTCTATTTCTTTGGATAAAGAATTAAAAAAGAGAGGCAGTCTGTCTTCATTATAGCCTGCAGTAGAGAAGTAGTCACAATAAAAGCACTTTATTGTGCAAAAAGGAATGTGTATATAAATACCAGAGCTGGTCTTTGCCAAAATTTATTTAGTTAATTCTTCGAGGTCATCGCGAATTAATATTAATATTGCGGACTGAGGCACTATTAAATAATCATCATTTTCAATCTTAACTTCAATGGATGCTTTATTTAAAAATAGAGCAACGTCTCCAATATCAGCTTGAGTTGGAATATATTTAACTGGTGAGCTACTATTTGTTGACCATGGCTCATCAACGCTTTCCTCAGGATTACCAAGAGGAATACCCGGCCCAACCTCAACAATCACTCCGCTCAAAATCTCTTGTTTTTCAATGACGCTTGGAGGCAAATATAACCCTGCTTTGGATTTTTTTTCTCCTAAATCAGGACGAATCAAAACCCTATCGCCAACAACAAGTATCTGTTTATTTTTGCTTTTCATTTTAGAAATTAAAAAATTTTCTTTGACAGTTCAACATTGAGGATTATCATTATTTTGTTAAATTTTTTTATGAAAATTATAGTCAAAGAAATTTATTTAGACAAAGATATTAAAGAAGCTTTTTCTATTAGGAGAAAAGTTTTTGTTGAAGGAATGAACATTCCTGTCGAAATTGAATTAGATAAATATGATAAAATCGCTCATCAAATAATTGCATACGTAGATGAAATACCTGCCGGAACAGCTCGATGGCGTAAAACGAAAGAAGGAATGAAGCTTGAAAGATTTGCAGTTTTGTCTAAGTTTAGACTGCTTGGAATAGGAAAAGCTCTATCTGAATATATTTTAAAAACTTTAAAAAATGAGAAAAACATTTATCTAAATAGCCAACATACAGCTATTGGTTTTTATGAAAAACTGGGTTTTTATAAAAAAGGAAAGAGTTTTAAAGAGGCTGGTATACTTCATCAAAAAATGTTTTTAAAAAAATAAATAACTCTTTTTTCAGAATTTATAATCCTATTTTGTTTGTGAATAATAAACGAACATATTTTAAAACGTTTTAAAAATGCCTGATTCCATATACAAAAGAATGATCAAACTGATGTCCCCATTTTGGGTGTATATCATAATATCATCCTTTTCTGCAATAATTTTTGTCCTTTTAAATAGCGCTTCAATATGGCTAACTGCAACATTAATCAATAATATTTTATTGGATTTTGATAAAATAGTCCAATCTCAAATGGAATGGTCAAGCAATGACAATCTTACACTGAACGAGAAATTAAAATTTTATACTAACCTAATCATATTAAGAGAGACCCCAGCAGAATCATTAAGAGTTTTATGTGTTACAATTTTATCTGTTTTTTTTGGAAAAAATATTTTCTTATATATCAAAAATTACCTTTTAAGAATTGTTGAATTAAGCTTGGTTCGTAATATTCGAAATAAATTATATGCCCATATCCAATCTCTCTCACTTGGATATTTCAATAGACAAAAAACAGGTAACATAACATCCATAGTTATTAATGATGTTGAGCATTTACAAATAGCATTGGGCGCAACATTTCAAAAATTGTTTGTTGAACCAATTAATGTGATCACATTTGTTAGCTTGTTGTTAATTATTAGTTGGAAGCTTGCTCTTATTGCACTGATTATAATTCCATTGGCTGGAATTGCTGTAATAGGTATCGGAAAAAGTATAAGAAGAAAGTCGAGAAGAACACAAAAAAAAGTTGCAGATATTATGCAAATACTTTCAGAGACATTATCTTCAATTAGAATTGTAAAAGCATTTGCAAATGAAAAAAACGAGGTTAGTAAATTTTCCAAAGAAAGCAAAAATTATTTTAAGTTACTTTTGAGAAGAGGAAGATTAGACCTATTGGCAGGTCCTATAACTGAAAGCTTTGGCGTTGTAATTGGAGTTATTCTGTTGTGGTATGGAGGTACTGAAGTATTGATGCAAAGAGGATTAAACCCTGAGGATTTTATAAGATTTATTCTAATTCTTTTTTCGATATTAGGGCCAATTAAACAAATGGGAAATGTCAACCTGAGAATTCAAACTGGATATGCATCTGCTGAAAGGATCTTTTCTTTATTGGACACCCCTAAAGATATCATTGAGCATTCTAATCCAATACAATTAAAATCATTCAATAAACATATTGAATTTAAAAATCTTAGCTTTGAATATGAAGAGTCAGAAGGATTAGTTTTAAGTAATATCAATTTTAAAATTAACAAGGGCGAGGTAGTAGCAATAGTAGGCCCAAGTGGAGCGGGTAAATCTACAATAGCTGATTTAATTCCAAGGTTTTATGATCCTAAAGATGGAGAAATCTTGATTGATCAAGAAAATATAAAAAAACTATCATTAGCATCTTTGCGAAAAAATATGGGAATCGTAACCCAGGATGTAATATTATTTAATGATACAATAAAAAATAACATTGCGTATGCACAGCCAAAAGCCACTATGGAGTCAATAATAAATGCTTGCAAGGCAGCTAATGCTTTGGAATTTATTGAAGAAATTCCAGAAGGTTTTGAAGCAATTATAGGAGAGCGTGGAGTAAAATTATCTGGAGGGCAAAAGCAACGGATTGCAATAGCAAGAGCATTATTAAAAAATCCCCCTATTCTTATTTTGGATGAAGCAACTTCATCTCTTGATACAGAATCAGAAAAAAAGGTGCAAACTGCCATTGAAGCATTGTTGAAGGACAGAACTGCTTTAATAATAGCTCATAGATTGTCTACAATTCAAACTGCAAAAAAAATAATTACTATTGAAAAAGGAAGAATCTCTGAAATAGGAACACATGATGAACTATATAGCAATGATGGGCTTTATAGAAAATTATATGATATTCAATTTCTTAAAACATGAAAAAAAAATTAAATATTTTCTTTAGTAATTCAATTTCTAAACATAAATGGGGCGGTGGTGAAAAATGGATGGTAACAGCAGCAAAGGGTCTATCTAAAAGAGGTCACAACGTTTATATTTCGGGAAAAGCAAATTCTATATTGCTTGAGAAAGCTATTGGAGAGAATTTAAATACTGTTCCTTTAAATATATATGCAGACTATAATCCTTTCAAAATTTTACATACCAAAAAAATCTTAAAAAAATTAAATATTAATGCAATTGTTTTAAATTTAAACAAAGATATTAGAGTGGCGGGAATTGCAGCTAGATGGGCCAAGGTCCCTGCTATCATAGCTAGAAATGGGTTGCAATTGTTCTCTGATAAATGGAAGTATAAAATGACTATTGGTTTAGTTGATGGCATTATCACTAATTCAAAATCTATTAAAGTAGCGTATGAAGGATTTCCATGGATGGAGCCTGATAAAACTGTAGTGATCTATAATGGTATCAGTACCAGCGAATACAACATTGACGATATTGACATAAATGCTTTATTGGGTATTCCAAAAAAGAATAATATTTTTGTTGCCGCAGGAAGACTTACACCTCAAAAAGGATTTGATCTATTAATAAAAGCAGCATCAAAAATAGATTATAAAAAATATCCATTTACTATCCTAATTGCTGGCAAAGGAAAAGATAGAAAATATCTATCAACATTAATAAAAGAATTGAAAATGAGCGACAGAGTTCATTTGATAGGATTTCAAAATAAGTTATCTCAATTTTTGAAGTCATGCGATTTCGTAATTATGCCATCCAGGCAAGAAGGAATGCCAAATGTGGTTATGGAAAGCATGGCATTGGGCAAGCCTGTTCTAGCTGCAAATGTTAATGGAGTACCTGAATTAATTGAACACGAAATCAGCGGCTATATCTTTGAACCATATAAGATAGATGCAATTAGAAATGCTATGAATTATGTAATGAAAAATAAAGATTCAAATATTATAAAAAATTGGGGTTTAAAAGCACAAGACCATGTAAAGAAAAATTTTACTATTGATATTATGCTGGATAATCTTGAGAGTTATTTTTATAAAAAAATAAATAATTCGATTCGAAAATAATAAATGCCTGATAACTTAATTATTGATTTTGATAGCACTTTTATTTCTCTAGAGTCTTTAGATGAATTTATATTGAATAATATTTCCAACTCTGCCAATAGTTCTGAATTAAGAGCTAAAATTGAAAAAATAACGAATCAAGGCATGGAAGGAATTATAGATTTCAATTTTTCCGTTAATGAGAGATTAAAGTATCTAAGCGCTAACAGAGATAGCATAAAATCATTTACAAAGATTTTAAAAAAAAATATAACCAATTCTTTTTTATCTAATAAAAAATTCATAATAGAAAATTCCCATAAAATTTTAATCATTTCTGGAGGATTTACAGAGATGATAGCTCCTGTAGTTAAGGATTATAACATTAAAAAGGATCAAATTTATGCAAATGAGTTTATGTTCAATAAAAATGGCAAGATTAAAACTATTTCAAAAAAAACATTATCTTATAAGCAAAGCACAAAAGCACACCTAGTAAAAAGCTTAAACTTAAAAGGGTTAACGCACATAATAGGAGACGGTATGACTGATTGTGAGGTATGGCGAAAAGGCTATGCAGATGAATTTTACGCTTTTACTGAAAATATCAGGAGAGAAGTTGTTGTAAGATGCTCAAGGCAGGCAATCAACTGTTTGGATGATTACATTAAAATTATATCTTGATATAACTTTCAAATTATTTTTTATAAATTTATACTCAATTTTACTTCAATAATAATGTATTTGGAAAATTATGATTCAAAAGATTTTAGCCGATAAAATACCTCAGTGGCAGGAGGATATTAAATCAAACTTAAAGGATAAAGGCGATAAAATAGTAGGTGAAGTTACAGTAGCCCAAACATATGGTGGAATGAGAGGCATTATTGGATTAACTTGTGAAACATCATCTGTTTCCCCAGATAAAGGCTTAATGATTCGAGAGCGCCCAATATCTGAAATATCACATTTGTTGCCGGAAGAAATATTCTATTTATTGCTTACTGGAGAAATTCCAAATTCAGAAGAACTATCAAGTCTACAAGGAGAGCTAAAGAATAGACGAAAAGTTCCAAGCTACGTTTGGAATGTCATAGAGAGCTTACCTGAGGGATCTCATCCAATGACGATGTTAAGTGTCGCAGTTCAATCAATGCGCTCTGAAAGCAGATTTGTTGATAACTATAATCTAGGTATGCCCAAATCTGACTATTGGAAGTATGCTCTTGAAGATGGTCTAAAAATCATAGCAACTCTTCCTGAAATAGCTGCAGGTATTTATAGACTAAGAATAGGATCTAAAAATAGAATTGACTACGATATAGATCTTGATTGGGCCGGAAATTTTGCTCATATGCTAGGAATTGAAGGGGAAGATTTTAAAGATCTAATGAGATTATTTTTAAATGTTCATTGTGATCACGGAGGCGGTAATGTAAGCGCATTTAGCTCACTAACAGTTGCATCAGCCTTATCATCTCCATTCCTTGCATTGGTAGCAGGGTACAATGGTTTAGCTGGCCCTTTACATGGGTTAGCCAATCAAGAATGCTTAAAATTTGTCTTAGATATTAGAAATCACTTTAAGAAAGCACCATTGGATGATGAGTTAAAAAAATATTGCTGGGATAGATTGTCTCAAAATAGAGTCATTCCAGGTTACGGACATGCTGTACTGAGATGTCCTGATCCCAGATTTGTAGCTTTCATGGAATTTGGTAAAAAACACATAAAAAACGATGAAACGTTTGAAATTGTAAAATCTTTATTTGAAATAGTCCCCCCTGTTCTTGAAGAACATGGTAAAGCTAAAAATCCATGGCCAAATGTTGACGCGGCATCTGGTTCTTTGCTTTATTATTACGGACTGAAAGAATTTAATTATTATACAGTACTATTTAGCCTGTCAAGAACATTGGGTATTGTATCACAAATAGTGCTCAATAGGGCTGTTGGCATACCGTTGATGAGACCCAAAGCAGTAACATCCAAATGGATTAAAAATTCAGTGTA
>CACBUT010000020.1:0-11441 GCA_902542445.1 uncultured Fidelibacterota bacterium | reverse complement strand
TTGGGTAAGAAATAAAAAAAACAAAATAAGAAAAGTACTTTTTTTATCCCCAGAAATGTTAAAACTGCAGTCAGCTTTTATTGACTCTTTAGAAAGACCTTCTGATTTAATTTTAAATATTTCTATTTCTTGGCTTCTTCAAATTAGCGGTTCAAAAGAAAGCTATTTTAGATTAAATAAAAAAAGATTACAACTAGGGGAGGTTGTCAACATATCTGGCAATAGATTATCGGAGTTGAAGAACTTCGATGAATCACTTATTTTAAAGGTTATTAAAGATGGAAAAGAAATTGAAAATAATGAATTTGACTTTAACATAGATTTAAAAAGATGGGAATATGATTATAGGCCATCTTCATCAGGTGTATATAATTATGAAATTTTCTACGAGAACGATTTCAGCGTCTTACAAAGAGGTGAATTTGAAGTATTGGAAAGTAAAATTGAGTTATCAAATGTGTATATGAATGAGTTTTTACTAAGAAATATTTCTTTAAACACATCTGCTAATTTCAAAAATTGGAGCGAAAAAGATAGTATTATTGCAAATTTGTCTCCAAAAACTAAAAAAGAAATTAAAACTATGACTGCTAAATTTAATGAAAATGCTGTAGTTGCAATACTTTTGTTGTTTTTATTCTGCACTGAGCTTTACCTAAGGAAAAATAAAGGTCTTTTATAATTTTATGAAAAAAATTTCAATTATTGGTTCTGGTTATGTAGGATTAGTGTCTGGAGCTGGATTATCAGAATTTGGGAATTATGTAACTTGCGTAGATATCGATAAAACAAAGATTGCCAATCTTAAAAAACTCGAAATTCCTATTTATGAACCAGGTTTGGATAATTTAATTAGTAAAAATATTAAGAAAGGATTATTGAATTTTTCTTCCAATATATCTAAATCAATTAAAGACTCTGAGATAATTTTTATTGCAGTAGGCACACCGCAAAGCAATGACGGTTCAGCAGATATACGATATGTTGAATCTGTCGCTAAAACCATAGCAAAAAATCTTAATGATTTTAAAATCATATGCATAAAAAGCACAGTACCTATTGGTACAGGAAAAAAAATTAAAACATTAATAGCAAAGTTAAGTAATTCAAAAAATTTTGATTATGTATCAAATCCTGAATTTTTAAGAGAAGGCGCAGCTATTGATGATTTTTTACATCCTGATAGAATTATTATTGGATGTGAAAGCGAAAATGCTGTAGATGCAATGAAAGATGTTTATAGGCCATTATATTTAAATGAAACTCCAATTGTATTTACAAACATTGAAACAGCAGAAATGATAAAATATTCTTCGAATGCTTTTTTAGCTACCAAAATTAGTTTTATCAATGAAATTGCTAACCTTTGCGATGAAGTTGGCGCAGATGTGCATCATGTATCAAGAGCCATGGGTTTAGATGGTAGGATTAGTCCAAAGTTTCTTCATCCTGGACCAGGTTATGGTGGTTCATGTTTTCCAAAAGATACGCGAGCTTTGGCACATTTAGGCAAAGAAAATGATGTTTCTTTAAAAGTTGTAAATGCAGTAATTGAAACAAATGATAATCAGAAAATAAAAATTTTTGAAAAGATCAAATCGTTATGCGGTGAAAATTTTGAAAAAAAAACAATTAGTATCCTTGGTTTATCTTTTAAGCCTGAGACTGATGATATAAGAGAGTCGCCAGCAAAGACAATTATTCCATTATTAGTTGAAAACGGTGCTCATGTAAATGTATACGATCCTGTTGCAATGGAAAATTTTAAAAAGGAATTTTTAAATATAAGTTATTTTAACTCATGGAAAGATTGTGTTTTAAATACACACATTTGTGTTATTTTGACTGAGTGGAATGAATTCAGAGGAATTAACTTAAAAGAACTAAAAAAGCTTTTAATAAAGCCTTGCTTAGTTGATGCTAGAAATATCTTTAGTATAGATAAATTAAAAGCTGAAAATTTTTTGTTTGAAAATATTGGCAGAAATTTATGACCAAGGTTTATCGTTCAACAATAAAAGACATAGTTGTTATAGAGCCAAAAGTGTTTCATGATTCAAGAGGTTATTTTTTAGAATCTTTTCGAAACTCATTATTGGATGACATTGGTTGTAAAGTAAGCTTTGTACAAGAAAACCAAGTTAAATCATATAAGGGCGCACTTAGAGGGTTGCATTACCAGCTAAAATCTCCACAAGGTAAATTAGTTTGGGTAAGTCAAGGATCAGTTTTGGATGTTGCAGTAGATATTAGGTTGAATTCACCAACTTTTTCCAAATGGTTTTCAGTAGTATTAGATGATAAAAAACATACTAGAATCTATATTCCCCCAGGTTTTGCTCATGGATATTATGTTATTAGTGAAAAATCTACATTTCATTATAAATGCACAAATTACTATGATCCAAGAGATGAGTATGGCATTTCATGGGATGATCCTCTATTGGATATAAATTGGCCTGAAGGCAAAAGGAATATTTCAAAGAAAGATTTAGATTTACCATTCTTAAGTAACGTAATTTCAAAAAACCTACCAAAGTAGAATTATTAATGATTTCGATTGAAGTAATACGAAAAAATACCGGCCTAGTTAAAAAAAAATTAGCCAAAAAAGGAGATAAATCTTCAATTGATAATTTGCTCGAGCTCGATAAAGAACACCGCTCACTCATTACAAATGTTAATGAATTGAGATCTGAAAGAAATGTTGTTTCAAAAAAAATTGCTTCTTTAAAAAAAGATAGGTTATCTGCTGAAACTGAAATTAATCAAATGAAAGAAGTTGGTGAATCAATTTCAAATATAGAAAAAGAATTAAATAAAATTAAAAAATTAATTGATAGTATATTACTCAACATGCCCAATCTACCACATGATTCAACTCCTAATGGCATAGGCTCTGAAGATAATAAATTAGTTCGTGAATTTGGCAAATTAAAAAAAGCTGACTATAAAATTAAAAATCATATTGAATTGGGACGAGATCTCAATTTATTTGATTTTGATAGAGCAGCAAAGATTTCGGGGTCTGGATTTCCGTTATATACAAATAGAGGAGCTAAATTAGAGAGAGCTCTGATTAACTATATGCTAGACTTACATTCATTAGAATTTGGATATGTTGAAATTTTCCCTCCTTTTCTGGTTAATTCAAAATCTCCTAAAACAACCGGTAATTTGCCAAAGTTTAGTGAGGATATGTATCAAATTGAAAATGATAATTTGTGGTTAATTCCTACTGCTGAAGTTCCTATTACAAATATTCATAAAGACGAAATAATATCTGAGAAAAATTTGCCCATAAAATACGTGTCTTACTCTGCTTGTTTTCGCAGAGAAGCCGGATCGCATGGAAAAGATACTAGGGGATTTTTACGATTGCATCAATTTAATAAAGTTGAGTTAGTAAAGTTTGTAAAACCTGAGAAATCATATGAAGAATTAGAAGCTTTGACTATAAATGCTGAGGCAGTTCTTAAAAGTTTGGGTCTAAAATATAGGGTGATAGAACTTTGCACTGGCGATCTAAGTTTTTCTGCTGCAAAATGTTATGATATTGAAGTATGGTCTCCTGCAGAGGAAAAATGGCTAGAAGTTTCATCATGTAGTAATTTTGAATCTTTTCAAGCAAGAAGGGGAAATATTAAATATAGAAAAAATGATGGAAAAACAGATTTTTTACATACCCTAAATGGAAGCGGAGTTGCAACTCCAAGACTTTTAGTGGCTTTGTTAGAAAGCCACCAAAATAAAAATGGTTCAATAAATATTCCTGAGCCACTTCAGCCATACTTTGGATCAAATATAATTGATTAGTTTTAAATACAGATGGTTTGTATTTAAAGTTATTATAATCACATTTTTTTTTGCTTTCTCTGGCATGATTGGGTCTCTTTTTGAAAGAAAAGGTAAGTTGATGTCATGGATAGCTATCAATTGGTCAAAAACAATACTTAAAATTGGAAAAATAAAATTTAACATTAATGGTTTAAAAAATATTGACTTAAGAAAGAATTACTTCTTTGTTCCAAATCATGAATCTGCACTAGACATACCATTGGTTTTTGCTTCTATTCCAATGCATGTTGTTTCTGTAGCGAAGATTGAACTCAGTAGAATCCCATTTTTTGGTTGGTCAATGATTGCTGGTGGACATTTTTTTGTAGATAGATCCAATCATAAGAAAGCGATGAGATCCATAAAAAAAGCTAGAATTTCAATGAATAAAAATCCAAGATCGGTTTTTTTATTTCCTGAGGGAACTCGCTCGCTAGATGGAAAAGTGGGCAGATTTAAAAAAGGAGGGTTGAAATTGGCAATTGATTTAGGCGTTCCTATTGTTCCTGTTGGCATCGTTGGTACAAATCAATTTCAATCGAACCTAAAAAAAGGGCTCAATATCGGTAGCATTGAATTAAATATAGGAAAACCAATACAAACAAAAAAAATTAAAGAAAAAGAACTGCTAAGCTTTGTTGAAGAATTAAGAAAAAAAGTTATTTTATTGAAAGCAAAAGATGTCTCTTAACAAAATTAAAGATTTAATAATTAAATGTAATAATTTAAAAAAGAGAGGAAAAATAATTGTTTTTACAAATGGTTGTTTTGATATTTTGCACAAAGGGCATTTGCATTATCTTTTTGAATCCAAAAAACTAGGCGACTATCTTATTGTTGGTTTAAATTCTGATAGATCTGTTAAATTACTTAAAGGACCAGAAAGACCAGTAAATAATCAAAAAACCAGAGCAAAAAATCTATTATCTAAAGGATTAGTGGATAATGTAGTAATTTTTGATGAACCCACTCCACACAAACTTATTAAAAAAATTATTCCTTCAATTTTAACAAAAGGTAGTGATTATAAAAATAAGCATATAATTGGATCAGACATTGTGAAATCTAATAATGGAAGAGTGGTTCTTATTCCATTTCTAGAGGGATATAGCACAACTAAAATAATTAATAATTTATCTAAAAAAACTTGACTCGGTATTTATACTCGTCTAATTTCGCCAATCAGATTACTCTAAATATATATGAAACAGATACTTACAAGAATTATTTTAATCCATTTCATTATTTTAATTAATATTTTTGCCCAAAAATCAAGCAAACAACAGTCTGATCCAATACTCTCTGCCATTCATGGTGTTCAATCGAGTTCAACTGAAAATAGATTACCGGAATTGTTAAATGATGCTAAGGTTCTTTTGTCTGATGCTTTTATAGCTGATATTTTATCAGATACATTTGAAGTAGTATATAATTTAAACAGAATTTTTGATTTGCTGGCTGAAGCGGATCAATATGGTGAAATGGATATTGAGGACAAAGAAGAGTTTGAAAGATTTGAGCAATCGCTAGTATTGCTCTATACTAAAAAATTTACTACGCTAGATAAGGTTGAAGCTGGAATAAATGCAGAGAATATGAGAATGGATGTTACATCAATGACTGAGCCTCTTGAAGTAGAAATGGGTGCAACACAATTTACAATTATTGAGGACAGAGATGGGCATGTTCCCTTAGTCATTAATAAAAAAGTAAATCAGTTTATAGATTACTTTAAATCAAAAGGTAGAAGGCAATTTGAAATTTGGCTTGACAGAGTAGAGGTTTATGGGCCTATGATTTCAAAAAAACTAGAAGATAACAACCTTCCGCCTGAATTATTATACTTAGCAATGATTGAATCTGGTCTAAATCCTAAAGCTTATTCAAAAGCTGCAGCTAGCGGTTTATGGCAGTTTATCTATTCCACAGGTAAAATATATGGCTTAAATAGAAATTGGTATGTAGATGAAAGAAGAGATCCTGAAAAAGCTACCTTGGCAGCAATAGCTTACTTAAGCGATCTTTATGAGGAGTTTGACCATTGGTATCTTGCGCTAGCAGCTTACAATTCCGGTGAAGGTAGAATTAGAAGGGCCAGACAGTTACATCAAACAACTGATTTCTGGCAAATGCATTCACTTCCAAGAGAAACAAGAAATTACATACCTTATTTTCTTGCTGCGACTATTATGGCAAAACAGCCAGAAAAATATGGCTTTTACAAGAAAGAAAAAACCAAGAAGCCCTATTCCTATGATGTTGTTGAAATTGAGAAAAGTGCTGACTTAATGGTTTTAGCTAGATCAGCTGAAACATCTTTTAAAATTTTACAGCAATTAAATCCTGAATTAAGACAATCCGCAACTCCAAATGAATCATATTCTTTAAAGATTCCAACTGGAAAAAAATCAGTTTTTTTGAAAAATTATAATGCTTTACCTGAAAATGAACGCTTTGCACCTCAATTTGTTACTCATAGAGTAAGAAATGGAGAAAGCCTTTGGACAATAGCTAGAAAATATAGAGTGTCTGTTCACGACCTTACTGCGGTTAATAAAATCAGGAATAGGAGCATGATTAGAATTAACCAAAAATTAACCATTCCTGTCCCGGGAATGAATCTTGCTACAAGGCCCAGACAAAGATCTTCCATGCAAGGCTACAATAAATTGACATACAAAGTAAGAATAGGTGATACCCTTGGTCACATAGCTGAAGACTACGGAACTAGAGCTGCAAGCATAAGAAAATGGAATGGGTTAAAGTATGGACAAAATATCTATCCAGGCCAAAAGTTGACTTTATGGATAAAACAAGGATAACCCCACCTAAAACTGACTTTAGATGGTTGTGGATAACATTATCAATTTTAGCCATAATCATTATATCATTTAACTTAGGAAAGCAAACCAACATAGTTGCCAACAGCTTGGGTGTAAAAAAAGTTGGTGTTGTAGAAATTACAGGGCCCATTATTTCCTCCAAAAAAATCATCGAAGATTTAAATCAACTTGAAGAGAAAGAAGATATAGCCTCAATTGTATTAAGAATCGATTCTCCTGGCGGATCTGTAGCGCCAACGGAAGAGATTTACGAAAAAATTAAAAAAGTGAAAAAAATAAAACCAGTAATTGCTAGTGTAGGAAATGTTGCTGCTTCAGGTGGTTATTATATTGCTGTTGCTGCGGATTCCATCTTTGCTAACAAGGGCTCCATTTTAGGAAGTATAGGTGTGATTATTTCATACCCAATTATGAAAGATTTGTTTGATAAAGTTGGAATTGATGTTGAAACAATAAAAAGTGGCAATTTGAAGGATTCAGGTTCATTCTCAAGAAATCCCACACCTCAAGATAAAATTTTTTTTGAAAAACTAATTTTAAATATGTACGATCAATTCATTGATGTCATTGTTAAAGACAGGATGATGGAAAGAAATAATGTTTTAAGTTTAGCGGATGGTCGTGTATTTACAGGCTTAACATCATTGAAATTAGGTTTAATTGATGAATTGGGTACATATGAAAGCGCAATTGAAATTGCAGCTAAAATGGGAGGAATTGAGGGAAAGCCTCAAATATTTCAAAACAATAAAAAATCAAATATAGTAAAAGATTTTCTTTCAAGCGATTTATCAACTAAAATTCAAACAACTTGGTTTGAAAAATTACCACAATATCGATGGAGAATGGAGTAATCAAATGACAAAACAAGAAATCGTAAACACTGTATCAGAAGCAACAGGCCTTACAAAAGTTGAGACAGAGGCAGTAATGAACGGTGTTATGTCAACGATCATTGAATCTTTAGGTAAGAACAAAAGAGTTGAATTAAGAGGCTTTGGAACGTTTGGCGTTAAATACAGGATGCCAAAAAAAGCTAGAAATCCTGGAACCGGTGAACCAATAAATTTACCTGAGCGCCATGTACCGACATTTAAACCGTCGAAATTCATGCGTTCACATGTTAATAACAGTCTAAAAAAGTAGAGGTTACATGCCCTGTGGAAAAAAACGTAAAAGACGTAAAATGAATACGCACAAGCGTAAAAAACGTCTTCGCGCAAACAGACATAAAAAGAAAAAAGTTTAAATAAAAATGCGGATAACCAGTCTTGTTATATTATTGGTTAATTTCATTTTATTACAATCGTTCGTTAGCGCTTGGGGATACAAAGGCCACAGGATGATTAATGAAAAAGCCGCAATTTTACTAGATGGCGAATTAGGTTTTTTTGTAAATAAACATAAAAATGCATTAAAATGGTATGGAGCAGTTCCAGACTATATAAAAAAATTCCATCCTGAGGAAAAACCATTACATTTCTTTGATGCGGACTATTATGATGAATATCCTTTTAAGAATATTCCAATGGACTTTGAAAGATTTAAAGAAAAATACGGATCAGAAAAACTGACAAAAATGGGTACAGCTCCTTGGGCCATACAAAGATCTTGTAATGAAATAATCTATTATTTGAAAAATGCTCGTTTGGATGAAGCAATATTTCATATGGGTGTTTTAGCTCATTATGTTGCAGACATTCACAATCCATTACATACCATTTTAAATTATGACGGGCAATTAACTGGAAACAAAGGAATACATTTTAGATGGGAAGTACGTTTATTTAATGAATATGTTGAGAACATTGCTCCTGTAGGTGAAATAAAAAAAATTGTTAGTCCAGTAGGATATGCAATGGATATAGTGCGTGAATCCTATAAAGATCATAAGCGAATTCTTGATGGTGACACAAAAGCACGCAAAGTTTTAACTCATGAACAACAAAAAAAATTATCATCATATGATGTTTTAAACTTTGAAAATGAATATTTAGAAATTTTAAACTATGAAACCATAGATTTACTTAATGAAAGATTAGGTAAATCTGTTGTTAGAATAGCTGCATATTGGCAATATTGCTGGGATATGGCAGGAAAGCCAAATTTAAATGAAAAGTAAAAATTTTAGCACTGTAACAGAATTAACAGTTAAAATTAAAGATTTATTGGAAAATAATTTTTTTAATGTTTTCGTCAAAGGTGAAATTTCTAATTTTATACACCATGGCTCTGGCCATATGTATTTTACTCTTAAAGACAAAAATTCAGAAATTAAATCTGTGATGTTCCGTGGTTCAAATCAGAATTTGAATTTTCAACCAGCTAATGGAGTTGAAGTTTTCTTGCAAGGCAAAATATCTCTTTATGAAGCAAGAGGCCAATATCAAATTTTAGTCAGCGAAATGAAACAAGAGGGTATTGGAGATTTATTCCAGGAATTTGAAAAGCTGAAGAAAAAACTGCATAGAGATGGACTTTTTGATATTAACCACAAAAAACAAATTCCTAAATATCCAAAGAAAATTGCTCTTATTACCTCTCCAACAGGTGCTGCATTACAAGACATGTTAAATATTTTCAACAGGAGATCTAAGCATATAGATTTAATCTTGAGACCATCATTAGTTCAAGGCGAAAGAGCATCTGCTGATTTAATAGATGCAGTAAATGAACTTGGCAATAATAGTGATATTGATGTAATTGTAATTGCTAGAGGAGGAGGATCAATCGAAGATCTTTGGCCATTTAACTCTGAGGGCCTTGCAAGGGAGATTTTTAATTGTAAAATACCTATAGTTTCAGGTGTAGGGCATGAAACGGACTTTACTATATGTGACATGGTAGCTGACGTAAGAGCTCCTACCCCTTCATCAGCAGCAGAGGTTTCAGTTAAAAGCACTGAAGAGATTATTAATGAGATTGAACAGCTTGAATTGAAAATTTTACATAATATTCAAAATATAATTAATAAAAATTGGCAAACTTTCGATAGTTTAAATGTCAAGTATGAAAAATTAAACCCTATGAATAAAATCATTGCTAAGATTGAAAAAATTCAGTTTTTAAGAAAATCACTCTCAACGCATGTTATGAATAGATTGAATGAAATTAAATTAGAATTCGATATGTTTCACAAAAATTTACTTTCTTTAAATCCAAAAAGCATTTTGCAAAGAGGTTATAGCATTGCATTTGAATCAAGTGGAAAAATAATTAAAAAATCTAATCAAATTGATGTTGGAGATAAATTTTTATTGAAGACCGGAAATGGAGAACTAAAAGCTGTGAAGCAATCCAATTAAGGAAAAAACTACTATGAATAATAATAACAATTTTGAAGAATCAATGAAAGATCTTGAGCTGATCGTTGAAAAACTAGAAAAAGGAGAGCAAAATTTAGAAAAAAGTTTACAGTTGTTTGAAGAAGGGGTAGAAATTTCAAAAAAATTAAATGATCAATTAAAGAATGCTGAAAAAAAAGTTAGTGAATTGATGAATATTTCTAAAGAGAACAATACAGAAGACTGATTGATGAATGGTAGAAAAATAAATTCTTTAGGTATTTGGGGTAATACAGACAAGCCGAAATTTTGGCAACTCTTAGATCCCTTGATCAAATGGGCAAATCAAAATAAGATTAAGACATACATAACAACAAGAATCAAAGATAAAACCAAAGAAGCTTTGCCAGAAAATATCAGAATAATCGAAAAAGCAGATGACTTTTTAAAAACAGATTTTTTAATTGCTATGGGTGGAGATGGAACTATACTGTCAGCTGCTCGAGCTGTTGGTAGTAGAGGGACCCCTATTTTCGGTGTTCACTTGGGTGAATTGGGTTTTATGGCGGATGTTATTGTAGAAAATATGTTCGAAAGATTGGATCAAATTGCTAATGGTAGTTTTTCAATACAAGAAAGGATGCTTCTAAAAGCTGAAATTCATAATAGTGATGAGGATAAAATTTTTTATTGTTTGAATGACTTTGTGATTGACAGAGGTAAATATCATAGAATATTAACTATGAGACTTAATTCTGATGATAGACATATAGCAGATTATGATTCAGATGGATTGATAATTTCAACTCCAACTGGATCTACTGCTTATTCGCTATCTGCGGGCGGTCCTATTGTTTGGCCAAGATTAAACGCTATTGTTGTTACCCCAATTAGCCCACACACACTTACGTTAAGGCCACTTGTATTGTCAGATAATAGCAATTTAGAAATAAGCTTTCCTAAAGCGAAAACAACCAATATTGCTTTAGCAGTTGATGGGCAAGTTGAGAATTATCTTCAAAACAATTCGAAAATAAAAATTAGTAAAGCACCCTATTCTATAAAAATGCTGGACTTTGAAGATTCAAATTATTTCAGCACTCTGAGAAAAAAAATGGGTTGGGGCAAAAGAGGTTATATCTAAGTTGAGTTTATGAATGCTTTATGTCTTCTGTAAATACAATCATCTACAATGGTTTGAATTCCGTTTTTGTTCGCTAAATCAATAGCTTCGCAATTTACAACTCCATCCTGAAACCAAATTACTTTAGGGTTAATTTTGATGGAATCATTAACTATTGGTAGCACATGATCAGGATGCCTAAATATATTTATGATATCAATACTATCTTTGATTTCATTTAAATTTGAAAAGCATTTCAATTCATCAATTTTATCACAGTTAGGGTTTACTGGATAGATATTGTAACCTTGTTCTTTGAGATAAAATCCGATTTGGTAGCTTGGCCTGTTAGTA
>CACBUT010000019.1:0-12785 GCA_902542445.1 uncultured Fidelibacterota bacterium | reverse complement strand
ATGCAAAATATGCGATACTTTGATTGATATCCCCGTTGCAAATGAGGCGATGAAAAAAAATGTAAAATCAAAATATAACTTCGATGTAGATGATATAAACATCACCTTCATCGGTACATGTTCTAAACACAATTAAAAGGACTTAATAAATGAACAATGGAAGCAAGTGCCCAGTTGATCATGGATCCGACTCCCAACATACCCAAGGAATGCGATCTAATTATCAATGGTGGCCTGATAATATCAATGTAGATATCCTACATCAACATGATAAAAAATCTAACCCGATGAACGGGTTTGATTATAGACAAGAATTTCAAAATCTTGACTATGATGCATTAAAGAAAGATTTGAATGATCTAATGACAGACTCGCAAGAATGGTGGCCTGCAGATTATGGCCATTATGGTCCATTCTTCATTCGAATGACTTGGCATGCTGCAGGTACTTATAGAACCACTGATGGTCGTGGTGGCGGGGGAACGGGAGCGCAACGTTTTGCTCCAATGAATAGCTGGCCCGACAACGGCAATCTAGACAAGGCAAGAAGATTGCTTTGGCCTATTAAGAAAAAGTATGGTAATCAAATTAGTTGGGCGGATCTTATCATTTTAACTGGAAATGTAGCCATTGAATCCATGGGTGGAAAGACTTTTGGTTTCGGTGGAGGTCGACCTGATATCTGGGCTCCTGAGAAAGATATTTTCTGGGGTAAAGAGACCGAGTGGCTTACCAACGAAAGATATACCGGTGACAGAGTTTTGGATCAGCCTTTAGCTGCAGTTCAAATGGGTCTAATTTACGTCAATCCTCAGGGACCTGATGCAAATCCTGACCCCTTGAAAAGTGCTCATGATATCAGAGAAACCTTCAAGCGTATGGCAATGAATGATTATGAAACAGTAGCCTTAACTGCAGGTGGACATACCTTTGGTAAGGCTCATGGCGCTGCGAGCGAGGACCACAAAGGACTTGAACCAGAAGGTGCTGCTATCGAAGAGCAAGGATTTGGGTGGACCAGTGACTATGAAAATGGCGTTGGTAGAAATACTATCACAAGTGGTATTGAAGGTCCTTGGACCGCAAATCCAACTCAGTGGGACAACGGTTACTTCGAAACGCTATACAAGTATGAATGGGAACTAAAGAAAAGTCCAGCTGGTGCTCATCAGTGGCATCCGATCGATCAGCAGCCTGAGGATATGGCTCCAGATCCTGAAGATCCAACCAAGAAAGTTCATACCATTATGACCACTGCCGATATGGCAATGAGAATGGACCCTGAATACGACAAAGTATCTCGTCACTTTTTGGAAAATCCAGATGAGTTAGCAGACGCCTTTGCTAGAGCTTGGTACAAACTTCTTCACAGGGATATGGGCCCAAAAAGACGTTACTTAGGACCAGAAGTTCCTGAAGAAGAACTTATATGGCAGGATCCAGTACCGAACGGTAATACCAACTACGATGTTGATTCAGTAAGGGATCAGATCAAGAATAGTGGTTTGACCATCCAAGAGCTTGTTGAAACTGCCTGGGCTAGTGCCTCTACCTACCGTCATACAGACATGCGCGGTGGAGCAAATGGTGCTCGCATCAGATTAGCTCCTCAAAAGGATTGGGAAGTCAATAAACCTCATCAGCTTTCAAAAGTTCTTGGCGTACTAGAGCCTATTGCTGAATCCAGCGGCGCATCCGTTGCGGACGTGATCGTTCTTGCAGGTTGTGTTGGAATCGAAATGGCATCAGGCCAAAGCGTTCCTTTTACACCAGGTCGTGGTGATGCTACCCAAGAGCATACCGATGTGGAATCATTTGGAGTCCTAGAGCCATTTTCAGACGGTTTCAGGAATTATCACAACAAGGACTTCACCGTGAATGCTGAGAATATGCTTTTAGATAAAGCACATCTTTTAGAGCTTACCGCTCCAGAGATGACCGTACTTGTTGGTGGTTTAAGATCTCTTGGTATCACAGCAAACGGCTCAGGTAACTTTAGTGAGAATAATGATACCTTAAATAATGATTTCTTTGTCAATCTTCTTGACATGAATGTCAAATGGGAACCGACTGGAAGGAATAGCTATCAAGGTAATGACAGATCATCTGGTGAAGCAGTGAGAACTGCAACTAGAGCTGATCTTGTTTTTGGTTCAAACTCTCAATTAAGAGCGTTAGCTGAAGTCTATGCACAAGACGACTCGCAAGAGAAATTCACTCATGATTTCATTAATGCATGGGTAAAGGTTATGAACAGCGACCGATTTGATATCCAATAAACAAATCAAAAGTCAATTTATTGACATTTAATAAAAACAACAAAAAAGCCTCTTTTGAGGCTTTTTTGTTGTAACTGTCTATATTAGCTAAACTAACTAATCGTTAAACATTAATCTTCTTATATGTTTAAATGGTAAATCGCCATACGTAAGCAAATTATCATTGAAACGTTTCAAAGAATAGTGATCACCCAGTCGTCGTTTATATTCCTCGCGTAGTTGCAATATTACTATTTCACCAATGATTTCCCTGCCTGGCGGCGATGGGGTTTGTGAATCACGCTGGACCTCAATAAAAGCGTTAGTTGGCTCCATTCCAATCTTATCAATGTAGTCTTGAACAGCCTGATCGAAGCTCATTTCACCCTTTGCCATTTTAAGTTTTGTGATAATCCTTTGAATTCGCCACATCCTCATTTGTAATCTAGCCATTCTATGTTTTAATGATGATTGATAATCAAATCTATCCTCAAAAAAACCTTCATCTTCTAAAAGTTTTTCTAAGTAAAAAGACCAAGATTGGCTGAAATATGCACTTCGAAATAATTGTCTCATTTTTCTTTTAACATTTTCATTTGCAGAAGCTTTCTGAACATTATGCCCCAACCATTCGTGATAAGATATCACATTAGTCCAATAAGGATTATAAGAACGAATTCTACTTGCTTTTTCTTTTTGACTTAATCTATTCTCTAATGGAGTAATTATATAATACCCTGATTGCCTTCCAGCCACCGTTGGGCCGATAGTTGCGCCTCCAAATGAAAGCGCTCTTCTACCCATAGGTGCTGTAATTCGTGCACCATAATCCACGTATGTTGGTATGGTAACAACATGATATCCTTCATTCATTAGCCAACTACTTGCTATATCTACAAAACTTTGGGCCATTGGCAAAACCCCCTCCCAAGGAGGAGCTTCATCTTTCATTTTTTCCCATACAGTTTTAAGATCTCCACTCGGATGAATTAATTTAGCCAGTGATTCCATTTTTTTACGTGTTACAATTTCATCTTTAAGAGCTATTTCTAACATTTCCTCAACACCAAATTCATCTAAATGTTCGTGATTGAATTGATAAAACTCTATCTCTTCTGGCTTCCAACGTGGTGAACGCTTCGATTTTTTTAATAAATCTTTTTCAAGCCAATTTTTAAAATTTTTAACAGACTTAGATGCTTTACTAGCAGATTCTATTAACTGCCTTTTAAGTTTTGGGTCGTCCACTTGGGCCATTGGAATGGAATCATTTAATAATATACCAGCATAATAAGCCTGATAGATTGCATTTTGAGTCCAAACTTTAGCTGGGTTTTTCAAATTCTCTTTAGCGTTGGATAGTATTTCAGGCAACCTATCCAATTCTTTGATTGCTTCTTTAACGCCCCTACCAGCAATTGCACCTGATCGAGTAAACAAACTATTTGTTCTTCCTAGCACAAAATATGATACTGGGTGTAATGTGTAAAGCTTTATCGTATCATATTCAAAAATTCTGGTTTTGATATGTGAAACTAACAAATCATAATCTACTTGATCGTTCAGATTTAACGTTTCATATTTTATCGATTTAACTTTAGATAAGATTTCTCTATATCTTCTTACAGATTCAGTATATTCATTTTTGTTTTTATAAATAACATTGACCTTGCTTGTAGCATCAATTAATGCAGATAATGAATTTTCTTTTTCATGATCTTGCGCCAATAAATAAACGGGGGAAATGAAATTTAAAGAAAGTAAAAATACGATTTTAATAATGTAGATAAGTTTCATAACAATACCTCTATATTTATATTTTTAAATAACTCCACTCTTTAGAAAATGGAATTCGAGATTGCAAGACAGCTCCATTTCTAGTTATAAGTAAATTGTCACTGGGATTGATACCAATCCCTCTGCTGGAATCATACAAGCCGGGCTCAACACTGAACATCATACCCTCTTCAATAGGTGTGTGATCTCCCAATGAGAAGTAAGGTGCTTGGTGTCCCTCAAAATTAAAACCTGTTCCATGGCCTGGTCTATGATAGATATAATCTTGCATGCCGTTATCCACTTGATGTTTATGTACTTTATAAGCAACATCCGAACATAAGACTCCGGGTTTGGTCTCCTCCACCATTATCTGAACGGTCTCTGCAACAACAGACCACATTTTATCTTGAAAAGGTGAAACTGGATCGATCTGATAATTTCTATATCCTTCTCCCCCGCATCCACCAATCTTGATATCGGTATTGACATAAACCGCTTCACCTTTTTTCACTTTATTGTAAAAAAGTTGATTAGGGTGAGGGTAAGCTGTGGACACGCCTGCACGAACATACTCTGAGGTCACCAGCATACCTACAGCATTATGCGGTTTTCCATCATGGTAGATATCTTTCATTAAAAGATTGATACCGTAGGTCTGCAATGCTTGTCCGATCTCAAAGTCGGTAGTGTCAGTGCCGCGTTCTAGAATGTAATCTCTTGCAAAAGCGTGTATCTTATCAAAATATCGATAAGCTCTTTGCGTTAACGCTATCTCCTCATTAGTCTTGATTATGCGCATTTTTTCACACGCACTGCTGATATTGATAAATTTGGTCCTGGGTAGATATTTCTTTACCTTTTTCAATTGATCATTGGTAAGATGCATATCGGTTGCGATCTTTTTACCTTTATAACCTTTCTTTTTAAGATGGGTCAACAACCAATCAAAGAGATCGACCGTTCTTCCTTTTACCACCTGCCCTTTATTAGGAAATCCCCCTTCACCATGCGGAAAGCAAAAGTAATAGTTGTTTTCTGTGCTCCACCATGATGATATCAGATCACGATCAAGCCCGGGAGAGAACCAATAAGCTGTATCGGTCTCTTTTGTGGGAAAGAGGACCCACGTAGTTCTTTTACCACTACCGCGAAAACAACCCGAGAAATACACCTTATTGACGTCACTTTCTAATAAGATGGCATCAATTTTGTCCTTGGCTAAATTATCTTTTAAAGTTTGAACTCGCTTTTGATACCACTCTAAAGGTAATCGATCATAACCTTTGGGGGAAGGTGTGGGATGATCCCTATCCGTAACAAATAGTGACTCTGAATTTGATGAACCAAAGCTTGTAATGTTTTTCGCGTTTAAACTCGCAGAGGCCAATCCAAGACCTAAGCTCTTAATGAAATTTCTTCTGGCAAGTGCCATAACTCCCTCCATTGTTATTGATATTTTGCGCTAAAAAATTCGTGCCGCAAGTAAAGCAGCTTTGATCAAACTTAAGAAGGGATTGGTATTTTAAAATACTTTTTTAAGGAAAGATGACTATCAAAAGCTCAAGAAAACGTCTATAATCGCTTGCGCCATCTCTTGGGTCTTGAGCACATTATCTCCAGCTTGCGCAATATCTTGAGTGCGCATACCCTCATTCAATACTTGCGAAATAGAACAGTCAAGCTCTTGAGAGGTTTTTGTATCCTTAAACGTAAATTCAAGCATCATCGATAAGGATGCGATCATAGCGATAGGATTAGCGATATTCTTACCAGCGATCTCAGGAGCGGTCCCATGAACAGGTTCGTACATGGCATGTTTTGATCCAATACTTGCTGAAGGCAACATCCCTAAACTGCCAGTGATCATAGCCGTAATATCGCTTAGTATATCTCCAAAAAGATTTTGAGTCAAGATAACATCAAATTGTCTAGGGTCGCGCACAAGCTGCATCGCAGCATTATCTGCTAGCATATCATTGAGCACGATATCAGAGTATTGACTATGTATCTTGCGAACCTGATCGCGCCAAAATTGTGAGCTTTCTAATACATTAGCCTTATCGACCGATGTTACCTTGCCAGATCTCGCTTTAGCAAGTTCAAAGGCCATTTTAGATATCCTTTCGATCTCATGCCGGTTATAACGCAAGGTATTGTAGGCTTCCTCTTCACCATAACTGCGGGGCTCTCCAAAATATATGCCACCCGCAAGCTCGCGCACGATCATGATATTGGTATCCTTGATCACCTCTTTTTTTAAGGATGATGCATTCAATAAAGCATCAAATGGTATCGCAGGGCGTAAGTTGGCAAATAGGTCTAAGCCTTTTCTTAACTTTAAGAATCCCATTTCCGGTTTTTGATCATGCGGCAGATCATCCCACTTGGGCCCCCCGAGCGCTCCTAATAAAACAGCATCGCTATCGTAACAGGTTTGCAAGACAGAATCGGTTAAAGGAGAATTGTGTTTATCGATCGAGACTCCTCCTGCAAGCTCGTGCTTTAGATCGAAATTGAATCCTTTTTTCTTGGAGATCGCATCCAACACCAAAAGCGCTGCATCCATCACCTCTGAACCAATTCCGTCTCCAGGTAAGATGGTGAGTGTAATTGTTTTTTGATTATCCATGCCTAGTGCATGTTAATGAGAATTGGGTTTCAATCCAATCGTTAGTCTTGGTCGTACTGCTTTAACCAATCAAGCGCAGAAATGATACCAGGTGCATAATCAACGGGGCTATGTCTGCCGGTCTCAAGTAACTGTAACTCTACCTTTTGCCCATTTGCTTGAAGAGCGTCATGTAAATTGACGCTTTCAGAGTATGGTACTACTTCATCTTCCTTGCTATGAATAAGCAACAGATCTCCACTAATCGTAACATCTTTGAAGGATTGATCTTTCAGTTGCTGTTTGTAAGCATCAAACATGGAAGAGGTATCGTAATCGTTAATAAAAGCGCTAGTGAATAGATCTTGCGTCACAGTCGTTAAGCGACTGTTGATCGCTACTCGGTCGTATTGCCCTGAAAAAGTATTCGATAATTTCTCTAAATAAGGAGAACGAATGACCTTATCCATTAGACCTAAGTTATGTACTTGATCCATCGCGTAAATAGGAAATACCGTCCAAGCTGGATTAGGGATCTCATCTGGGAATTGAAGCCCTGCTGGTCTTTCTAAGTTAAAGAATCCTGCAAAGACCACACTGGCATCGATATCGAACGAGCGGGGATTGTTGGTCATTTCCTGATGCATGGCAATGGAATTATACCCACCGTCTGAATAACCCATCACAAAGAAGTTATCGTTCAGGTTGATATCATTCTCACAAGCATAGGTCATCATTCCATCCGCCATATCCACCAAAGCTCTGCCATTTGCTTTTTGACCGAATGGATAAAAAGGATAATCTGACGTACCAAGACCCACATAGTCCGGCTGTATAGCTGCATAACCGATCGCTGCTCCAAAAAATCCAAAGTAACCATAGGATGGTATCACGGAGGGAACATCATACTTTTTGATGGTGAGTCCATGCTGACCGGATATCAATGACATGGGTTCATTATCCTCTTTGATGGGGATATATACCGCACCTGAAGCGATGATCGCTTCCCCTTTTGGACCCAAGGTCTCGTACTCAACCGCAACGACCGATACGTCATAAATTGCTTCGTACTTATCCTCAATCCCAAAATCTGCCCGCAAGGAATTTATGGAATCTTTCGTGATCGTACCCCGTAGTTGCACTTTGGTAAAAGCGCCGCTAGTTGGCGTGGGGCAGTTCTCACTCGATTCATCCTCACAAGCAAGCAACAATAAACTTATTAATAATAAAAATCTTTTCATGAACGAAGTGGACTATATCAGGTCACTTTAAAAGGACCATCTTCCTAGTTCTTACAAAGCCTTCTGCTTGTATCTGGTAAAAATAAACACCAGGCGCGATCCGGGTTCCGTTGGCATTCTTGGCATTCCATTTGACAGTGTGTCGACCAGCTGCGATCTCCTGATCGGCTAAACGCACCACTTCCCTTCCCATCACATCATAGATAACGATCCTGACCCGTGAATCCCTGGGTAGGTCATAAGCAAAGGTGGTCGATGGATTAAAAGGATTAGGATAGTTAGCATGCAAAGCAAACTCTTCTGGTAATGGAGTGACTTCTCTGATCGTAAGTCCTTCTGAAATAATATTGCCTTCCTTATCATAGAACGTATAATCGATCTCAAGCTCAAAGGACCGATCTAGCATCAATCTCTTTAAATCAAAAGCAAGCGGTGCAGCGATCGTATTATAACTGGCACTTGAGACAATCAACGCGTTATTGATAGTATCTAGATAGGAAGCGGTAAAACGTTCACTCCCTTGCATTCCTTCATCCTGATGAATGAGTTGAGCAACATCCATCGGATAGCGAAGCTCCATATCCACGGCATGACTACCATCGGGCAGTTGAAACTGTATCTTATCCGTTAAGAGGTTCATAGTGATCGGATCGCCCCATTCTGCGGCTCGTCTTGCTATCATTTGAGGTGAGCTGTTATCCATGAACCATCTCCATGATCGGATAAGGGCCATTCCATCGCGCAGGTTAAATGTCCCATCGGGCACCAATCTAACATAAGGGAACGTACCAGTGATCGGACCCATCTCATTGATGTAGTCCTTTTGATTCCAACTGACAACAAAGCGCTGAATATCTAGGGCATTGATAACGTCATCCAAATTATAATCTCCCAGTATCGATACCTCATACATAAAGGTCATATCCTCCACCTGCGTGCTGGTATTCTTGTTACCCAGTAGGTCTGTCGTAGATAAGGAAACGAAGATCCGATCCAAACTGGTGAACGGCGGCTTGAGTGTGACACTGACCACTTTACCATTGATAGTGGTGGTGGAATTGATGTTGGTGCCCCCTACCCGTTCAGAAGTGATCTCTATCGCATAATCAGCGATCGGCTCACTCATTTCAAAATTAATAACCTGCGGCTGTCTGACAGATAGTAAGGACCCCTCTTGCAAGCTGTTGGATATCATAGATGGGGGCGTAATATCGAGATTAAAGATCTTAGAGGCTACATTTCTTGAAAGGTTTCCTGCGCCATCTCGAGCGCGAATGGTATAAAAATAATCAACGTTCTCCTTCAACTCAAGAGCACTAAAAGTAAAGCTATTCAATGTGTTTCCACTGGGCTCCAGATCATTCCATCCTGAGATGGAGAAAGGATCCAAGCCGCTACCCATTGCCACCTGATATAGATCAATACCTGCTTGATCGGTGAATGGTGTCCATTGAACGGTGGCTTGAAGGGGATCTGCGATCGCATTGGTGCCAGGGATCGTACCGTTATTTATCGCACCTGCAAGCGGTCCATTACGATCGATGGTCACCGGAGCAGCAGATACCATAATACTATTTCCCGCACTATCGGTTGCGGTGATCGTTGCAAATGCGCGTTGGTTCTCCCGCAAATTCAAATTCGTAACAACGATCGATGTATCAAGACCCACCTTGGTAGGTGATACAATATCCTTTAATAGGACTTGGTTTCCAATGCTGTATTCATAGAAAGCGATACCACTGCCACTATCCTCGAATCCGCTCCAATTCAAACGCAAGGTGTCTGGATCCTGCTGGTAGGGTTTTCCTGCGCTAGCGATACCTGCTTTTGGAAGTGTGATGTCGATCTTGAATGGAGTACTGGACACAATAGATGAACGATTGCCAGCAACATCGCGCACTCTTAAGTTGGCATAAAGTAAGATATTCTCTGGAAGCTGCGATACATCCAAACTAAAACTGGAATTGATGGAGCTGATCCAGCTGAATATATCCTCAGCGCCAGGGGTTGTACCTACCGCAAATTCAAAGGCCTGAACCGTATTGTTATCCGCTCCCGATCCTGTGACCGTCAATCGCTGTCCAGCCTTTAACCAGACTGTACCGGCTTGAGAGCTAGACCCTAAGCTATCTAGACCGCTACTCGGTACGAAAGCGGTGACCTGAGGATCCTCTAGATCCACCACTACCCCGCTACTTGTGACAGTGTCAGATACGGAACCATGGATATTGACCGCATAAGTGCTTACGGTATATTTCTTTTCATCGATAAGATTAAGGTCGGTTGCCTTGAGTGACGTATCCGCTCCCATCGCAGTCCAATCCTTAATGTCGTTCCTCTCTATTTGACCGATCGCGTAATAATACGTGACTGCCACCTCGCTTATAAATGCATTCCAATGCGCAGAGAGGGTTGACGTTTGATTGATAAAGCCAGTAGTATTAACGCTATCGGGCGCTCCATGCTTAATACTGCTAGCAAGAGGTCTTGGGATCGGCTTTATGGCAAACTCACCAGAAGGCACACTGGTGTTACCCGCAAGATCAACCGCTACGATCCGGTAATAATACGTGGTCACATTGGATAGACCGCTATCTGCCCAATTGACCGCAGTATCGGAAGCGCTGACAGAATCCACCTTAGTCTCGCTAGAGACGCTAAAATCAGGGGAAGTCGAGCGGTAAATGCGATACCTCACAACATCGGATGCACTTTTAGCAGGCAGTTCGAGCTCGATCTGTCCATCTAAAGGGATAAAGTTGATCTGGCTGATAGCTGCTGGCGCAATACCGTCTATAACGATATTCTTTTGACTGGACAATGCACTCTTCGAACTAAGATCAGGTAAGGTCAGGTTGGCTCCAATTTGATTAGCGTCAAGAATAGATCCATTATTGAGGGTAAGGGCGCTAGTGCTGAGATAATCGAGATCTAACGATGAGTGCCCCTCTCCTACCGTATACTCAAAGGATGCAAAGAATGACAAAGTGCTTTGCTTCGCATTGGCCGACCCGTTGACCGATCCGGTCGCCATAGCAAGTTGAGGTGATCCCGTTACGGCCACTAACTTATTGAATTCCATTGTGATATCGATCTTATCCCCTATGCCATATAACCCATCTTGGGTGTAAGATGTCACATTAAGAATTTGTGCAGGAGCGAGATCATCGAATCTCCAAATAAAAGGTGATGATTTTATATTACCATTACCCGCTAGATCGCTGTAAGTATTTTGATCAACTAGTATGGTGTTATCTCCCACGTCCGATGGGACATAGGTAGCAGTAAAAAGCGTGTCATTTACATTTTGAAAATCTCTCAATATTCCATTATTTGCAGTTACATCATTCAATGTAAAATCAAAAAATTTCTCAGTTGAGCTAAAGATGAGTTTTAAACTATCATCGCTGGTGGTATCTCCAGATGTTATCGCATTACCAGTAAAATTTAACGCTGTTATGCTAACTTTTGGAGCAGTGCCATCGTAAGACCATTCAAACTGAGTAGCTGTATTATTTCCATTACCAGCAACATCGTTTACCTTATCTGCAGGAATATCAATTGTTGTTTTTCCGTCTGAGCTTGGAACAAAGGAAGCATTGTAAACAGTTGATGATGTTGCAGTGAAGGATGATAAAGATCCTCCTGTTACGGCTATATCCTCAACAGAGAAACCTACAACGGGTTCATTGGCTGTGAATGTAAAGCTTAATGGGTTATCATTAGTGGTGGTAGTGGTGTTTATCTTTAAATTAGACATATTAGTGGCACCGATAGATATTGTGGGATTTTTCGTATCAATAATTATATTTTTATTGAAAGATAATGATCCACTTTCACCTGGTGTAGGAAGGGCAACATTAGCTGCATTACCATAGCTGTCTTTTATTGATCCATTATTAAGATTTAAGGCGCTTGAAGAAATATAGTCAAGATCACTAAAATTGTGACCACTCTCAACAATATAATTAAAAATCAAAGTGTCCTTTCCTGAACCGCTTTGATATGATGCATTAATGCTTGGGATTGCTGATTCTATCGATAGGAAAGGAGTATCGGTAACTACCACATTCTCAGTGAAGATCAAGGCAATAGGAATTTGCTGACCTTCAATATACGAACCGTCAGCGACAAGTGCGGTGACGGAACTCACAGATGGTGCAGTGCCATCATAGGTCCAAGTAAAAGAGATCGCTTCATTGCCGTTCCCAGCAGGGTCAAATATCTTATCAGCGGGGATCGTAGCGGTGACCGTTCCAGATGCGCTCGCTATCAACTTCATAGTGGCAGAGGTATCATTAACCAAAATAAGATCGCTAGCTGACCCATTTCCCGTAAAAGTAAAAAATGATAGATCAAACCCAACAATAGGCTCAGTAATACTGATCGTGGCTTGCAAACTGTCGTCTCCCGTAGTGGCGCCATTGGCTATTGCAGTTCCTGCTTTATTAGAAACGACAATGGAAGGAACCGGTTTGATATTGTCATAGGTCCATTTGAATTGAGTGCTGGAGGCATTGAGATTGCCCAATGTATCGGAAAATTTATTGGCAGCTACATCAATGGTGGTTGCGCCTGCTGCACTTGGCGTAAAGGTGGCGGTATAAACGGTAGAACTCGTTGCAGCAAAGCTACTGATCGCACCGCCTGAGACGGTAATGTCGTTTGCGGCAAAGTTAGTGGTTGCCTTACTTGAGGAAAAGGTGACCGTTAAGGTTGCATCATTGGTGGTATCATTATTAGCAACAGCATTGGTTCCATCCGAAGCAGTGATCACTATAATCGGCTTGACCCCATCGTAGGTCCAGTTGAACTGGGTAGCGGCGGTATTGTTGTTGCCTACCGCATCGGTAAATTTATTGGCAGCTACATCAATAGTGGTGGCGCCAGATGCAGATG
>CACBUT010000018.1:0-16958 GCA_902542445.1 uncultured Fidelibacterota bacterium | reverse complement strand
GCAGTCGACAAGGCCGACAAGAACACATTTTTAGCTGCAGGCGTGATGGGTGGTATATGGAAATCTGTCGATAGGGGGCAAAACTGGAAAAAAGTTATTAAACCACAATTATTACAAACTATTACCTCACTTGCACAAGACCCTAGAGACGGAAAAACTAATATTTGGTATGCAACTACAGGAGAGCGTTATCAATCTCAAGGTGCGCCAGGGGCACCACTCAGAGGGGATGGAATTTATAAATCCGTTGATAATGGTGAATCTTGGTCACTTATTGAAAGCACTGTATCTGGTAACCCAGAATCCTTTAATAGCTATTTACAATATGGCTTTAGAATTATTGTAAGACCTGACAATGGGCACGTATTTGCAGCTTGTTATGGATCAATATATCGCAGCAAAGACGAGGGCTCAACATGGGAGATTGTCATTGGGGAGGGTGAAGATACTTACACTGATATTGCTATGTCATCGTCTGGAGTAATGGTTGCTGCTATGGGTAGCGATGAGAATGTTGGCCCGATCATGCGTTCTGTTGATGGTGAAAATTGGATAAATATATCGCCTGCCAATTTTCCTCTTCAGTATGGCAGAATTACGGTTGATGTTTCTGAATCTAATGATTCAATAGCATATGTTATTGCTAATCAAGAGCGCGACGGTGACCATTATCTATGGAAGTACAAATATAAATCTGAGGATGGTGCTGGTATCAATGGAGTCTGGACTGATTTGAGCCAAAATTTACCCAATGGGTTTCGTAGTCAGGGTGGATATGATCTATATGTACGTGTAAATCCTTATGACCATACTAAAGTATACCTTGGTGGTGTGAATGCTTATTATTCTGAAACTGGATTTGAAACATCTTCCTCAAGAAAGATTGGTGGTAGCGGTGTATCAAATCACCATGCAGATCAACATGAAGTGGTTTTTATTGATTCAAATACCTTCCTGTCAACCCATGATGGTGGAATATCGCTATCAAAGGACACCGTGAGCAATGTCATTCAGTGGGAAGCAATTAACAATGGATACGTCACCTCTCAATTTTATCAGGTTGCAATTGATAGAAGCGGCTCAATACCCGATTTGATCATGGGTGGAACGCAAGATAATGGCAACTATGAAACTGTATCAAGCGATCCCAGCAAACCATGGGATGTCCAACCAGGAGGCGGTGACGGTGCATATCACACGGTATCAAATAGCGGCAAACTAATTGTTGTTTCTAGACAATATGGAAATAGTTTTATAGCAGACTTAAACAATCCATTTGGATGGAACTATTCTGCATATTCTGGGACTCGTTGGGAAGAACACACATGGGCCTACATGTATCCCCCAGGATTAGATCTTTCATCTACCAATTTATTTATTAGTCCGCTTTACGCTGATCCCGTGCAAGATAAGATAATTTACTATGCTGCTGGTAGAAAACTCTGGAGAAACAATGATATTTATTTTGATGAACCGCTCACTAACTATCAACAACGTTCAAGCGGTGGATACGAGAGTACTCGCTGGGAAGATCTAGGAATTTCAACTATCGGAAACATTTCTGCCTTTGGTGGAAGCTATAACAGCCCACATCACAGACTGTATATCGGAACTTCTGCTGGATACATTTATCGGCTAGATGATTCAAATGAAAATAATAAAGCGACTAATGTGAAAAATAATCTCACGACCTCTGGTTACATTAGTAGTATTTCTGTCGACCCCAACAATGGTGATAACGTAATGCTTAGTTTTTCAAATTACGAAGTAAAAAGTATCCATTACAGCGCAGATGGAGGGGGTTCATGGACTGATGTTTCTGGAAACTTGGAAGAAAATAAATCAGGTTTTGGATCAGGTCCTTCGGTTCGATCGGTGCACATACAATCAGTAAAAAATGGCTTGAGATATTTTGCTGGAACCAGCACTGGACTTTACTCAACGTCACTCTTGGATGGTGAAAATACAGTTTGGACACAAGAAGGTTCGGAGACCATTGGTAATATGGTAATTGATGACATTGAAGGTAGGCATTTTGACGGCTTTATCGTAGCCGGTTCTCATGGAAATGGAATTTATTCTGCAACCATCAGTTCAGATGAATTATCCATTGACGAGCCACTTTCACCATCTGAATTCTCTGTCGGATTTAATTACCCAAACCCATTTAATCCCACAACGACAATTCCATTCAGCTTAAACGAAACGCAAAATATCACAATTAAAATATTCGATATTAGCGGTCGAGAGGTTATGAACTTATTTGCAGGTCAAAAGGAAATTGGAAGTCACACAATTAGATGGAATGGTAAAGATGATCTTGGGAATGATTTACCTTCAGGGATGTATATATATCAGCTAAAGGGAAATAATTCGCAAGTCAATAGAAAGATGCATCTTATCAGATAGTGTTATCTAAAGTATGATGCACCATTTACATCGATAATACTTCCCGTTAAGAAATCATTTCCGCTAGAAGCAAGCCAAAGAGCCGTTTGGGCAACCTCCTCGGGCTTGGCAACTCTATTTAATGGACTTTGTGCTCTAATTTCATCATTGATGATATCCTTGACTCTATCCGTTTCTACAAAACCTGGCGCAATTGTATAAAAGAATATATTATCTTTAGCGAGCGCTAATGCCATGGACTGTCCAAAGGAGTTTAATGCTGATTTGCTTGAACCGTATGCTGGTGCTTTTGGCTCGCCTCTAAATGCTCCTCTTGAGGATATGTTTATAAATTTTCCACCACCATTCATTTTCATCCTATTTGCACATAAAAAAGTAAGATCGGCAGGACCCAGTAGATTTACATCTAAGGTTTTTCTCCAATAATGTATCCAATCATTATAAGACATTTCATTCATATCAATTTGCTCAACTAAGGCAGCATTATTAATAACAATATCTAAGTCTGAAATAAAGTCTACCATATCCTTTATTTCGTTTGAATTAGAAAGGTCTGCCTGAATTAGTGAATGGCCATCACCAGGTAAACTGTTTATAAGGTTTTTAGCTGTATCTTTTTGCTTGTTGAAATGAAGAATAACTTTTGCATTTGCTTTTGCAAAAGAATGACATAAAGCTTTCCCAATACCCCCCGTAGAGCCCGTTATTAAAACTGAGTTGTTACTAAGATCAATCTTCATTAGACAGGGATTGGAAGTATTTAACTAAGGCAAATCCTTCAATGCTCATTCCAATCAATAGTGTGACCATTGAAGCAATACGCAGTGGATTATGAGTAAAAATAGCGGAAATGATATATATAATTACACCAATCCCAATTAGGAATTTACCAATTTGATAAAAAGGGGTAGACGATTGTATTCTTTTCATGCTTTTGGGGTATTCTTTTTCTACCCAATCATCTAATTCTTTCTTCTCTTCAGGTGACATTCTCATCATTTGATACTTTCTTTGCGACTACAGTTAGGAAGGTAAGTATTACTGCTATAAAAACATCCGCTAGTGGTGAGGCTTTTGGAAAGCCAAAATTCCAAATTATAACACCCAGTAGCCATACTAAATATATTTTCACTTATTTTTATCAACAAACTGAAAAAAGTTTTCCTCAATTGACTCTGAAGGTCTTTCTATGATTCTTCCAATTTCTTTTCGATTTTTAAAAAAGATAATTGTTGGAGTTCTTTTTATGTTAAAGGATTTATAGTTTTTGAAATACCCTTTTTTTTGTTTGTTCAATGCAACTATTTTTATTCTTTCATTGTCAAGCGCTAACATGTTGAATAGTTTTATTGCTCTTGGCACTTCTCTTTTAGAGTCATGACACCATGTTCCCATAAAGATAGCAATATCAATGTCCTTTAGATTTGTTTTAGATAATTTTTCTATGTTTGGGTTATACTGGCTATACTGTTTATCAAACCATTTATAATTTTGATGATTTTTTAGGACGTCTTGATTAATAATGCCAAAAAAATAAGGGTCATTAAAAACATATTCACCTTCAAGCGTGTTAAGATTGGGGGTACATCCAGTGAAAAGAAAGAATAATGATATAAATTTCGCGCTTTTTATCACGATAACTTTAAGCGCTGAACTTTGAACCTCTTGGCGCTCTGTACTTTTGAAAAGGAATTAGCAATAAGGTTTTGATATTGCGGGTTTCTTCAATGTCCATATGGGTATCAAGACCATACTTGATGGATTGAATCTTGTAATTCTTAATGCTGCAATTAAAAATATGGTCCCAAAGTGAAAAAATATTTCCATAATGAGAGTCCGTCTTAGGTAGTGTAAAATGATGATGAACTTTGTGAAAATCAGGTGTAACAAAAACATATGACAAAATAGAATCAAATTTTGTAGGTATTTTGATGTTTGCATGAGTCCAGTGAGCGAAGAAGACAGACAAGGTTTGGTATAGCATAACAATACCGAATGATGCACCGCTTAAAAAGACTGCTAATGATGTAAAAGTTAGACGAAAAATCGCTTCACCTGGATGATGTCTTAGCCCTGTAGAGGCATCAACAAAAGTATCTGTATGGTGTATAATATGAAATCGCCACATAAATCGCACCTTATGTTCTAAAAAGTGAACAAGCCAAGCACCAACAAGATCTAAAAACATAATTCCAACTAAAATCTCAAAAACCAGAGGAAGATCCAAGAATTTCAGCAGTCCAAAACCTAATAATTCAGATTGAATAGATGCATAAAGTATAAGAGTGGCCCCTGCTAAATTGATCAGCACCGTAGTTAATGTAAAAAATAGATTAAGCGATATATGCTTAATTTTTTTATATTGGAAGTTTAGCAATGGAAAGTTTGATTCAAGCAATGTAAGAAATGATAGGCCACCAACTAAAAAGATAGTACGATATTCTTTAGGGATATTTTCAAAATAAAAAAGTAGATCAGCCATTAAAATTATGGTTGGATTAAATTTTGGGTTAGGTACCCGAAGCTACATTTAATATAAATCCCAGAGTTACAGCCACGCCTAAAATGCCAACCAGCGAAGTTTTGTTTTCATCTGAATCAGCTTCCGAATTTTCGCTGAAAAAGTCTCTGTATTCTAAAGGATCCAGCAAAATTTGATTACCATAAGCATTAGTTATGGTATTAATTTTTTTTAATCTTATTTGCTGAGTGCCTTCTACATTATCATATCCAGACAACTTTATGTATTTGAATTGAAAATTCAATGCCATAAAAGTACCAGAATTTCCATTGATTATAACGGGTTGACCTGGCTTGAGGACACCACCTTCGTCCGTGATTAATCTTTCGTAGTATCCTTTTTGACTGAATAAAAAATTAAATGCAGTGAAAGCAAGCGTTATGAAGATTTTTAGTTTCATTAAATATGTCATAATAGTTTTAAAAAAAGCTAAATAAATTAATTTATTATCGTTAAAAATAAAACATATTAGTTAGCTAAAAAAAAGGCTCAGATTATGATAATCTGAGCCTTTTATACTTAGTAGTTGCCGACCTCCAATAGGCTGACATCTCGTCAGTTTATGCTGGCTTATTTATGGAGGCCAGCGGTCTACAATTTATAGACACCTGATCACCTCCTTCCAATTTGTTATAGATACAATCAAAATTAAACAAAATAATAAATTATTTTCCAGTTCTTTCTTTCGAAAAAGTAAGATTAAAGGTTTGTTTTTTTGCATTCTTAGATCCAATTTCAAAAAATTTACTTATTAGAACTGCGATGCTATTAAATGCAATCTTATCCCAAGGTATTTCATCAAACGAGAAAAAATCCACCTTATTAATTTCAGGTCCTATATTGGTATTCATATTTTTTAGTTCAGTATAGAAATAAAAATGTACTTGACTTATATGTGGTACGCTGTAGATCATAAACAGCGAAGCATCATAATCTTTAATACCAACCTCCTCAAAAGCCTCTCTTTTTGCACCATCCATCAAAGACTCATTGTTCTCCATAAAACCAGCCGGAACTGTCCAGTAATTCTTTCTTGGTTCTGTATTTCTTTTGCATAGTAGAATTTTCTCATTGAATGAGGCAATAACTCCTACGATATTTTTTGGATTTTGATAATCAATATATCCACAAGATGTGCAAACATCTCTTAACTTATTATCATCATCAGGAATGATTTGCTCCATTGGATTGGAACAATTGTTACAATATTTCATATATTCGTTGTATGTTATTAAATAATTATAATATCTACACTACAATATAAATGATTAAATACAAAAAAATAATATATGGCTCGATAGTTGCTTCGTCATTTCTGTTAGTTTTTTTAATTGACCTTATTCAAGAAAAAACTAGTCCTGAGCATTCATTAAATATTTCTAATCAAAGTTTTTCCTCTAATAAAGTTGATGTCAATCTGGTTACACCAGACAATTGGCAAAAGATCGAACCAAAATCGTCAATGAGAGATTCAGAATACATCATAAAAAATTCTAAGGGAGAATTCAATTTGATAGTCTTTAAGAATATTGGTGGCTCTGTTGATCAAAATATTAATAGATGGATAAACCAATTTTCTGGTGATCAAAATGAAAAAATGCCATTAATATCTAAAGAGATAGAGCGAAATGGAATTAAGTTCACTTTTTTACAACATTCCGGATCATTTAATGGTGGTATGGGCCAATCTAAAGAATTTGATAATGCAGCCTTAATTGGGTTTATTGTTCAAAATAGTCAAAATACTTATTATTACAAAGCAGTTGCTGAAGTTGACGTACTTCACGAATCAAAAGAAAACATCATTGATACAATATTAAAATCCTCTATTTAATGTATTAAATAAGTGATATAAGTTCTGCTAATAAGTAATTTTTGTAGCCTTTATAATTTCTTGATAGTCTTTTCAGCTCAGCTTTAATGTCATTGTCAATATATTTTCCACCTAAGACCTTCATCATAATCTTCTGTATGCGATAATCAGGATCATAAGGTTTACCTATACCTAAATTTTTTGGCCATTTTTTACTTTTATCAATATAGCTTGTAGCCATTTGCAAATTTCTTTCCTTTAAATATCTTAGTGCCTTAGCTAAATGAAGAGAAACGTATATATTATGACTTTCTTTGCCAACCTCTGATGGCAATACGTTAGTTTGTGATAAAATTTCTATCGCGTTATCTAATTCATTCAAATATAATAGTGATTTTGCTTTTAGTAATTGAATGTTAAAGTTGTTGGGAAATAATCGAAGGGCTTTTTGCGAAATTTCTAGCGCACTACCCCAATCATTTTCTTTTTGTAGGAACTGTATTGTATTAATATAAATAGGAAGAGAGTTTTTAGCATATTCTACCGAAAGTTGAATATCTTTCTCTGATGATACTTTTTTTAGCTTATTTTTTAAATAAGCTCTAGATGCATAGAATACTGCATTATTAGGCTCGTTTTTGGAACTCTTTAAAAGCTCAAGAGCCTCTTGTTCTCTATTTTTGGCCCACAAGTTTAGAGATAACAAATATTTCCATTTCCATGAATTGTAATTATTATTTACCCAGTTTAAAATATCTATTGATTCCCTTCTAAACGGATGAATAAAATCAATTGATAAGGCATCAATAGTCTTAATTCTTTCAATATCATTATCAATAAATGAGCTCCAGGCTAATCCTAATGGATGCGATGAAAGCAAATTATTAAATATTATTTTAGCTTCTTCGCGCAAATTTCTTTCAAAATATGAAATTGCAATTTCAAGGTAGGATTGTTCAGGAAATTCATTTCTTACTTTATCGGTAAATCTTTTCCAATTTGATTCTGCTGGATCAATTAAATATAATTCAAATCTTGCAAAATGATTTAAAGGATCTAAAAATAAAATATTATCTATCCATTTTTTTGATTCAGAATTGTTTTTAAGGATCCTGTTTGAAATAGACAAAATCTCCAATGCATTTAAATTTAACCTATTATAATTGAGAGATTCTTTTGCGTAACTAATGGCATCTCTATATTTTTTTTCTATAAGATAAATTTCAGAAATCTGACTCAATGCCGCGGATTTATATTTTGTTGATCTTGACGCCCATCCGTATGCTTCTTTCGCATCATATAAGCTATTTAATGCCTTATAGATATTACCAGCAATGAAATTTGCATCTGAATCATATGCATCAATTGATAAAATCTTTTTTATATGTATAAGCGCTCTATCATATTGCGCTTTTCTGAAATATAAATCCGAAATAAGATAGTTTGATTCTAGATGGTTTGGGTTTTCGTCTAAAATCGTTTTTAAAATTGTTTCTGACTCTGGATATTTTCGTTCTTTAAATAGTTCATTAGCTTTAATAAATTTTCTATCAACTTCAGTTAGTGAGCTCAGTGTAGATAAATTTGAGCTATATGATCTGTCCAGCTTCTTTCTTTTTCGATCATACGAGTAATTAAGATCAAGACATTCTACTTTGATTTTAAAGGGCTTATTGTAGCTAAGGGAATAATTATAAACCGTTCTTGGATAAAATTCTGTTTCAAAGCTTTTAATAATATTACCATTTTTAGACAAAACATCTACGCTGCCGTTAGAAGGCACGAAGGAGTGGAGTTTAATTAATATACTATCATTTTTTTGCTCAACATTCATGACACCATACTTTGATGCTTCTTTTATACCTCCAATATTTCCCACTGGAAACCATACTTCAGACCAAATATCTGTATCAAGCGGGTTAAAGCTCGCTTTTTTTATAGGATTGAATTTATTATTGGGGGAATATTGAACTAATTGACGACCGGCTTGAAATTCTACATATTGCCCATCATTATCAGTTAAATGATTTTCCCAAATTTTTCCTTCATCGGACAAAGCCCACAACCAAAGTTTTTGTCCAGGCATTTTATCATGATGGGACCAATGACCAAATCCATAATCCTTATTATGGTAATATCCTCCAAAGAAATTCTTCCAATGGCCAACTACATGATACGACTTATGTCCCTCAAAGCTATTGTTTTCATATAATGATAAATCCCTTTTTTTATTGTCTGTCGGCCATGATGAAACTTCTCCGCTGTGCTTAAGATATCTGTCACCAGGAAATATCAATTCTAAATCTTTTTCAGCAGATGCTGCAGCTGTCATCCAATTGTAATAAGATTGGGATGATGGGGTTGCATTGTACCAAAAAGCATTTGTAGTAAAATTAGCGTTTTTTTCATCGAGTTTTATCTCTACTCGCCATTCGGTTCTTGACGGTAAATCCATTGCTCCAACAAAAGTAGAAATGCTTCCGTCTCTATTATATCTTGTATAATAATCTACTGGCGAAGCTGTAGATGGGGCATGACCTATAACACCAAAATTAAATTCTATACCTCCTGAAGTCCATGGTCCTCTTAAGGCAATGTTTCTAAATTTGAGAACTTCATTTTTATAAATAAACTCTTGCCCATTTTTTTTATCTACTGCTCCCCAAACTTTACCACCTACTCCAGGTAAAACATAAATCTCTATATGATCATTTTCCATCTTAATAGCTTCCCATTCTTTTGGGATGCCTTCGTTATCATATCCAGAGAAAGAGTGATAAGGGTATAGTCTGGTATCTTTTGTTAATATGGGAATAGGATCAGGGTTAGTGAAGGGGTAAGTTTTAATTGACCATTGTTGTTCAGTAATTTTTGTTGAGCTATTTTTGGAACAAGTGCTAAAAAAAATTGATATTAACACAATTGAACTAAATTTTAAGGGAGATATAATATTTTTCATTTATAATTAGTTTTATGTTATAAATTTAAGAATTATTAAATGACTAGAAATGAAAATAAATATTGTATTATTATTTTTTGTTATGGCTGTAAATAGCGGTATTGAGAAACCAGATTATAAAGTAGTAAAAAAATATAACAATTTTGAATTGAGGGATTACGGTTCCATTTTTATCGCTACTACTTCCCTTGAAAGAAATTACAGCAGGTCAAATAGCGTTGGATTTCAAAAAGTGGCAAGTTATATATTTGGAGGCAATGATAAAAATATGAAAATTGCAATGACCGCGCCTGTTATGACATCATTTCATGCCTCAAAAAATAAAGAGCAAGAAATTTCATTTGTTATGCCAAAAAAACATAATCTGGACACCTTACCTTCTCCCGATAGGGACGATGTGATAATCAAAGAAAAAGAACTTGGTTTAGTCGCTGCAATATCTTTTGGCGGGTGGGCAACAGAACAGAGAGCAAAAAAATTTATTAAGAAACTAGAATTGCTTATTAAAAAGGAAAATCTAATCAAATTTAATGAAATTATTGTGGCTCAATATAATGCACCCTGGGCAATTCCCCCGTTTAGAAAAAATGAAATTCTTATTCCTATTAAGAAAAATATATGAATATTTATTTTTTAAACTGCAATGCAAGACGCTAACATGTTAAAAGAGATCAATAGGTGCTGCAAGAGTGTAACATTCGAGATACTGAGTCTATAAAAAAATAGCCTCAACAAACAAAAAGTTCGTTGAGGCTACTATCGAGCGGGACTGACGGGACTTGAACCCGCGACCTCCGGCTTGACAGGCCGGCGTTCTAACCAACTGAACTACAGCCCCTTTAAAATTATTCTTTGTACAATAAGGCTAAAGGAATTACTACTAAATAACCTAAAATTAATAGTATTGGAGAAATTACAAGACTCTGAAAACTATTTACTGAACCACTAGCCATCAGAATATAACTTATTATTAATATTGCAAGACCCAAGGAAAATACAATATAATTCTTTTTTCCATAAGGCCATTTGAAAAAAAGGCTTTGTTGCAAATTACTGTTCGTATTTTTTTTTCTATTGTTCATTATTGAGAATAAAATTACAATTTTACAAAAACAGAGCCAATACTTTCTTTTTTTTCAATGAATTATGTTAAAAAGCGGGATGATTCGTTTAAAATTTGTTAATTTTTTTTAAAATCGATAATTTAACGCCCCTCAACATGAATAAATTATCAAACTTCACCACAATAATTGACTATTTTAAATTTCTCATAATAGCACTTTTCTTTTTTTACTTGATTATCATTATTTGGCCTCAAAATAATTCAACAAAAGAAAACTCTTTTCAAATTCCAACTGGTTCATCTTTATATAAAGTTTCTAAAATTCTTAAAAAAAATAAAATAATAAAAAATGAAACTTCCTTCATTTTAGCTGTAACGCTTATGGGCTATGAAAAAAAACTTCAAGCTGGAAAGTTCAATTTTCAAAAAGATACAAATAATTTTCAATTAATTAAAAAGCTTGTATATGGAAATGCATCCTTGGTAAGTGTTACTATTTTAGAGGGTTGGTCATTAACTCAAATATCAGAAGAGATAGAAAAAAAAATTGGTATTAAACAAATTGATTTTTTAGAAGTATCACGCCATCCACAATTTTTGAAAAAATTAGGTATTACTGCCAAATCTCTAGAAGGCTATCTTTTTCCGGAGACATACCTTTTTTCAGAAAGAGTAAGTTCTGAATCTATCATAGAAACCATGGTGTTTCAATTTAGGAAAAATTTCTCAACTGATTTTAAAAATAGAATGCGAGAGATAGGTTTTAATGAGATTGAGGTAATTACCTTGGCTTCGATAATTGAAGGCGAAGCAATCTTTGATATTGAACGATCTAAAGTTTCTAGCGTATATCACAATCGATTAAAAAAAGGTATGAAGCTTCAAGCTGATCCAACAATTCAATATATCATTGAAGGCCCTCCAAGAAGATTGTTAAATAAAGATTTAAAGATTGAATCACCTTATAATACATATTTAAATTATGGCTTGCCACCTGGACCTATTAATAATCCCGGGCTTCAATCAATAAAAGCCGCGTTATTTCCAATGGAAACGAATTTTTATTATTTTGTAGCAAAAGGAGATGGCTATCATACATTCACTAAAACCGAGAAAGAACATAGGCTTGAGAAGGAAAAATTTCAGAGAGTTAGAAAAAAATACAATAGGCAAAAAAAATTCAAGGGGAAATTTAATTAAATGCTAAAATCTTTAAATAAGGTTCAAAAAGCAGCAGTACAATCTTTTGGTAAGCCAGTTCTTATTTTTGCAGGTGCTGGAAGTGGAAAAACAAGAGTTTTAACTCATAAGATTGCATATTTGGCAAGTGAGAACTTAATTCCAGAAAAAAATATACTAGCTGTAACATTTACAAACAAGGCTGCTCAAGAAATGAATATGAGAGTAGCTAGTTTAAATAAGAAAGAAACAATCGAAGCAACAATTGGTACTTTTCACTCGATTTGCGCAAGAATACTAAGAAAAGAGATAAAGAATATTGGATTTACATCTGACTTCACAATCTTTGACGTACAAGATCAAATTTCATTGTCAAAAGTTATCCTTGATGAGATGAAAGTAACCAAAGACAAACTTTCTCCGCAAAATGCCAAGTATTTAATTAGTAGCTATAAAAATAAATTAATTTTTCCCGATGAATTGCTTTCAAAAGCAAATAATGCGCAAGAAAAATTATTTGCAGATTTTTATAAAAAATATCAAAACTCTTTATTTGATAATAATGCTGCTGATTTTGATGATCTGCTGCTATTACCTCTTAAACTATTTAAAGAAAATCCAGCTATCTTAAAGAAATATCAAAATCTGTGGAAATATGTGTTAGTTGACGAGTATCAAGATACAAACAAACCACAATTTGAATTTATTCAATACCTATCTAATGAACACAGGCAGGTTTGCGTAGTTGGAGATGACGACCAATCTATTTATGGTTGGAGAGGAGCTGATATCAGAAATATTCTTGATTTTGAAAGAGTATTTAAAGGTTGTGATATTTTTAAGCTTGAAAAAAATTATAGATCAACTGCTAATATATTAGATGCAGCATACAGTGTTGTTAAAAATAATGAAGAAAGAGCCCCTAAGGAACTTATTTCTGACAACAAAAATGGTGAAAAATTAGGTATTTTAGAAACTAACGATGAAATGGAAGAAGCAGATGCATTAATCAATGCTCTAGAAAAAGAAATAAAAATAGAGAAAAGGAATTTTAGTGATTTTGCAGTATTGTATAGGACAAATTCTCAATCAAGAGCACTAGAAGATTCTTTTAGGCGATCTTCAATTCCATACAATATAGTAGGTGGTATAAGATTTTACGAAAGAAAAGAGATAAAAGATATTATTGGCTATTTGAGTTTAATTATCAATACAAAAGATACTGTTTCTTTAAGGAGGGTAGTGAATTTCCCCCCTAGAGGTATTGGTCTAAAAACTGTTGATAAGTGCTTTGAAAAAGCTGAAAAAAAGAAAATGGAATTATTGGATGTTTTAAATGAGCCAGATGATATGGGCATTAGAGGAAAGCAAGCTGAAGCATTAAGAAGGTTTTATGGCATAATAATGAAGTATAATGAATTATTGCCAAAATTAAATGCTGGCGAATTAGTTAGAACTCTTCTTGAGGAAATAGGTATTAAAAATCACTATTCAAAAAATAGAACCCCTGATGATAATGAAAGATATGAAAATGTCTTGGAGTTTTTAAGGGGTGTTGATGAATTTATGGTTCGAAATCCAGACGGAGGCCTAAGAGATTTTTTAGAAGAAATTTCTCTATTAACTGACTTAGATAATTGGAATGATCAATCCAATAGGGTGACTTTAATGACCGTTCACGCTTCAAAAGGATTGGAGTTTCCAGTGATATTTTTATGTGGGCTTGAGGACGGACTTTTTCCATTATACAGCTCATTGGATTATAAAGAAAAACTTGAAGAAGAAAGAAGGTTATTTTATGTTGCTTTGACCAGAGCAATGGAGAAGGTTTATTTGCTTTATGCATTGCAAAGAAGAAGAATGGGTTCCGATGATTTATTTGGTACGCCATCTAGATTTATTAAAGAAATTCCCAAAGAAAAATTAGAAAAAATCTCTTTCACATCAGCATTAACTAGGAGAGTGATTGGCGGAAAACCTGGAAAACATACCAAAACTGCCTTAAGAAGAACCGTGGTAATTTTTGATGATTTTAAAGTTGGAGATAGTGTTGAGCATGCAATATTTGGAATTGGAAAAGTGATGGCTATTAGCGGTCAAGGCGAAAATCAAAGAGTTGGAATCGAGTTTAAAGACGGTTTGAAAAAGAAACTAGTTGTTAAATTTGCAAATTTGAAAAAAATTGATACCAACTAGACAAAATTAATATTACAAGTTAATATTGGTAAAAGTATAATATTATAATTATGGAAAATATTGAATTACTCATTGAAGCTCTCAAAAAAGAAGGCTTAAGATTTACAGAACAAAGAAAATCCATTTGGGATGAAATTACTTCATCTGATGATCACAGAGAAGCTGAAGATATATTCTTAGCACTTAGAAAAAAAAATATAAATGTATCTAGAGCAACTGTTTATCGAACAATAGATGTTTTAGTTAAAAACAACTTAGTAAGGAAATTGGATATTGGGGATGCTCCATCTAAATATGAAAACAAAATTGATTCTCATCACCACGATCATATGATATGTTTAGAAACTGGAGATATAATTGAATTTTATAATGAAGAGCTTGAGAATCTACAGGATGAAATTGCTAAAAAGCATGGTTATAAAGTCGTTAGGCACGTACATCAACTTTTTGTTAAACCTATTAAGTAATAACTTCTTATGAATTTTTTTTTTCAATTTTTTTACTTTTTTCTAATTTACCTGAATTAATTATAGGCAAGGAAGTAGTTGAACCAGGTATAGTATTTATTTTTGAAGGTGCAATAAAAGACGAAATTCATCCTAAATCTTTACATTTAGATGAGAATGAAACTAATGTTCATATCGAAGCTAGAGTAAATTGGGATATTGAAAATATTCCCGAGGGTGCTGTTCCCGGGGGCTTTATTCCATATCTGAATATTACTGCAAAGATTACAAATCAATTGAATGGCTTAAAATCTTTTATTGATTTAACTCCACATATTAACCTAATTGACAATTTTCATTATGCCAGAAACATATATTTACCTGGCAGTGATGAGGATTTATATTCTATTGAATTTAGCATTACACCGCCTCAATTGTCAGAAATTGCTTTGCATAAAGATTGGAAACTTATTTATGGAAATAAAATTCTTAAAGAATACAAGTTTTTTTTTAAGAATGTTGATTTTAAAGAAATCTCAAGATCTGAAAGACGATAAAATTAGAAATATTTATAATTTTTTGTAATATTGATCAGTTAAGCCCCCTTCTTTTTTTATAAAACCATTTTCTAATAATACTGCTGCTAAAATGTTATCATTTTTTACTACTTTGATAATTATTTGACTCAAAGAATTTTTATCGAAGTTTTTAAAAAAATATTTTATAAAGTAAATTAAATTTTTTCCTCTTTCATTATAGTTTGGCTTGCAAGAGGTATGCTTAATCTCAATCTTTTCCTGCGACAAGTATTCAATTATAACAAAAGATACTATTAAATCTTTTTTGATTAAAAAAAAGCCTTGAAATCTATTATGTTGGTAAAACTTTTTTATCCACTTTTTAAAATTGAATGGATATTTGATATGTGGCTCACTGAAGTTGAGATTCTTCGGATTTGTAAACCAATTTTTTAAAATATTTTCAATTAATTTTAGATTTTTCTCCTTGTGAATATTTATTTTTTTTACTTCGATATTCATAGCACTTAATACATAAATTTGTAGATTATAAATCTAAATTTAATAGAATGAAAAATATAGTAAATATTTCTGAACTGAAAGAGGGCAAGACTATACAGGGATTTTTCCTTTGTGTTGAAAAAAATTTACGTCATTCTAAAAATGGCGATCCATATCTCGATTTAGTCTTAAGAGATAAAACTGGCAAAATAAGCGCTAAGATATGGAATAAGATTAATGAATTTGAATTGAAGTTTAATAGCGGTGATGCTGTTGCTATAAAAGGTAAAATGGAAATATATCAAAGCAAAAAATATTTGATTATTGATAGAATTAATAGAGCAACCGTTCAAGGATATGCAAGATTTGGATTTGACCCATCTCTAATAACTCCATCGGCCAAAGTAGATCCCAAGGCCATGTGGAAAGAATTGTCAAAATATTTTAAAGAAATTAAGAACTTAAAATTAAGAAAAATGACAGTTTTGACATATAATTTCTATAAAAAGAGAGTTTTGTACTTTCCAAATACTGTAAATAAAAATCATAATTATATGTCTGGTTATTTAGAGCATGTTCTTTCCCTTGTTAAAATTGCTAATTTTTTATCAGCTTATTATAAGCTGGACAAAGATTTGATGCTTTTAGGAGCATTTTTCATCGATGTAGGTAAGTTGCAAACTCTCAAGGCAGGTTATCAACCGATAAAGAAAAAAGAAGGGTTAGCAGTTAACTACTTGTACTATAGCAGAGACATAATGAAAAAATTTTCAAGAAAAGTGAGCGGTATAGATAAAAATATTTTACTTGAATTAGAGCATATTATCATTTCTTCGTATATCCCCTTTGAGAGGCAAAACTCTTCTTTGCCCTCTTCAAAAGAAGCGCTGGCTTTAAATTCCATTAAACAGCTGGATGTTAACTTAAATGTTTTCGAAAATATAATTTCGCTTGAATCGGATGAGGATGGTATCACCAGCAAGCACAACTTGTTTGGTCGTCAAATTTTTAAATTTTTAAATGTCAATTAATAGCATAGTTAAGGCATCCATCTTTTGCGCTCTTGCAATTGGATTAGGCTTTGTATTTATGCCAGTGCCTAATTTTGAGTTTATTACGGTTACAGTATTTTTAAGTGGATTATATCTAAATAGCGCTTGGGGATTTCTTATAGGATGTACAACAATTATGATATATTCTGGGTTTAACCCGCTGGGATCGGGATTAGCCTTTCCTCCTCTTTTTGTAGGCCAAGTAATAACAATGGGATTTATTGGACTTTTAGGAGGCATAATGAAATTTTCATTCCATCTAAGCATATTGAACCAGAGAATAGTTTTTTGTTTAGCAGGT
>CACBUT010000017.1:0-21023 GCA_902542445.1 uncultured Fidelibacterota bacterium | reverse complement strand
CCCAACGATCGGATCTGAATTATCCTCATGAAGGATAACGGTCAATCCATTGTCAAGTTCATATTTTTCATAATCAATGCTAAAGGTGTTAGTTTGCTTTTGACCGCATCCACTGATTAGTATAGCGATAAAAATCAAACTTATTCTTAAAATGTTTGAAGACATTATAGGTTCTCCTGAAAATAATTAAAAATTTACTATAATTTATAAGCTTAGTAAGTTAATTCAATTGATCTTCTTTTAAAATTAACTTTTAAGTATTTGCTTAGTTTTAGTAAAAATAAGAGTGAAAGTACAAATTGAATGGGGAAAATTTATGAATTTTAGAATTAACAAAATTAGTTTGATAGCTATTTTTGCAACACTTTTGTCCTGCGTGGACATTGATAACGAGGGAGATAACACTCAACAATTAGGTCAGGATCAATCTGACTTTGATTTAAGTGTTCTGTTCAAACATTTTGATGAGTCTGTTAATATATATATAGAAGGAAATAATATCGTAATTCAGGCGGATGGAGTACCTGGACACAAAAGTCCATATTTCCCTAAGAATGTGGATCTGTCAAATGGAGGTTACTATTATTGGATCGACCAGGATGGTGATGGCGTTAATGATATGTGGTCAGAGGGCGATAATAATTTTAGGCAAAATCCTAACTTTATAGCAGAGCAAAATTATACATTTCGCATTCCAATAAAACCAGCTAAAGCTAAATCACCAACCCAGACGAGTCTCGGTCCAATAGGGGTAAGTATAAATGGAGTTCCATTTTACAACCAATACGAAGGTCCTAACACTGCCACTGATCTAATTGTCCCTGGTCAAGGAGTTGCAAGAAGTCTTGATGGAAGCACGGGTCACCCCGCCCAACAAGGAAGATATCATTACCATATGATACCCGATTCTTTGCTCTTATCAACAGAAGATAATTTTTTAGGTTTTGCAGCTGATGGATTCCCGATCTATGGTCCAAAGAATCCTGATAGTTTGAATGTTTCTGGTTTGGATGATTGCAATGGTGAGTACGGACCGACACCAGACTTTCCTGATAGCATCTATCATTATCATACTATTTCTGTAGCTCCTTATATCATTGGTGCTTATTGCGGGGACCTATCTAATTGGAGACAATAAAAAGATCATTTTTCTTTTTTTGTTTTTTTATTGCTAGTGCCTGTAGCAAAATCGAGATAGATGTTAAAAATGATAATTTCAACACAAGCAATGGTATCTTGTACAAAAATGATAAAAGCTATACTGGTTCACTAAAAACAATCCAAGATACCGGTATTATAATTGTTGAGCAGTTTAGAGATGGTAAAAAGAATGGCGTAGCAAATACATTTTATTCAAATGGTGCACCCAGATCTCTTGAAAGATATACAAAGAATCGACTTCATGGTTTGCAAAATAGTTGGTGGCCTGATGGCTCAAAGAAAAGCCAAGCTCTCTATGCCAACGGTCAAAGAAATGGAATTCATTATGAATGGTATAATAACGGACAACTTGAAAGGGAGATGCGATACAAAAAAGGCCTTCAATATGGTGAGCAAAAAGGCTGGAAAGAGAATGGTGATTTAAAATTTAGTTATATATTCAGAAAAGGTAAACGATATGGTTTTGTTGGAACCAATCTATGTTTGTCACCTTACCAATGATAACAAAATTCAAATCCTTAGTTTTTCTTGGTGTAATAGTATCAGCATATTTCTTTTATTCTAAATATTCTTCTTTTGAATTACCAATACTTGATCAAAAGGACTTTGATCCTGATCTAATTGATTCTGAGGCCTATAATTCTAAAAAAGAACACAAGATACCTGATTTTGAATTCTTAGATCAAGAAGGAAGAGTCTTTACCAATAAGGATCTAGATGGAAAAATATATATAGCTGATTTCTTTTTCACCTCATGCGCCGGAATATGTCCGATCATGACAAAGAATATGTTCAAGATTCAGCAAGAGTTTATCAATGACCCATTCGTAAAGATAGTTTCTCATACTGTACACCCTGAAAAGGATTCAGTAGCTGTGTTGAATGAATATGCTAAGCTAAACAATATAGATAGCAAGAAATGGCATCTTGTAACTGGAGATAAGCAGGAATTGTATGATATAGCTAGAAAAGGATATTTCGCAGTTTCAAGGGTTGATGAGAACATCCAAGATGCATTTATCCATACTGAAAATTTTATATTGGTTGATAATCATCAACGGATAAGGGGTGTTTACAATGGAACATTACCTTATGAAATAACAAGGCTTATTGAAGATATTTATTTTTTAAAGCAATCGCTATAGATAAAAAAGAGTCTATGGAAATAGACTCTTTTTTATTAAAAATAGTATTCGAAAAGTTTAAAACTTAAGTGTTGCTGTTATATTTAGGGCGTTTAGTTTAAAATCTAAAGCGTCTATAAGGGCATCAGCTAAATCTTCTCCGCTAGGTTTCATTTCCAAAGAGTGAATTGTATATAACGCTTCTAGACCAATTGGAATTAAAGGTAGTTTAAACCTTGCACCAACACCATAAGCAAGACCAGGTTCATACATGTCATCTTCATCCAAGGGAATTGAATAGCCTGCTCTAACTATACCTCTCATAAATGGAGCTATTGGAAACTTTCCTACACCGTAAACAAAAGCCATATTCGTACCTTCTTCATCGAGATCAAGAGTAAATTCGGCCCCAGCTCCAACAAAACCTAGTAGAAGCATTTTTTCATATCCTAAGGTTAATGCAAGCGCATCTGCACTTTCAGATTCGTCCATTCCAAAACCGCTTAATGTCATTTGTCTAGATATATCTAAACCAGCTCTAAATTGAGCAGACATGATCATTGGAACTAAAAGAGATATATAAAAAATTTTTCTTATCATGTTGATACCTTTTATCTATTATTTAAAGAGTTTAATCATTTTTTTTTAAAAAAAACATTCATTATAGTTTTTCAAATAAAACTAATTATTTCAATTTAGACCTTTTCGATCTAATAAGGGTTGAATCTCCGCATCTCTACCCCTAAAATCTTTGTATAAAGATAGCGCTTCTCTGCTACCGCCTCTCGACAACAAGCTTAAGCGGAAGTGATCGCCATTCTCACGTTTTAGACCACCGTTCTCTTTGAACCAGTCAACGGTATCAGCGTCCAATACCTCGCTCCAAATATAAGAGTAGTATCCAGCGGAATAACCTCCAATAATATGAGAAAAATAAGTGCTTCTATATCGAGGAGGAACTGCTTCGAAAGCTATACCACCATCTTCCAAAGCTTGTTTTTCAAAAGCAATAAGATCTTCAGCGCTCGGTATCTCACTTTCGTTTAATTGATGGAGAGCTTGATCTAGAATAGATGCAGCTAGATATTCTGTGGTCGCAAAACCTTGATTGAACTTTTGCGTCTCAAGCACTTTATCTAAAAGTTCCTGCGGCATTGGCTCTCCCGTCTCATAGTGGATCGCATAGTTTTTAAGGATGGATGGCCAAACTGCCCACATCTCATTTACTTGAGATGGGTATTCTACAAAATCCCTGGGAACAGAAGTGCCTGAAAAGTAAGGGTAGTTCACATTAGAGAACATTCCATGAAGAGCATGACCAAATTCATGGAACATAGTAATGACCTCATCAAAACTCATTAACGTTGGTTCACCTTTGGGTGGTTTTGCAACATTTTGATGATTTGCTACCACAGGAAGATTGCCAGATAGTTTAGACTGAGAAACATAGGAATTCATCCACGCGCCCCCTCGCTTAGAAGATCTTGCATATCCATCGAATATAAAGAGAGCTAAGGTCGACCCGTCCTCCTCAAAGACCTCAAAGACTCTGACGTCTTCCTGATATGTAGGCAGATCAAAACGTTCCGTGAATGATAGACCAAATAATTGATTAGCAGCGAAGAAGACACCATTTTGTAGTACGTTATCCATTTCAAAATAAGGTTTAAGTTGTGACGCATCAAAACTATAACGCTCTGCTCTAACTTTCTCTGTATAGTAATCCCAATCCCAAGATGATAAAGAGAACGATTCCCCAGATGCATTGATCATTTCTTGCAGGTCTGATGCTTCTCTTTTAGCATTTGCTAGGGATTTAGGAGCAAGACTTCTCAATCGTTCATTAACTGCTTGTGGTGTTTGCGCAGTTTGAACTTCGAGTGTATATGCAGCGTGATTTTCATAACCTAAAAGTTTTGCTTTCTCAGCTCTTAGTCTAAGTACGTTTGTAAGGATATCCCTATTATCAAATTCCCCGCCACGACTACCTCTGGATAGCGAGGTAGTGTGTATCCTTTCCCTTAGTTCACGATTTTTCAAAGAGGAAAGAGAAGGTTGGCCGCTGGTATTCTTGAGCGCAATAACATACTTTCCTTCCATGCCTCTTGACTTAGCTTCATTTGAGGCAGATTCAATAGCAGATTCAGACAGTCCCTCAAGCTCGTCCTTTGAATCTACCACGATAGCAAGCGCATTCACCTCCTTAAGCACATTTTGACTGAAATTGGTTTGAAGCACTGCGATCTCGCTATTAATAGCTTTCAGCCGTTCCTTTTGTTCCGCATTTAACTTTGCACCAGCTCTGATGAAGCTAGTATGATACTTCTCTATCAATCTAACGCTCTCATTATCAAGACCAAGATCCATCCTATTATCATACAAAGTATTGACCCTTTGAAATAGCGCATCGTTAAGTAGGATCTTATCGCTGTGCGCAGAGAGTTTAGGCGCCATCTCTGATCTCACCTTTTCCATCTCATCATTTGTATGCGCAGAGGTAAGTGCATAGAAAACAGTTGATACTCTATCTAGCAAAGATCCTGCCTTTTCCATGGAAAGAATGGTATTGTCAAAACTTGGCTGATCTTGATCTAATGCAATACTGTCGATCTCCTGCATATGCTGCTTCATTCCCAATTCGAAAGCTGGCGCATAATGTTCATTTTTAATTTTATCAAATGGTGGATATTTGAGATATAGTGAGCTTTCACTAAAGAACGGATTTGGTGTTGATGATTTGCTACTTGGCATCGTACATCCTGCGAAAATTGAAATGATAACGATTAGAATAATTGTATGATTGATCTTCATTTAAAAACAATGCTCCTTTTTTATAAATCATAGATAATTTGAAATTACAGTTTTGTTTCATAAAATGTAAAATTTTCTTATTTCTTTTTTGTCGAAGAATTTGACTCCTCAAGAATTCTTTTTTTTGTCGCTGCCCAACAACAGATTCTACAAGTTGATAGATCATGATTTCTTGCAGGACAAAACTCTCTACCAAAGAAGATGATCTGAAGATGTAGTTTGTTCCAAGATTCCTTGGGAAAGATTTTTTTTAGATCCTTCTCTGTTTGTTCTACGCTTTTTCCATTGGACAGTCCCCATCTGGATGCAAGCCTATGTATGTGGGTGTCTACTGGGAATGCTGGATGCCCATACCATTGCGACATTACGACGCTTGCGGTCTTGTGCCCAACTCCAGCTAGGCTTTCCAAGAACTCCCAATCACCTTTCATGCCACCATTATTCAATATTTGCTCAGCCATTTTCTTTAAATTCTTAGCCTTGGTAGGGGCAAGGCCGATCTCCTTAATGATCGATTGGATTTCGCTAACGTCAAGCCTTGCCATTTTTTCTGGGGTATTGGCTTTTTTAAAAAGCGCTGGGGTGACCTGGTTGACCTTTTTATCAGTCGTTTGCGCAGATAGCATTACGGCCACAGTCAGCGTATAAGCACTGTCGTGATCCAAAGGAATCGGCGTTGTTGGATAGAGCTTATTGAGAATGATACCTATCTTTGTTGCTTTATCTTGTCTTTTCATTTAAACGTTAGTATTCGTTCCACCATTCGACAAAGTTCTTATTGAACTCATCATTCGATATTACTTCTCCTATCATTGGAGCAATATACCGCATTCCTTCTTTTTCAGCATATTCAATGGATTTCTTGATTGGCTCATCCCAAGGATGTTTTGATAGTGTAAAGCCCGCCCAATGGATGGGCATGAAAAATTGACTATTTAGATCCTTTGCGGCTCGTACTGACTCAAAAGGGAACATATGTGAATACTTCCATGCGCTATTGTATTGACCTGTATCTAAAAGAACTAGATCAAATGGACCATAGTCTCTTCCAATATCCTTAAAATGATCCCCATAACCAGTGTCTCCACTGAAATATATATTGATATTTTTATCCTTTATTGCCCAAGACCCCCATAATGTACTTTTTCTATTGAATGGTCCTCTTCCTGAGAAATGCCTTGAGGGAAGGCAAGTGATCTCGATTCCATCGATAGAAATATTCTCGTTCCAATTCAATTTAGCGACCCTTTCTTCCTTGACACCCCATCCCCTCAAATGGTTATCCACACCTACGGGCACAATGAATTGTTTTACCTTATCTCTTATGCGCTTTATGGTAAAATGATCAAGATGATCATAATGATCATGTGAGATTATAACGATATCGATCTTTGGAAGTGAATCAATGTAAAAGGGCAGTTCAGAGCTATATCTTTCTAGCGATGGTAGAGGTAGTGGGGCAGCATGTTTTCCCAGCATGGGATCAAGCAATATAATCTTTCCTTGAATGTTCATCATGAAAGAAGAATGTCCTAGCCAAGCCATCTTGAATTTCTTATCATCAATATCTTTAAATGAATCGATATCTATCCTTATTGGTTCTATCTTTCGGTCCGGAGCATTATCAGAATTGATGATGCTTGTATCCTCTTTAAAAAAATCAAGATAGGAGATATCTTCTGTGAGCATGGGCGTATTTTGAAGGTTCTCAAACTCCCCATCGATATGATTGGGATAATTCGAATATATCTTTTTTTGTGCTCGTGATGGATTAGTACCAAACTGAGGAGACAGATTGATGAATGCTGTTACAGAGAATATGATTATAACGATCGCATACATGAAATAGGATATGATTTTTCTTAATACTTTTATTTTGTTATCTTATTGGATAGTTTAACATTTGAAAAAATAAATGACTTATCAGATTATAAATTTATGGTCATTTTGCTATACAATGAGGTGATATTATATCTTTTTTAAAACAAAGAGTGCTTAATAAAAGAACGGTTCAGATACATGATATCGGTGAGGTCTCTTTGGAAAAAAGCATCCGAGCTAGGAACATCAACATATCCGTGCGATCATCCAAAGAAGTACGAGTCGCTGTTCCAATAGGAACCCCTTTCTTGGTCGCAGAGAATTTTGCTAATAAAAAAAAGGGCTGGATCTTAAAGAAGATCAGCGAGATCAGCGCTAAGAAAAGATTAAGTTTAAAAGATGGTGAGGATCATTCAAAAAAAGAAAGAAAGATATCAGAGCGAGTGGATCAACTTGCAAAAAAATTCGATTTTCAATATAACAGTATCATCTTCAAGGATATGTCATCGCGATGGGGAAGTTGCTCTTACGAGAACAATATTTGTCTCAATAAGAAATTATCTCTTTTGCCTGATCGATTTAGGGACTGTATCATCTTGCATGAACTGCTTCATACCAAGATAAAGAACCATGGAAGTTCGTTTTGGAGTGAATTTGATAGTATGATCCCTAATGCTAAACAATTACATCGGGAAATAAATAAAAAATATATAATCTAAAAACTTGATTTTCTCTCAAAGCTCTTGATATTAAATTACAAACTATGCAAAGCATGATCGATCAGTTAATAGATTTAAATGAGAACCATTGGTACATATCCTATATAGCAGTACTTATCATTTGTGTTATCTTGTATAGCATAACTAGCAGGGTGCTTTTGACCACCATAGATAGGGTCTTCAAAAGGACCTCCACACAAATTGATGATATTTTGCTTGAAAAGAAGGTGTTCAATAAGCTTCCTTATCTAATACCGCTGGTATTCATATACAATCTAGATGGCTTACTACCCAATAACGAACTGATCGATAGGATCGTGGTCGCTCTCATATTCTTTATCATTTTGCTTACGGTCAATGCTTTGATCAATGCATTAGGTCATATCTATGATAGCACTCGATATGCAAAGAAATTCAACATCAAGAGCTACATTCAGATAACAAAATTGATCCTTAATATCCTTGGGTTGATCATTTTTGTTGCGATCTTGATAGGTAGGTCGCCTGTTTATCTTTTAAGCGGAATCGGAGCGCTTACTGCAGTGCTATTACTTGTGTTCAAGGATACTATCCTCTCGCTGGTATCAAGCGTGCAGATCACATCGAATGATCTCTTTAAGATTGGGGATTGGGTAGAGGCACCGCAGTTTGGAGCTGATGGTGATGTCATTGATATCGCACTACATTCGGTCAAGATACAAAATTGGGATAAGACGATTAGTATCATCCCGACAAACAAGTTGATAGACTCTTCCTTCAAGAACTGGAGAGGGATGTCTGATAGCGGCGGTAGGAGGATCAAGCGTTCGATCATGATCGATATGAACAGTATCAAATTCTGCTCCGATGAAATGATAGAGCGCTATAGAAAATTCAATGTGATAAGTGATTATATAACTAGAAAGCTTGATGAGATTGAAAAGCACAACTCGGAGAACAATATCGATGAGGATGGATTGATCAATGGCAGATCCTTGACCAACATCGGAACCTTCAGAGCATATATAGAGGGTTATCTCAGAGGTCATAACAAGATACACAAAAAGATGACCTTTTTGGTCAGACAACTCTCACCATCACCTGAGGGTTTGCCTCTTGAGATATATGTATTCTCCAACGACACCGATTGGATTAATTATGAAGCGATCCAATCTGACATCTTCGATCATTTGCTTGCGGTATTGAACGAGTTCGATCTTAAGGTCTTTCAAAACCCAACGGGAAATGATTTCAATAATTTGAATGCAAACCCAAAAGCATAAGCACTGATTTGAAAAAAATATTAGCTAGAGGCGGGATCGAATTCTTAGCCGTGCTGCTTGGCATCAGTGGTTCTTTATGGATAGAGAATAATAAAGAGATAGCAGAGCTTGAATTAGAAAAGCGGATGGTCTTCAACCTTATTCAAAAGGAGATAGATCAAATAATAGTCTATTCAGAATCGAAGATACAAGAATATCATATCCAAACCACCAGAATAGAAAATCTAAGGGACAATTGGGATGCATTTGAATTTGATACCATCAGTGACCCACAATCCTACTATGAGGATGTTTGGTATACCTATGTAAAGGGATATGACCCTGATTTCACCACTTATGAAGCTTTGAAAAGCGATGGTAGGATAAACCTGCTAGGTATCGAGATACGCAAGAAAATGGGAAAATTCTATGAGGACTATACCAAATGGAAAAGGGTCGAGTTAAATGAGAATGAGATGCGCAATGACCTCAATAGATATATCGCAAATAATCAACCGAAAGCATATAAACAATTCCCTATAATCAATGGCACTAACTTCTTCAAATTTTTAGAACTTGCTAGGAACGATGACTCTATCTTTACTTATTTTACACAAAAGTCGATGTTCGCTATCGGTCGAAATAGACGAGTAAAGGAATATCTAAAGAACCTTTACGAGATAAAGGAGCTGATAGACCAAGAAATTGCTATTTTTGACAGTTAGGTTAAAAGATAGATAAATGTCAGCTCATTACGTAAGAGACAAGCGATCCCCTAAGCCATCATCAAAAGCGATATCCAAGGTAATGAGTGCGAACAAGGCAAAGGATACGAAACCTGAGTTAAGACTTAGAAAGGCGCTTTGGAAAGCTGGGGTCAAAGGTTATCGGCTCAACTGGAAACATGTTCCTGGGAGACCTGATATTGCATTCGTAGGTAAGAAGATAGCCATCTTCGTTCATGGATGTTATTGGCACAGATGTCCAGAGTGCGATCTGCCTCTACCGAAGTCAAATACAAAGTTCTGGAAAGAGAAATTTCATCGCAACCAAGAGAGGGATAATAGCAAGATCGCTGAATTGATAAGGCTGGGATGGCAAGACCCCTATATTGCTTGGGAGTGTGACATAAATAAAAACCTTGATCAAATTGTAGAGGATATTAAATTCTTTAATGGCATCACAAAGTAAAAAACTTAGAGTGGTTGAATTATTCGCTGGGGTCGGTGGTTTTCGCCTTGGCCTTGAGGGGTGGAAGGGCAGATCCCCTATCAGTGGATACAAGAAGAGAATGCCAAAGGATTATGAGGTCATTTGGAGCAATCAGTGGGAGCCTTCCACCAAGATGCTGCAGCATGCTAGCATGGTCTATGAATCCAAATGGCCAAAGACACCACACAGTAATGAGGATATCAATGATGTTATTGACCAGGTCCCAGAGCATGACGTTCTAGTTGGAGGTTTTCCATGTCAAGACTATTCTGTGGCAACGACCCTAAGGAACTCCAAAGGTCTTCTAGGTAAGAAGGGTGTTCTATGGTGGAGCATAGATGCTATCATTGCCAAGGCAAAGAAGAAGCCTAGATTTCTCATTCTTGAGAACGTGGACAGGCTCCTTGGTTCTCCAGCAGGTCAAAGAGGTAGAGATTTTGCGGTCATGTTGCACTCTTTGAACGAACATGGTTATGATGTCGAATGGAGGGTCATCAATGCAGCTGATTACGGCATGCCCCAGCGCAGAAGAAGGGTATTCATATTAGGCTATCTTAGAAAATCAGGTAGATCCCTGATACCCTCAAATGATATCCATGGATGGTTATCCTCAAAAGGTGTGCTTTCATCTGAGTTCGAATTAGAGCCAATTGGCTTTGATCTTCTTGAATTGATCGAGTTCAAAGGAAGATGGAAGAAGTTGAAGTATGTATCGGATAATTTCAATATCGATGGGAAGAGTCAGAGATTCTCAAATACCGGTGCGATGGTCAACGGTAAGGTCTTCAGTGTTAACACTGTTCCAAAAAGAGAGCTTGAGATGACCCTAGGGGATATAGTCCAAATGACCAAAACAGATGGAATTGAGATACCAAAGGACTTTATCATTGACAAGAAAGAAAGACTTTCTAAACCCATGAAAGTAACACATTTTGGCGAAGCAGGTGAAGATATTGAAGAGACCTTAGATACAAAATTTGAAGTTTGGGGGCATTTGAAGGGTTCAAAGAGGCTGAGTAGAAAGAACAAGGCAACAGGGTATAGATATAAGTTCTCAGAAGGCTCCATGGCATTCCCAGACCCACTGGATAGACCCTCTAGGACAATCATCACTGGAGAAGGAGGAGCGTCACCTTCCCGGTTCAAGCACGTCATTAGGGATCGAGGCAAATTAAGACGTTTGTTACCTGTTGAATTAGAAAGATTGAACATGTTCCCTGCAGATCATACATTCTTGGATGAAAATATTACACCATCAACTAAAAGAGCCTTTTTCATGGGCAATGCATTGGTAGTTGGAATTGTTGAAAGGATAGGAAGATCTTTGGTCAGGTCTAATGCAAAAGATCTTATTTGAAACAGAAAATGAGCTCGTATCATTCTTCAATAGATTCAAAGGTAAGAGCCTACTTGAGATAAGCAAATCTTTGGATGGAGATATCCTTCGTTCAATTTCAAAAAATAAAGGGATGGTTGGCCAAATATTTGAAGGTTTAACTGGAAGAAGCCCCAATACCTCTCCTGAACCTGATATCAAAGAGCTCAATATCGACCTCAAAGTTCTACCATTGAAAAAGGTAAACAATTCTTTTGTTTCCAAGGAGCGATCAAAGATAACAAAAGTGAATTACAGGAAGATGTTGATCGAGGAATGGAATAATACTTATCTTAGAAAAAAGATTGGCAAGATACTATACAACGCCTATTACCATCCAAACGGATCAAGCTTCGATGATCTCGGCGACCTCATATTCAAAGGTTCATTTATCTTTAAATTGAATGAAAGAGCTGAAAAAAGTGTTATAAAAAGTGATTGGAAAAGACTGAAGAGAGAGGTTTGTCAATTGAATGCTCATTTAGTATCTGAAAAGATGTTTAGATTGCTTTCCGCATCCACCTCTGGCACAGGAAGAAAGTTAGAATATCATCAAGATGCAAAACACGCCAAAGAAAGAAGTCATTCATTCAAAAATGGATTTATGACCTCTTTGTGGAAAGAGCAAAAAAATAATAATACACAATCGATTGATACAGGAGGCCAAATGTTTGATTCGTTCATCTTGAACATAATGAGAGATACTATCGAAAATAGAACGATAGGTGAACTTGAAGCAGAATTTGGATTGAGCCTTGATACCAATGCTAAAAATCTAGTTCACCTACTATTAAAAAAAATGTTGAATGTGAATGATTTAGCTTCCATAAGTGATATTGATGTGAACGAATTAGAGATAAAAACTGTACCTTTAAATCCAAAAAATGACACACCATGGGAATCTATGTCCTTCCCTAAGATGAGTCTTAGAGACCTTGCGTTTGAACAATGGAATGGTTCAGACGACGATCAGGGTCATGAGGCTTCATTGAGAGTCGACCTTGAGAAAAATTTCATTTTTATACCAATTATCAAAAATAAGATAAAAGTTGATGGTAGAATGCGATTTGAGGAAAGAAAGCTATGGAGGTTTGGTAAAGTCATGCCATGGAGACCAGATGATGAAACGCTTAATGGCGTGAGAGAAGAGTGGGAATATTGTAAGGATATGGTTGTAAATGATAAAGTTGAGACCTGGGCATACGTTCAAAGATCTGGAAAAACTATTCAGAGAAACAATCTTTTAAAGTCATCAGATTCAAAATATATTCATATCAGACCGCATGCATCTGATTCGAGTCATATTGACATTCCCTTTCTCAAGCATACCAATGAAAGAATCAGAATAAGCTGGCAGAGTTTTTGGATTAATAAATCGTTTTTAAAACAAATCTTGAGTAGTTAATTTTATATTAAATGAACTTTTTCATTGTCAATCAAAATCAAGAATCCGCTTACGAAGATGAAGTTGGTAAGCGCTACCATTACCCCAGAAGTATACCAAACGGTAAGAAAATAGCTGTTGGTGATGTTCTAATATTCAATATGTCCAAATCAGACGCTAGAAAAAAAGGCGATGAAAATAAAAGGATATCAGGCATTGCAAAGATTGAGAATATTGATCTTTTTATTCAAAATCGAAAGGAGCATGCTATCGCTACCTACGAATGGTTCGTCGGTTTTGAGGATTTCCTTACATTTAGTGATATAGGGGGCGACCCTAGAAACAATATCCAGAATGCGATGTCTTTGATACCCAAAGAGGATATCGCAGAGATTCTGTTGGGCTTAATAAGAAAAAATGTCAGATGAGTAAAGATAAAGAAGAAATACTTCAGTTGAGTTTCGAAAGATTCCTTGATCAATATAATCCCTATGAAGCCCATGAAAAGCTTATAGAACTATACAATGAGAGAGAGGATTTAAATAATTCAATCGATGCTGAAAGGTTCGAAGTGCTTTTCCCAGCTCCCTTGCGTCATGAAAGAGACATTGATGAGGAGGAAGTGAATGAGACAGGTGATTCTTTAAAAGGTGAGCCATACGGATTCCTTGACGATGAAGAAAAGGGTACGCTTCTAAAAAAGGTAAAAGGTTACGGATGGTTAACCAATGATGACCTTAGAATTAAAATATCAGAATCACCCCTTTTAATGAATGCTCTCAGGTCTTTAGACAAAAAAAATAAAAAAGGGAAAAAGGTAGACTCGATACCAAAAAGAGTAAAAAAACAGATCTGCGAAAATGCGCTGCACACCTTAGGTAGATGCAATGACCCTTCAGATTGGGGAGGTGAAAAGGAAAATAAAAGAGGTTTGGTTTTTGGTATGGTCCAGAGCGGTAAGACGGCAAACATAGTCACATTGATGGCCGCTGCACATGAAGTTGGCTATCGGTTGTTTATTGTTTTCACTGGGGATAAGAACTCTCTCAGGAGGCAGACTCAACTTAGAATAAATGAAGCATTTAAATTAGATTTTCGCGGAGAATCTCAAAAGTTCAAAATGGCCTCGATTACTGACGTTTCTTCTGACTATAATGACATAGTGAATCAATATCCTGAAAAAACGCTTAATTATTGGAGAGTATCTTCAAAATATGACAAGGAAAGGTCATTGATCCTTTGCGTTAAAAAAACGCCAGGTGTAATAGAAAAAATCATAAAGGACATAAATCATATCGAAAACCAATTTAAGAATGGCAACAATGCTATAGATAGAAATTTTAATGGTTTTGAAGAAAGCTTTAAATGCATGATCATTGATGATGAGGCCGATTATGCCAGTCAGGATACCAAACCCAATAAAGGTGGCTCCTCGACATTTAAAAGTCTTGTCGATTTAAGAAGTTGTATCCCAAAAAACTCATACATTCAATACACGGCAACACCGCAAGCTTGTCTTTCTGCAGATAAGAACAATATTGTAGGTTACCCAAAAGATTTTATTTGGCTTATTGAGCCTGACTACGATGACAGCTATGATACTACCTCTTATATGGGCCTTGAGGAGTTCTTTATACATTATAAATCAAAATTGATAAAAACTATCTCAGAAAAGACTTGGCCTTACTACGATATAAAAGAGGGAAAAAAGAAGAAGATATATGACCCAGAATCTGGAGAGATTTCAGATCAAAATCTTCAAAATATAGAGCTTGGCACAGCTATCAGAATAATTAAAAAATTAGAAAGAGGTGATTTAACGGATTTGGATGATTATATCACTGCAGCAGTAGATTTTCTTGTGGGTTGCGGGTTTAGATGGTATCGTGAATTTAATAAAAGACAGATTGTAAGCGAAGAAAAGCTACAGCCTCCAACAATTGATGAAATAAAGAAGACCTACCCTTATCATGCCATGATGTTCAATATGGCTTTTGTTACTGATAATCACAGGATGATCGTTGAATTGGTTGAAATTTTATTTAAAAACGCCATTAAACCAAATTGGGACAAAATCCTAAAAACTGGATGGAAGGATAATGAGAGCTTCTTTGCTAAGGGCTATTCTTCGCAATTAGACAAATCTGTACATTTTAAAGCCAATGTCATCCCCTCAAAAGAGGATTTAACTCATTTTATAGATGTCGCTCTTAGAATATCTATGGAAAATATTCCAGACGAACCAACATTCGTTTACAAATTGAACTCTGATGACGAAGGACAGACCTTGGACTATGATGCTGATTCCTTGGACAAGAAACCAAAGAAAGCGACCATTATGGTTGGAGGCAACATACTTTCAAGGGGATTGACAATTGAAAATCTCAGTGTTTCATTCTTTGTCAGGTCCCAAATAACAAGTCTCGGGGATACCAATTTGCAAATGGGTAGATGGTTTGGGCATAAAAGAAAGGATATTGATATTTTGAGTATCTACACTCAAAGATTGAATGTTGCTCTTTTTAATGACCTCGCTCTTTGTGACGCAATGCTCAGACAGAGATTTAGGGATATATTGATTGATGAAACCCCTATGGATGAGGCGGTAATTGAAATTGTGACAAGCGAGGCATTCAGAGCGACCAGTCCATCAAAATCCCAATTTTTAAAAAATACACCAGGCTATGTACCATTCTCAGGTAAGCTTCAATCTATTATGAATCCTATGGATCATAAAAAATTCAAGGATAACAATACTATCCTTGAAAGCTTTATTTCTGAAAATACATACAAAGATAAAAAATTTATGCTAAGCAGAGGATGGGTTTTCTATGAATGCGAAACAGATAGCGTTTTAAATCTTCTAAGTAAATTTAATTTCGATAGAAATTCTAGAGTTAGTACCTTAGGATACAAAACCTATCTTGATAAATGGATGGAAAATAAAGGATACCTGCCAAAGATAAACATTGCCATCATTGGAAAAAATGAAAGAGGGGAGGATAATCCCAGAAAAAGAGTTCGCGCTATAGCGCCATTCGCAGGGTCAAACACTGAAAAAGCAATCAAGGAGAATGCAACATTAAATTTATTGAGTCTTAGTGGAGGCCAAGGATCTGATAAAAGGTATCTTGGAGATCAATTCCTCGATAAAGATTGGACCTTCCACGAAAACAATAAATCAAGAAAGTCCAGAGAGACCGATGATGGAATTTTGATCATTTTTTACAAGCTCGACCCAAACTACGTAAATAAGAAAGTCTATTTTGTAAAAAACGACAAGGGGTATGTTGATATGAAAGATCCGCTAATCACTGTCGCATTTGCAACTCCGGTAGGGGGCTATAACTTTAAATCACAAATAAATACTTCTATTCTCGATGCATGAGTAAAGGTTTCTTCTATAATAATTATCCAAAGGAAGGCCTTCTCCTTCAAAGAGTTGAAAGGACGAATATGTTTCGCCTGGTCAACAGCGATAAGAGATATGGACTCTTACTTGAGAACATAACCTCAAATAAAATCTCAGGTTTTAGAAACATTGATATTAATACAATTAAAAAAGTTTCTCACAGTGAAACTGGTCAGATTCTTAACAATTGTCTAATAATCACCCCTAACGAAAAAATTGACAAAAATACCTTTATAAAAGTATTTGAAGAATTTCTCATTGATAACAAAAAAGACTTCATCAGTTCAGTCGATATCGCAAAGATGCTCTCTAGATTATCTGAATTAACAAAAAAGATCTATGATGATCAAAATAAAATAATAGGAGTTTGGGGTGAGCTGCATTTTATTGATTCCTTGATTCTGAGCGAACAATCGGAACAATTAAAATCATATATCATCAATAGCTGGGAATCAGAAGGGAGGAAATCGCTTCATGATTTCACTTTTACCTTATCTCAAAATATAATCGAGGTCAAGACAACTATCTTGAATGATAGATCGCATCATATATTTGACTATGAACAGGTTGTTACAGGTAATAGTTCTTTCAATGGCCATCTATTAAGTCTATGCATCAATAAAGATGAACTTGGCCTTTCAAATTCTGATCTTGTTTCATCAATAAGGTCCAAACTTTCACCGACTTTGGATGATGAACTAGAGACAAAACTTGAGATTAAAGGTGACTTAGCCAAGAATGATAGTCTCAAATTCGTTCTTAACAAAGAAATAGGTAAAGGTCTTTTCCCATTTGAGAAAGTGCCTCGTCCTGGTCTTGCTCAAGGCGTATCCAGTCTCAGTTGGAGAATTTTGCTTGAAGAGAGCGATTCATTGTCTGATAAGCAATCAGTTTCATTAATCAATGAAATCATTGAAGGTCATTAAAGATGTCAAGAATCAAGATAGGTGTCATTAAAACAATAAGACCCGACTTTGGCTTCATTCATTGCGATGATGGCAATGATTACTTCTACCATGAGACAAAGATAAAAGATGATAAAGATCTGTCCGTAGGAGACCCTGTAGAGTTCGAATTATCAGATTACATTCCCAAGGGTAAGAGACTTCCTCCTGTATCAGGGCTATGGAAACGAAAAAACCCTACTGTCAAAAAAAGTGCTAACGTTTCCATGAGGTTAAGATATTCATTTAAGGATTCAAATGATATGAGCTTGAGCCTTATAAAATCTGCTAAAAAATTATCAGAAATGTTAGATAATTGCGAAAAATCCTTTATCGATTCAGACCATATCAAAGAACGCTTACTTGACCTTATAAATAATTTCGCAAATTTATACCAGCTTTCCACTCATATAGAAAATATAGATATTGTTAATAATAGCTTTCATAACTCTCTTGACAAAATTCCAGAGGATTTGCGTGACTGGGGAAGAGATTTCGATCTTCAGGTCTTTGGTTCTGAGTTGGAAGAGGTTACTTCCCTAACTCCGGACAAAGGAAGTAAGAAAAGCTATGAGATAGTATGGGGAGAATGGAGAGATAAGAAAAAACAGATTTTTCATTCAGGATATGACGAAGGTTTTTTCAATCATTCTTATCTAAACCCTGGTGAGTCCGAAGCAATATCTGTTTATGATCTTCCGCCACCTAAGGCAGAATGGGAATTGATCGAAATTAATCAGAAAGATCAGACCTTCTATCTTTCCAGTGCGCCAGTAAAAGAGATATCACAAGCAAGCACCGTACCATCGATTCCGCCTGTACTTGGAGTGGTCGAATCAGCAGAAAGGGTATTGGACAAAAAAAGAGGTAAATCAGAATGGCAGAGGATCGTTGATGTTTCAAGATTAAGAAAAATTCAGAATTTCATTAATTTTCAACAAAATATCATTGCCAATTCAATAATGCTATTTGTCAATGACACTGAATGCATTGATATTTCCAATGGAAAATTGACCATTCATTTTGATAAGTTCCTAAAAAAGATGAACCAAGGAGAGCACGAGGGAAAATTTATCGATAGGATTGAAGAGGATGATAAAGATGAATTTGGAAACAAGGTGTTCACAGACTTTAGGCCATTTTGGATCATTGATGGACAGCACAGAGTAAGAGGTATTCAAAAATCTGACAAGATGAACTCCATAAAGATACCTGTTGTCATATTCCCAAACAATTTCAAACCTGGTCAAACAGCCAAGCTATTTGCAGAGATCAACACACTTCAGAAGCCATTAGATGGATTGCACGAACTTTTTATGCAACATCGTTTCTCTATTGATAGTACGAATGTTAAAAGAAAATTCATTGATTTCAGAGCCATAACGATTGAACAGGCCTCAAAAAAAGGAATAGATCAAGACTGGCTGCATTCCAGAGCCAATCATTTGGCCTATGAGACCCTAGCAAAGCTAGCGAGAACAGGTCCGCTCAAAGGAAGAGTTAGGTTCCTTCCTCAAAATAAGGATTCTCAGAGCTATTTTGTTTCTGCTGACCAATGGGTAAACTACGCAAGAACATGGTTTACAACCTTTGGATGTTACGGATATAGCAATGATGATATTAATTCGTATGTTTTAGAACCTTCAGAGGAAGAAAAGGCTCAGACCATAGATGATATCTTCTTTGAGGAGATTAAGAATTACTTTACTGCATGGGTTGAGATATCCAATCACAGCGATTGGGATGATTCAAAACAAAGATGGCCGCTCAAGGGAAATAAAAAAGCCCTTATTCAAAAAAAGACATTCTTCATCATACTTCTTGAAATATTCCCTCTTGTTCGCGAATTGGCTTTTAAAAGTAAGAGTGAGTCCAAAGGCAAGGGACTCATTGCCATTGAAGAGTTCAAAGAAACCCTGAAGCCATTCAAATGGGTTGATTGGATCCATAAGGATATAGAGGCTGCTTTCCCAGGGTCAGGTGAAAAAGGCCGCAGATCACTAGAGGCCTGGATGTGTGATGCCTTACTGCATGGACAACAATACGATGTAGAAAGCATTATGGATAGCAAGTTATGTTCAAAACAAGGTAGGGGAATCAATGCTCCTTTAGCTGAGCCCACTATCGAAGTTAAATCGGAGGTAGAATGGCCAGTCAAGGATAGCCCTTTAGTCATTGTTTCAAAAAGACCTTTCAATGCTCGTTATGATTCAAATTGGGAAATAAAGAATCAGAATGATGATGTTATTTTCACTAAGAAATCTGCAACAAAAAAACATGGTATGCCTGAGCTTGCTGAGATTAAAATCGATTATAATATGGTAAAAGGCAAGGGCTATGAGTCGCTGAAAATAAGGGTTGATTGGGAAAATGCACATTCTGTCAATACGGGGCATAATTCGATCTTAGTTAGAAAACCTGATAGATGAGCTATAGAGAATATTACGTTTATGTGGTAGATTTGGATAAATCTATTTTTGGAGATAAGAAAAAGTTTAGAGAAGAAAACCCACAATATATACCTGGTAAACCTTGCGTTTATGTAGGACAAACTTCACGTACCCCCATTGAAAGGTTTGAAAGTCATAAGAGAGGCCATAAGGCTGGCAAAGGATTCGTAAGGGATTACGGTAGATATCTCAAGAAGAGAAGGATACCTGACCAAAATCCACACTCAACCAGATCCTCAGCGCTGAGAAGAGAAAAGCAGTTAGCGGAAATATTAAAAAAAAGAGGTTGGGCTGTTTGGTGGAATTGATATAATTTGATTCATCATCAGGAGCGGACTCTTTATCGAGACCCACCAACCGACCCAAGAAGGGCACGGTGGTTCGATCCTTAAACGGTAGATGCGCCTTTGAATAGGAAATCACAAAGCCGCCTGATGGGTGGCTTTTTTCGTTTATAGACCCTGATGTGTCAACCAAAGAAAAGGAGACGCATTATGTCAACACTTACAAATACAGAGTACACAGGCAATGGCTTAATTGGTGTTAAGCACCCATGGCAACCCGATTGGATACAAAACAGTGACGATGTTGATATTTTTCTAGAGTTAATGGATGAATATCGATACTTGGTAGAGGATGCAAAGGATTGGTATCCACCCTACATTATTTACATTGAAGAACGGGATGGAAAGAAGATGCTTGCTACCATGAACTCTAAATGGGTCCTTGAGTACGATCCATATCGAGCTGGAAAAAGGAGCCCATTAGACATCTTAAGAGAAAAGGGAGTGGAGGTATAAGTATGCAGGCGGGGGCTTTGAGGGCCCCCGCCATATTGGGATGTGTTAACTTTCTACATTCTTAGGCCCAGGTATACTATTATAGGCGCACACTCCTTACTTCATATCACTCTAATGGGAGTATGGATTTATATTATTTTTTGTTTGTGGGATGATGTGTAGATTTTGATATGAATAAATTTATAGCAATGAACAGATTTAAGATTGCAATTGGAAGAGAATCCGATTTTGAAGATATTTGGCAAAATAGAGAAACTCATCTTGATGATGTTAAAGGTTTTCAAAAATTCAATCTATTGAAAGGTTCTACCAGTGAAGAGTTTACCTTATACACTTCCCATAGTACTTGGGAATCTAAAACTGATTTTGAAAATTGGAAAAAATCAGAAGCTTTTAGAAAAGCACATAGTGGAGGGGGACAGCATCAAGGCATTTATTTAGGTCATCCTGAATTTGAAGGATTTGAAGTTATCCTTTGATTTAAGCACCACGTTCGTGGGGATTTTTGTTTTATCAGATTTTATCAGATTTATTCCCCAAATACATACAAATGTAATACGTTTTGGGGT
>CACBUT010000016.1:0-23457 GCA_902542445.1 uncultured Fidelibacterota bacterium | reverse complement strand
GAGCGGTTATCAACAAGCTTACGATGCGCACATGTCTAGCGCAGATAATGCAAGGACCGAAGCTCTATTATCCTTACTAATCGGTGCCGCTGCTTTGGGGTATGCTTATTATGATGGTGTATTTGACGAACTATTTGGGTTAACAGCTAAACAAAATGAGACCTTAGTTCTCGAAGAAAGCAAATTAAACTCAGCTGTTACAGAAAACGATTAAATCAAATACGTTCCTTTTGTTACCTTAAGTCCTTTTTTGGACCATGTAGCAACTTCTGGCTCTTGACCCTTCTTCCCGCGAATTGCAGCACAGCCAACTTCGCCGGATTTTGAAAGAGCCACGATCTTATCGTTAAAATCAACTTTTGACGGACCGCCGTTAATATCGATTATTCTTTTGCAAACATCCTCGCAGGCTTCCTGCGGGGATCTGCCATTTCTCATAAGTTCAACGCCAAGAAATGACCCACAAGATCTGATCATTTCTTCTCCTCTGCCTGTCGCTGCAACCGCTCCAACTTCGTTATCAAGATAGAGTCCAGCTCCGATGATAGGTGAATCACCAACTCTTCCAGGAATTTTCCATGCTAAACCGCTGGTCGTGGTTATGCCTGCAATATCGCTATTCTTATCAACTGCAAGGATATTGATCGTTCCTGTAGTCCTTTCTCGATCGTAATTTCCGTCAGCTGGAGGAAAATAATCGTCTTTGTCTGAAAGATTCTCTTTCCATTTTACCCAAATTTTGCGCGTACTATCTGTTAATAGGTTCTCGATCTTAAAACCATGCATTCTTGCAAAATTTTGAGCCCCTTCAGCGACCAAATGAATGTGATCAGTTCTTTCCATAACAAGCCTAGCTACAGATGATGGTGTCTTTATGCCCTCCAAAGCTGCAACAGATCCACAATTGTGGTTTGGACCATACATTATTGATGCATCTAATTGCACAATACCATTTTCGTTTGGAAGTCCACCGTATCCAACAGACGTATCTCTTGGATCAAGCTCTGTCACATTCGCTGATTTTTCAATAGCATCCAACAGTGATCCATTTTTGCGAAGTATATCCCAACCAGGCTTAAGAACATCTTCTGCCCAGTCTTTTCCTCTGCTGCAAAGTATGATAGGGTTGTTCATTTTTTTATTTTGTGCTGTATTTGTAAAGTTTTTTGCTCTAAGAAGAGGCAAAGAAATACCAAGGGAAGATAGTGATTTGATAAATTTTCTGCGATCGATCATAGATATAATCTCCTACTAATTTTGAAATATTAATATAAATCAGCTATTTATAGATTTCAACAGCCTTAGTTTTTTTGCGATATTGAAAAAAAAATATTATTATAGGATAATGGAAAAGTCAGAATTAAGAGAGAATGTTGTTATAAAAGATCCCAAAATATCTACTCACGCATTCATAGCAGAAGGTGCTCGAGTCATTGGTGATGTTATAATGAAGGATTATAGCTCTATCTGGTACAATTCTGTAGCTAGAGGGGATATAAATCAAATAATCATTGGCGAACGCTCCAATGTGCAGGATAACAGCGTTATTCATCTTGAGAACGATCAAGGCGTCATTATTGAAAATGACGTTACTATAGGACACAACTGCATAATTCATGGCTGTTCTATAGGTGATGGGGCTCTAATTGGTATGGGTTCGATAATTATGAACGGCGCAAAAATAGGGAAAGGAGCGGTGGTTGGAGCAGGTGCTCTAATCACTGAAAATATGGAAGTTGAAGATTATACCTTAGCCATCGGTCTTCCTGCAAAAATTGTCAAAACTTTATCTCCAGATACCTATGATAAAAATGTTCAATGGGCAAAGAAATATGTACAGTTATCTGAAATTCATAAAAAACACTTTGGATATAAAAAGTGAAACTGGGAAGAAATGACCCTTGCCACTGCGGCAGTCAAAGAAAATTCAAGGATTGTTGTGCAAAAACTTCTCCCAATTCGCAATATCAGAAAGTTGTTGGAATATTTATTTTTGTTGTGGTAGGTGCTTGGTTTTTGTTGGATATTTACAGTTCATCAAAGAATGCTGGAAGCGCATTGCCTGCTAACAGAGTTTGGTCTGAAGAGCATGGTCATTGGCATGAAGTTGGTGTCGATAACCATCCTCAATCATATAGTAAAAGGCCTCCCGGACTTGCTCCTAAAGGAAAAGTTTGGTCTCAAGAGCATGGTCATTGGCATGACATTGTTCCCCCCAAAAACCCAAATTTTGAAAGATGATTCCTAAAACAAAATTTATTCTTCTTGAGCTTGTAATATAAATTCTTTATTTTTTTTTGCATTTTTCGAGGTAAGATATGCAAATAGTGCTCGCTACGCACAACAAAGGGAAGATGTTAGAGATAAATAATCTTCTTTCCTCATCCTACGAGGTTCTGACGCTTGATCATTTTCCTAATATAAAGGAGATACCTGAAACTGGTAAAACCTTAAAAGAAAATGCCTTCATAAAAGCAAGAACTGTATTCGAAATGACAGGTCTTCCTTCTCTTGCAGATGACACCGGCCTTGAAGTAGAGGTATTAGGAGGAGAACCAGGTGTATTTTCCGCAAGGTATGCTGGAGAGCAGGCATCTTACCAAGACAATTGCGAAAAACTTTTGAAAAATATGATGCACGTACCAAAAGAAGACAGAGAGGCAAAATTTAGGACTGTCCTAGCCTACAAGGATGATAATAGAGAGCTTTCTTGTGACGGCTCTGTAGACGGTGAGATATCACAATCGCCTAAAGGGAGTTTTGGCTTTGGTTATGATTCGGTCTTTTATTACCCGCCTCTTGAGAAAACTTTCGCTGAATTAAGCGAAGAAGAAAAGAATAGCATTTCGCATAGAGGTCGTGCATTGCGTAAGTTCTTATTATTATTTAATAATAAGAAGTAATTTTACTGAAAGGAATAGATTATAGCTCCAACGTTAACGGATTTTTAAAAACACTCTTGTTTTAACAATTTAACTATAACCGTTTAGAGGAGGCTGTTCTATCAGAAATAGAACAAATATAATCGCATTTTCTTTTTACAGCATGGCATTGATGTTGCAATTGCACTCAATGTCCTTTGCGTCTAGTCTAATAAAGGTATCTAATAATATTGACACTTATGTCATAGATCCTTTTAAGAAAAAGAAATCCCTCTTTGTAATGCACTATGATTCTACCTCATATGTTTATCGCGGTATATTAAGGTCCCCTATCAAATCAACATTTATTACAGAAATTGAAAGAGATTGGTCCTTTATTTACATCAGCGAAATATCTGAAAGTACAATATTAAAAATTCCTTATATCTCGACAGTTGAAAATTATTTGAATGAGAGAATGCTCTTTCAAAGAGAAAACAATCTATTAAAAATGATCAATGATACCCTTATAGTCGATCAAGAGTCATCAAGAATTTTACAAGACAATAGAGGATCTGGAATTGAATTTATAGGTATTGATGCAGGACGTTTAGGCAGGGTTTCTTTAACTGCTCGAGGAAATGTTACTTTAAAAGGCAATCTTGTTTTTCAGGATACAGAACTTGTTAGATCGAAATTGAATGAGACTCGCAATACACATTTAGAATTTGATCAAACTCAAAGGATAAGTGTTGAAGGAAAAGTTGGGGATAGGGTCTCAGTTAATGTAGACCATGACTCAGAAAGGGATTTCAATTGGGAGAATAATTTAAGGATAAATTATAAAGGAGAAGAAGATGACATTATTCAATCATTGGATGCCGGAAACGTATCGTTATCATTGCCTGGCTCTCAATCTTTAATGGGCTCTGCTAGCCATCAAGGTCTTTTTGGCGTTAAAACTGTTTCTAAGCTTGGACCTATGGACATTACTGCTATTGCATCAATTGTCAATACAGAAAAAAAATCTCAGGAATATAAAGGAAGAAGTGAATCTCAGTCTTTTAAGATCAAGGATCATAATTTTGTAAGGAATAAGTATTTCTTTATTCATGAGTGGTTTAGAAATGGCACTTCCTCCATAGTTGACGGTCGCCAAGTCTTTATACCATCATTTTACCCTTTAGTGGATGGATTGCATAGAATTGGAAATATAGTGGTCAGAAATTTTGAACTTTATCAACTTGATCAATCAACCAATTCAGAAACAAACCCTGGAACTGCTTATGCTGATCTAGACAATCCCCAGGAAAGTTATGACCAAACAGGAAATTTCAAGCGTTTGGAGCAAGGTCAGGACTATATCTTGAGTGAGGATCTTGGCTATATTAGATTAAGACAAAAAGCAAACGACGAAGTCTTGGGTTGTACTTATGTCCTTGTAGACAGAGAAAGTGGTGATACTCTTTCTGTTATAGGGCAAACTGTATCAGAAATAAACGATTATTTAGAAATGAAAATGATTAAACCGCGAAATCTTGTTCCTTCTCATCCAGTTTGGCCGTTGATGTTTAAGAATGTTTATTACCTTGGAACAAATAACATAAATAAAGAAGGCTTTGAGTTGAGAATTATAAATGACAGGCTCTCTGTGCCAAGTCACCTTGATTCAAAAGGAACACCTTATATAACATATTTTGGATTAGACAGTTTGAATGAAAGTGGTGTTCGTACATTTGATCAAAAAGTTGACCTTACTAATTCAAATGTCATCAGCTTGGTGGACGGAGAATTGTTTTTTCCCGCTTTTCATCCTTTTGCAGCCGACTCTCTTCCAGACGGGAATCAAACCCAAGGACTGAAAGGTTCACTTGGTGAGGGAAAGATGTACTTTAGCAGTCAACAAACCCAAATCAACAATGATAGTCGCTTTACGATCGAAGTGGACTATGCCAATCAAAGTGGAACAATAAATCTTGGATTTATGATTGTTGAGGGAAGTGAGCAGGTTTATAAGGGAGGGATTCCTCTGAAGCGCGGAATAGACTATCAAATTGATTACTTCAGTGGCACAGTGGTCCTTTCTGATGATGTTGATCCTAATGCTGATATTAAAGTCACTTTTGACAATCATCAGATTGTAACATTTGATAAGAAAACGATTTTAGGTATTCGTTCACAAATGGATTTTGGAGAGAATTCGTTCATTGGGGGAACTGCCTTATATTATAATCAATCTGTAGTGAACGAAAAGGTCGAGGTTGGCTACGAACCCATGAGAAATTTTATTTGGGGCTTGAATGGGCGAATGCAGAGAGAAATACCTTTCTTAACAAGAGCTTTTGATAGGTTACCGATCATTGAAACGGATAAAGCTTCTCGTATATCATTTGAAGGAGAATTTGCTCAAATTTTACCCAACCCAAACCCTATTAATAACTCTGCAACTGGGGATAGGAATGGTGTTGCATTCATCGATGATTTTGAGGGTTCAAAAAGAACTACCACAATCCCTATTTTAAGAAGATTTTGGAAGGAGTCTTCTGCTCCAATTGATCTTTATTCTCGTAAATCCCTTAATCAGAGAAAAAGAGCGAACCTTCGCTGGTTCAATCCATTCATGCAAGTTAGGACCAAGGATATTTGGCCAAATCTATCGACCTCTATTCAAGCTCAGAATGAAACAACCGACATTATGGTTTTGCAGTATGATAAAAAAGACTATCAAATAAACATGTCAAATGATTCCTTGTGGAGTGGGATCATAACCCCGTTTTACTCTGGAGATTATGATCAGACACAAACTAAATTTTTTGAAATATGGATCAAAGGCGATGAAGGAACTCTATCAATTGATTTGGGACAGATAAGCGAAGACAGAGATGGTAATGGTGTTTTAAACACAGAGGATATACCCGTTGGTGGACTGATTGGGGATGGCATATTGGATGATGAGGAAGATATTGGCATAGATGGTTGTAGCGATTCTTATGAAAATGGATGGGGCGGATGTTTAAGTAAAGAGGGATTAAGTTATGCAGAATACAAAGAATTAGGCGAGGTTGAACTCATCAATACTAGCAATGATGTTGAGGAAGACGATCCCAATGGAGACAATTGGGAATATAATGAGGGTAGCTCTGATTATTCCAAGATCAATGGCACAGAGGGCAATGCTCTGGATGCTGGCAGGTATCCAGATACAGAAGATCTAGACAGAACAGGATTTTTAGATAGAACCAATGATTACTTCACTCGATCTTTTTCTTTAGCAGATACTGTCTTTTTAGCTGGGCAAACTAAAAAAGATGGAGATTTCACTGGATGGAGGTTATATAGAATACCATTGAATGAATTTGTACCAATAAGCAATTTGCAAAATAGAGAGTGGAATAATATTCATCATCTAAGATTAAGATTAAGCGATATCGCTGATCAGGCAAGTGTACAGATTGCTAAAATAGAATTGGTCGGGAACGAATGGCAAGAACTAGGCCTTGCAAAAGGATCCTTCGAAAATTTTACCAAAGAAAGTTCAGATTCAACTTTTGCGATTTCAGTCATTAATACTGATGATAACGCTAGCTATCAACCCCCCAAAGGAGTCAAGGGAGAGTATGATCAAATCAATCAAATACGTTCCAAGGAACAATCTCTTGTATTGAAATTTAATCAATTACCCCCTAGAACATCCGGAGCTGCCATAAAATCAATGATAGCACTTAGCGGAGATCGCGCCCAAAGTTATTTATCTTACGATAAGATGAAAATGTATGTGCATGGCTCTGGAATAAATATTGGCAATGAGAATTCAGATGTTGAAATGTTCATGCGGTTTGGTTTTGGCGATAATTATTATGAATTGAGACAACCTGTTTACTCAGGATGGGATGAAGGCAAAAATAGAAATTCTGTTGACCTTAACTTGAAATGGTTAACAGCATTGAAATTAAAAGATAGCACATCTGTAAGAAAGTTTAGAGGAACAGATATTTTTGCTGATTCCATTAATTTTAAAGAATATAGATTCACCGATGAGCTAGGAATAGAGACAGGAAAAAAAATAACTATCAAAGGCAATCCTGCATTAAACAGAATTCAGTTTTTTGTTGTAGGAGTGATTAATATCTCAAATCAGCCAATTGATGGAGAGGTGTGGTTAGACGAGTTACGATTGAGTGGGGTCAACAAAGAAAGAGGTATATCCATGAGAATGCAAAGCAGGCTCAATATTTCCGATATTGCAAACACCTCTTTTGCTTATAGAAGACAGGATGCTGATTTTCATGTTCTTCAATCCCGCTTAGGCAGTAATAGATCAACAGAAAGTCTAAATCTCAATTCGGGTGTAAATTTAGAAAAATTTCTTCCCACAGAATGGGGCATTAAATTACCAGTCACTACAAGTTTTGCAAATTCAATCTCTCGACCAAAATATTTTCCGGGTCAGGATATTATAGTAAATGAAAATAATACTCCAGATTCTATCTTATCATTATCAACGAATATGAATCTGTCAATTGCATTTTCTAAACCATCTAAATCAGATAATAATTTATTAAAATATACTTTAGATAAAATAAATACACGATTTTCAATAAATAGACAAATGATGTCCAATGAAATTCAGAAGGAGGTTTTAGCTGAGTCTTATCAGGGGCAAATGAGCTATGCATTGCCTTTTGGTAGAGATAACTACATTAAACCTTTCAAAAGATTGGCTTTCATTCCTTATTTAGGGGCAAAAATTAAAGATACCCAAATTTATTACTTGCCCTCTGCTTTTAATGCATCCGTTAATTTTAATGAAAGACTTGGTCAAAGAACCCCCAGGAAAGGAGATAAATCCCCAGATGATTATAATTTTGGATTGAGTCAATCTTATATTTTAGATTATAAATTAACAGATAAGATAAATACAAAATATACTCGTTCTGTAAATAGCAATATGAACGAATATAGAGGGTACATTGCTAATAATTTATTTAAAGGGGACATTGGCTTTGTATCAGATAGAAATGAAAACTTTAGCTCATCTTTCTCTCCAAAATTAACAGAATGGTTGAATCCGAATTTTAACTTTTCTTCAAATTACAGATGGAGTAAATCGCAGGATAAAAATATTGAAGGTTCAAATATTGGCAATCAGGTTCGTTTTACAACAGGGACTAGTTTTAATTTATCAAGAATGATTGAATCCTATTATACTCCTAATCAGGTCCCGCCAAAAAGAGCTCCATCTGAACGAACTCGTTCTAGATCTAGATCTCGAAGAACTCCAACAAATGAGCCTAGCACTACAAATGCCAATAGTCAAGAAAATACCAATGACGAAGCCAAGGATAGTTTCATTTTGAGATATGTGCATGCAATATCAAAAAGAATAAACCCTATTAATTTTTCTTATACAGAAAATTTAAATAAAACAGGAGTTGGTGTTCTAGGTGATGTTCCTTTTAGCTATAGAATTGGTTTAAAAAAACATCATGGATTAGACCACTCTGAGCAGGTTGGAACTAATACGGGTAATTTTGACCATAAGAAGGATTTTTCTATTCGATCTGGAATTAGCCTATCTCGTTCGATTTCATTTTCTTTTAATTATGCTCAAAATCTATCAACCAATATACGTGGATCAGGATTGCAACAAAGATCGATGACAAGGGACTACTTATCATACGGAAAATTTTTAGAAAATGGCTTCCCCTTTGTAGGATGGTCAGTGAGAATGACGGGCCTTGAAAGAAATCGCATTATAGGAAAATATATTAAGACCATGAGTATTGATCATGCGCTCAATGGAAAGGAAAATAGAGCTTGGCAGTTTGATAAGTTTAATGGCCCCGCACTTTCCTTTTTAGGTATTGAAGATTTTATATCTAAATACGGTGATAATGAAAGAACGTCAAGGGTAAATATGAACTTTTCACCACTAATAGGTGCTACCTTATCATTGAATAAAGGCGTTACAATGACAATTAGACACAATAGAACAAATTCAAGAGAAACCACCTCTAATGGAGGTCAGAAAATCTTCAATGATCAATCCTATCTTATAACAGCTAATTATTCTCATAGAGGAGGATTTGAAATACCTTTACCTTTTTTTGATAATTATAAAATAAATAATCAGGTTAACTTTACTTTTAATTTTGATATGAATAAAAATCAGACCTTACAAAAATCACTTGAAGCTAATAAATTTGCTGAAACAGCTTTCACTTCTAGTTGGAAATCCGGAATGCGATTGACATATTCATTCTCTGAATCTGTAAGCGGTAGTATGATTTGGGAATACAGAGAAAGCGATTCAATGCATACTGGAAAGAGAGTAGATAGGGATTTTGGATTTGATGTAAATTTAGCTATTAGAGGATAATGAAATATTTTTACATAATAAGTCTTTTTTTAGTATATGAGCTGTGTGGCCAAGCAAGAGTTCCAGATTTTAGTGCGAAAAATGCTTTTAACGAGCTGATAAAGCAATGCGAATTTGGACCAAGAGATCCTGGATCTGAAGGTCATAAAAAAGCATTGGAATACTATTTAAAAATTTTCAATAAAACAGCTGATACCACTTTTGTGCAAGAATTTGACGATATTATGCCAAGAACTAGGAAAAAAGTCAAAATGAGCAATGTGATCGCTCAGTTTAATCCTAAAAATAGCAAGCAGATAATGATTTCTGCGCATTGGGATACACGCCCTTGGGCTGAAAATAGTTCTACCATCATGAGAAAAAATCAACCAATCATTGGTGCAAATGATGGAGCAAGTGGAGTTGCAGTAATACTAGAGCTTGCAAAGATCATGAAAAAAAATCCCCCACCTATTGGCGTAAACCTGGTTCTTTTTGATGCAGAGGACTATGGAACAAGCGCGGATTCCTGGTCTTATGCAAAAGGATCACAATTTTTTGCGCAAAATATTCCCATTAACTACCCAATGTATGCGATTAATCTAGATATGATTGCAGATAGAGAGCCGGAATTTTATATCGAAAGATATTCTTATCAGCAAAATCCAACCTTAGTTTTAGAGCTTTGGGAGCTTGCCGAGTCTTTAAATTTGGACACTTTTAAAAAACAGGCAAAATACACTATTTTTGACGACCATGTGCCTTTATATCAGATGGCAGGCATACCTGCTATAGACATTATCGATTTTGATTTTCCAAATGAAAAAACAAACTATCATCATACGCATCAAGATATTGTTCAAAATTGCTCGCCAAAAGGTTTAGGTGAGGTCGGAACGTTAATGTTAAACCATATTTACAACATTAAATGAACGATTTAAGACCTAAGCTAATTACTCTTTACGTTATGGCTATGATTTTGTTTTCTAGTTGCGAAGATACAGAGATTCCCAAAGAGCCTGACCCACTTTCAAACTTTAATTTTGCCTTTTTGCAAGCTTCTGAAAAATTTTACTTTAGCATTAATGCATCTAGATCATTTAACAATTCTAAGCTTGATTCAGTTGTGGCTGTTTGGATGGGTACCGATTCTTCTTCAGTACCTGATACGATAAAATTATTTGATGACGGTACTTTAGGTGATATCATACCAAACGATAATATATTTTCAAGAAGAATTGCTAATTCTTCAACAGTATTAAGCAATGTTGTTATAAACCCTATTCCCTCTAGAGATAATTTATATGCCTCTATTGTAGCAGTATACGGGAATACTGTAAAGTCCATTCCAATAAGATCATTTACTATTGGAAATATTCGCCCTGAAATTGTTAGTATTACTGTTCCTAGCACGATTACAAGGCCTGCCTCCAATCCAGATCCAAATAAATCAAATACTATAAAATTCTTATTAACAGCGAAAGTAACTGATGGCAATGGTGCTGATGATGTTAAGAGAGTATTTTTTAAATCATATGATGCTACAAGAGAAGTTTGGAGAACCGATCTTAAAGGTAATCAAATTTTATTTAATCTTTATGATGATGGAACCGGTGATTCAGGTTCTGGTGACCTTCAATCAGGTGATAATACGTATTCTTTGAATGTTTTCATTATTGATACTACAGCTATAGGTACTTACCATTGGTATTTTCAAGCCCAAGACTTTTCCAATGCTTACAGCGAAGAATTGAAAAAGGTGATTGAAATAAAATGAAGATATTATTTTTTTGGTTGATATTTTTTCAAATTTCTTACTCACAAGTAAATTCTCCTGAGATCTTTAGGATGAGAAATCTAGTCTCACAAAATCAATTTGATGGGTTAAAAAGTAATTCTATTGGTGATATAGTACAGCAGGAGGATACTCTATTGTGGTTGGCTACAGGCTCAGGTTTATCCTTATTAAAAGATTCAGTATCCTTTGTAAAAGATTCAATCGGAATTTTTACTTTAGATTCCTCAATAATCTCTTCAGCACCATCCAAGAATTTTTTTGGGGCTGTTTCTGCGCTTGCTGTTGATAAAAAATCATTATTAGCAGCCTTTGCAACCTCAGATGAAGATATTTCAACAGGGAATGGAATTGTTTATACAACAAATTCAACTGCCAACTCAATAAGTTGGAAATATTTTTATGATGAATTAATTGACAATGTCTCTGATTCCATCCCTACTTTTGCGGGTAAATATTTTAAATCTTTGCCTATTACTGCACATCAAGCCAATGTTACATACGATGCAGCGATAGGAGAAAAATATATATGGATCACAAGTTGGGCTGGCGGTTTGAGACGTTACAATATTGAAACTGCTCAAAATTTTTGGGAAAGGATTCCTCTCCCTGAAGATGGAGATATATTTTTAGACACCTGTGATTCATCAAGCTATGAAATAGATCCCAATGAAGAAAATAAATCCTTATTAAAAGATTATTACTTGAATCCTCGAGACCCTCAAGATGGTGGCAACCATAATCATAAAGCCTTTTCAGTTATTGCCTATTCGGATACTATTTGGGTTGGCACTGCAAACGGGATTAACAGAGGAATAATTGGAGCTGGGAAAGGCTGCATAACTTGGAAGCATTATACTGCTGCAAACAATGGTCTTAGTGGCGGGTTTGTCGTAGATCTAGCATTGCAGCGCTTTAAAGGGAAAAGAATTATTTGGGCAGCAACGCTACAAGCATTAGATGGTGAAAAAAATGGAGTTAGTTTTTCAATGGATGATGGAGAGACTTGGCATTCTACTTTAATTGACGAAAGGCCCTACAACATCACAGCTTCAGATTCTATGGTTTTTGTAGGGTCTAAAAATGGTCTTTGGAAAACTGTAATTGATAGCCCAATGGATATTGAAAAAACATGGGCAAAATATATTAACATTAAGCAAGCTCTTCCCATTGGATCTACGGGTGCTTATAAAATGGATGAAATCTTGACCAATGAAGTTGTTGGTGTTAATCATGATAAGCGCCCATTTTTCTCAAGTTCTTCGACCCTATGGATAGGAACTTGGGATGGATTAGCTCGGTCTATTGGATCATCTGCAATGAGCTGGAAAATCTACAGAGCTAAGTATGATAGCAATAAATCGTACGCTTATCCTAATCCCTTCTCACCCTATGAACACAACATAGTAAATGGTGAGGGTTATGTTCATTTCAATATAGATGTTAAAGTATCCTATGTTGTCGAGATGGATATTTTCAACTTTGCTATGGAGCCTGTATTTAGCAAAAAATTTGATCGAAGAAATATTTCAACAGGGTCTTTTAAATGGAATGGTAAGGACAACAATGGACGAATTGTAGATAATGGTACTTACTTCATACGTGTTGAATATGATCAAAAAATTGATTGGATGAAATTAATTATCATAAAATAATGAAAGAAAAATTAATCAAAATATTTGCGATACTCCTCATTTCCACTGTTAATGCAAGCAGTTTCGGTTCTTACTCTGGAAGTTTTTTAAGAATGGGTACATCTGCAAGAGCTATCGCAATGGGCAATGGTTTTACTTCTGAATTAGATAATGGGTTTACAGCTTATCATAACCCCGCATCTTTACCATTCAGTTTAAAAAGGCAAATAGGCTTCAGTAATCATTTTTTACCTTTGGACAGACGTTTAATGGCTGCAAGTTTCTCAACACCTTTACCTCCCACTGCAAGCTTGGGCTTAGGATGGATCAGCGCTGGTGTTGATAAGATTGATGGAAGAAATTCTTCCGGAAAACATACACAGTACTTATCTACCTCTGAGAATGCTTTTGTTATTTCTTTTGCTCAACGTTTCTTCCCATGGTTGTCAATAGGTATGAATTTAAAAATATTACAACATCAACTTCCCATAAATAGCATAGACCTTGCAGGTAAAGGAATTGGAGTAGATTTTGGTATTCGAATGAATATGAAATCTGGCGTTAAGCTTGCACTTATGGTTCAAGATCTGAATTCACGTTATCAATGGAAAACCGATAAAATATACGAAAGGGGCAAGGTTTATATTGATCAATTTCCAACAATTATTAGATTTGGTACAAATTTTGACTACAAGAATTTTCACATAGTCGCAGATTTTGGTGCTTTATCTAATCAAGGTCAAATATTAGGATACTCACTTCGATTTGGGGGTGAATATAAATATTTGAATAACTATTATATAAGAGCAGGCCTTGGCAACAGAAGAATGTCTGTTGGGGTGGGGCTTGATTGGTCTTTATTGAAAGAAAAGGACGGAAGGCTAGATTATGCTTTTGTATATGAAAATCCTGCTGGGGCAGCTCACATATTTACATATGCGTTTACATTTTAAATTATTGCCTTATGTTTTTGCATCAGCCTTGACAGCATCGGGTACTCAGTTCTTATCAATCCCAACATCTGCTGAAGATCTGATAACTTTTAATTCTATTTGGAGAAGTCCATCATCTTTTAAAAAAAATCTATTAGGCGAAGAACTAAGTGTATCATATGGTAATTGGTTTGCTGATTTTAAATCGTTTGATATGAAATGGAGAGGTAAGATTGTAGATCAAAGTTCTCAACTGCATTTTCGGTATCTTGGCATTAATGATATTGAACTGAGACCAAATAAGCCAACATCTGATCCATTAGGATATTATTCATCTTATGGATTATCCTTGGGTGCCTCTACAGCTAAAAGAATAGGAGATAGTGAATTAGGATTAACGCTAAAACTAATACGAATGGAGCTTTATCAATATAGCACTACAGGATGTGCTGTGGACATTGGCATAAGTAGAGATATCAACAATAATTTGAGCTTCACTTATTCGCTCTTAAATATTGGCAGATTAAAAAATTTAATAGACCTTGAGCCCTCCCTTCCATTAAGATCTATTATTTCATCCACATATGATCACAGTTTTGGTGAAATTTCGCTAGGCATTGAAAAGAATTCATTAGTAAATGATATCATTTATAGCATTGGAATTAAAAAAGATTATCAAGGGCTTGATTTTGGGTTGAACTATTATAATAATCAATCTTTTCAAAATATTACTTCTGGTTTTTCAATTGGTATTGGAATCTTTACATTCAATTATGCTTTTTTATTTGGTAATCAGCAACTGGGCACCCCTCAATTTTTGGATATCATAATTAGGATTCCATGAAGAAATCCCTAAATATTCAAAATCTTACTATAGTTACATTGATTATTATTATCATCGTATTAGGAGCAAGTAACTTTGCAGCTTTAAGAAAAGCTTGACCTTTTAACAAGAGGTAGTGAAATCAAGAATCAAGAAAGGACAGAGACTGTTAAGGATATTGATCAAGATACTTTAGGAGTCATCGTTCTGGTCATTGATGATTTTGGTTATCGCAATGATAATATTTCTGATGGCTTCTTAAATCTAAGCATACCCATAACATGTGCAATAATTCCTGGACACACAGCGAGTAAAAAAATTTGCTGAAAAAGCTGTTTCCTATGGCAAAGAAGTAATTATTCATATGCCAATGGAATCTGAAAACTATTCTCCAGGAGAAGATGAATACAAGCTTTTAACATCAATGACAAGTGAGCTTTTAGAAAACAAACTCATTCAAGCATTTGAAAGTCTACCAGAAGCAATTGGAATGAATAATCATCAAGGATCTAAAGCTACATCAGATAGCAAAACCATGACCGTTTTAGCATCTGTTTTGAAGGACAGGGGAAAATACTTTATAGACAGCAGAACATCATCATTGACCATCGGTGAAAAAACAATGATATCTTTTGGGGTGCCAACTGCAAGAAGGAATATTTTTTTAGACAATAATAATGATCTAGATAGGATTGAAGAACAAATGAAAAAGCTGGAAAACTCAGCTAAAAAAAATGGATTCGCAGTCGGACTTGGGCATGCGAGAAAAAATACGCTTGCTGTCATAGAGAAGGTAGTGCCCGGCCTATTAGATAAAGGATTTGTTTTTCAGTTTGCTTCTCAGGTAGTTAAGTAGATGCCTAAAATAAAAGTAAGAGTTGTTGATTGTTATATCTTTAGCCAAACAGCAAAAGATGTTCATTATCTTTTACTGAAAAGAAATAAAAATAGGATATATGAACATTTATGGCAGGGCGTAGCTGGGAAGATTGAAAAAGATGAAACAGCATGGCAGGCTGGTATTAGAGAATTGAAAGAGGAGACCAATTTGAAGCCGTTCAGAATGTTTGCTGTAGACCACATTAGTACTTTTTATGAAAGCCATAAAGATCGAATGAATTTAGTTCCCGTTTTTGGAATTGAAGTAAAAAATAGAAAAGTTATTCTTTCTGAAGAACACATAGATTATGAATGGTTGTGCTTTAAGGATGCATATGAAAGATTGCCATGGAACGGACAAAAAAAAGGTTTAAGTATTGTAAATGATATGATAACTTCAACAGATGATGAGCGATTAAGATGGTCTGAAATTCAACTAACTAAGGATAACAAATGATAAAAGAAGGACAAAAAGCTCCTAACTTCAATTTACCAAATCAGAATGGCGAAGATATCTCCTTGTTTGATTTTTTAGGTAAAAAAGTTGTGTTATGGTTTTTTCCCAAAGCTAGTACTCCTGGATGAACAACTGAAGGACAAGGGTTCCGTGATGAACTCGAGCATTTTAATAATAAGGATATATCAATAATTGGTATGAGTGCTGACTCTGTTCAAAAGCAAAAGAATTTTTGTGATAAACAAAATTTTAGCTATCCAATACTTGCAGATGAAACAAAAGAGACCTTAAAAGCCTATGGTGCATGGGGTGTAAAAAAAATGTATGGCAGAGAATACGAGGGAATAATTAGATGTTCCTTTTTAATAAATGAAGAGGGTATAGTTGAAAAAGTCTACGATAAGGTGAAGACAAAGAGCCACGCTAAGGACATTTTATCTGATATTGGATAAATTAGTTCGTATTTTTATCAAGAAACAGACCTTGGTTCATACCTGCGAAGAATTTTGAAAAGAATTCAATTTCATGAATGCCGCCTGTTGCTAAAATCTTTCCATCTTGTTCAGATTCTCCACTCGCGCTAACACGAACTCTAGTTTGATTATTATCGAGCTCTGTTAGATTGATCATTATCTTGTACCTGTAAATAATGGGACCATCTGGTTCATCATCGCGATTATTAATTGTCGTCGGTCCAGACCAAATACTGCTATCACCATCATTTGAACTGTCTCCATCAAAAATAGAATCAAGAAATGATATAAGAACAACGATCGCAACAAAACCACCAGCGACTAGACAAGCTTGTTCGCCTGCAGACATTTGTTCAGAATTATTATTTTCGTTTGCTAAATTTGCTTTTCTTCGTTCTGAGGTCCTGCTGGCAGATATTAAGCCTATATCTGAATTCAAAACGTCAATGGTGTAATCCATATCTTGAAGCGAGTTAATAGAAGCTTTTAAAATAGTTACAAGATCTCCCTCAAAGCTTCGCGTCTCCATTGCTCTAGCAACAGATGTTGGCGGTTTAACTGATCGCGGCGGGGTTGTACAACTTGAGATAAAAGTAATCAAGTAAATTGTTACAAGATTATGTACCCATTTCGTTTTTATGAAATACGAAGGCATAGAGATTATAATTTTTAAAATTCTAGACTTTGATAGGAAAAGTCTAGTACGCTTTTATCGTTATCAAAAGTAATTATCACTGTCAGTGATTTTGAAGCAACGCTAGAGGAGCTCCTTGAGCCAGAACCACCTAGAAGAAAAGCTCCTATGCTTCCAAATAGGCCTAAGCTTCTACTCCTAGACTCAGATTCTCGAGAAATCCTATCATAGGTCCAGGTCTCAAGCCCATCTTTGTCTTTTGATACAATATTAGGGGCACCTAAAGATCGCATGATCTCAGTTTGATTTGCACCTTTTTTTACAACTTGCTGAACAGTGCCAAAGGTTAGCTTTGTATTGTTTTGCGTAGGAGGATTTGAGCAGCTAATTAAGGTTATAACAGATATTGAAAAAATTAATTTTTTAAACATTTAAAAACCTTTTATTTTTTAAACCTTGATTTGTTTGTATAGTTCCTCGAAAATTAAACATAAAAAAAATTGATTATAATTTTATAATTTAAAAACAATACAAAACGCAATTATTTCTCTTAGTCAAATAGTATGAAACGATCATTATATAAATTATCAATTATACTCGTGATCTTACAAATGACATTTGTGAAAATGAATAACCCTCCTCACCTTGAATTAGATGTGTCCATCGCAAAGTTTAAGGTCATTAAGAATGGCAATTCTAATAGAAAATTTATATGGTTACATGGTGATGAAAAAACAGCCAAAATGGCTTTAGAGTATCATATAAAAAGATATCCGGGTACGGCATATCTAATTGAAAATGATTCTAGGGAAATAAATATCAAAAATGGTATTATTGATCCAAATAGAATCTTTTCAAAGGCAGGTGCAAAAAAAAATCTAAATAAATACAATCCATATTGGTCCAGGAATAAGAAAAAAACAGTTTTAGATAGTATCTCTTCAGCAAGAACTATTCTTTTCAAAGAGCTTTTTTCTGATCAAGAATCAATAGTTATATCACTTCACAACAACTATAAGGGATATAATATTAGATCAGAAATTAACAACAGCGATGAGATCTCCATCAAAAAGAATCAAAATCCTCGAGATTTTTTCTTATGTACTAATGAAAATGATTATAATATTTTAGCTAAATCTCCATTTAATGCTGTTTTGCAAAAAAGTACCCCATCAACAGATGATGGTTCTTTGTCATGGGCTGCGCTCGGTAAAAAAACTCGCTATATTAATATTGAAACCAGATTGGGTTGGCTAAGTGTGCAAAAAAAAATGTTAAAATATTTAGAGGAGAACATTCCTTAGATTTTAGCAATATATAAAGCATTATTTTTATATGCTCTATTACTTTGCTCTTCATCAAGATATCCCATCATCACAGAGTGGCCTTTGATAAATAAAGGTCTTTGGTTTTCGCTAATTTCAGTCAAATGTATAGGTTTCTTGTTTATTGCTAAAAAAGCTGTGTTTTCATTGCATGTGTAGATGGTAGGAGGATTCGTCTCCTCTATAGTATTCCATTTTTCATTAATCAAAAAATCACTATCTTTGTTTCCAATGGTTATGGTTGGATTTTGACTGTCTATTGTGGAGCCACTATATAATGGTAGAATGACCTGCAGTATTAACCATGGCATTGAATTCGCTTTCAAATTCACACAGTAGGATTGATCAGAAAACAGATCAATTTCTTGAAGAATACCATTTGTATTAACTAAAAGGTTGTAATTGCTATACTGATAACCTATGTCGTTCTTAATTAAAACTGCAGCTTCATCTTCCAACAAAGGCTTATATCCAGGTTCGTAATGTGTTGGAAATTCTTCACTTTCATTGATGATTTTATCATTTTCAAGAACGATTTTAGAATTTGTTTTTTTAAAAGCCTTTTCAGTATCATTATTATTGTCAATCACTACAGAAGCGCCAAGTGTCCATATTCCAAAAGGAATGATTACATTTAAAGGGAAAGCCATTGTTGGTTTTACAAGCACCCTATCTTTTGGTTGAATCCCTTTTGATTGAAGCCAGTTTGCAATTTGTTGAGCTTTATCATAGATTATGTTGGAAGTTAGATTATGATCTTTGTAGACAACTCTTTGTCCATACTTAATATTTTGACCATCAATCAATGATCGAAGGTTTGGATAAGGAATCATATGCTCAATAGGTTCTACATTGCCTACGGTTTGAGCCTTGTATATCCTTGATTTTAAATCAAGAGGCATATTCTATTTCGTTGGCTTAATTTGGCGTTTTACTTCAAATGAATCAAAAACCCTTGAATAATTATTCCCCGATAGTCTTCCAACTGGATTAAGTGAAGATAGATCAATCTTTCCGTCCTTAAACACATCATCATTTATGTGGAATAAAACTATTTCTCCAATTACTACAAAACCACCACCAGGTTTGGAGGGGCCAATTTCAATGATGGTATTCAATTTACACTCAAACACTACTTTTGATTCTTCAACCCTTGGAGCTAAAATTTTATCGCATTGAATAGGCGTAAAATCTGATATTTTAAATTCATCAACTTCGTCCGAATAATCTGTTGAGCATGCTACCATAGGTTCAACAATTTCTTCCGAAACAATATTTATTGCAAACTCATTCGTTTCTCTAATGTTATTAAGAGTGTCTTTTGTTTTTCCATCGTAACCTCTCCTTGCTGGAGCAAACATAATTGTTGGAGGATTAGAGCATACCCCATTGAAATAAGAAAAAGGAGCAACATTATTAATGTTTCCTTTAGATATTGTAGATACAAGCGCAATGGGCCTTGGTACAATAGATCCGATCATTAATTTATGATTTTCGGAAAAGGATTGATTTGCTGGGTCTATTATCATTTCTCTATCCACGAATATGGATAATTTTTGTCATCAATTTCTTTAGTATGTTTTGTTGATTTCAATGGCTTAAAAGTATCAATCATTACAGCTATCTCATCAGTTTTCTTTGCACCAAGTGATTGTTCAATTTTCCCTGGTTGAGGTCCATGAGGTGGTCCAGATGGATGAAATGTGATTGAACCTGTTTCTACTCCTTTTCTACTCATGAAATTTCCATCTACATAATACAGTATTTCATCAGAATCAACATTACTATGAGCATAGGGAGCGGGAACGGCTAAAGGATGATAATCAAAAAGTCTTGGGACAAAATTACAAATAACGACTCCATTAGCTTGGAATACTTGATGAACAGGTGGTGGTTGATGGATCATGCCCGTTATTGGCATGAAATCTCTTAAGCTAAAGATCCAAGGAAAATAATATCCATCCCAACCAACGACATCGAAGGGATGGTCTTTGTATTGGTAGGTTTGAAGACCATTATCAATTCTAACTTTTATATTTATTGGTCCATTAAGATTCTTATTTTTTAGATTAGGCGTTATAATATCCCTTTCGCTATATGGAGAGTGTTCTAAGAGCTGACCTAGTCTATTTCTGTACTTTGATGGGGTTTCTATAGGGTTTTTTGTTTCTATTGTTAAAAACTCAATATTACTATCAAGAACCATTTTCCAAATAACCCCTTTAGGAATAACAACATAGTCATATTTTTTTACCTCCATTTCACCAAAAGATGAAATTATGGATCCTTTTCCTTTGTGAATGAAAATACATTCATCATAGCGCGCATTTCTATAAAGGTAATCCATTTGCTCTTGTGCAAAACCCTTTGAGATAATTACATCCTCATTAAAAAATAATGGTGACCTGGAAGAGACAATGTCTCCTTTTAAATTTAATTTTCTAGTGAAGATATGTCTGTGTCTATGATTATCATTTAGCTCTTCAATTTCAATAGGCTCTTGTTTTCCTATAATTTCTACTTTTGTTGGGGGATTTAAATGATAAAGATTTGAATATATGTAGCTAAACCCTTCTCTGCTAACAAGCTCTTCCCAATATAGATTGTTATCTTTGTCCCTAAACTGAATGTGTCTTTTGTTTGGAAGTTGTCCTTGTTTTTGATAAAAAGGCATATTACACTATTTTATTTTCTAAACTTCCTAATCGCTCAACCGTTAATGTAACCTTATCTCCCTTTTCAATCCAACCACCCGTATTTTCTGGCCTTAATTCAAGGATGCAACCCGTCCCAACTGTGCCAGATCCAATGTAATCGCCTGGCAATAGATTTGTATTTAAGCTAGCTCTTTCTATCATGTCTCCAAATGAGTGGTATAAATCATTGGTATTGCCATCAGAAATTAATTTATCATTTACATGACACGTCATCCTGAGATTTAGGTTTCCTTGGTCGTCCCAAGCATCATATAGTTCATCTTTAGTAACCATGTATGGACCAAAACTCGAAGCAAAGTCTTTTCCTTTCGCAGGGCCAAGACTCATGGGCATTTCTTCGCGTTGAAGATCTCGAGCAGACCAATCATTTAAAATCGTATATCCAGCTATGTATTGTTCAGCGTCACTTGAATCAATATTGATGCCACCATTGCCAACAATAATTGCAAATTCTAATTCAAAATCAAGTTCATCTGTTTGTTTGGGGTAAGGGATCTCTTGTTTGTGTCCATAGCAGCAGTTTGGATTTGAAAAATAGAAAATAGGAATTTTGTACCAATCGGGGTTCATTTCAAGACCTCTTAATTTTCTTGCAGCCATTACATGCTGTTCAAAAGCATAAAAATCGCGAAATGATGGAGGGTTGGGTACAGGTGGTAAAAAAATTATCTCTGAGTTTGAAAATGAAAATTTCTCTACATCAGAATCCTTTATCAATTCATTCATTTCGATAAGAAGCGAAAGATTAACATCCCAATCTTTTAGACTATCTGTTAACGTTGATGGAATACGATTAAATGAGGAATTATTTTTGTTATTCTTAATCCATTCAGCGCATTTATTAATGTCAATTATCTTGTCTTCGAAAACAAAACCAAACTTATCTTTGTTACTATTTTTTAATGTAAATGTTAAAAATTTCATTTTTACAAGTTACCCCTTTTGAGCTGATCTCTTTCTATGGATTCAAACAATGCTTTGAAATTTCCTTTACCAAAACTTTGTGAGCCTTTTCTCTGAATAATTTCATAAAAAAGGGTTGGTCTATCTTGTATGGGACGAGTAAAAATTTGCAGCATGTAACCATTATCGTCTGAATCCAGTAAAATCCCGAGTTCAGATAATGTGTCAATATCTTCATCTACACTTTTTATTCTTTTTTTAAGATCATCATAATAAGATTTAGGTGTTGGTAAAAATTCTACTCCGTTCGCTTTCAGTTTTTTTACTGTTTCTATTATGTTTCTCGTAGACATAGCAATATGTTGAATACCGGGACCGTCATAAAATTCAATAAATTCTTGAATTTGAGACTTTTTTAAACCTTTAGCTGGTTCATTAATAGGCATTTTTATTTTTTCATTATCATTTGCCATAACGATTGATTTTAATGCGCTGTATTTTGTTGACACGTCTTTGTCATCTACTGACCAAAATCGATGCCACCCAAAGACCTTTTCATAAAAATTACAAACGCTATTCATTTCACCTTCAGGTTGGTTACCGACAACATGGTCTATGTGTACGATACCTGTTGGATCAGCAATTTTATTGAACCTTGCAACTTCGTACCCTGGCAGAAAAGGACCTTTGTAATTTGACCGCTCAACAAAAGTATGGGTTGTATCACCATAAGTTTTAATTGTTGAAAGCACCGCCTTTCCTTTTTCATCTTCGATAACATGTGGCTCTTTGACACTTATTGCGCCTTTTGAGGTTGTTTCTTTCCAAGCATTCTCAGCATTGTCAACGGTAAACGATATGTCTTTCACGCCATCACCGTGTTTGTCTATATGCTTACCAATATCAGTGCCAGAACGCAAGGGAGAACTCAAAACAAATCGCACTTGATTTTGCTTCATTACATAGCTCACTTTGTCGCGAGAGCCTGTTTCTAAGCCCTTATAAGCTATTGGTTGAAATCCAAGAGCATTCTGATAGAAATGGCTTGCTTGCTTTGCATTACTGACATAAAGCTCGCAATGGTCAAATTTTTCAATATTATAATTTTTCATTTAATTAAACTTCTTTAATTACACACTCTAAATTGTCAATTAAAGCTTTGTTCTCGTGTTTGTTACCAATAGAAAATCTAACATACTTTGGCCATCCAAATGGGGCTAAATGTCTTACAATAATACCTTTTTTTTAATAGTAAGTCATTTATTCTTTTAGCTATTTTTATAGAAGGCCACACAGAGGTAATAAAATTTGCTGATGATGGAATATTTTTAATTTCCATTTTGTCTAGCTTATTTTTAAGCGTTTTTAATTCGATTTTATTTTTCTTTACTGACTTTTTTAAAAAGGCATCATCATCTAAAGCTGCAATGGCAGCATTGATACCTAAAAGTGAAGGTGTAAATGGCTCTTTAACTTTCATAATATTACCGATTAGGTTCGAATGGGCGAAGCCGTAGCCAACCCTTAATCCTGCAAGTCCATAAATTTTTGAAAACGTTCTTAAGGTTATAATATTGTCATATCGATAATTCATTGAATCAGGATAATTTTTTAAATCTTTAGAGTATTCGAAATATGCTTCATCAAGGATAATCAGCACTCTCTT
>CACBUT010000015.1:0-25196 GCA_902542445.1 uncultured Fidelibacterota bacterium | reverse complement strand
GAACAAGGTAGTCTACGTTAGGAATCTGCATTTATTCATGGGATTGAAAAACTAAAAGCTTTTCAGATGAAACAATTTTAAATGTATCTTTTTTTGATCTATTTGAAATGTTCTTACCATCGATTGTTATATTTGTTTTATCAAGTTCAAACTCTAACCCCTTAGAGCTTACGATAGAGCGATTTTCTGGAATGAGGGATACTAATTGATTTTCAAACGAGTCGATTTCCTCTTCTCCTTCAATGCAGTATATAGTAAAATGATCAGTTACGACGGTAATATTTATTTTTTTAAAATATTTAAAAATAAGGAATTGATTTATTGTTGACATATCTTCACGCATACCTGTAGCGCCTAAAATTATTACATCACGATATCCCTCCGAGTAAATCCATTCAATAGCTTTTTCAAGATCAGTATTGTCTTGTCTTTTATCATGAATGATTTTGCAATCAAAGGTTTTGCTTTTATCAATTGAGTCTAAATCACCAATAATATAAGATGGTTTATTAGTGAGACTGTTCAAATGATTAGCTGAGCCGTCAGTGCATATTAGTATCTTTGCATTTTTAATAATATTTAAACATTTATCATGTTTAGGAAATATTCCATTAGCAAGAATTACAGGTTTATTTGATTGCAATTTTATTCTAGATTTTTGCATGTGATAAATTAGGATTTATTTACTAATTCAAACCATTTTATAAATCAATAAGATAGAATATCGATGACATCATTTTTTAGATATATTATATTTTCTAATCAAAAAACCAATATGTGCAATGATTATATATAATAGAAATGAATATAGCGAGTTAAAACCTCATCAATACAAAAAAGAAAAGCATCGATTGCAAATTGAATTATTAAAATTGCAAGAATGGGTAGTAGACACTGATCAGCGAATTGCAATTGTTTTTGAAGGAAGAGATGCAGCGGGGAAGGGTTCAACAATAAAAAGATTTATTGAAAATTTGATGCCCAAAGCTGCCAAAATAATTGAACTTGGGGTTCCATCAAAAAAACAAGAGAAGAATTGGTTCAGAACTTGGGAAAAAAGGTTGCCTGAACCTGGAAATATCACTTTTTTTGATAGGAGTTGGTACTCAAGAGCGTTGATACAACCTTCAATGGGTTATTGTTCTGAAAGTCAATACAAATATTTTATGCGGAAAGTCAATGAATGGGAATTTAATTTAATTGAAGATGGTTTGATCATAATAAAATTTTATCTTTCAATATCAAAAGAAAATCAGGAAATGAGATTTAACTTTAGGCAGAATAATGACCTAAAGTATTGGAAATTATCACCAAACGATTGGAAAGCGCATAACAATTGGCAATTAATTACTGATTACAAAGAGCAGATGTTTAAAAAAACATCCACTCATGCTGCTCCATGGATAGTAATTAATTCTGATAATAAAATGATCGCTAGATTGAATGCTATGCGGTATGTTTTGTCAAATATTCAATATGATAACAAAAAAAAATTAAAACCAAAGAAATGGTCCAAAGAAACCCCATCTTATGGTTTGAATTTGTATGGTGTTAATTTTGATGATTTGACTTTTGAACAATATCTTGTTTTATCAAAGTTCAAAAAACATGAATAATTAAATTATCACTATGAAGATTTTGTACGGTGTGCAAGGTACGGGAAATGGACATATTACAAGAAGCTCTATATTAATTCCTATCTTAAGAGATATGGGCCATGAAGTAGAGGTCATAATATCAGGAAGAAATAAAACAAATTTTTTTGACATAGAATTTTTAAAGCCATTTGAGATAAAAAAGGGAATTACTTTTATCACGTCTAAAGGTGAAGTTAAAATCTTTAAAACCGCTCTTGATTTGAGCCCAATTGAATTTATTAAAGATGTAAGAGGTCGCGATTTAAATAACATTGATTTGGTAATATCAGATTATGAACCGATCACTGCATGGATAGCAAAATTAAAGAATAAAACAAGCATGGGCATTGCCCATCAATACGCATTTAAATATAATATTCCTATTTTTGGAGATAATTTTTTTACTAGGTTTATAATGAATAACCTTGCGCCAGTTGAAATTGAGCTGGGTATTCACTGGTACCATTTCAATCAACCACTTCTACCTCCTATTATCCCATCTTTTAAGAAATATCAAAATATTAAAAATGAAAAAGGAAAAATTTTAGTTTATTTACCTTTCGAAAGCTTGAATGAGATTGTCGAATTTATTAAACCATTTAAAAAATTTAATTTTGTTGTCTTTCATGATATAAAGGAGGGATCAAAAATAGAAAATGTTCAATTAAAACCATTTTCAAAATCTAATTTTCATATTGACCTTATTTCTTCTGAAAAAATTATATGTAACGCCGGTTTTGAGTTGCCAAGTGAAGCGTTGTTGCTGGGGAAGAGTCTATTGATAAAGCCCTTAAATGGGCAGATGGAGCAAATATCAAATGCAATGTCTATTGAAAAGCTAGGATTGGGAACAATTATGGATAGTTTAGATCGAAATATTTTAAGTGATTGGCTTTCAAACTCAAAAGGGATCAAAATAAATTATTCAAATTACGCTACGGAGTTGGCTGAATGGATTGCCTCAAAAAAATGGGATCATATTGAAACTCTAAGCAAAAAAGTTTGGAAAAATATTGATTTTAATTTTCTAAGCGGAACTAATACATCATGAATATTATTATTCTTAATTCATCAAAGCAGTGGGGCGGCAACGAAAGATGGTTGGTGTCTTTAGCAAATGGTTTAATTAAAAAAAAGCATTCAGTATTTTTATGTAGAAGAAAAGGATCTAAGCATTGGAAGAATCTAGATGAAAAGATCAAAATCCTTGAAGCCCCGTTTACCAATGAGCTAAGCATCAAAACAAAAATGATTCTTTGTAAATGTATCAAAAAAAATAAAATTGATTTGATTTTGTCTACTAAAAGAAAAGACTATTTTATCGGTGGAAGAGTTAAAAAAGAAATGAATGTACCTCATGTTATTAGATTAGGTATTTCAAGGAAGATTTTAAAAAGAGATTTGTTGCAAAGGCGACTTTTTAAAAAAAAAGTAGATGGGATTGTTGTAAATGCAAAAGCACTTAAAAATGAATTATTAGAATATTCATTTGTAAGTGAAAATATTAAAAAAGATAATATTCTAGCAGTTTACAATGGATATCAATTTCCAAAAGTCAAAATTAGAAGAAAGTTAAAATCAAAAAAAATAATTTTTCGTACAGCAGGAAGATTAACCTTTCAAAAAGGATATGATTTTTTAATTTCTACAGCAAAATTACTTCAGGAACAAAAAAAAGATTTTGTAATTGAAATAGCTGGGGATGGTCCTGAAAGAAAATCACTATCAAAAATGATCAAAACTAATTCTTTGGAAAATAGAATTGTTTTGTTTGGTGAAGTTGATAATGTGACAGAGTTTTTTTCACAATCAGACATTGTAATTATTCCTTCCCGTAGCGAAGGAATTCCAAATACGCTTTTTGAAGCTTGGCATGCTAAAAAACCAGTAGTGTTGACAAAAGTAGGTGGTGTTGGTGAAGTTGTTAAACATAATTTTAATGGATTAATTTGTGAGCCTAAACAACAAGATATAAATGAAAAAATTGTCCAAGCTTCGGCTTTAGACAATAATATAAAAAAGCTTGGAATAGAGGGATATAAAACTTTAAATAATTCTTTTACAATTGATACAATGATAGAGAAGCTGGAAGAGTTTTTTTTGAAATTTTAATTTGTGTCTAAATAGTTTTTATAAAGTTCGCGAACGATTCCATCTGGAAGGCCAGATTCTGGGACAATCATTTTCTCTATTCTTAGGTACTTCATAATAAATAAATAAATGCTGCCTGCATGATCTATAACATCAGCTCTATCTGGTCTCATTCCCATTTTGGTCATTCTTTTTTCAAAAGATAGAGGTTTTATTTTTTCAATGATATTATATATGGTATTAATAGAAATAGCTTCACCCTTTTTTTTCTGACTTAAAGAGAAAATTTTATTGATGTTTCCACCGCTACCTATACCAATGATTTCCTTTTCGATGTCTTTTTTGTTATTGATGATCCATTTTTTCATTTTAGACCAATCATTATCAGTTATAGTGTTTTTTAATAATCTTACTGACCCAATTGGAAAAGATTTTGATTTAGTTTTTTTTCGCTTGGTAATAAAACTTATCTCTGTACTTCCTCCCCCAACATCTATGTAAGCATAGTTTTTAGTTTGATCAAGATGCTTTTCAATATGGTTAGACATAATTATTTTTGCTTCTTCTTCACCAGAAATGATTTCGATATTCAAGTTTACCGATTCATTAATTTTTTCAATTATTGAATGCCCATTCTTTGCATTTCGTAATGCAGCAGTAGCGCAGGACCGGTATATGATAGGATCATATGCATCTACCATAAGTTTGAACGCGTATAATGTTTTTTGAAGTTTTACAATGTTTTTATCTGTTATAAATCCAAGCGAAAAAGCATCCTCGCCAAGCCTTAAAGGCATTCTAAATAGCGCTTCTTTAGAAAATGTGTGTCCATTTTTTTTGTCTTTAATAACTCTACAAAATAGAAGTCGCATAGCATTACTGCCTATATCGATAGAGGCAAATTTTATACTCTTTTCCATTTTTGATTATTGAGTTAGATTCAATTAAAGGTTAGATTTTGAATATTTATGGTGATAGTTAATTAATATAATCTATAAAATATTTGTGAATAATGAATAAATTGAATAAAGCTATTATTTTATCTGCAAAAATACATTCAGGCAAGAAAGGTAGGAATAACGAACCAGCCGTTTTGCACCCAATCAGAGTTATGAATCAAATGAAATCAAATAAAGGAAAAATAGTTGGAGTTTTGCATGATGTTGTCGAAACTGAAAAAATTAGCATTGATGATTTAGCAGCGCAGGGTTTTGGAAAAAGTGTTTGTAAAACTGTTGATGCTCTATCAAGACGCAAATGGGAAAAATATGATGATTATATAAATAGATTAAAAAAAAACAAACTGGCTATAAAAGTGAAATTAGAAGATTTGATTGATAATTATTCGAGAAGATTATCTAACAAAAAGAAATCAAAAATAGATCTTAAAAAAATTAAAAAATATGAAAAGGCATATAAATCCTTAACTGGGAAAAAAATACAGGCTAATTTTTAATATCAATCAGGTATTTAACCATTTTGATTGTTAATTTTTCCCAAGTGAAATCATTATTTACTCTTTCTATCCCCTGATCGATAATTTTTCTTCTAAAACTTTGATCTTCTAAAAATTTCTCAATGGCTTTCGTGAGCAATTTTATGTCATCTGCTGGAACCAGTAGGCCGTTTTTATTATTTTCAACAGCATCTGGAATTCCACCCTCAGTACTTCCTATAACAGGGCAACCACAAGCATTTGCTTCTAAAAATGTAATACCAAATCCCTCGCTATCACCAATGTCATTATAGGTTCGGCTTACCATTACATAGACTTGACTTCGAGAGTAAATTTCATTTAAATCGCTATCAGGAATATAATCAACGAAAACTATGTGGTTTTCAACAGACAATTCTTTCGCTAATAGCTTCAATTCATCCAGATAGGTATCTTTTTTTCTGTGAGGACCAGCTATCACATATTGAATATTTGGAAATTTTTTTATTAAGCTAGGTAAACATTTAATTACCGTATCATGACCCTTTCTCCTTATTATGCGCGCTAAAGTTAAAATTATATTTGAATTTTCTGGAATGTTATAACGATTTAAAAAACCGGAGGTATTTTCTGCAGGAAAAAATCTATTAATATCTACACCATTAGGTAGGAATTTTATATGGTTCGTTTCAATGCCATCTACTCTATCAATTATTTCATTTTTTGTATACTTGCTGACACATAAAATTAAATCTGAATCATTAACTACGTTTTTAAATGAAGTCAATTCCTTACCTTCTTTCAATCTTGTAACTTCAAGTCCATGGGCAACAACAATCATTTTACTTAGTGGGTATTTCTTTTTTAAATAGCTGTATGATTTTGCCATACCCCAAGTTGTGGCAATGAAAATCGTTTCTGGATTCTTGTTTAAAATTTTCCACATGTAGTACATTGAATACCATTTGTGGAATTCATGCCAATTTCTTCCATACATGGTAACACATGAAAATGACTCATCTTTATGAACTGTTAAATCTCTATCTTTTCGATTTGTTGCGTATACCGAAGTTTGATATCCAATCTTTGGCAATTCACGCGCAATTCCCAAAGCCCATTCCGCAATGCCTCCTCCTTTGCATGGTGGAAAATGTCCAGTTATGATAGCAACATTTTTCATGCTAAAAATATCTTATAAAGTTTTTGCTCATTTTTTTCCAAGTTATATCTTTAGATAAATTGATGTTTGATTTATGTGCAATATCGTATTTTTTTTCATCTTCTAATAATTCTTTTATAGCATTTATGTATTCTACTCTTTTTTTGGATTTAATCAATTTTACTCCTTGATGTCCTTCTGGTATTAAATTTTTTGTAGAAGGCAATTCCGTACATACTACAGGGATTCCACATGAAATGAAATCAAACATTTTTGTTGGAGCTGTGAGGTAACGATTATAGAAATCATCCGGTAAAAAAATTAGCCCAATTGATATCTCTTTCATATAATTTATTAGCGCGTTGTAACTCAACCAACTTTTAACAGAAATATTGTTTTTAGTATTTTTATTTAATGATTTAGCATATTCCAATTCTTTTTTGTTACGACCGCCAACTAATGATAATGTAGCATTTTGAAAATCTGCTTGATTCCATATTTTAATAATATCATCAATACCTTTAATCTTTTGAAAGCTACCGCTGTAGAGAACTTTTCTTTTTTTAAAATTATTGATAAGATTTTTTTTAAGATCTAATCCAGGTGGACATGCTGCAATAGGCGTATCCACATATTTTTCATATAGTTTTTTTTGGGGATCATTTAAAGTAAATAAGTAGTTCAAATCTTTGATGAATTCTTTTTCATTATGATGAAATTTCTTCCTATTGAGGCTGTTTTTATACTCATGTAGATTGAAATCCAAATAAAAATTATGAGACTGGTAAAAAGTTTTAATTTTTAATGATTTTTTCAATTTACTTAAATAAGGTAAAAATCCAGGATCCCTAGAAAATAAAATATCAAAATTGTTATTTTCTATATACCTTTTTACTCTTTTATAAAATATTTCATTGCTTTTGATAAAACCGAAATTGTCTTTGAATAATTTTACCTTATGATTTTTAATTAGATTTTTATCAATACGCTTTTGATCATCTAATTTAGACTTGGCTATTTTCATTAAAAGAGAGGTATTAAGTCCGTTTTCAGCAAGGCCTTTAGACTGAAAGTATGAAAAAACAAAGCCTGGACTGTTTTCACCCCAAGGCGTTTTAGTTATGTAGGCTATTTTCAAAATTCTTAATTAAAAAGTAGTGTGTCAACTGCATGTATTACTTCATGATGATCAATATCTTCGATTAAAGAAGTATTGGATATTATATCTTTTTTTCTTTCACTAAAAGGTGCATATCTAATATAATTGGATTCGTCATTTGTATACAGCGCTATAACAGGAGTTTGCTGAGCTGCTGCAATATGGACTAAAGAAGTGTCCAAAGAAATTAATAGCTTAGATTTATGAATATATTTTGAAGCTTCTATAATACTTGGAGAGTCTAATGGATAATGTATTCTTTCAGGATCTATTTTTTGAATAGATTTTGCAAGACGATCCTGTTTTTTTTGAGCGAAAATTGCTAACTGGATTTTCTTATATTTATTAAGAATGTATCTAACAATAACTTTCCATTTGTCACTTTTCCATCGTCTTTTTCTAGAGCCTGAACTTAAATTTAAACAAACGTAATTTTTTAGTTTAATTGAATTTTTTTCATCATAAAAATGACTTGGAAGCCAATTTTTAATTTTTTCATTTTTATTATAAAAATGAATAAGCTCGCAATACTTTAGAAGAATGTGCTTTTTTTTAGAATTGGTAAGGTGAAATGAGTAGAGATGATTATGGTCATTGTTTGATAAGCAAATTTTATGCTTGGCTTGAATAGTTTTTGCTATGCGTTGAAAAGTAGTAGATAGTCCGCTCTTTGGATTATAAAAAACTGTGTAATTTTCTTTTTTTATTAAATTTATAAAATCATAATTAATTGGTCGATAGCTAATGCATTTATTTACAAAAGAGATCTGTTCAAATATTTTACGATTATAAGATGTACAGCCAATATCAATTTTCGTTTCTGGAAACATTTTATGAAAATGATTTAAAAAGGGAAAAAGTAGGATTGCGTCTCCTAATTTTTCTTGCGCTAAAACAAAAATACTCTCTATTTCCTCAGGTGGATCTTTTTTAGGGACAGGATCTTTTCTATCAAAAAAATTTTGAAAATGAATTCCTATTTTTCTACGATAATTCAAATCTTAAAGTAAGTTTAAATCGTTTTGATAGCCCACCTTATCATATGGATTGATAACCGTAGTGGTAATATTTTTTAAATGAGCGCCAATTCTTTTCAAATACCTTGCATATAAGACAATTGTAGCTGCATCAGATTCACTACTAACTTTGACATTATTGGAGATTATATTATGAACAATATCATCGGACATTTTAGCAACAAAGGGTTTATAGCTTTTTACAATATCAGAAGCGATTTTTTCATCTTGATTATCTATAGCATCAATAGTTTCTTTAAATCTTTTTAATACTTCCTTCTCAATATTTTTTATTTCAATTGATACAGAATTAAAATTAATTTTTGATTCTCTAGAAATAGTAATATCTGAAATATTTTTGCAATAATCTCCAATGCGTTCAATATCAACTGCCATTTCAGCTAATATAAATCCACTTGCTATATGTTTAGAGTTTTCACCCATAGAAAAGTGAGTAACTAACTTTCTGCGAACTGATTTGTGATAATCATTTATGGTTATATCTCTTTTCTTGAGATCTTTTACTGATTCAATGTCTACGCCTGAGTTTAAGTACTTAATTGATTTCACAAAGATTTTCTGTGATAACATTAGCATGGATAATGATTCTTCCCAAGCTTGAGATAGAAGATCATCTGATTTCCAAGCATTTATGATATTTTTAAAAATGGACATAGTATTTACCTTACCATTGTAATTAAAGTGAGGGGAATAACGAAAAAAACTATAAAAATATATAAAAATGGGTATGCCTTATTTTGGCTAGCAAGCTCAGCAAATTTCGATGCAAGTTTAATAGGCATGTTGCGAAGCTGGGGGATAGGCCAAATTAGAACAATACCAAAAATATTAAAAAGTAAGTGCCCAAATGCAACAGATAGCGATTGAATAGTTCCTGTTGCTAGACTTGCTAGTATAGAGGTCATGGTTGTTCCAATATTTGCTCCCAAAGTATAAGGAAAAATTTGTCTTAGCTTTAAAATGCCTGCTCCGGCAAGAGGCACTACCAGTGATGTTGTGATTGAGCTGCTTTGAACTAAAAAAGTTATTAGAACTCCAAAAAGCATTGCTCTGATTGTAGTTTTAAAAATGTGTGTATCAAAAAAAGCTTCAAGTTTAAACATGACTAACGACTTGATGAGTTTGGTTAAATTTCTGAGTGAAAAAAAGAGGAAAGAAATAGCAAGTAACAATAATAATAAATTTTCATTCATGATTTGCTGGTTATCAGTTAATTCTTTAATAAAATTCACACTTGGTTTTGTTAAAAGTTTGATTGGACTATTGAAAGAAATTTCAGCAGAACCAACTAGGATTGTGGATAGCCAGATACCTGACTTGCTAATAATTCCAAACAGTATTTCTAATGGGAAAAGAATCGCAACTGATAGAATATTGAAAAAGTCATGAACGATCGATGCTGAAAAAGCTCTCTTAAATTCAATCTTATCTCCAATATGCCCCATTGATACAATCGTATTCGTTATGCTAGTACCAATGTTGGCACCCATTATATAGGGTACTGCAGCCGAAACAGCTATAATTGGGTCATCTCCAAATATGCCACCTGCTACCATACCTACTACTAGGGATGTCGTTGTAGAAGAACTTTGAAAAAGACCAGTTGCTAATATTCCTATGAACAACCCTACGAATGGACTTGCTTGAGTTGTGAACAATGTTTTAGCAAATCCACTTCCAAGGCCTTTGAAAGCGGCTCCTATCATCCCTATGCTTACTAGAAATAAATAAAGAACTGCAAGGATAGCAGTAATTTTGAGTAACGAAGTGTTAGAGAATACTTTTAATACTTTATTCATCTAGGACGAACATTAAAAGTTATTTCCATTTGTTAGTTTCGCAGTGGCTTGCCTTTGTTGAGCATAAAGCGAATTCTATCTTGAGATAATTTTTCACCTGCCAAAGATACAAAGGCTTCTCTTTCAATATCCAATAGATATTGTTCATCAACAGATTTTGTTAGACCTCCTTTATTTCCACCAGTGAGAACATATGCTAATTTTTTCGCAATTAATTCATCATGAGCTGATATCTTTCCTTGAGCTTTAAAACCTTTAACAGCCATAGCCATTGCTGTGCGTCCTCCAGCGCCCGGGAGTTTTAGATCGTCTCTGTATTTTGGTTTTATATATCCCCCTTCAATGATTTCAATTAATTTTTGTTTAGCCTTCCAAATACGTTGATCGTTATTGATATGGATGGTATCTGTATTCAAAAGATAGCCTAAATGCTTAGCTTTATCTGCGCTGGTTGAAACTTTTGCAAATGCAATTGTCTCAAAAGATTTTTGAGCAATTTGAAAAGAATTCATCATACCGCTTCCAATGTTTTCCATTTGATTGAGTAGCATTCTTAAGTTCCCTCCAGCTCCCGGTATTAAACCTACGCCAACTTCAACAGCGCCAATGTATAATTCACTAGATGCTACCCTGTGAGCAGCAGGTGCAGCAATTTCAAAACCACCTCCAAGCGCTAAATGATGTGGAGCAGCAACAATTGGCTGATTAGAGAAACGAATTCTTTGTAATAGATCTTGAATGCTTTTGACAGCATCTTCTAATTTTTTAAAATTACCAGACTCAATAACTTGAATCATATTTGCAAGATTTGCACCAGCGCAAAAGTTTGCACCTTGATGGCCTATGATCATTCCATTGAATTTATTGCTTTCTAGGAGATCTAATCCCTTCTCAATCATTTTACCAATTGAAGTATCTATCGGATTTAATGTTGGTTGAAGTGCTGAGTGAAATTCAACATTGACAATACCATCACCTAAATCTATTAGGCTTGCACTCCAATCTCTTTTGATAAGGCCATTTTTCGTATTTTTAACAATGTTGAGATTGATGTTTTTTGAACCTGGTTTGATTGCACTAATCTTTGATGATTTGGTATCGAAAAAGGTTTTTTCTCCATTTGAAAGATCATAAAAGGATGTTCTACCATTATCGATCATAGTTTTTATCCATTCAGGCACAGTTTTGTTTTGATCCTCCATTTTTTCAATGGATTCTTCAATACCAATTGAATCCCATATTTCAAACGGACCAATATCCCATCCATATCCCCATTTCATAGCATTATCAATATTTACAATATCATCGCTTATCTCAGGAATTCTGTTTGCGCAATATATGAGAGAATCAGAGGTTATTTCCCACAAAAATTTACCTGCTTTATCGTCACTGTATATAAGAGATTTTATTCTTTTTTTAATATCTTTGTAACCTTTTGCACGGCGAACTCCGTCAAATCGAACTCTTTTTTGTGGTTTATATTTCAGGCTATCTAAGTCGATTGACAATATTCCATCTTGAGTTTTTTTGTAAAAACCGCTCCCAGATTTCTGACCTAATAGGCCCATATCTATTAACTTTAATACTACATCTGGCGTCTGCAATATATCTCTAGATTCATCATTGGGAAGATTATCATAGCTGGTTGATGATACATGAGCATGAACATCTAAGCCAACGATATCTGCTGTTCTAAAAATACCGCTTTTTGGTCTTCCAATAATCGTTCCAGTGAGAAGATCGACCTCTTCAACGGATAACCCCATCTGAATTGCCAGTCTAATAGCGTTATTACCGCCGTGAATTCCTATTCTATTACCAATAAAGTTAGGAGTGTCTTTAGCATGAACTATCCCTTTGCCAAGTAAGTCCTCACCGATCGAAGATAGTTTTTCATAGGTATTGATATCAGTCTCAGGGCCTTTGACCAGTTCTAGCAAGCGCATGTATCTGGGAGGATTAAAAAAATGAGTTATAAGAAAATTTTTTCTTAATCCTTTTGGCAAGACCTTGGTTAAATCCGTTAAAGGAATGCCTGAGGTATTTGAAGTTAATATGACATTTTCCTTTAATTGAGATAAAATCATTTCATAGACTGAATGTTTGATGTTGATATTCTCAGCTACGGCCTCAATAACAAGATCGACTTGATTTAGTTTTGTGATGTCTTTATCATATGTACACCCTTCAATCAATTGGATATTTTTGGGATTATATAATGGCGCAGGTTTAAGTTTAGTTAGCGTATTAATTCCTTTTTGAACAGTATTCTCATCAATATCAAATAATAACGAAGGAATTCCAGCATTACTGAAATGAGCAGCAATTTGGGACCCCATTGTGCCAGAACCCAAAACCGCGATCTTGTTTAAATTATTTTGCACGGTATTTACCTTTCAATGATTGTAGCTATACCTTGACCGCTGCCGATACACATTGTTGCTAAACCAAGATTGGTTTTATGATCTTCCATTACATTCATAAGAGTAACCATGATCCTTGCTCCTGAGCATCCCAAGGGGTGCCCTAAAGCGATTGCACCTCCATGTGAATTAATTTTTCCAATGTCCCAATTACCTTTTCTTATTACGTAAAGAGCTTGAGCAGCAAACGCTTCATTAAGTTCGATGGATTGAATATCATCTATCTTCAAATTTGATTTGGAAAGAGCCTTTTCTGTAGCAGGTAAAGGGCCCATACCCATCCTATTCCAGTGTACTCCCGCAACAGCTCGAGCCTTAATGGTAGCTCTACTATCCAAGTTATTTTCTTTTGCAAACTTTTCGCTTGTTACTAAGATTGCAGCAGCTCCAATGGATATAGGGCTACTTGTTGCAGCAGTAATAGTGCCATTTTCTATAAAAGCAGGACTTAAACTTTTTATTTTTTCATGATTGGGTTCTCTTGGGCCTTCATCTTTTTCTATTGTTATGCCTTCGCCATTGACGATAGGAATAATTTCATTCGAAAATTTATCCATCTCGTAAGCCTTTAACGCTTTTTCATGTGATGAAATTGCAAACTCTTCTTGGTCATCTCTAGATATATTGAGATCATTGGCTAAATTCTCAGCTGTTTCTCCCATACCAATATAAAATTCTTGCTCTGCTAGTTCTGGATGAAAATCTGGAGCGAACCCTCCCATAGGAACAGAAAACATATCTTCCACTCCAACTGCTATTCCAGCATCTATATCGCCAGCCTCAATAGAGGTGCTTAACTGATGAACAGCATCCATAGAAGAACCGCAGAAACGATTTATAACTTTTCCAGTAGATTCTATTGGCAAACCAGCTAGCACCCCAACTGATTTTCCAATAATATGACCTTGCGGACCCTCTGGATATGCGCACCCTACAATAACATCTTCAATTAAGTTAGGTTCTAGTGAATTTCTTTTTAAAAGACTCTTTACAACTTGCGCTGCTAAATCATCTGGTCTAAGTCCTACAATCTGTCCATTTTTGACTCCAATTGGTGATCTTACTCCATCAATGATATGTGATTTGTTCATATTTATCTCCTAGAAAGGATATTTACCTTCTTTAAAAATATGTTTGGCTATATTTCTTTTTAAATCTATTGTATTTGTGTCTAGCTGAGCTTTCGAAATTATCTCATTTAACAATTTTTCAGAATCATCTTTCATCTCATGATCTTTTAAATAGTTACAAATATTTTTTGATGATAATGTCAAATGGTCAACCATTTCGCTTGTTAAAATTTTTGCAATATTAATTGCCTGTTTATTTTGACTTTTTGCATACATTTTTTTTGCGCGAATTATCGTGCTTTCAACATTATAGATATTTGTCATTATGTCAGCAAGCAGTTCTGTGATTTGCTGTTCATGCTGTAGATCTTGCTGAAAGACGCTCAAAGCTTCATTAAATAAATATAAAAACCCTTTTTTTGTCATTTCTAGTGAAAAACATTCTTTGCCGAGCAATTCATCTTTACTATTTAAATCATTTGAATTAAGAAAGTTTTCAATATCTTGGATTGCATCGTAAATAGGCATTTCTTCCGTTAATGCTTTTTTCATAAAAAAACCAATGATAACTGTTCTATTGATCTCATTAGTTCCTTCCCAAATTTGATTGATCCTGTTGTCTCTAAAGGCTGGGGCTAAGGGATATTCTTCTAAAAAGCCATAACCACCAAAAATTTGCAATCCTTCGTCTATAACCCATTGGCTGGTGTCGCTGGCATACACCTTAACCATTGATGTTTCAATCGCGAATTTCTCCATAGAGCCAATCATTTTCTTAAAATAATTCTCGTCACTTTTCTCTATTGAATCTATTTCAGCTTGAATAGACCCAATGGTTCTGTAAATCATACTATCGGATGTGAAAGTATGTACGGTCATGTCGGCAACTTTTTTGATAATTGCATCAAAATTCGAGATCGAAGTACCAAAAGCCTTTCTCTCTTGCGCATATTCAGCAACGCGATTAATTACCATTTTCGAACCGCCTAAACATGAACATCCAAGCTTAAATCGGCCCATATCTAAACTACTAAATGCTATTTCTGAACCTTTGCCAGGAGTTGATAAAATGTTTTCAGCTGGGATTTTAGCATTTTGAAAATTCAAGGCAACAGTAGAGGATCCTTTCATTCCTAATTTTTTTTCTTCAGCTCCTATCGAGAATCCTTCAGTACCAGATTCTACTAAAAAGCCAGTCAGCTTTCCATCGAGTTGGGCAAAAACGGTAAAGAGTGACGCCCAGCCACCATTTGTAATAAAAACTTTTTCTCCATTTAGAATATATGATTTTCCATCTTCCGATAATCTCGCTGTTGTTTTGGCCCCCATAGCATCTGATCCGGAAGATGGTTCTGATAAACCATAAGCACATATTATTTCTCCAGATGCTATCTTTGGAAGAAACTTTTCTTTTTGAGATTGGGTGCCAAACCAAATCAATGGCAAAGAACCAATGCCTGTTTGTACGGCCCATGTCACAGCAAAAGATGGGCTATAAACAAGCGCTTCAGCAACGATTGCAGAAGTGATTTTATCAAGATCAATACCCCCGAATTCCTCTGGTATATCGATACCAAGCAAACCAAGTTCAGCCATTTCATCAAGTAATTTTTTTGATAATTCAGGGTTGTATGATTCAATCTCTTTTTTCTGTGTAAGGACCCTGTCCTTATCGAAGTCCATGACCATATTATAGATTTCTTTATGTTCTTCGCTAAAATCTTCTCTGGTAAAAATATCTAATTTGGAAATTGGCGATATTACAAAATCGCCCCCTTGAGAATACTTTTGGTGTGCGTTATTCATTTTATTATGTCCCCCATATAAAATCTAAGTTTACTCATAGGTAATCTATATTACGTTAAGGTAAGTTCATATAAATATTACGCAAAAAAACGTAGTTTCTAGAAACCTTTTTTTATTTGTTTGGTTATTTATAAAAATTGATTTAATATTGATAATGAGATTAAGTCTCAATAACAAAAAGACTTAATTTATTTTCGAAGCGTGTAATAACCAAAAGCCCTTGATGCTTGTCTTTGAGAGATTCATCAAGGGTAGATGGTTTAAATTGTAAATAAAAATGAAAAAAAAAATAATACTATTTGTTTTTGCTCTATTTATTTCTTCATGTGAGGATGATCCACTCTTGGAACCCACTACAGAAACCGAAGATAAAGGAAGCTATGCCAAGCTTTCATTGCCATCAAGTAAGAAAGAGCTCGATAAAAAAAATCCAGAGATTTACTAAACCTTCTTAAAAAATATTAACAATGAAAAAATATCTTAAGCTCTTTACGTCAATTTTAGTAACGATTCCAATGCTTTATGCATCATTGATTCAAACTTCTGTAACAGGAAATGTCACGAGGAATGAGAACAATTTACCACTTGCTGAAGCTAATATTGTTTTAACAGATATTAGAGGCATTACTTTTGGCACTACCACAGATGAAAATGGTAATTTCAATTTAAACGATATACCAGCAGGCAATTATAAAATCATGGTAAGCTTCATTGGTTTTGAAGATTTTACAAAACAAATATTAATTGAAGATGGTAAGACCTATTCTATTAACGCCGTTCTTTCAATTCAGCCAATCACAATGGCAAAATTAGAAATAATTAGTGATTCTGATTCAAAATTTAAAGATCTTCCAGGAGCTTCAACAATTCTCGATATTAAAACCATAAAATTGTTAAACCCGATCGGTACTCAAGAAATGCTTGAATATGTTCCTGGTGTTAATGGTTTTTCAGATGATGGAATTGGCAATTCTAGGATTAGTGTTGGTATAAGAGGAATAAATCCAAGAAGAAGTTCTAGAGTACTTATTTTGGAGGATGGCATACCAATTCAACCAGCTTTGTATGTATATCCCAACATGTATTATAATCCCCCTTCAGAGCGCATCGATAGGTTGGAAGTTATTAAGGGGAGCGGGGCAATAGAATTTGGACCACAGACAATGGGTGGCATCATTAACTATTTTACCAGAAGACCAAGAAATGATTTTGGAGGAGTGTTAAAATTTAACACGGGTGAAAACGGATATGGAAGTCTGTTTGCTGAAGTGGGAGGCTGGGGAAATGACAAGTTAAACCCTGAACTTCAACTACTAATAAAAAAGGGTGATGGATTTAGGGACAACAATAGTTTCTATCAATCTAATGCTACTTTAAAACTGAATTATTTGAAATCTGACGATGAAAACATCTATTTTAAGACAAATTTCAACTATGAGAACTCTAATGCGACATATACAGGTCTAACAAAATGGTCTTTTGAGAATGATCCTAAGTATAACCCGAAAGAGGATGATAATTTTAAACTTTTCAGATCATCTTTTGATATCATTCATACTAAAAGAATTAATTCCAATCTGACCACCTCTAATACTTATTATGCAAGTTATTTCGATAGAAGATGGTGGAGAGAGAATGATGTATTTGTCTTAGCTTCAGAAAAAGATGATCCAAATGCCGCTGCTCAACCTTATTATAGCATAAATGACCTCGTCAGAAGAGGTAATGGAAAAGACAACTTTGGAATTCTTAGAACATTTTATGTGTTGGGCGCACAAAAGAATTTTACGCTTAATAAAACAGCTTTTGGTTTACCTTCAGAGGCAAAATTTGGAGCAAGGCTATATTTTGAGAGATTTATAGATGACAAACAGACTGGAGAAAAAACTGATAGCAGAGATGGAAGATACTTTATTCCAGCAGCAACTGAGGATGAGAGCCCTACAATCGTGGGACAAAGTCATCATTATGAAACTACAGCTTTATCAGCATTCTATTCTGAAAAAATTGAAACAAGTAATTTTCAATTTAGACCTGGAGTTCGTTTTGAAATCTTTGAGCAGGAAAGAGTCGACAGATTAAATGGATCTATGTACCAAGATAAATCAATTGCTGTACTGTTACCTGGTTTTGGCTTTACAACACAATTATTTGGACTGAATTTGTTTGGAGGCATACATAGAGGATTTACACCACCCTCTAGCGGAGCTCTTAAAATTTTAAATTTCGGCATGGGAGAGCAGTCCTCAGGTTTAGATCTTGAAGCAGAGAAAAGTTGGAATAAGGAGATTGGATTAAGAGGTAGCCTTTCAATAATTGACCTCGAGATTGCAGGGTTTCATATTGATATCGAAAATTTAGTTGCAGCTGGAAGAGGGACAGCATTTAGAAATCTAGGAAAAGTTAATAGCATGGGAGTAGAGTTAAATACTAACTTTTTATTATCAGAAAAAATCTCTCTTTTACCCAATCTTCACTTTTCATATGCTTTTATGAAAACTGAAGTGGTTGATGGAAAAATAATATCCAATGTATCAGGAAGCGTTGGTTCAGAAGTGAGCATTAAAGGCAAGGAGCTTCCTTATGCTCCTCGGCATACTCTGACAGCAGGTTTTACCGGGAATTATTTCAACTCATTGTCTTTTAGATTAGATGCAAGATATGTTAGTAAAGTATTTACAGATTTTGAGAATATTAATGAAGAGGATAAAATAGGTGTCACCGGGCCAGTACCTTCGTATTATTTTATTAACATCAGTGCAGATTATGATATAAATGAAAAATTCAGAATTTTTCTTTTTGGCAAGAACATTACAGATGAAATATATGTTGGATCTCGTTTGCACTCAAATCCTGGTCAAAAACAGGCCAATATAAGCTCTGGAATAATTCCTGGAGCTAGAAGACAGATTAATCTTGGCTTAGAGTATAACTTTTAAAAAAATTTACATCGCTATTGAAAATGAGTCCTATTAACATAAACGAAAGGCAATTTTATGAAACTTAATAAAGTAGCAGTTTTTGCTTTTTTATCTTTATTGATATTTTCTGCGTGTGAAGATAATAATGATGATAATGAGCCAGCTGTAAATAAAATAACCGAACCAACGACTTTTACTTTTAATAGCCGCTTTGTAGATGGAGAAAGTAGTGTCTCTTACTCTGGTCAAGTGGTAAGAAATCTTCTTATAAACGATATTAAGACTCAAATGGGTATAGACGCTGGATCAAAAAATTCTACTACCTTGCTTAGTATGATGGCAAATGATGATGCTAATCGAGAAATTTTATTAAAAGGTGATTTGACAACAGTTCAGTCTAAATATCATGATATTTCTACTAGTCATTTGAATGACAGGTTAGACGCAGTGGAAAGTATAGTTATACCTGGTTATAATGTTACAGCCAAAACCCTTGTTTCAAAATGGCTGACTGAAAGTACCTCGAATGGTAAAATTAGCTCGGCTGGCTTGGACTATGCTCAAATGACTCAAAAAACACTATGGGGAGCAATACCTTATTGGCAAGCAACTTCCAAGTATATGTCTAAAATCCCAACAGATGATAACACAGTTGCTGTAGATGGCAAAACATATACTGCGATGGAGCATCATTGGGATGAATCCTTTGGCTATTTTGGAGCTGCTTTAGATTATAACACCGGCTATACTGATGATAATGATAGAAAAAGTAGCCCATATTATGATTCTAATGGGGATGGATCAATAGACTTTAAAACTGAATATAACATTGGATGGGCAGTTACTGCTGCAAAAAGAGACCTTTGCTCTGATTGCGGTGATTACGATTATACCAAAACGATCTTTGACGCCTACATTAAAGGTAGAACAATGATTACAAATCAAGAGCCCCTTGATAAAATTTTAGCCCAAAGAGATATCATCATGGAATCTTGGGAAAAGGTAGTAGCTGCAGTAACTATGCATTATATCAATGATACAGCATCTGAAATTAAAGCTTTAATTGCTGCTGGTGATGCCAATCTTAAGCCAGCTACTAGCTCTACAGCAAATTATGAGAAATATTGGGGCGAAATGAGAGGATATGCTCACGGATTGCTATACAATTCACTTAGCAAAGTCCCCGCTTCAAACATCGCTCGTATTTTAGAAATGATGGGTACCGCACCCACATATCCTGAAAATGGTAATTTTACAGCTATGCAGGTATTTCATGATTTATTAAAAAGTAGTGAAATGTCTACACTGATGAAACAATCATTTGGCTTTACAGATTCAGATATTGCAAATTATTAATCTGTTTTCATTTTAAAGTAAGTGGTGTAAATATTTTGTTTTCACCACTTACTTTAGTTTTTATTATTATTTAATAAAACTCATAAAATTTTCTATATTTGTGTTAGTTATATATTTTTAACAAAAAATTGATAACTCAATTAGAAAATTATTATATGTGACATTTTCATGATATTATTATGACAAACAATAAACAACCTTTGCATAATTTTTTAGCGCATAAAAAAACGTATTATGCCTTGGTCTTTTTATTATGTATTGTTTCAAGAATTGTAACATCAATTTTTTATGTTGAAGATATTGATAGCTTAAGATTTGCATTAAGTATATATGATTATGATCTAAATAAAATTCAACCGCATTTTCCAGGATACCCTATTTTTTGTTTTTTTGTAAAGCTACTTTATTTCTTTACGGGAAGTATTTCACATTCCTTTTCGCTCATTGGAGGATTATCAACTTATTTAATAATTTTGTTTTGTAGTAAAATTTTTTCAATAAAATTAAATTCTTCTTCAGGTGTTTTTTTATCAAGCGTTATTTTTTTTAACCCCATTATATGGTTGATGGGGAACAGGTATATGCCGGATCTTTTTGGATTAGCAATTACAACTATTATTCTATGCTTATTAGTCAGGTATAATAATTCAATTAGTAGTATCTATACTGGGTTTTTCCTTTCTGGAGCTTTATTAGGAATTAGACTTTCCTATTTCCCAATGGTGATTTTTATATTGTTTTATACACTAATAAGAAAAAAAGATATAAGACCTATTTCTATCTTGTCCTTTTTTTTAGGAGTCGTAATATGGCTTATTCCTTTAATTTCTTTAACCGGCTTTGAAAACTTCATGGTCATTGCTAAAAACCACACACTTGGTCATTTCTATGATTATGGTGGAAGCATTATTACTGATAATGACTTAAATAAGCGAGTCATCAGATTAATTGAATCTATATGGTCTGATGGTATGGCTGGTTATTGGATAGGAAGGTCTTGGAAAACCTTAATTATATCATTTTTTTTAATTTTATTATTACTCATTGGATTATTCGCAACGATTAAAAATATCAAATTTGAAAAGTCATTAAAATTAATCTTTTTTAGTACGTTGCTGTATTTATTGTGGATTTTTTTATTTCAAAACATTATTTACAAAAGCAGGCATATTTTACCGATACTACTTTTTATTTTTTTGTTATTAAATCATGGGTATGAGTATTTTTTAGAAAAAAATAAATCAATCTCAAAAATAAGCTCATTTGTGTTCATAATTTTTTTATCTCAAATAACTTTCAGGCTTAATTATCAACACAAGAACTTCACTGCAATTGCCAAATTAAAAAATTATATTGAAGGCAATTCCAATATTAGCACGATTTTAAGCACACCATTAATTAATAATTATTTAAAAAGTAATAGAATTAAAAAAAATTTTGTGAATGTAACAGAAATAAATGAAATTGAAAACTTTATTAAATCAGAAGAAAAATCATCATCTTTAATGATAGGTAGCTTCCAGAACGTTCTAGATAATGAATTTGATTTTACCAAAGACTCAGTCTTTTATCATAATCCTTATATGAACAGGTCCTGGGCTGTGATTGAAACATTTCAAATAATGAGAAAATATTTTGAATAAGGATCTTTTAATTCTTGGTGGTGGGCCCGCAGGAATGGCTGCTGGATATTATGCCTTCAAAAAAGGTCTAACTTTCTCTATCATTGAGGCATCTAAAGAAGTTGGCGGTAATTGTAAAACCTTATCTATGGGAAATTTTAAATATGATACAGGCGCTCATCGATTACACAATAAAGATGAAAATGTTACGAATACGATTCGGTCTTTATTGAAAAATGATATACACAAAGTTTCAACTCCCAGCACTATCTTTTGGGAAAATAAGAAACTGTCTTTTCCTTTAGAATTAAAAAGTATAATTAATTCTGTTCCTCTCCAAATTTTGCTAAAAATCATAGCCGAAAATATATTTAAAAATTTTAAAAGAAGATCAACGCATAATAATTTTAAACAATATGCATATGATATATATGGAAAGACTCTATCAAATTTATTTTTAATCAATTACACTGAAAAGTTGTGGGGTGAAAATACTGAACTTCTTTCAAGTACTGTTTCAGGAAATAGATTAAAAGGGCTTAATTTTTCATCATTATTTAAAAGTATCTTTTCAAAAAAAAATATGAATGAAAATCATATTGATGGGTCATTTTATTATCCAAAAAATGGATTTGGGTCTATTTTTGAAGCTTTATTTTCATGTGTTGGCAAAGAGAATATTTTTTTAAAAAATCAAATTAATAAAATAGAATTAATCTCAAATAATAATTATAGAATTAGCACAAAAAATGGAAAAGTTTTTCATTCAAAAAAAATTATTTGCACCTTACCACCTAACATATACATGAATATAATAAAGCCATCACCTCCATTAGAATTAATTGAGATTGCCAATAGTTTAAAATTCAGAAGTATTAGACTATCTGTGATTGGATTAAATAGAGAAAAATTTTCTGATAGCGCATCTATTTATTTTCCTGAAAAAAAATATCCATTTACTAGAATTTATGAGCCAAAAAATAGAAGTAAACATCTTGCGCCAAAAAACCAAACATGCTTAGTTGTGGAAGTGCCATGCTTTCTTAATGATAAAATTTATAAAATGAAAAGCGAAACATTTAATGATTACATTAATAGCTTTTTATTTAATGAAGATTTAATTTTAAAAGATGAAATTTTGCAACAACAATCCTTTTTTATGGAACATGCATATCCTCAACAACTAGTGAACGACAATCAAATAAAAAAAATAATTTCATTTGCTCAGTCGTTACCAGGGTTTACAATTTTAGGTAGAAATGCTAACTTTAAATATTTACACACTCATGACTTATTTAATTATGCAGAGAACTGTGTTGATGAAATGATTTCAGATTTGAATTAGATTAAAATATGAACGGATCTATTTAACGAATAAATAAAATAGCAATGGTAACTGAAAGACAGATAAAAGAACGAGAACTAAGAAAGCAGAACATTCTTGACAGTGCATTATCGGTTTTCAAAAATAAAGGTTTTGAGGGCTCTACGATGGATGAAATTGCTAAAGATGCTGACTTTGGAAAAGCCACCCTTTATTATTATTTTAATTCTAAAGAGGAAATTTTTGTAGAAATTTTGAATAATGGATGGAAAATGATATGGGAATCAATCGAGGAAGAGGTCCACGATCATGATCAGCCTAAAGAAACATTTATCAATTCGTTAAACATTATAGGTGGCTTGGTAAGAAAAAATCAAATCTTATTTGAATTCCTTTTTACTGCACCCCAAATGATGCCTACAGCTTTTTCTGATGATAAAAATAGTTGGAAAAATTATCAAAATAAAATGTACGGTGTTTTTCAGAGCCTTCTAGAGGAAGGGATCGAGAAAAATGAATTTCCTAAAATGCGATCAGATATTATGATGAGAGCTATTGGGGGCTTATTCCATGGGCTATTTTTTTTAGGAAATGATAAGAAACAAATGTCGAGAGAAACTATGGAAGAATTTATATCTACTTTCATAGGTAATTATAGCTCGGATTAGTTTTTTTGAATTTATTTAAAACACCTTCAATGATTTGAAAATAAAAATTGAAAAATATTTTAAGTCAATTTTATTGTGTTGTGGCATTTTTTTATCCTGCAATGGAAATCAGATAGATCTTGAGCAAGATATAGATATCATTGAAGTTGTTACTTCAGATCCAAATGATAACACATTTTTTTATAACTTTTTAAAAAATGAAGAAAGAGATGATATTTGGCAACTTTCCTATTCAGCTCAGATTGCTGAGCAAAACCTGATTCTGCCTAGCGTGGAGTTGAGTGATAAAATATTATTATATGTTGAAGAAACAATAGCATTTGATGATATAGTTTCTGCGCCTTCATCTACACTTTTTTTTCAAGGGAAAAAACAATTATCTTACAAAGGTGATTATGAAGTTCTTGTTTATGATATTGGAACTAAAAGTATTAAGTTATCTAAGAATAGTTTTATTATCTATGATACATCATCAGAAAGAGCATTTAAGTTGAAATTTCTCTCCTACGATGATTGGATTTTAAGGTTTAAATATTCAGAGTTATAATTTATAAATCCATACAAAATTTAATTTTATCACCGATTTTTATTTTCCTTTCAGGCTCAAGGTGTATTGCCAAACTTAAATCTTCTGATTTAACAATAATTTCTTGAAAACTGCCGTAAAACTTTTTTGATATTATTTTTCCATCGATAGCAGTTTTATATTTCAATGATTTGCTATTGATTAGTTTAATTTGATGTGGCCTAATAGAGACTGCATCTTCGTTGAGAAGTTCATCAAAAAATCGATGATACGATTTAGGAGCATGACGAGCAGCAACTATGTTTGTTTTACCGAATAATTTTGCAACATATCTACTTACAGGTCGACTGTAAATATCGCTTGGAGATCCTTTTTGCTTAACTAAACCATCTTTTAATACAACCACTTTATTTGCCATTGTCATTGCATCTTCAATATCATGAGATACAAAAAGAGTCGTTGTTTTGACCTTTTCAAATATATTGATCAGTTCATTTCTTATGATTTGTTTTAAATCGCTATCAAGATGGCTTAAAGGCTCATCAAGTAAAAGAAGCGATGGATTTATTGATAATGCTCTCACTAATGCCACTCTTTGTTGTTCGCCTCCTGATGCTTCATGTGGATAACGATCTAGAAGACTTTCTAGACCGCAAAATTGAATAAGATCATGTATCAATTCATTATTTTTAATTGAACCTTTTCCAAAAAAGATATTTTCACTTATAGTCATATTTGGAAAAAGAGCAAAATCTTGAAACACTAATGAGCAGTCTCTTTTTTCAGGGGATTTGCAAAGCAGTTTATCATTAACTATTTCATTATTGAGCTTTATTGTTCCGTAGTCCGGTGTCTCCAAGCCAGAAATAATTCTAAGAAGGGTTGTTTTACCGCTACCGCTACTGCCGATAAGACCTACTATATCACCTTTTTCACAACTAAACGAAATATCTTCTAGAATTGTTGTATCATCATATTTTTTTGATATGTTTTTTAAAGAAAGCATTATTGAAGCTTACTTTTACCTTTTAGATTCAATGAAATTAGTGGAATAGCGACGATCATAATAATACATAAAGCCGGTACGGATGATTCAACAATTTGTGCTTGCGATGATAGATCAAAAGTTGCAGTTGAAAGTGTATTAAAATTAAATGGGCGCA
>CACBUT010000014.1:0-31730 GCA_902542445.1 uncultured Fidelibacterota bacterium | reverse complement strand
AGCTGATGAAAACAATAACGCTTTAAATAATAACTTTTTCATTGTGTTGAAGTGAACCTTTTGCAATTTACTACATTGACAAATCTGTCACTAACCAAATTAATTATATTAAATCTTAATTTATTATAAAAAAATAGCCCTCTGAAGAGGGCTATTATAAAGTTCCCGGCGATGACCTACTCTCCCACGCTAGTTTCCCGCGCAGTACCATCGGCGCTATAGGGCTTAACTTCCGAGTTCGGAATGGGATCGGGTGTAACACCTATGCTATTATCGCCGAAGAAAAATTAGGGAATTGATGAAGACATTCAATCGATCAAAAAAGATTGATAAAGCCATTCGGCTAATTAGTACCACTCAGCTGAATACATTACTATACTTACACTTGTGGCCTATCAACGTTGTAGTCTACAACGAGCCTTATTATCATAAAGATAGGGAGAACTAATCTTAGGACAGGTTTCGCACTTATATGCTTTCAGCGCTTATCCTTTCCAAACATAGCTACCCAGCGATGCTTCTGATGAAACAACTGGTACACCAGAGGTTTGTCCACTTCGGTCCTCTCGTACTAGAAGCAGATTCCTTCAATTCTCCTGCGCCCACGGCGGATAGAGACCGAACTGTCTCACGACGTTCTAAACCCAGCTCACGTACCACTTTAATGGGCGAACAGCCCAACCCTTGGGACCTTCTACAGCCCCAGGATGTGATGAGCCGACATCGAGGTGCCAAACCTCCCCGTCGATATGAACTCTTGGGGGAGATAAGCCTGTTATCCCCGGAGTACCTTTTATCCATTGAGTGATGGCCCTTCCATACGGAACCACCAGATCACTAAGCCCTACTTTCGTACCTGCTCGGTCCGTCGACCTCACAGTCAAGCTCCCTTATGCCTTTGCGCTCTACGCACGATTACCGACCGTGCTGAGGGAACCTTTGGGTTCCTCCGTTACTTTTTGGGAGGAGACCGCCCCAGTCAAACTACCCACCAAACACTGTTTCTCACCCGGATTCACGGGTTGGGATTAGAACACTAACAATACAAGGGTGGTATCTCAAGGTTGACTCCACAAGAACTAACGTTCCTGCTTCAAAGTCTCCCACCTATCCTGCACGTGTAAAATCAGAATTCAATGTTAAGCTGTAGTAAAGGTTCACGGGGTCTTTTCGTCCGGCCGCGGGTAGCCGGCATCTTCACCGACACTTCAATTTCGCTGAGCTCCAAGTAGAGACAGTGCCCAAATCGTTACACCATTCGTGCAGGTCGGAACTTACCCGACAAGGAATTTCGCTACCTTAGGACCGTTATAGTTACGGCCGCCGTTTACTGGGGCTTCATTTCAAAGCTTCGCATAAGCTAACCTCTCCATTTAACCTTCCAGCACCGGGCAGGTGTCAGTCCCTATATATCGTCTTACGACTTAGCAGAGACCTGTGTTTTTAGTAAACAGTCGCTTGGGCCTGGTCACTGCGGCCACTCAAAAATTTGAACGAAAAGTTCATCTCCTTAAATGGCACCCCTTCTCCCGAAGTTACGGGGCTAATTTGCCGAGTTCCTTTACTTGGATTCTCTCAAGCGCCTTAGGATACTCTCCTCACCTACGTGTGTCCGTTTGGAGTACGGTCAGTTTAAAATCTAACATAGAGGATTTTCTTGGCAGTCTGATTAGGGAGAGTTTATGGGCTAGGCCCTCCTATTCGAATCTCAGAATTGTTTTAGCGGATTTGCCTACCAAAACTTCCTACGTTCTTAAACCCGGACAATCAAAACCGGGATCTCCTTTCACTTCTGCGTCCCCCCATAGTTCAAACAATCTTAAACTGGTACAGGAATATTAAACCTGTTTTCCATCGCCTACGCCTTTCGGCCTCGGCTTAGGGTCCGACTAACCCTGAGCAGATTAACTTTACTCAGGAAACCTTAGGTTTTCGGCGAGCCCGGATTTCACGGGCTTTATCGCTACTCATTCCAGCATACTCATTTCTATCTCCTCCAGCCGCTTTCGCAAATCGACCTTCACAGGTTAATAGAACGCTCGTCTACCGATTTATTCAAATCGAATAAATCTCATAGCTTCGGTACATTACTTAGTCCCGGAAATTATCGGCGCGAAATCCCTTGACTAGTGAGCTGTTACGCTTTCTTTAAAGGATGGCTGCTTCTAAGCCAACCTCCTAGCTGTCTGGGCGATTTCACATCCTTTTTCACTTAGTAATGATTTTGGGACCTTAGCTGATGATCTGGGTTGTTTCCCTCTTGGCTATGAACCTTATCACCCATAGCCTCACTGCTGTACATCATGTTTTCGGTATTCGGAGTTTGATAGGGTTTGGTAAGCTGGTAGGCCCCCTAGCCCATTCAGTGCTCTACCCCCGAAACACTAATACAACGCTGCCCCTAAAGGCATTTCGACGAGAACCAGATATCTCCGAGTTTGATTGGCCTTTCACCCCTAGCCACAACTCATCCAAGCACTTTTCAACGTACCCTGGTTCGGTCCTCCAGTGCGTGTTACCGCACCTTCAACCTGGTCATGGCTAGATCACTCGGTTTCGGGTCTGCCGCATGCTACTAAACGCCCTATTAAGACTCGGTTTCCCTATGGCTCCGATATTTATATCTTAACCTCGCAACATACGAGCAACTCGCTGGATCATTATGCAAAAGGCACGCCGTCACTCTAATAAATTAGAGCTCCGACCGCTTGTAAGCGCACGGTTTCAGGTTCTATTTCACTCTCCGCTAGGAGTACTTTTCACCTTTCCCTCACGGTACTAGTTCACTATCGGTCACATGGGAGTATTTAGCCTTACCGGATGGTCCCGGCAGATTCACACAAAATTTCACGTGTTCCGTGTTACTCGGGTAAATAACAAACAAGATTATTTGTTTTAAATTACAGGGCTATCACCTACTATGGCTGGCCTTTCCATACCAATTCATCTAACAAATAATTTTTTGACTTGTCAAATCAACCAAGTTTGATTTTAGTTACAACCCACAACACCATTAACGCAACGCTCTTGGGCTTGACACGTTAACGGTTTAGGCTCTTTCCTGTTCGCTCGCCGCTACTTAGGAAATCATTTTTATTTTATTTTCCTGGGGGTACTTAGATGTGTCAGTTCTCCCCGTTAGCTCATTTCATTCTATGTATTCAAATGAATGTAGTCTGGCATTACCCAGACTGGGTTTCCCCATTCGGAAATCTCCGGATTAACGGTTGTTTGCACCTACCCGAAGCTTATCGCAGCTTGCCACGTCCTTCATCGCCTCCATGTGCCTAGGCATCCTCCATACGCTCTTAGTAGCTTTACCAAAGGCTCTTGATCGCGTGAATGATCAATGTTTATAAAAAATAAACAAAGATTCACAATTATTTAGTGTCACAAAATGAAGTTACCGCCTTCCGCATTCTTTGCAGAAGACGATTCACATTTGTGAATCGACATCAATTCCCAATTTTCAAAAAACAAAAAACTTGTGGAGCTGACAGGGATCGAACCTGCGACCTCCTGAATGCAAATCAGGTGCTCTCCCAACTGAGCTACAGCCCCATTAAATGGCAGTAGATCAAGTGGGCCTGCGTGGACTCGAACCACGGACCTCATCCTTATCAGGGATGCGCTCTAACCACCTGAGCTACAAGCCCAAAATAATAGGTATGCGTGACCAAAGGAAATGAGTTCGACCATATCCTCATAAAATGAGGATTACTCCCTAGAAAGGAGGTGATCCAGCCGCACCTTCCGGTACAGCTACCTTGTTACGACTTAGCCCTAGTTACCAGCCTTACCTTCGACGGCTCCCTCCTAAAAGGTTGGGCGACCGGCTTCGGGTACTGCCGACTTCCATGGCTTGACGGGCGGTGTGTACAAGACCCGGGAACGTATTCACCGCGGCGTGCTGATCCGCGATTACTAGAGATTCCTACTTCATAGAGTCGAGTTGCAGACTCTAATCTGAACTGGGATCGGTTTTTTGGGATTGGCTTGCCTTTGCAGGGTAGCAACCCATTGTACCGACCATTGTAACACGTGTGTAGCCCTGGGCATAAGGGACATACTGACTTGACATCATCCCCACCTTCCTCCTGGTTATCCCAGGCAGTATCCTTAGAGTCCCCACCATTATGTGCTGGCAACTAAGGAAAGGGGTTGCGCTCGTTGCGGGACTTAACCCAACATCTCACGACACGAGCTGACGACAGCCATGCATCACCTGTGATAGTGTTTTTAAGCAAGCTTAAAAAAAGCACAATTTTCATTATGTTTTCACTAACATGTCAAGCCCAGGTAAGGTTCTTCGCGTTGCATCGAATTAAACCACATGTTCCACCTCTTGTGCGGGTCCCCGTCAATTCCTTTGAGTTTCAGCCTTGCGGCCGTAGTTCCCAGGCGGAGTACTTAACGCGTTAGCTCCGATAGTGAAGGGGTCGAATCCTCCACCACCAAGTACTCATCGTTTACGGCGTGGACTACCAGGGTATCTAATCCTGTTCGCTCCCCACGCTTTCGTCCCTCAGCGTCAATATTGTGCCAGAATGCTGCCTTCGCCATCGGTGTTCCTCCTGATATCTACGCATGTCACCGCTACACCAGGAATTCCACATTCCCCTCACATATTCTATTCTGCCAGTTTTGATCGCATGTCATCGGTTAAGCCGATGGATTTAACGATCAACTTAGCAAAACGCCTACGGACCCTTTACGCCCAGTTATTCCGGACAACGCTAGCACCCCTCGTATTACCGCGGCTGCTGGCACGAAGTTAGCCGGTGCTTTCTTGTGAGGTACCGTCAAGTCTAAACATTATTTACATCTAAATTTTTCTTCCCTCACGACAGATCTTTACACTCCTAAAAGCTTCATCGATCACGCGGCGTTGCTGCATCAGACTTTCGTCCATTGTGCAAAATTCCTTACTGCTGCCTCCCGTAGGAGTCTGGGCCGTATCTCAATCCCAGTGTGGCTGATCATCCTCTCAGACCAGCTACCGATCATCGCCTTGGTAAGCCGTTACCTTACCAACAAGCTAATCGGACGCAGGCCCATCATAAAGTGTGAGCCGAAGCCCACTTTAACATAAAATTCATGCGAATCTAATGCTTTATTCGGTATTAGCTCCGGTTTCCCGGAGTTATCCCAATCTTTACGGCAGGTTACCTACGTGTTACTCACCCGTTCGCCAGTTTAATAATTTTCCGAAGAAAACGTTCTCCTAGACTTGCATGTATCAAGCACGCCGCCAGCGTTCGTCCTGAGCCAGGATCAAACTCTCCATTGTATGTTTGATTCTGTATTGTCCTTTGTCATTCGTTGAATGACGCTCAAATCCAATTAATTGGACCACGCATACCAAATTTTCAAATAGCTACTCCAAAAAGCCTAGTATATTATAAAAAAATTTAAACCAAAGCTATGTATTTTTGATATTTATTTAATTACGAAATGAGGAATTTCGTAATCCATAAAATTTTCTAATGGCAACTTAACTATTACTCTTTTAACATACCTTTGAAGCAAAGAATTATTTGATTCTTCTAGCTTAATTACCGATTTCCACATACTACCAAAATATATTAACCCAGCAGCAATTAAAGGTGGTATCAAAATTGATGTATATTTTTCTTCAAGCTTAACATCATTTGGTAAATTATAGCCTTTAGAGTTATCAAAAGATAGCTTACGAGAAGATAAATCATTGGACAATGGTATCATTTTTTGGATGTTTGTCGATAATGGAATGTTGCCTCTCTGAGTAATATTATTTGAATTTGCAAGCACCGAAAAAATTAAACTTGATGTAACAATCGAACCAATTGCGCTTTCTTTTTGATCTAAATAAAGAAACCCTCCGCCAGGAAAAAGAGAGGTGACCAAAGCTAGGGACTTTTCCTTAATTGGAGCATTTTCGACAGTTTCAATTGCTCTATAAAATGGCTTTATAATATTTGAATAATATCTATGGTCAAAGGCGGCTTCAGCTGATTTAAATGTTAGCATTGCATTCTCAAAATCAAGCATTGAAAAAAAGGCATATGCTTTAAAAACTAGTATGTAAGGATCGTTGTCATCATTTGGTGATTTGATTATATCTTCAAATTGTCCAATTTTAAACAAAGAATACAACCTTTGATAATTTGAGCTTAAATAGTTTACAGATCCACTTTCAGAAGAACTTATTATTTTTTGATAATAATTTATGGACAAATCCCAACTATTTAACATTTCATAGCATTTTGCTATTTTAAAATATGCTGCATTTATTAATTGGTCGTTAGGGTATAAATAAACAAATTGAAAATAATTCAACAATGCATCTTCATATTTGCCTTCATTAAATAATAAATTTGAGTGATTAATTAGTTCACTTTTTTGAAATGAGGTGTACTCACTCCATTCTTTTTTTATATCTTCTTTTGATAAATATTTTTGCTGTGATGAAATTTGAACTAAAAAAATTAATAGTATAAGTATGATCTTTTTCATCTTAATGATTATGCAGATCTTTTTTGTTTAATTTTTTTTAATTTTTCACCTCTCAAAACAAATTCTTTTGAAATAATAATTTTTACAATTCCTTCCTTTTTCAGTTCTGGTAAATCAAACATAACAGGCAGCAAGATATTTTCCAAAGTAGATCGCAAACTACGCGCACCGCTATTTTTTTTAGCTGAGATTTTAGAGATTTCATTTAACGCAGATCGATCAAAAGAGAGACTTATCCCTTCTGTTAAAAATAATTTTTGGTATTGTTTTATTATTGAATTTTTAGGGATAGTTAATATCTTTTTTAAATGTTCAATATTTAGCTTATCCAATGTTGCTAAAATAGGAAGCCTTCCGACAAATTCAGGAATGAAACCAAATTTAACTAAATCCTCAGGTTCGATAAAATTCATAAAATCATCTTTTACAAAATTATTTTTTTGCAATTTTGAAAATCCTATGTTCGAAATTGTAATACGATTTCTCACTATTTCTTTCAAACCATCGAATGACCCTCCGCAGATGAATAGAATATTTTTAGTATCCATTTGAATAAGGCTTTGCTCAGGATGCTTCCTTCCTCCTTTGGGAGGTAAGTTTGCTATGGTCCCTTCTATAATTTTTAATAAAGCCTGTTGAACTCCCTCACCTGAAACATCTCTTGTAATAGATGGGCTACTATTTTTTTTACAAATTTTGTCTATTTCATCAATGAATATTATTCCTGTCTGAGCTTTTAAAATATCATAGTTCGAATTTTGAAGCAACCTTACTAGAATATTTTCGACATCCTCGCCAACATAGCCAGCTTCAGTTAAACTAGTTGCATCTGTAATTGCGAAAGGAATATTAAGTGCCTTTGCTAGTGTTTTTGCGATTAATGTCTTGCCTGTGCCAGTGTCACCAATCATTAAAATATTGCTTTTTTCCAACTCAATCTCATTCTTTAGAGGCAATGTAATTCTTTTATAGTGATTATAAACTGCTACTGATAATCTTCGCTTAGCATCATCATGGGCAATTATGTACCCATCCAAGAAAGACTTTATGTTTTTTGGGGTAAAAAAATTAGAATTTTTCATTCATTAAAATTGAGTTTTTTACTTTCTTTCGTTTAAGACAGCATCAATTAATCCATATTTTTTAGCTTCTAAAGAACTCATAAAAAAATTTCTATCCGTATCTGTTTCAATTTTTTTTAGAGTTTGCTTTGTATTCTTAGCTAATATCTTATTCAAGTTAGATCGCAATCTTAATATCTCATCTGCTTGGATCTTTATATCTGAAGCTTGACCTTCAGCTCCCCCAAGAGGCTGATGAATCATTATTCTTGCGTTTGGAAGGGCTGATCTTTTTCCTACTGCTCCACCAGCAAGCAAAAAGGCGCCCATGCTTGCTGCCTGACCTAAACATATAGTTGCAACATCAGGTTTAATATAATTCATTGTGTCAAAAATCCCCATTCCAGAAGTAATTATCCCTCCAGGCGAATTTATGTATAAATAAATATCTTTTTCGCTGTTTTCTGCCTCTAAAAATAGCAACTGAGCAATCACTAAGGATGCAATGCTGTCATCTATAGGAGTGCCTAAGAATATTATTCTTTCTTTTAATAATCGTGAGTAGATATCATATGATCTTTCAAATCTTCCAGTCTGTTCCACTACCATCGGAACTAATTGATTTGTTATTTTTTTATCCATTTTGAACTCTTTGGGTTGCATTTTTACGAAGGTCTTTTGTTAAAATTTTAACATCTTTTGCATTAACATATTGAATCAAAAAATCTATAATTTTTCTCTCTAACATAGAATCCTGCAATCTCTTTTTATTCTCATTTTTTTGAAAATGTTTTTCAACATCAGATGCTTGGCTTTTGTTTTGAGATTTTAGTTTCTTTATTTCGCTTTCTAGTTCTTTACTTTCAATTTTGAAACCTTGATCTTTCAAAAGTGCATTTCTAATTAGATACCATTTTATATTTTTTTCAGCAATTGGCTTATAGGTTTGTTTGGCTTTTTCGGGGTCTAGTTGGTTATTACCATTTTTTTCCAAATCTTCCAATATATTTGATAAATATGAATCCAACATGGAAGATGGGCAGATTGGGTCAATTTTTTTTACAAGAGCATCAATGATATTATTTTCAAAAATCTCATCAGCTTTCTTTTGATAAGATTCGTCGATTCTAACTTTTATTCTTTTTTTATAGTCAGATAAATTCTTTGATTCAGGATCAACGATTTTTACAAGTTTATTATCTATTTTAGGAAGTATTTGACGTTCTACATTTTTTACCGTTAGCTCATAACGTCCCAAATCTCCAGACTCATTAATAGGGACATCAATAACAACTCTATCATTTTGTTTTAATCCTGTCAATTTCTTTTGATTTTTTCCATCAAATGGTGGTTGTCCTATTCTTACATATCTTGTTTCTAGCTTTTTTCCAATAATGGGCACTCCAGATGAGTCAACTTCTTGTAAATCACATATTATAAAATCATCTTTTTTTGAGCCATCATCAATACTTTTTATCTCAGCGTTGTTTCGTTGAGCCTCTTCTAGAGCCATTTTAACATCTTCCTCATCTGATATATAATTAGGTTTTTCAACTGAAAACAGATTTTTTTTCCACTTAGGGGGTTTTATATCGGGCTCTATTTCAAATTCAACTTTAAACTCAAGGTCATTCTCAAACTTAAACTTAACGTCAGATATGCTGCCTTTGTTTATCGGATATATCTGTTTTTCTTTTAAAGCATTTAGATAATATTTATTAATAGAACTTTCAATAAAATCAGCTTCAATTGAGGGTAAAAATTTGCTCATCAAAACTTTTCTTGGGATCTTTCCTGCCCTGAAACCAGGTAGTTTTATTTTTTTTGAAAACCCCTTCATTGATACATTGAAATCTGGCTCAAGATCTTTCCATGGAATTTTTACAGACATGTGCCGACTAAAAGAATTTATTTTTTTTATTTTTATATTCATCATTTCATTTTTTCTAAATTCATAATTATGCTTACTTATAGCAATTTGTAATTTAAAAATCTAAGATCTTTATACTACCCACAAAAATAAAATACATACCGATTATTTGAAAAACATGGAAAAGGTCATTATGATTAAAATGTTTGTGTAAACTAATACGGGTGAATACAAATGATGTACTAAATAGAGATATTATCAGTCCAACAAAAATCTGCTTTGCATCCAAATTAGAATTATAGTACCATGATAAAAACATTACAATAGCACTTATAATAGATATTGGACAATAGATTATTGCAGCATTTATTATATCGTCATTATAAAAAATTTTAATTGTGGAAAAAAAAAGAACACCATAAGATAAAATTTGTAAAAATTTTTGAGAGTTATCATTTGACGAGATACTAAAAAATATAATAGCTATAAGCAGTGTCACCGATGATAGCACCATACAGATCATTATCATTTTCCAAAGACCTGATCTAAAATTGTAGAATTTTGTTTCTACAGCATGATAAATAGAACCGAACGAAGCACCTATAGCTATTGACAAAAAATACAATGAAAAGTATTTATGAACTTCCATTTGTGAATTGAAATAAAGGCTTTGTAAAAAATGAGCACAGTAGAAACCGAAAATTGCAATTACAAGATCCGTAATTATTGTCGTGGGTTCATTTGTAAGTTTTAACAAAGCTTTTGTTAGCTTTTTTTCGTTTCACAATAAGGGCATATGTTTCCTGCCTGAACATTAAAAGTGCACTCTGGGCATTCCCATTCTTCTGTTTCTATTTCATCATAAATAATGTTATTGCTTCCTTTGCTAGCAACCAAAAATAAAAAGGTGGTGAAAATAAAAAATATGATTAAGAATAAAAGTAAGGGGTTCATAAAAGTTCATTAACTGCGAAGCAGCATTAGATGAAAAATAAATAAAACAATAGGTCTTTTAAATTAATTAAAGCACAAATAATATGATTATACAAATTACTGCTTTAATCTATATACTACGCCTTCAACAGTCCCTAAAAACTTATCAACCTGGGTATAAGTATGGAATAAAAATTCCATATTTTCATATGAATCAGAAGGATAAGATTCATCATCATAATCTCTTAGGAAATTTGCTTCTAGCTTAACAATCATATCTCTAAGAACTTGCTTCGGGAGATCTTTTTCGCGAAGAAAATTTATCTGAAGATTAAGCTGTCCATCAGAGGTCATGTGAAAAAGCGGAAGAGTGCCAAAGTCTGAGTCACATCGAAATGTAAAAGTTCCATGTTCATCACCTCTACCCCAGGATATTTCGGTTGCAAACTCTTCAGAGAAATCAATTATTTTTTCTCCGATTTTTGCAATCTCTCTTGAGCATGAATTTCTCAAATCCTCAACAAACAGATCTTTGTTCCACTTAGTCATGTGAGATGAATCCCTGATTAATTATTCAATGATAGGTTATAAATTTAAATAAAAATTGTAGATAAAAAAAGTGTACTAAATTTTATAGTTTAAACAAGTTAATGATTTTTAAGCGTAAGAAGGTGATTTAGCATTTACACTAAATGAATCTCTTTGAGTCTTTCTAGTGTTAATAGTTTCATTGATTGCAAAAATCAAATAATCTACATCTTGGTAAGTGTGTTTTGGAGTAACTGTTATCCTAAGCCTAGAACCATCCTTAGGAACAGTTGGATAGAAAATAGGTTGTACATAAATATTGTAGTCTTCCATTAGTTTTTTTGATATTTCTTTGGATCTATCTGCAGATCCAATTAGAACGGGAATAATGTGACTTTCGCTGTCAATATATGGAATATTTTTTTTAGAAAGTTTGCTTTTGATATAGTTTGCTTTTTTAAAAATATCTTGTCTTAAATCATTTGCATTTTCAATAATATTTAAACTTATCTTAGCCGCCGCTGCAACAGCAGGCATAATTGATGTCGTGAAGATAAAACCTGGTGCTTGATTTCTGATGAATTCAATAATGTCATGATCTCCAGTGATGTAACCTCCAATTTGACCAACAGCTTTAGCTAAAGTGCCATTTATAATGTCAATTTGATCAGAAAATCCACATTCGCTAGCTACTCCTTCACCTCTTTTTCCATATAAGCCAACAGCATGAACTTCATCAAGATAGGTCATGGCATTGTATTTTTTCGCCAATTCAACATAATTACCAATTTTGGCTTTTGTTCCATCCATAGAATACAATGATTCAAAGACAATCAACTTGGGGGTTAATTTATCAAATTGAGACAAAAGCTTTTCTAACTGTATTGTATTATTGTGTGCGAAAATGTGACAATCAGCACCAGCATTTTTAATACCTTGAATTAAAGATGCATGATTTAACTCATCTGAGAATATTTGGATATTGGGAATTTTTTTACATAGGGTCCAAAGTGATGTCTGATTAGCAAGGTATGCAGAATTGAAAACTAATGCTTTTTCTCTGCTGTGAAATTGTGCTATCTTATTTTCAAGCTCAATGTGATAAGGGGTGGTACCAGAAATATTTCGTGTACCTCCAGAACTTGCACCCACTTTTCTAATAACATCTATCATTTTTTCAATTACAACTTCATTTTGACTCATATTTAGATAATCATTCGTACACCAAATTTTTGTCTCACTATTAAACTGATCACCGCCACTGGCTTCATGTGCAATAAAGGAAAATGGGAATGTTTTTCTTTCGCGAATGATAGGAACAAATTCTCTATAAAAACCAGAAGCTTTAGTTTTTATAATTTCTTTTTTGAAAAATTCTTTATAATTCATTTAATTTATATTATTCTAATTAAAAAATATTCTTTAGACTCAGCAGTCGAAATTATGAATCATAAGTATAATATAAAATAATTTTTGTTTTTATTTTGTTTAAAAATTCAATAAAAATCATTTCTAGAAAGAGTGCTCTTGCTCGAGTACAAGCCATGATGGTAGGTAGCGAGCTAGAAAAAAATTTTCCAAAAATTTCAATAGAATACAAAACTATTACATCCTCTGGTGACAGAAATATGAACGAGGACTTAGCAAATGCATCTGAAGAGGGAATATTTACTAAAGATATAAGCAAATCTATAGAAATAAAACAAAACGATATAGCTGTTCATTCATGGAAAGATGTTCCCATTAACCCATCAAAATCATCGCAAATTTTTGGAACGCTCAAAAGAGGCGATCCAAGAGATATTCTATTTTTAAAAAGGTCTACTTTAAAACAAAGAAAAAAAAAAGAAATTACTCTTTTAACATCCTCTCCTAGAAGAATATATAATGGTAAAAAAACATTACCAAAACTATTGCCATTCAGTAAATACAGGATTAAAACTAACCCAATCAGAGGTAACATAGAAACCAGGCTTGAAAAATTTTTAGACGGTGATAATGATGGAATTATTATTGCAAAAGCTGCATTTGACAGGATGACAACATATAGTGATATGTTTAATTTTGATATTTCTTACTTAATGCACAATATAAAATGGATGATTTTACCATTATCCATTTTTCCAACAGCGCCTGGACAAGGAGCTATTGCTATTGAAGCGCATATTGAAAATTCGCATTGTATTCAAATGATAAATGATATAAATGATAAAATCGGTTTTTGTCAGGTTGAAAAAGAAAAAGAAATTTTAAATATGTTTGGAGGTGGCTGTCATCAAAAAATTGGAGTAGCTAGCTGGAAAAGAAATAAAATTGATTTTTTATCCTACGTGGGAAAAACTCCAGATAAAAAGTTAATTTCCTATTTTGACAGAGTAAAGAACGATGATAGATCTGCTTCGAAAAAAATTAAAAGTGGTAATGCTTTTCCGGTTAAGTTAAATGATGCAATTCACGTAGAAAGAAAAATGATTAAAAATGACCAAAAAGTATCCTCACTTAAAAATAGTTTCATTTATTTAAGTAGAAAAAATGTCCTTTCAAAAAATGTAAAACTTCATGAAAATAACATTTTATGGACAAGTGGTATAAAATGCTGGAAGGCTATGGCAAAAAAAGGATATTGGATAAATGGTACTTCAGAAAGTCTAGGAGAAGAAAAGAACTTTAACATACAAAGTCTAATGGAAGATCAAATTGATCGATATAAACTATCTCATAAAGATGCGATATCAAATACCATGAAAATCATTCCAAGTTATGAAATAACAAAAATTCAAATAATGGAACAACTGGACAATAAAACGCATTTCTTCTGGATGAGTCCCATGGTCTTCGAAGCTGCAATCAAAAAAAGTCCAAACATTTTAGATGGATATCATGCTTGTGGATATGGAAAGACTTATGATTACATTAAAAGTAGGATTAAAGATAAATCAAAAATCAGTCGATATTTATCTTTTGATCATTGGAAAGAGAAGTTAATTGAAAATTAATAGAATTTTATCAAATCAAATTCTTCACAACATGTGTTCAGAATCCGTCTTTCTTCAGGATCAATTAGTTCAACCCATCTTTATCAAAGAAAGTAATACTCGGTCTAATAAAATTTCGGGTTTGGGTGATAACAAATTGTTTAATCTAAAAGACGGCATAAAAAGGATTGAAGATGACCTAAGTCTTAACTGCAAAAATTTTATTTTATTTCCTGTGCAAAGTGAAAAAACTAACGAAAATTTTAATGTAGAATTCACTAATTATGCTATTAAATCTATCAAGGATAATTTTGGGTCAGATTTATTCCTCTGGATTGATCTATGTATTTGTTCCCTTACTAAAACGGGTCATTGCTGTATTTTCAAAAACCAAAAAATGGATATTCCACTAACCTTAGAAGCTTTAACAAAAATTGCAAAAGAATATTCAACTTCGGGAGTTGATGGTATTGCGCCAAGCTCCATGACGCCTGGAATCGTAAAAGAAGTAAGGAAAATGCTAGATAAAGAAAAAAAAGAGCTTATTCCGATAATGTCATACAGTACAAAATTTGCTAGTAATTTTTATGGACCATTTCGTGAAGCTGCAGATTCAGCTCCACAATTTGGCGATAGAAGAGAATATCAATTAGATGTGAAATCTAGAAAATCAGCAATTTCATCAAGCATGGCTTACGCTAATGAGGGAGCTGATCTATTGATGGTCAAACCTGGATTAACATCGATTGATTTAATTTCTGATATTCGTCAAATCACTAAAAAACCAGTAGGCGCTTACCACGTAAGCGGTGAATTTGCTAGCTTAAAGATTCTAGATAAAAGTAAATTAATTAATTTCGATAAGGCAACATCTGAAGTTTGGGATACTTTTAAAAGAGCAGGTGCTCAATACATAATTAGCTATGCCGCCAGACACGCAAAGAGGATATATTTCAATGGGTAACATACTTTTTCAAAACGCATTAAAAAATCAAAATATGGATAGACCTCCAATTTGGTTCATGAGGCAAGCTGGTAGATATCACTCCCACTATCAAGAATTAAAAAAAGTTCACACTTTTGAACAATTATGTAAAAATCCATCTTTAGCAGCAGAAACAGCGCTTGGACCCATAAATGATTTCAACTATGATGTTGCTATTCTATTTAGTGATATCTTATTTATCCTTGAATCTTTGGGTATGAATCTGCATTATAACCCAGGGCCAATTTTTGAAAAGCTATTTGACGAGAGCCAAATAAAAAACATCAAAAGACCTAAAGAAGTGGCTGAGGACTTACTATTTCAATATGAAGCAATTTCTCTCACGAGAAAACAACTTCCTCAAAGTAAAAGCCTAGTGGGATTTGTTGGTGGCCCGTGGACGTTAGCTTCTTATGCTACAGGCATGAACAAAGAAGAATTTTTAACTCCAAATTTTCTTCACGAAAAACTTGTTTTTGATATTTTAATACCATCATTAAAAGAGAATATCTCTTTACAATTACAATCTGGCGCTGAGGTAGTTTATATGTTTGATACAAATGCTATACAGCTTGAAAAGGATTATTTTTGCAATAGATATTTGAAACATATCAAAGAAAATATCTTTGATATGTTTCCAAAAAAAATCGCTTATTTTAGTAAAAATAAAAATCTTGCATTAATTGAAGATATTAATGAAAAATTTAGCTTATCGGGATTTGTTCACAATCCAGAAAGGAATTTCATAAGATCTCTCAAAAATAATAAATCTGGGTTTGTCCAGGGTAATTTTCCATCAGAAAGCCTAGCAAAGCCTCATATTGAATTTAAAAAAGATTTTAAATTGTTCTGTAGTAGAATGAAACGAGTAGAAATTCAAGAAAGATTGAATTGGGTATGCAGCTTAAATCATGGCGTGCTTCCTAAAACACCTGAAGAAAACGTCAGATATTTTATCGATTATATTAGAGAAAAATTCTAATAATATGGAAGATCTTGGAAAAAAGTATCAAAACAAGATTGGTGTCATATTAACAAACCTTGGAACACCCCAGTCTCCTACTAGAAAAGATGTTAAAAAGTATTTAAATCAATTTTTGCTTGATCGGCGAGTGGTAGACATTAATCGATTACTATGGGTTCCATTATTAAAGTTAATAATTTTAACCATAAGACCTTCAAAATCAGCAAAGTTATACAAAAAAATCTGGATGAATGAAGGATCCCCTTTACTTGTTTATATGAATAAAATAAAAGAAAAGGCTGAGCGTTCTTTTAAGATAGAAAATTTTAAAACCTTTTTTGAAATTGGAATGCGTTATGGAGAACCTTCTTTGGGTGAGGCTCTTAAAAAAATGAAGGAAAACAATGTATCTAAGATAATTGTTCTTCCATTATACCCTCAATCAGGGTCTCCTACAACCTCCACAACATATGATGAGATATCAAACATACTTAAAAATTGGACTTGGGTGCCAGATCTCGTTTTCGTTAGCGGGTACCATGACAATCAACATTATATCAATGCTTTAGCTAAAACTATTAAACAATCCTTTAAAAATAATGGCATGCCTGATAAAATTCTATTCAGCTATCACGGAATGCCAAAACGATATTTAGAGAATGGTGATCCTTATTACTGCTTTTGCCATAAAACTACCAGACTGGTAGCAGAAAAACTCAAACTGAATAAAGAAAAATTTGATATGAGCTTTCAATCTCGTTTCGGAACTGAAGAGTGGTTAAAACCATACACTGATGACATGCTTATGGATTATGGTAAAAATAAAATTAAAAACATCCATGTAATCTCACCAGGTTTCAGCGTTGATTGTTTGGAAACGCTTGAAGAGATTGAAATTCAGTACAAAGAACTTTTCCTGGAGAATGGGGGAGAAAAATTTCATTATATACCGTGTCTCAATGATAGTGACGAGCATCTTCAGTTAATCAACAAAATCATTGACAAAAAATCTAAGGTTTGGTTTTGAATTTTGAATTGTACAGAGAATGGTTTGAAAATTTACGCGGTTTGATTCTAAATGATTTAAAATCTATTGAGAATAAATCCTTTATTGAGACAAAGTGGAACCATTCACAAAAAGGTGGTGGTTTAATGACAAAAATTAAGGGTGACATCATTGAAAAAGGTGGCGTAAATATCTCAACAGTAAGTGGAGAATTTTCTGAAAATATGCAAAAACGAATTCCAGGAGCTGATAAGGATCCCAAATATCAAGCGACTGGAATTAGCATAGTAATCCATCCTAAATCCCCATTGATTCCATCTATGCATTTTAATACACGCTATATTAAAACATCGAGTTCCTGGTTTGGCGGAGGATTGGATGTAACTCCTAGTAATGATTATGAAAACGAAACCAAATTCTTTCACTTAGAGTTAAAAAAACTTTGCGATAAGCACCATGAATCCTACTACAAAAAATATAAAGAATGGTGCGACAAATACTTTTTCTTACCACATAGAAATGAACCAAGAGGAATTGGGGGGATCTTTTTTGATTATTTAGACTCTGGAAAACCCAGTGATGATTTTAAATTTGTCAAAGACGTTGGTTTATTTTTTAAAAAATATCTAATTGATATTATTTTGAAATACAAAGATATGCCTTGGAACGACAACCATGTAAAAAATCAGCTTATCAAAAGGGGCCGCTATGTTGAATTTAATCTACTGCATGACAGAGGGACTAAATTTGGGCTTGAAACTGGAGGCAATATCGATGCAATTCTGATGTCAATGCCTCCTTTAGCGATGTGGAAATAAAATTGGGAAATTTATATTTATGGATTAAGGTTTTACATGTAATGTTTATGGTTGCGTGGATGGCTGGGCTACTTTATACACCACGATTATTTGTATACCATGCCGAAAACATAGACAAACCTGATCTTGTTGAAACATTTAAAACAATGGAATATAGATTGTACTATTATATAGCCTCGCCTTCAGCTCTTATAGTTTGGATAACAGGTCTATATATGTTTCATGCTTTAGGTATTTATAATTGGCTAAATATCAAGATAGGATTTGTTATCATTTTGACTGTTTACCATTTCTATCTAAACAAATACTTAAAAGAATTTCAAAATGACATTTGCAAAAAATCTGCGAAATTCTTCAGACTAATTAATGAAATTCCATTTCTTCTTCTATTTTTCATCATAATATTGGTAATTATAAAACCAGATTTTTAATATATGGGTGCAATCATGGAGGATGATTGCACCCTATAGCCAACTTTTCTCGCTCTAGGACTTCGGAGGGCAAGTAGTTAGTTGGTTATTTAATTTTTTAAGTAATCTTGATTTGAGATAATCGAACTAACTTCATGAAAGAGTCTTAAAAAATCATCCAGATCAAGCTCAATTACCAAATTGTTCTTCACAAGAGTTAACTCAATTTTATCGTTCTCAAAATCAATATTCCTATGAATCGAAGATAGATATGTTTTAAAATGTGCAAATCTACAAACTCCCATTCTCATTTTTATATTACCAATCACTATATTAAAGTGTCTCCCTTTTCGTGTCTTAAATACGTAGATGGAATTTTGATCTACAAATTGCATTTTATTTATTTAAACTCATCTCTAATTAACTCTGCCCAGATGATCAATCTTTCTTCTGTTTCTTCTTCTTGGTTATCATTATCTAAACCTAGGCCTAAAAATTCATCACCATCCAAAGCAACCGATCCATCAAATTCATATCCTTCAGTTGACCATCTTCCAATCAAATTGCCCCCTTTTTCCATAAAAGGCTTAGCTAGCATTCCAATAGCATCTAAAAAATTATCGCTATAACCCACTTGATCGCCACATCCAAAGAAAGCAGCTGTTTTTCCTGAAAAATCTAGCCCCTGATAATCGTTATATATAGCTTCCCAATCCTCTTGCAGTTCTCCGACATTCCAGGTCGGACAACCTATGATTAAGTTTGTATAGTCTAACATCTTTTCTGGTGGTGTTGATTTGATGTCGAAAGAATCAACCTCAAAACCTTCAGATTTCATATAATCCATTAAGTATTTAGCTGCTTCTTCTTGATTTCCTGTGGTACTACCCCAGAACATTCCAATTTTTTCCATTTTGTAAAAGTCCTTATTAATTAAGTTGTTTAATTTATTGATAATGAGTCTCAATTACAAACATTTTTGTAATTTTTTTCATTATTATTATATCTTAATTTCACAATTAATTTTATAAAACTAAAAGAGGAAAAAATGTCAAATTTAAACGAAATAGCTCCTGATTTTAATTTAAAAAATACAGAGAAAAATAATATTGCTTTGTCCAGCTATAAAGGAAAAACTGTGGTATTAGCTTTTTACCCTGGAGCATTCACCGGCGTTTGTGATACTGAAATGTGCTCCTTAAGAGATAGTATGAATTCCTTCAATGAATTAAATGCTACAGTATTAGGTATCAGTGTTGATTCGCCTTGGGCCAATGCTGAGTTTGCTAAAAAATATGAAATTAATTTTAATTTACTTTCTGACTACAATCGAGATGTAACTAAGGCGTATGATATGATCTTTAGTGGGTTAGGAGGTTTGGAAGGTTATGAATGCTCAAATCGCGGAGTTATCATTATAGATGGGCAAGGTTTAATACAATATAAGTGGGTAGCTGAAAATCCTGGTGTTGAACCAAATTACTCTGAGATTATTGAAAAAGTTAAAAGTTTGTCATAATTTAGGTATCTAACTTTTAACTATTTCAAATGACCGAAATAATAGAAAAAAAAACAAAAAGATATTTATCGCATCACGAGGCATACATTGTACCTGTGCTGGTTTATATACTGAATAAAATAAAATTAAGAAGAACAAATTAAAGGGTAGACAAATGAATGAAATAAATGCTTACGCTCACTGTGATGGCCCATGTGGAATATACGATCCAGCAAGCGCAAGAATTACTGGGGAAGCAGTATTATCGATGACAAAGAAAATGTTGGAATTAAACTGTCCTGACACTTCTAATTCTCAAGCCATGGCAAGTTATTTAAATACTATGTCAAGATATGCTTCTGTGAAAGAAGAACAAGCGACAGAATGTAAGAGGGAATTATTGGTTTTGTGGACTGATTATTTTAAACCCGAACATCTTGAAAAGTATCCAGATTTACATAATATTTTTTGGAATGCTGCAAAAGCATGTAGCTCCTGCAAGGTTGAAGTGTCTATTGACCATGCGAATGAACTAATGGACATGATAAAGAAAATTCACGAGATTTTTTGGGAAACAAAAGGACGTGAAGTTCCCTGGATAACAGCTGGTTAAAAGATACACACTTATCAATGTTAATGTAGTGGGCTCCAGTATGGAGCCCACATTTAAAAACGGAGATAAACTGATTTTCAAAAAGATTATGAACGATACAAATATAGGAATTGACGATATTGTATTGTGTTCTCATCCTTTTAAAAAATTAAAAATAATCAAAAGGGTTAAATCGATAGACAATGGTCTTTATTTTTTAAAAGGTGACAATCCAAACGTCTTGGATACCTCAGATAGTAGAACATTCGGCCCACTAAAAATTAACCAAATAATAGGGAAGCTAGTTACATGCTAAATTTAAAACCTTTTCAATTAAGCTTAATAAACGCCTTAACTCTCATTGCACTTGGCGGATATGGATACATTCAATCCGAATCTCCCTCTGCTACCGCTTTAATTCCTGTCATCATTGGAATTTTATTGATCGCAATGAACAAAGGCGTTAAAAATGAAAATAAAATTATTGCTCACATAGCTGTGACCTTGACTTTATTAATCGTATTGGGCTTAATCATGCCACTAATTGGTTCACTACAGAGATCAGATACAGCTGCTACCATTAGGGTAATTTTAATGATAGCAACTTCTGTAACTGCAATGGTTGGGTTTATAAAAAGTTTTATTGCAGCTAGAAGGTCTTAAATAGTTTAAGTATACTGCTAAATTCCTCTCAATGCATAAGCTTGAGAGACCCTATCTATTGCTACTGCAAATGCAGCCATCCTCATTGAAGTCTTTCTTTGTTCCATTAAGATACTAACCTCTTCAAAGGCAGAAACCATCTTTTTTTCCAATTTTTCATTTACTTCGCTTTCATCCCATTGCAACTGCTGCAAATTCTGAACCCATTCAAAATAAGAAACAGTCACACCGCCTGCGTTTGTCAGTATGTCTGGAACAACATGAATATTTTTTTCAAATAATTTCTTGTCTGCTGTAGGTGTTACCGGTCCGTTTGCTGCTTCAACAACGACCTTGCAATTCAATTCATCAACATTCATTTTATGAATAACGCCCCCCCAAAGCAGCAGGTATGAGAAAATCGCACTCTAACCCAATCAATTTTTCGTTCGAAATAGTCGAACCTTGACCGCAGCCCTTAATCGTTCTATTTTTAGAATTAAACTCTATCAACGAGGGTACGTCAAAACCATCCGGTTCATGTAGACCTCCGTTAACATCACTGACCGCAATAATTTTAGAGCCCATTTCATCTAAAAATTTCGCAGTATAGGATCCTACATTGCCAAACCCTTGAATGACTACATTAGATTTACTTAAATCAATATTAAAAAAGTTTGCACTTTCTCTAGTGATTATAGCTGTTCCTCTTCCAGTAGCAGCTTCTCTTCCTAAGGATCCACCTAGCTCAATAGGTTTACCAGTTACAATACCAGGAGTATGTCCATTCATCATTCCATATTCATCCATAAACCAAGCCATAATCTGAGCATTGGTGTTTACATCTGGTGCGGGTATATCTCTGTTTAAACCAATTATAGGATCGATAGATCGAAAGAAACGCCTAGATAATCTTTCTAACTCCAAAACTGATAAATTATTAGGGTTCACTGTAATACCTCCCTTGCCTCCTCCATAGGGAATATCAACAAGCGCAGTTTTCCAGGTCATTAATGCTGCTAGAGCTCGCACCTCATCAAGATCTACTTCCTCATGAAATCTTATCCCGCCCTTGAAAGGTCCTCTAGAATTATTATGCTGGACCCTGTATCCACGGAAACTTTGAATTGAACCGTCATCTTTTCTTAATGGGACTTCAACCATTAATTCTCTATCTGGAGCAATCAATGAAAGTCTTACTTCCTCATCCAATCCTATAAGATCTGCTGCTTGGTTAAATTGATCATCGCTGGCTTTTTTATTGTTTACTTTAAGTGACATGATTTTCTCCTGCTATAATTATTTCACAACTAAAATGGGGCAATTACATTTTTTTAGAATTTTAATAGGCGTACTGCTTTGGAAGAAAGTTTTTATAGGTCCTCTACTTGATGAGCCTATGACTAAAATATGATTATTTCCTGCCTTTTTTGGGATAACATCTGCAGGATTGCCTTCCTCAAATATAATTTTATTTTTAATGTTGAATCTTCTTAAAAATTTTGAAGCATACTCAGTTATATTTTGATTGGCTTTTCTCAATTTTACATCTTGTGTTACTGTAATGATCTCAACTTCAATATTAAACGCATTAGCAATACCTACACAATGTTTAATTGCCTTTTTTGATCCTTTTGAAGAATCAACCGCGAGTAAAATTTTGTTTTTTTTCTTAGTCTGAAAGTTTTTTACAATAAAAATTGAGCTTTCAATGTATTGAACCATATCAAAGGATAGATTTCCGCTTTTACTGCCTCCTAATACGGTAACATCATAATCACCGAATTGAACCTCGTTCCTTAACTCTTCAATGATATCTCCATTTCTAATGATTAAGCTAATGTTTTTAGCTTTTCCTTTTTCTAAAAAAACCTCTGATCGTCTGCTACTATTTTCAACTAAGGTATTTTTGGGAAAGCCTCTTTCAATGCTAGAATCGTTTATCAGCTTTTCTTTACATAAAAAATTAAAGGCCCATTCTAAAACATCAACCCCTGGTCTATCAAAATTCCAAGATTCAATTCTTTCTCTAGCCATATACACTTCTTTCATACTGAACTCATTAATTTTTTCACCAACTTCAAGAACGGTTGAAGAAGCGCTAAAAGCGTTCGCAACTTTCATACCAGCTTTTAATGTAGGCTCAGAGTGATGTTTGCTACTTATTGCAATTAATACATTCATGATAATATTGGCCAATAAAATATTGAGATTAATAATAACAATGTTATTGAAATAATGAACAGTTTCCAACCTGCTTTAATATAATCTTTAGAGCTTATAAGACCGGTTGAATAGATAATCATGCACGTTGGTGATGCAACAATAGTTAAATATGCGAAAGCAGATGCAATCGATGTTGACATACCCAAAATAATGGGGTCTCCACCCATTTCAAGTACAATGGGACCTAAGATAGCAACCGTTGCAGCATTGCTTAAAAGATTGGTCATAATGCCGCTAACGATTACTGAAAAAAACCATCTTAAATTAGATGGATCATCTATGCTATTGCTTAATGAATTCAAAATAGAATCAGCTAACCATTTAGCAGCTCCTGTTTCATTCATTTGTATACCGAGGGATATGACAGATCCAAACAATATAACAACGCCCCAATTTGTTCTTCTTGTCAAATCGTGCCAATCTATCAGTCTAAATGAAAGATAAAAAAAGACACCCATAAGCGCTACAATACCCAAGCCAATGGAAGGGCTCAAAAAAATCCATGAAAAAAATACAAAAATAAAAATAACCATGGACAGTACTTGATTAGATGATAGCTTACCATCCTTTGCAACGCTAACCTTTAATTTTCTAACTGCTGAATCCAAAATTTTCTTTTTGGGTTTGAAGGTTAACCATAAAATTAATGAAGCTATTGGTACCTCAATCAACATCATCGGATATGCATATTTTATCCAATCCCAGTAAGAAATCTTAGCAATATTAAATTCTGAAAAATAACCAATCATAATTGCATTTCTTCCTCCGCCAGATGGTGTTCCGATTGAGCCAAGAGCGCAACCGTAAGCTATTGAAAACAATAATAGGCTTGATAAATTTGATGTTTGATGTGGTTTTTTACCAGAATATCTCAGTAATGCTAGAGCAACAGGAAGCATCATTGCAGCAACCGTGTGTTCCCCAATGAATGAAGACATTAATGCGGAGAAAAATACGAATCCAAAAGCTATCCTCCAGGTTTTGTTTCCTGTAACATTAATGATCGATAAGGCTAATCTTTTATCTAAACCTTGATGCACTATGGCAACAGCAAGCATTAAAGACCCCATAATAAAAAAAACTGCATCACTCATAAATGATGATGCCACACCATCTGCAGTATCCACGCCTAAAACAACCTCCATTATCAAGATCAACATAGCTATAGCTGGCAAAGGTATGGACTCGGAAACAATTAAAATTAAAGCTGTAACAACAATGATTAGCGTACGATGAGCATCTGAGGTTAAACCCTCTGGAGTTTCAACGTAAAAAAGAGAGACACTAATAAAAAAAGCTATAACTAACCATTTTTTTCTTGAGAGCCAAAATAGAATGTTTGATATAAGTTGATTAGTAAGATTTGACATTTTTAATTAATATAGATTAAAATAGCTAATCTATTTTAATTCATTTAAATCAATTGATTTAAAAAAACATTTATATATTTTACCTATGAAAACAATTATCCTTTTTAGACACGGGAAATCCGATTGGAATGTTCATTTTGAAAATGATCATGACAGACCCATAAATAAAAGAGGAATAAAAGCAGCAAAAAAAATGGGGAAACACTTAGGCTATAGAAAAGAAATACCTCAATTATTAATTTCTTCAACAGCTCTTAGAGCAAGAGAAACAATAGAATTAGCCGCTCAATCTGGAAATTGGAATTCAGAATGCATTTTTGAACCAAGGATCTATGGAGGCTCCCCAAATGTTCTAATTGAAATTATAAAAAATATAAATGAAAAATTCAATTCTGTCTGTTTAATTGGGCATGAGCCCAATTTTTCATCATTCATTTCTAGATCCTGTAACGAGAAACATCACAGATTCCCTACCGCATCAATGGCAAAAATTGTTTACAATAAAGATAAATGGATAAATGTAATGTTTGGATTAGGAAAATTGGAGTGGATTAAAAGACCTAAAGAATTATAATTATTAGATATCTAGCTTTTTGATTCTCTGAATATGTCTACCACCTTCAAAAGGCACTTTTAACCATAGATCTATAATGTTAAAAATGGCTTCCTCTTTGATAAATCTTGCACCCAAAGATAATATATTTGCATCATTATGCTCTCTTGAAAGCTTAACAATATCCTCAGGACCACCATAATAAACAGCAGCCCTAACTTTTTTAATTCTATTTGCAGCGATTGCTTCACCTTGGCCTGACCCTCCAAGTATGATTCCTTTACTTTTACTGTCTAAAGACACAGCTTTTGCGCATGGTATAATAAAATCTGGATAATCATCCAAAGGGTCGAATTGATGAGCACCGTGGTCATGGACTTGATTTCCTTTTTCCTCAAGATACTTTTTGATATTATTTTTTAATTCTAAACCTGCATGATCAGTTGCTATGTGAATCTTCATTGAAAATGTTATTAACTATAATAGTTTTTTTAGATGGTTGATGATTTTTTCTGAAACTTTTTGAGGAGTAAAGCCAAATTCCTCTGCAAGGTCTTTGCCAGGCGCAGATGCTCCAAAACGATCTAAACCAATTGAAAGACCATTTGGACCAATATATCTTTCCCAGCCCAGAGTAATTCCAGCTTCAAATGAGATTTTCATAGCTCCTCTGCTAGGAATAATTGAATCTCTATACTCCTTAGGTTGAGCATCAAACAACTCCCAGCATGGCATACTTACAACTCTGACTCTTTTATCATTCATTAATTTCGACACTTCCAAAGCAAGACTAACTTCTGAACCTGTAGCTAGAAAAATTAATTCAGGACTATCATCATCTTTAATTATATATGCACCCTTAGAAACGCCATTATATACCGTCTTATTTTCTAAGCTTAAGATTGGAATTCCTTGCCTTGTTAAAAGTAAGGCGCAAGGTGTATTAGTTTGTTGTAAAGCTATCTTAAAGGATGCTGCGGTTTCCTTTGCATCGGCGGGTCTAAAAACATTGAAATTTGGAATGGACCTTAGAGCCATGGCATGTTCTATAGGTTGGTGAGTTGGCCCATCTTCTCCAACCCAAAAAGAGTCATGAGTAAATTCATGAATTACTCCACACTGTTGAATAGAGCCCAAACGCAATGCAGGTCTTTCGTAATCAGCAAAAACTAAAAAAGTGCCACCAAAAGGAATAACTCCACCATGCAAAGACATACCATTCATGGCTGCTGCCATAGGAAATTCTCTTACTCCGTAAGCAAGGTTGCGCCCTCCCCTTCTGTCTTTTGCAAAATCCCCATAATTATTAGCAAAATTCGTAGTATAATTTGATGGCTCTAGATCAGCTGAACCTCCAACCAATAAGGGTGTTTGTTCGGCAAATTTATCTAAAGTTGCTCCAAATGCTTTTCTGGTTGCTAAGATTTCACCTGATTCAAAATTTGGCAATGCTAAATTATCTAGGTCAGCATTAAAAGTAGAATTCCAGATCTTTTTAAAATTATCATCTTTCAAAGCCATTGCTAGTAAAGATGAATTAGAATTGACCATTTCATCAAGGTCGGAAAATTGGTTTTGAAAAAAATTAATCACTTCATTCGGCAAATAAAATGGTTCTGGTGGCAAACCTAAAGCTTTTTTTGTTTGATCAATCTCATCTTGAGGCAATGGAGCTCCATGTGTTTCATGGTCATGTTCCATGTTGGCTGAGCCTTTAGCCATGATGGTGTTTCCAATAATTAAACTTGGTTTATCTGCAATCTGTGCTTTCTCAATCGCCTCTCTTATTTTGTCATGGTCATGTCCATCAATTTCTTGAACATGCCAACCAAACCCTTCAAAAACTTTTAAATAATTTGTTGAATCTGATCTACCAACTTTTCCAGAGATTTGAGCATTGTTTGAATCATAGTATACAATTAATTTTGATAATTGCCAGTGACCAGCCATAGAGCCAGCTCCAAGCGCTACGGGTTCTTGAAAATCTCCATCACCAGCGAGCACATAGGTGTAATGACCTATTAATTTATTTACATCATCACAATAATTCTTGAAACGAGCTCTTAGCATTGACTCAGCGGTTGCCATTCCAACAGCCATTGCTAAACCTTGGCCTAGAGGCCCAGTGGTTGCCTCAACGCCTGGTATTTCAACTTCAGGATGACCTGGAGTCCTGCTATGCAATTGCCTAAAGTTTTTAACATCATCCATATTTAGCCATCCAATTTGCAATAACAATGAATACAAAAGCGCCGACTCATGACCTGCTGAAAGAATAAATCTATCTCTAGGAAACCATTCAGGGTCTTTGGGGTTGAATTTTAAGTATTCAGTAAACAAAATTTGAGCAAAATCACAAGATGAAAGAGGACCTCCGCTATGGCCAGAATTTGCTTTTCTAACCATATCAAGAATCAAACCTTTGGTAGCTGATATAGAAAAATGAACTTTTTCTTCATTGGTCCAATCTTTAAAAGAATATAGATCGTGAAAAGATTTCATCTGATTAAACCTTATAAAATTCTTTTATAGTTCTAACTGGATCTGGTGTATTGAAGATCGCTGAACCTGCAACTAAAATATCAGCACCAGCATCGACAACTTTTCTAGCATTATGCAGTTTAATACCTCCATCAACTTCTATTAATACTCTATCTTGCAAACATTCTTCTTTTAATTTGGTCTTTATAGTTTTTATTCGGGAAGTTGATGATTCGATATATCCTTGTCCACCAAATCCAGGCTCAACGCTCATTACTAAAACTAAATCTAAAAATTCATAATATGGTTCAATTTCAGCTAGTGGAGTTGAAGGCTTTATAGATATTCCAACTTGACAACCTGCAGATTTAATGAGATCAATGATTTCCTTTGGATTATCAGTTGCTTCTATATGAAAGGTAATTAAATCTGCTCCAGCTTTTGCAAAAGGCTCTACTAATTTTTCTGGGTCAATCACCATCATATGCACATCCAAAAATTTTGTTGTTTTAGGCCTTAAAGATTTCACCACCGGTGGTCCGATGGTTAAATTTGGTACAAATTGATTATCCATAACATCAACATGGACCCAAGGAGCACCTCCTGATTCACATTGTGATAAAGCTTGGCCTAAGTCTGAAAAATCAGCTGATAATATTGATGGTGCTAGTTTGAATTCCGAGGTCATACTGCTAAATCAAAATTAAATGAGCATTTATTTTAATTCAATACAGAAAATTGTTTTTTTTAAAATAATTTGAAAAAAATTAAATAATCTTTTGACGTGGCAATTAACAGCAAGTTTTATTAGAATTATAAATTATAATATCTAAGTAAATTACATACTTCATCGTTAGACAATATTTTATTGTAAGGATAGAAAATGATAAAAAATTTGTTATTTATTGCTGTTTTTAAATCACTAATGTGGTCACAAGTAGGACCACCTGATGATTTGCGATCAAACCCGCCTCGTTCATGGGCCTTGACGAACGGAGTTATTCATACTTCTCCTACAAAAACAATAGAAAATGGCACAATTGTCATTAGAGATGGTCTAATTCAATCTGTAGGTGAAAGAATAAAAATTCCAAATCAAGCAACGATCATTGATTTAAAAGGTAAGCATGTTTATGCAGGATTCATTGAAAGCTGGCTAGATGTAAAAACATCTGTTGACGACTCGAGCATTGTATCGCATTGGAATTCTAACATGCGTTCCCACCTCAAAGCTTCCTCATTTTTTCAATTAAACGAAAAAAATATAAATGAAATGAGAAAGTTAGGCTTTACGTCTGCGCATATTGCTCCTAAAGGCGGCATCTTTCAAGGCACTTCTGCTCTAATTCAACTTGACAAGAATTCCAATGTATTGAATGAAAATATTTCTCAAGTTATTGAATACTCTTATGGAGGATGGAGTTCTTCCGAATACCCCACATCTCTACTCGGCGCTATTGCTTTCATCAGACAAGGATTGATTGATGCAGATTGGTATGCAAAATCAAAATTTATCCTAGAAAAATATCCAGATGAGAACGAACCTATAGCAGTTGATCGTTCACTTGAAATTTTAGGAAACGCAAAGAATGATAAAGTACCATTTATCTTTAGAACCAATAATGAGGTCTATATTGACAGATCTGTCAATATAGGCAAAGAGTTTGATTTGGATGTTTGGATAAAAGGCAACGGTTACGAATACAGAAGAATCAATCAATTGCCAAAAGCCTTTACAATCATTCCTCTAAACTTTTCATCCAAGCCAAAGGTAGAAGATCATCAAAATGCTCTTCAGTATTCAACTGCTCAATTAAAACATTGGGATATGGGTCCTGACAATGCAAAGAGATTGTCTGAGGCAAATATTCCTTTCTCATTAACAAGCGATGGGCTAAAGAAAAAAAGTGATTTTAGAAAAAATTTATTGAGAGCTGTTGAAAGAGGGCTGAGTAAAAGGGATGCTATCTCAGCGCTAACCACCATACCTGCAGAAAAGTTTGGTCAGTCTCGTAGACTAGGGAAAGTATCTAGAGGCTTTTTAGCAAATTTAGTTGTAATGAGTGGGGATTATTTCGAGAACGATTCAAAAGCAACCTCTTTATGGATCGGTGGTAATGAGTATCCTATTTCGCCAGATGAGATGGTTACTTCAAATGGCAAATGGACCTTAAAAGAAGGAGACAACGTTTGGACCTTGTCAATTGATAATGGAAAAGGGAGTATAGAAAAAGATGAAGTTTCATTTAAACTTTCCAATCTAAATCTTGATCAAGATAGGATCACTTTCACTGTAAAAGCAGATACAATTATGATAGATGGAGTAAATAGATTCAAAGGAACAATTAGGGACAACAGCATCCTTGGCCAAGTAATATATAGCGATGGATTATCAAAAGGCTGGTCGGCAAGTTTTAACAGGACTAATGAAGAAAAAGTCAAAAAGCCCAATTCAAAAGAAGAAGCCAGCAAATTGAATGTGGTATTTCCTGAAGGATCTTACGGTCTCGATTCAAAAGTCTTATCTCCAGGATCGATCTTAATAAACAATGCTACAATATGGACCTCAGGACCACTAGGTATCCTGAAAGATCACGATATTCTTTTTGAAAATGGTAAAGTCAAGCAAATTGCTAAAGACATCGTGATTCCAAGAGGTAATGCATTAGTAATCAATGGTAGCGGAAAGCATGTGACTCCTGGCCTAATTGATGCACATAGCCATATGGCAGGTGAATCAATCAATGAAGGTTTTCAAAACATAACTGCGGAAGTACGCATGCAGGATGTAATAGATCCAAATGATGTTGCAATGTATAGAGCTTTGGCAGGAGGGTTAACAACAATAAATTTACTTCACGGGTCAGCAAATCCAATTGGAGGTCAAAACGTAATTATGAAGCTAAGGTGGGGTTCATTTTCAAATGATTTGATAATGAAAAGAGCGCCCCAGGGTATAAAGTTTGCACTTGGTGAAAATGTAAAAAGAAAACGCTCATACGGAAGATATCCTGAAACGAGAATGGGTGTAGAACAAGTAATTAGAGATGCGTTCAATGCTGCTTTAGACTATAAAAGGAAATGGAACACTTACAGAAGAGATGTCAAACTACAACGCTCAATTGTTCCGCCAAGAAAAGATTTAGAACTTGAAGCATTAGTAGAAATTATGGAGGGCGATAGACTACTTCACGCACACTCCTATAGGCAAGATGAAATTTTAATGTTGACCAGAATAGCTGAAGATTTTGGATTTACGATTTCAACCTTTCAACATGTATTAGAAGGATACAAGGTTGCAGAAAGATTAGCTGAACACGGCGCAGGAGCATCTACTTTCTCTGATTGGTGGGCATATAAGTATGAGGTTGTTGATGCAATACCTCACAATGGAACTTTGATGGCAAATGCTGGAGTGAGCGTCTCATTTAATTCAGATAGCGATGAATTAGCAAGAAGGATGAATTTAGAAGCTGCAAAAGCTGTTAAGTACGGTGGAATGAGTGAAGAGGATGCATTAAAACTGGTAACTATAAATCCAGCACAACAGCTAAAAATTGATAAATATGTTGGTTCTTTAGAAATTGGAAAAGATGCAGATTTTGCTATATGGTCTGGCCACCCATTATCAACCTATTCTATTTGTGAAGAAACTTGGCTTGACGGCAAGCAATATTTCTCAACTGCTCAAGATAAATATTTTAGACAAAGGGATAACAAATTAAGAAATGATCTTATTCAAAAAATATTGAGCTCTGATGATAAAGGTGGACAGCCAATGACACCGCAAGGGATGAGAGGAATACGATTCCACCATTGTGATGCAACCGAGGCATATTTTTTTGGAGGAGAACACTAATGAAGAGATTAATATTTTTTATTTTTACTAGTTTATTATGGTCTAACGATCAAATACCTGCCCCTCCCCAAGCTCAACCTATTTTACTTAAAAATGGATTTATTCATACTGTATCTGATGGAACGATTGAAGGTTCAATCCTGTTTGACAAAGGAAAAATTATCGCTGTTGGCGAATACTTAGCACCTCCGGATGATGCAAAAGTTATTGATCTTAATGGAAAGCATGTATACCCAAGTTTTATATCAGCTGTATCAGGGATTGGACTAGTTGAGATCAATGCTGTTCCGGTTACCAATGATCATTCTGAAAGAGGTGATTTCAATCCAAACGTGCGTGCAAATGTAGCATACAATCCTGACTCCGAAATTATTCCTACTACAAGATCAAATGGAGTCTTGATAGCAAATGTCATTCCTGGATCGGGTCTTGTGTCAGGTCAATCCAGTATAATGGTGATGGAT
>CACBUT010000013.1:0-32552 GCA_902542445.1 uncultured Fidelibacterota bacterium | reverse complement strand
AATTCCGATTCCAGTTTGAACTTCATCATAAATCAAAAGAAAATCATTTTCATTCGCAAGAGTTCTAAGTTCTTTGAAAAACTCGCATCTAAAATGATTATCTCCGCCTTCGCCTTGAATGGGTTCAATTATTAAAGCAGCTATTTCATCCTTATTTTTGAGCAATGCATCTTTTATCTGTTCTATTGCAATGTTCTCACTTTTTATTACTTCTTCAATGTTTTTATCAAGAGGAAATTGTATTTTTGGATTTAAAACCCTAGGCCATTCAAATTTAGGAAAATACATGGTCTTTCTAGGGTCAGGAGAATCAGTCAGACTCATTGTATAGCCTGTTCTACCATGAAAACATTCCTTAAAATGTATTATCATCGACCCTTTTTTACCCTTTCCAAATTTTAAATTCTTTTTAACTTTCCAATCAAATGCTGCTTTTAATGCATTTTCAACTGCCAGTCCACCTCCTTCAATAAAAAAAGAATGTGGAAGATACTCAGGCTGAGCTACTCTATTCATAGTATTTACAAATTCTGCCATTTCAACAGAATAAACATCTGAATTAGTGGGTTTGTTTAATGCTGAGGTAAGAAGTCTTTCTTTATTTTTTAAAATATATGGATGGTTATAGCCAACAGATAAAGATGCAAACATGGAAAAAAGGTCAAGGTATTGCCTATTATCCCTTCCATCTACAAGCCAAGATCCATGACTTTTTTCTAAATCTATAATTTGAGACATTCCATCAGCAAGCATGTGTTTACTAATATTATCTTTTGTATTTTTGGGGTTTATATTCATACTAAATACTCATGTTACTTTATTTATCAGAATTATTTAAATTGAATTCTATTCCTTGAGCCAAAGGTAAATCATTGCTCCAATTTATAGTATTTGTTTGTCTTCTCATGTACTGCTTCCATGAGTCAGAACCGGACTCCCTACCACCTCCCGTTTCTTTCTCACCCCCGAATGCACCTCCAATCTCAGCGCCTGATGTGCCAATATTAACATTTGCTATTCCACAATCGCTGCCCCTTGATGATAAAAACAATTCTGAATTCTTTATATTTTCTGTAAAAATAGCCGATGATAATCCTTGTTTCACATCATTTTGCAAATTTATAGCCTCAAAAATATCCTTATATTTTAAAAGATAAAGAATTGGTGCAAATGTTTCTTCTTGAACAATTTCCCACTCATTTTCAACTTCAGCTATTGTTGGCTCTACAAAAAAACCTGGACGATCAATTTCTTTACCTCCATATATTATATTTCCCCCACTTTGTTTGATCTTTTGTATTGCTAATAAATAATCAGTGACTGCATCTTTACTTACAAGAGGCCCCATCAATGTCTCTTCTTTTACAGCATTTCCAATCACGATCTGTTTGTATGCATTTGTTAAGCTATCCTTAAATTCATCAAATATAGATTCATGTATAATAACTCTTCTTGTAGATGTACATCTTTGACCCGCTGTACCAACAGCCCCAAAAACTACAGCAGGTAGAGCTAGGTCTAGGTCAGCGGTCTCATCTATAATGATCGCATTATTCCCACCAAGCTCTAAAATTGATTTACCAAACCTGCTAGATACAATTTGATTTACGTGCCTGCCCATTTTAGTAGATCCGGTAAATGAAATTAATGGAATTGAAGGGTTTGATATCAAAGATTCACCGATCTCTGAACCAGATCCAATGGCTAAAGAAAAAATTCCTTCATACCCAAGATTTTTCATCACATCATTACAAATATTTTGAACTGCAATTGCACACAAAGGGGTTTGAGAAGAAGGTTTCCAGATAGTTGTATTACCACATATTGCGGCAATAAATGCATTCCAAGCCCATACTGCAACAGGAAAATTAAAAGCAGAAATTACACCTATCGGTCCTAATGGATGCCATTGTTCATACATTCTATGATCAATTCTTTCAGAATGCATTGTTTTACCGTAGAGCATACGAGATTGTCCAACAGCAAAATCAGCAATGTCTATCATTTCTTGAACTTCACCGTCGCCTTCTTGTTTTATTTTTCCCATCTCTAGTGAAACTAATGTACCGAGGTCATCTTTGTAATCTCTTAAAGCTGTAGACATTTCTCTGACCAAATCACCCCGGACTGGAGCTGGAATTTTTTTAAATTCATTAAATGCATCAAACGATCTTTTTATAATATTATCTAGATCAGCAATAGACGATTTATATACAGATGAAAGAAGGTTTCCATCAGATGGATTGTTAGAAGAGATCGGTTTTTGATCCTCGTTTTTTATGCAATTATTATAACTAGAGCTTGCTCCATAATTAAACTCTTCTAAGCCTAATTTTTTTAATACCATATTCATTTCTTAAACTACGATATAAATCTTAAAAAAATGAAAATTAAAGGACTGGATATTATGATCGAGTCAAATCTATCCAAAAATCCACCATGACCTAATAGCAGATTACTAGAGTCCTTGATCTTATAATTTCTTTTAATCATAGACTCAAAGAAATCACCCAATTGACCAAAAATACCTATCGATATTGAAAGTAAAATAATTTGAAGAGTGGTTAGAGAATAATTAATTAATTCAAAATGAGTAAAAATAAAAACAGATAACAAAGAACCAATATAACCACCAATGAAGCCTTCAATGGTCTTTTTGGGGCTTATACTTTCTATCATTTTTGTTCTCCCAAAAGCATTACCTACGAAATAAGCAGCAGAATCTGCCATCCAAACCGTAACAAAAAGCAAAAGAGTAAATCTTGATCCATTTAAATGATCAAAATCGCTAATAGCAATTAATGAGCATAATAAAAATGGAATATACATAACTCCAAATACTGTATAGAATATTGTCTCGATCAATCTTCTGTTAGGAATTAAAAGTTCAATCATAATGTATAAAATAAATGAAATGATTAATGAAATAATAATTAAGTCCTTATTAATGTAGGGTAAATATTCTGTTGGAGTGTATACGGTAGAATAATTAAGTGCAAACAGAATGCACGATATTGCACCGAAAAATCTTGTTATTATATCAATCGAAGACTTAGGAAAATTATAAAATTCGTTTATTGATACGATCGATATAATAACTACCAAAGCGAAAAATAAAAATCCCCCTTTAGCAATGATATATAGTAGCAGAGGTATTCCAATTAATGAAATTAAAAGTCTTTCTAGAAAAAAATTTTTCATTTAATTAAAAATTTCAATTTCTTTAGGTAGAACTTGTATTGTAATGGGACTTGTTTCCTTGTTATCGCCATCTATATTGAGCGGATATTCCTTTTCGCTTTTAATGCTTAATTGCTTGGTTGTAAAATATTCAACCTTCGAATCTTTTATGTGATCTCCATTGAAAATTTTTGTAAATAAGCTTAACAATTTTAATCTTTTTACATTTCTTACTACAAGTAAATCTATTAAGCCATCATCTAATTTTGCAAACGGTGCTATTTTCATACCTTTACCAGTATGTATTGTGTTACAAGCCATGATAAAACCAAAATTATCTTTCATAGTGTTATCATTGAATTGAAGATTGGCAAATCTTTGTTTTTTTTTAAAAACTTCAATCAATGAAGCAACATTATACCTCATTCCTCCAAGAAACCGTAACTTTTCAGCTAAAATATTAATGTCTGAGGGAATGCCCCACCCAACAATATTAAATGAGTAAAATTGTTTTTTTTGAGTTTTACATAAGAAAATATCTATTTTTCTTTTTTTATTTTCTAATGTTCTTGAAAGCGCTTTTTTTGTATCCAAAAAATCTATATCTCTAACAAACGCATTTCCTGTTCCTCCAGGAAAAAAGGATAATGGGAGTTTTTTCTTATCTGTGCGATCCATCAAACCATTGATTGTTTCATGTATTGAACCATCTCCACCAACACAACATATTCTATCATAATTTTGGATTCTTAAATTTTTAACTATTGAATAGATGTGGTTTGGTTTTTCAGAAAATTTGAAATCAAATGGAATATTTCGCGTCTTTAGCTCATTAGATACAGTGTGAAATATTTTACTACCTATACCTTTTCCGCTGTAGGGATTAATTAATATGAAAAACTTAATACTAATCCCTATGTTTCATATATTTATTATCGCCCCACTCGATAACCTCTATCTTGACTTTTGCAGTTCCTTCTTTGACAAAATCAAGTTTGTAGGCTGCTCCATAGGAGCAATCCAATATTCTTTTCCCAACATATGGACCCCTATCATTAATTCTTAAAATCAACGATTTATCTTCTTTGTCTAAATTGGTAACTCTAACTATAGTATTCAATGGAAGTGTCTTGTGAGCAGCAGTTAAACCATACATATCAAAAATCTCACCATTGGCTGTTAATTTACCATGAAAACCATCGTTTAGACCGTAAAAAGAGCTGATACCTTTCATAACCTTCTTGTGTTTGATATTTTTTTTTATGTCATTTTTTTTAACAGCTTTAGTGTTTGGTGTAGACTTTTTTGTTGTTTGATTAGATTGATATCTTGGAGAATTAGTGCAACTTGTCAAAAATAAAATCAAAAAAAATATTATAGATTTAACAATATTCAAGATTAAGAAAGTATTTTTTTAATTTTCCAAGGTGTGAAACATACAGTCCCCAAAGAAAGATGTTTAGCGCCTAGCTCAAGATAGTGTAAGGCATCTTCCTTATTGGAAATTCCACCTCCAGCTATAATTTCGACTTTTTTACCCCATTTGGAGGTGATCATTTTTATTAAATCCTCAACATAGGGTTTAAGTTTTTTACCTGACAATCCCCCCTCCTCAACCGGCAGGGTATTGCAGCAATGAATATAATTAAAACCATGATCGTCAATTAGAAATTCTAGCTCTTTTTCTGTAGTATAAGGGGAAATCTTAGCGATACAATATTTTCGTAATTGTGAATTTTCTTTGTTGAAAAAACGAACATCGTTCCAAGGCAGTTTTTCCCCGCCTTTTACATTTGGGCAGCTTAAGTTGATCTCAATAGATTGGTCTTTTGGTATTAAAAAAGACATCTTTTCAAAATCTCCTTTTTCTAATTCAGCAATGGAAAGTATTTCATTGTTGTTTGTTCTTCTTAGCCCAACATTTAAACCTACGTTAGGTAAACCCATTTTATTTACCCATCCTTCTTTTTTTCTTTTGTAGCGCAAAGTAGTTGCAATTTTATAAATCTTTTTTAAAATCCCACCTCTATATTTTAAAGTCCATGTTCCAGTAACGGGTAGAACATTAGCCTTTTTTTTAAATTTTAAATAATTACCAAATGGGGCAGCTACAAAGAATAGAGTATCGTTAGAATATTTCATGTTTTAAATTATTAATTTTCAATGATATTATACATATTGATTGATAATGAATCTGATAAAATAGAATTAATATTACTTATCCTTAATTTAGAAAATTCTGCTTGCTTCGTTTTAGGGTAACTATTTTGTGTCATTGAGTAATATTTTAAAGCACTATCTGGGTTTGATCGATTAAAATCATAATAATTTGCAAGAAAAAAAATTGCAATCATGTTAGCATTAGAAATTGTATCTGCTAAAGCTATATTTGTATACTTTAATATCGAAGCATTTTCATCTATATTCATTGATTTTTCAGCTTCAACTAATTTTTTTTCAAATATGGATCTCTTTAAAATAAATTCATCATTTGACTTTAGTATAGCTTCAGAATAAATAGTTTGTGGATATTTTGTTATCAGTTTTTTTTTAATCTTATCTGATTTTACTGTATCATTATTTTTATCATGAATGTAAGAAATTGAATACAGCGCCTGAGGTACTTTTGACGATTCCGGAAAGAAATCTAATAATTGTATAAAATATTTTAAGCCTTCATTTGGATTTTGAAAATGAAAGGCTTCTAATTCGCCAAGTTCGTACAAGACAGCTGATTGTTTAAAATCCACTGAATCATATTCACTATGGACATTTGACAGTGAATCTTTCCAAGTTATATAACTTTTGCTTAATTCAGTAAAGACCTCAATTTCTTTGATCTTTGATTTTGAGGCACTAATAAATAGAGATTTAGCGTTTTCGGATTGTACTTTTGAAAAATATTCTTTTGCCTTTATGAGATTTCTTTCAATTATCAAAAAATGATTCCCAAGTTGAAACATGCTCTCAGCCGAAGAAAGAGATCTTGGATAATTTTCAGTGATCGATATATATCTATTTCTAGCTTCGTTTATTTTTTTTTGATCAAAGAGAATCTTAGCTAGTTCTATTTCTAAGTCACTATGTATTGATTTATATGATTCATCAAGCAGTAGTTTTTTGATAAGTTGTTCAGCATTTGTGAGTTCTCCAATTTGTCTATTTATCTGGATGATTCTTAAGTTAGAATTATTTGCAAGTAATTTTATATTTGTGTTTTTAATGACTTTTTTATAGTTAGCTAACGCATCTAAGAGATTATTTGAATTATATTTTTTATTAGCAATATCATAGAAGATTCTACTTTTCTGTTCTTTGTTTGATGATAAGTTTGCTGCTTTTTCCATATATGTCATTGCAACTGAATCTTGCCCTAACTCAGAATAAATTCTAGATGCTGCCATAAATGACTGTGATCTTATTGCTTTAGGATTTTTTTCATTTTTCGATAAATTAATCAATTGATTGATTGAGGACTGAGTTTTCCCCAGTTTCCACTCTACCATCGCATTCCAATAATTATACAAATAACTAGAGCCATATTCGATATTGAGTTTCTTTAAAAAATCCAATGATAGATAATAATCCTCATTATGATAATAAGATTGTATTATCAATAAAAGAGCTCTATCTCTATATTTGAATTGCGGATAATTATCGATAATTTTTTGGGATTTCAATATTACCTTATCATATAAATTTTGAGAATTTTTATCCACAAGACCATTATTAGCTTGTCTTAGTTTTTCAGCTTTTCTGAAATAATCCTCAGCATTGTAAAATGTATTGAAGTACCCTTTCATGCTCGCACATGAGATAGTTAGTAAAAATGTCAAGTGTAGGAATTTTTTCAATGCTTATTTATGATAGTTGTATAAAAAATTTTATATTAAATGCTTATTTATTGATGTAAACAAACTAAAATATATAGTGTTCAAAAAATCAATCATATTATTTCTTTTATTAAAATGCCTGTCAGCTCAATCGTCAATTTTTCAGACTGACCCCGGGTATATTAAAATTTCTTCTGATACCACAATGATTCCAATCTATATTGATGGAGTCTTAGTTGGGCATACTCCTATTGAAAAACCAATCCCCGTTTTGCAAGGCACACACGAAGTCAGCCACCAGCCTCCATCTATTAGAGACCCATTTATACAATACGGTAAAATTAAGGATATGCGGCAAATTTATGTTTTTAGCGGTGATACTGTTAATGTTTTTGTAAATACAGATCTCTTAGAAAAAAGTCTTGAGAATGTTAAAAAAGAATACAGAAATACTAATTATATTGGTATAGGTCTTATTTTCATATTTTTAATTCAACTTTGGCTTTTAACTGGATGATCTGATTATTGTTTGGATACTAAAATAATTGTTAAATTATTCTTATGAATAAAAGTAACTCAGATACCCCTGTTAAATTTAAACCTGATTATAAGTGGCCAAAAGATGGAACTGAAATTATTTGTCCAAAAAAAAATGAGCCACTCCAACTGCAAAAGGATTTACCTCATTATTATGGAAAACCCTGGTGGTGTCATCATTGCCAATGGCAGTTTACAAGTGAAGATTTAAAATCTAAAGATTTCTGTCAACTAAAGTAAAATTTAATGTCTGTCGATATTCTCTATATTGACTATCAAAGCAACAATTGTGCGAAGCTTCTTGAGAAATCCTTAAGAGAAACCGGTTTTGCTGTTATTACCAATCATCCTATCTCACATCGTTTAATTCAAGACGTCTATTTTGAGTGGAAATCATTTTTTTCCGCTCAACTAAAACATAACTATATATTCAATAGCAAGGAGCAGGATGGTTTTTTCCCCTACTTAACTGAAAACGCGAAAGACACTAAAAATAAAGACCTTAAAGAGTTTTTTCATTATTATCCATGGGGTCAGTTTCCTGATTCTATGAGTAATCAAACCAAAATTCTTTATGATCAATTGGTTAATTTAGGTTCTGATATTTTGAGCTCTATTGAAGAAAATTTTCCAAAAACCGTAAAAGAGAATCTTCATAGCTCAATGAAAAATATGATCCATGATAGCAAAAATCATTTATTAAGAATATTGCATTATCCTCCTGTTCCAAAAGATTTAAACTTAGATTCAATAAGAGCACACCAACATGAAGATATTAATCTTATTACATTGTTAGTTGCAGGAAGTGAGCCTGGCTTAGAGGTTTTAGGAAATGATCTCAAGTGGTACAAAGTTGATTCCAACGAAAATAATATTGTTGTGAATAGCGGTGATATGCTAAAACTAGCTACTAATAATTATTATCCATCTACCACGCACAGGGTTGTAAACCCTTCAAATAATGAAAATGTAAGTAGATATTCTATGCCCTTATTCATACATCCCAACAGCGATGCTATGTTGGATAAATATACAAGGGCTGATCATTTTTTAAATGATAGATTAAAAGAAATAGGTTTAAAAGAATAGAATTTAATCTAACTTACTTAACATCTTTTCTCTTGTCGCTCTAAACTCATTACCTTCTGACCATTGTGGCCATTCTGGGTGCTGGCTAATTGCATAGCCAACTCTAAATAAAATTCTCGCATCCTGCTCAGTTCCTGCAAAATCCCAATCATCTAAAATCTCATCACCTACTTGATGATAAAAATCAGAATTATAACGGTTCTGCATTTTTAATCCAAAATCCTTACCCTTACCAACAACGTCAACGCCTCCACCAACATATAATGATGGTATTCCATTTTTAGCAAAAGGAAAATGGTCAGATCTATAGTAAAAGCCTTTTTCAGGTGAGGGGTTAGGTACTAAATATTTTCTATCTTGTTTAGCAGCGAATTCTAAAACTTGATCTAGATTAGAATTACCTTTACCAACAACTATTAAATCTTTTGTTTTTCCAAAAGTATTTCCCATAGCATCAATATTTATGACTGCAACGGTTTTTTCTAATGGGTATAGCGGATTAATGTTGTAATAGTTTGAACCAAGTAAACCTTGCTCTTCCGCTGTTACTGCAAGGAATAGTATGGAGCGCTTAGTTCCATTCTTTAATTTAGAAAAGGCTTTAGCTGCGTCAATGACAATACCTGTGCCAAGGGCATTATCATTAGCGCCATTATACACTTGATCCCCATCGAGTGATCTGTCTATTCCTAAATGATCCCAATGTGCGGTATAGATGATATACTCATTTTTCAATTCAGGATCATTGCCTTCATATTTACCAACGAAATTGTTAGAACTAAATGTTCGAGATCTATTATTAATTCTGCTAGTAAACTTTGCACTAAGCACTATTGGTTTAAAATCTTTTTTCGATGATAATGCTTTTTGGTCATCAAAATTGTGCCCACTCATAGAAAACAGTTTATTTGCAGTTGATTTAGGAATCCAACCTTGAAATGATAATGGCGTTTTTGATGGATCAACTATCGTCAATTGTTCACTTTTATAGCTATTTTGGAGAACACTGAATGGATATCCAGCAGCTTCCGTCTCATGAACAACAATGACACCAGCAGCTCCACGCCTCAAACCTTCTTCAAACTTATAAGACCATCTACCATAATATGTCATTGCTTTGCCGCCAAAATAGTCATCATCAAGTTCACCATTTTCTGTAACAGGGGGATCGTTGACCAATACGACTATTATCTTACCTTTCACATCAACATCTTTGAAATCGTTCCATTCATACTCAGGAGCAAATACACCGTAACCACAAAAAATTATTTCTTTATTCAAAAGATTGACTTTGTTCTTTTTAACAAAAGAATTTCCAATAATGTCTTTACCAGTCATCAAAACCGATCTTTCTTTATCCGTAATAAATTGAGCTCGCAGTTCTGAAGTGACACCTGTCATTGTAGCTTTTTGTATCCATTCTCCATTGGGATTTCCAGGCAGTAATCCCATATTCGAAAAATTATCAATAAGATATTGAATGGTTTTTACTTCACCAACAGTTCCGGGAAAACGCCCTTGAAATTCATCGGAAGATAAAGTTGTGATATGCGATTCTAGACTAGAGGATGTTATTGAAAGCTGTGCACTTAAGGCATCTTTATCACGAACATGCTTTTCCCATCCTTCTCTATTATCGCTACAAGCAATAAACACCAAAGAACAAATGAAAATATTTAGAAATATTTTAAAATGCATAAAGACTCCAAAAGAATATTTTTGAACAATAAGGGTAAATAATTTTGATAAAATTTGATAATTATTAGTAATTATTAATTTTAAAAATTAATAAGAAAAAATATAATTAATTGAATCTTTTAGTATAAGATCAAAGTTCTCTTTCAAGCCTCTGTTTTTTCGCATCAGATATAATTTTTTTTGCCATTTCTTCTGCAATTTTAGGCTCCATATGCAAATCCCTAGCTTTTTCATCAACCTTTTTTTTGGAAAAAAATAAATATAGCGCAAAAACAACTAAAGCAAAAAATAAGAATCCATAATATTCATTATATATTGACAGAAAAGACATAAAGATTATAAATGAAAATAAAAATAGCGTTATTATAAATCTGGAAAATTTTTTCATTATAATTTTTAAGTGTAATTTTTTTTTTACATAGTTAAAGTCAAAATTTAAGTATTTATATATAATAAATAAATATTGAGTATTAATTTTGACCATGATAATATGTGAATTAAGGGGGATTGTATTTGACATAAAAGCATATCCGATCCACTCTGATGTCTTTTCTAAATTACAGCAAATTAAAAAACAACGCTCTGTTGGGCTAGCCGATATAATAAATGAAGGCGATCTTCAGTTTGATGTGACAAAACTTAATCCTCATTTTAATTTAAGGGGTGCCAAATTTCATAAAGACACGGATATAATTTTGACAGCGTTAGATGATGACTATTATGGTGAAGGTTATAGTTTTTATAGAAGCAAGATCAATAAAATAAAAATAAAAGAGCATAATTTTATTAATATTAAGCAAAAGGAACAGTTTTTATTATTATCAATTAATCACCAGTTTGGTTTATATCATCAATTTGAACTCAATGAAACCATTCAATCATTTAACCATAAAGAACTATCAATAGAATCAAAAACTTTTTTAACAAAACCCGTGATCAAGATGGGATTAGATTTATTTTATAAAGATATCAAACTTAAAAGAAGAAATAGTGTTGGCTTTGAAAATAAAATCAAACAAACGGTTATAATCGAACCCAAAAAAACTCAGTTTTTTAATAAAACTAACTATAAAAAAATAGTTGATTCAAGTTTGGTGAGATTATAGCGCTAGGTTAAATAAATATTTTATTTTTTTAGAAAATCTGGCAATTGGTCTTTGCTAGAAAAGATGGAATCAGCATTAGAACTTTGAACTGCATCATACAATTCTGAACGATATATTTTTGTGGATCTTGGAGCATCGATACCTATTTTCAGTACATTTTTATCCAAATCCAGTATACTTATTTTAATATCCTTGCCAATTAGTATCTTTTCACCTTTTTTCCTACTTAATACTAGCATTTAAGACGCTACCCCTTCCTCAGTATTCTTTAGGGTCGCGTCATCGTTTGTTTTTAAATCATCATGATCAATAATGGGTTGATAGCCTGTTTTTGATGAATGATTTACAACTAAAGGTGCTTTGGTGTTTATAGTTACTTGTTTATTGCTAAATCGACAGATAAAATATATGCTATCATCATTTGAGATAAAATTTTTATAAATGCTTAATAAATCATCCGTAGACATTTCTGCGGGTGTTAAATAATTATTTTTAACTGGCAGAATGATCATTCCAATGTCGGGATTCTGCAATGATTGTAGAACCATAAATGGTTCATAATTTTTAATCGGAACTATGATAAAATCTGATAAATCTTCAAATCCTGGAATACCTTCTTCAAATAATAATAAATCATCCTCTATGATAATTTCTAAATTATCACTGAGTAATTTATAGTGCCCTTCATTCAATACATCTTGGTAAACTTTAATTTTATCCATTAACGTAAGTAATCCATTATATTTAGTTTTAAGACATCTGCAGCGGTTTGCATTGCAGCTCTGTAAGCTATTTCTTGTGAATTGTACACCGTAATTGCCTCCGCAAGATCCACGTCTTCAGTCTCAGATAACAATGATGACAGATTCATATTTGCAGTATCCAATCTATTTTGAGAAAGATAGATTTGATTCTCTTTATAGCCCAGGGATGTAGAAATCTGATTTATATCTTCTAATAGTGTATTTACATCATCAAGGTCCTCTTTCACCTCAGAAGATCCATCTGTCATAGCTGCTTTTAGATTTTTTGCAATTGTAAAAATGTTGGTATCCATCACTTCTTGCCCTGATACATTAATAGCGAGCGACAAATTTTCTGATAGCTTATTATTTATATCAGATGCGTTGCCATTGTATGAAATCGATCCATCATTAGCTACGCTAAAAGCATTATCAACTTTGGTCTTTGTTCCAGCAAATAGTTTTTTGCCGAGATAGGACTGATTCAGAATATCCATTGTATCATCAATGATATATTGAATTTGATCTGATAACGCTTGCCTACCACTTGTAGTTAAATCATCACTAGCACCTTGAAGAGAAATCTCTCTCAATTTGGATACATTCGTTGATAGATTCTCAACAGCATTTCTTGTTGTCATTACCCAAGCGTTGGCACTGGATGCGTTTTTTAAATATTGATTATTTTGATTTATTTGTTTGGATAATCTTTTAGCCTTTGAAAAGGATTCCGGATCATCTGAAATCTTTGCATGTTTTTTTCCAGTCGAAATTCTTCGCTGAGATTCATTTAATTGCTCTCTATTATTCTTTAATCCTTCGATAAGGTTCTTAGAGATCATGGATTGGGTAATACGCATACTAATATCCTATTAAACAAGTTGTAAGATAGTTTTCATTATTTCATCAACAGCTTGAGCTACTTTAGCGGCTGCTTGATACGCTCTTTCATATTTTAACAAGTTTGTCATTTCCTCATCAAGCGAAACACCAGAGTATGAAGCTTTTTGTGCTCTGAGTTGAGTAATAATCTTATCCTGATTTTGACTTATAAAATTTTCTTTATTGCCATCAACAGAAACATTGGTAACTAAAATCTGATAATTATCATCGATCGATCTTCCAGTTTCATCATCTAATGTTGATCTAATATTAGCAATCTCTTGAGCAATTGATCCGTCACCAATAGTGTTTTGAGCAGAGGATGTTGCTATTAAGGAAAAATCATCTTTTAAATTTTTATTTAATTGAATGTTCTTAGCTTTAGTCCCTGCAAAAAAATTATTTCCGGTAGAATTATTCAATCCGTAACCAGTTGAATGTTTTTCATTTACTTTGTCAATGATTGATTTAGCAATAACATCTATATCATTCTTGTATGATTTTAAATATTCATTGTTAAATTCAAGTACACCCCCTAATTCGCCTGAGTTAATATTAACCTTATCCCCTCTTTCAGTGGTTATCTCTAGCTTTTGCAAAGATCCTGAATCGGTAGAACTAACACTAAACTTGGTTACTTCAGAACCATTTATAAGACTGAACCCACCGCTTCTGACTGATTTTCTTCCTGTTTCATCTTCTTTAATCTGGATATTAATTAGTTTTGAAAGATCATTAATAATTATATCTTCCTTATCTAATAATTCAGCAGATCTATTGGCTGTTCTGTTGACCACTCCAAGTTGATCAATTAAAGCATTTACTTTGGTAACTTTATCTTGTGCCATTGATGCGGATTCTCGAGATAAATTTTCCATTCTATCATTTACGCTATTAAAGCTGTTAGCTAGTTGTTCACCGTTATTACCTACTAGTATTCTCTTTACTTCACTCTCTGGATCATTAGATAATTCATCCCAAGAATTCCAAAATTTTTCCATAACATTGGAGAGACTACCTTCGCCGGGCTCTCCAAATATAATTTCAACATTTTTAAATAAAGAGCTTTGAACATTTGCCCTGCCATACTCCTGATTTTCAAGCCTTATTTGATTTTCTAAAAACTTATCATGTACTCTTTCCACATTTTGACTTGAGATTCCAGTTGATTTAAAATTAAAGTCAATCTTTCTTCTTGAGAAATTTTCATTATTGGCATTAGTGATGTTTTGAGCTGTTACATTTATTGCTGCCTGCTGATTGCTCAATGATCTTCTTGATGCTTCGTATATGCTTGTAATAGACATCTTAAACCTGAATATCCAAGACCTTATGTTCTAACTTAGATTCTCTAAGTAAGCCATCATTATTATAATTGATAGAAGTACTATCTTTTTTATCAATAAACAAGGAAACTAAGTTTTTAATATGCTCAACAGAAGCTGATAGCAGATAATCGTTTTCTCTACCAAGCTCGGTTACTCTCATCGCAGAAGATTTTAGTTTATAATGAAGCATTTCTAACTCTGATGATCTTTTGGGGTCAAAAGCTTTCATCAGTGTTTTCATAGTAGGGTGACCATTATCGTTCATTTCATCTAATATGAGCTTTGTGATAATATCTCTTTCAGTTTGATATTTCTTAGCTAGGGTTGAGGAAGCTTGAATTTCTTCAACAATAGATTTCAAATTGTCTATATTTCCTTTGAGTATACATACTTGTTTTTGTCTGAAAAGATCAATTATGGTCTCATAAACAGCTAATTCCTTTGAAAGAACAGCTGTTATGTTTTTGTATTGTATGTCAATGTTATTCATTTTGAATTCATTTCTTTTAATTTCATTAGTTCTATTATATTTATAAAGTTGTCTGCATTGTTTTTCAACGATTCAAGATCAGAGCCAAAAGATTTTTCTGCAAGGCTTGTATAGATTGTTTCAGATAGTCCAAAACCACCTTGCTCTGCAATAGAATCAGCCATAACTGTGCTGAACATCATTGAGGAAAGGTTATTATCTGAACTTTCATCGATCTTTACCTTCTGGATGGTTTTTTCCATCTCTTTAAAGACAAAGTTCAAGAAAGCTGCTTCCATTTTCTCGGTACTCTCTTTGAGCTTAATATCCTTGGATCGATTAGTTTGATCAATAGGAAGATTTGATAGTTGATTATGTATCTTAATATCGTTCATATTATTATGAGCTTTGCTCTTAAAGCACCAGCCTGATCGATCGCTTGAAAAATAGCTATGATATCTCTTGGGCTTAATACCATGCCACCATTTAAAGTATTCGCTAGATCCTGAACGGATGTAGACTTTCTAAAAAATTCAACCGGCTGAACTGTCTCTGTAGCCTCTGCGGTAGTGCTTGTAGTTAAAGTAGGTGTAGCTGTAGTAGCTCCAGGTCCAGTTTGATTGATCTGCATGGCATTTTCTTCTTCTTCTTTGATCTGGATGACCAAACTACCGTGAGATACCATAACTGGTTCCAATATAACATCACCTCCAGCAACAACGGTACCAGTCCTTTCGTTAATAATGACCCTAGCTTCGCTATAAGCTTGTGTACTAATATCCTGTAAATCACTTATAAGATTTGGTACGTAATTTGGATTGTTATTTAATTCATCTTCATTCAATGAAACTTCAATTAGACCTGAACTTAGAACAGTGGCATTTACTCCTCCAGTACTTTCCATTGAAGATCTTATAGTAACAGCAGTATTATAATCAGGGTTGTGCAATACGAATCGCAATTTTTTTGTTGACACATAGTCGATATTATCAGGTTCAGCAATTAATGAAGCGCCATTTGGAACTCTTCCCGTTAGTGCATGATTCTTTTTGATTTGATCTCCACCTCCAGAGTCTGCATTATAACCGCCTATTGAAATTGGTCCCTGTGCCATTCCCCATATTTTACTAGGGTTGTCTCCTGCTTTTAAAGGAGCCATTAAAAGAATGCCACCTTGTAAACTTGTTGCGTCACCCAATGATGCAACACTAACATCAAATTGAGAACCTATCATTCCCCATGATGGTAGTTCTGCCGTTACCATCACAGCTGCTACATTTCTTGTTCTTAATCTTTGGTTAGGGACAGTAATGCCAAAATTTTCTAACATGTTGCTTATGGTTTGTACAGTAAATATTGCTCCTTGAGTTCCAGTAGCCCTATCTCCAGTTCCATCCAAACCTACTACAAGGCCATAACCAATTAATTGCTTTTTTCCTGTATCTTCTACATAAGTTAAGTTTTTAATTCTTACCTCCGATGCAGTTTGCGTAATAGTCTGTTGACTATAGATTATTGATAGTAAGAGTAAAAATATTATTTTTTTCATTGAGATGCTCCTGCATTATCATCTGAAGAATCATTTGTTTCTGATGCATTAGGATCATCAGATGGTAAACCATTTTGATATTGCATCGCCAATCCAACCATTGCAAGACCCAAAATAGCAGTACCTAGTTTTCTAAAGCGCCTTGGAGGTGCTACCATATTTTTAAGAGGACTGCCTTTTAAATATTCAATTTCAGCATCAGCAATATTGTATGAAAATATTGTGTTATCAGTACTGATGTCTCTTTCTCTGATTAGTCCTCGTATTCTTATAAAATTCTTCTCACCATTAATTGTTACTTCTCTTTTTCCCTCGATCCTGAATGTCCCAGGATTTAATCTATTTTTTTTATCTTCTAAAATTGTAACAGACACCTTTGCTTCTAATCTATCTTTAATTTGAGAACCTTCATTGCCATCCATATTACTAGAAGTAGAACTTTGCGCTCCAAACAATGGAAGATATTTTGAAAATGTACCGCTAACACTACCATCTAATGACATTCCAGCATTGGACGAAATATTAGTGCGGGATTCTCTGGATGCATTGGATGTTTCAGTTACTAAAACTGTCAATACATCTCCAGCTTGCCTACCTCTTACATCTTGATAAAAAGACTGAAAGTTTTGGCTATATGATATGTTCAAAAATACAGTAATGATCAATATAATTTTCATTTATTTAGCTCCACAAGTATTGATTTGTCAGAATTAATGGTACCTGAAAAAGTTTGACGGCTATTATCAAGCGCTACTTTTATTATTTCCCCTATATTACCTTTATTACGCGTTTTACCTGAAATTTTGACAGTAATATTTCCATTCTTAAGTTTGACTTGTACTACTTCTCCGCGTTGTAGATCAGGTCTTTTTTCATACATAGCCTTCTTAAGTATAGTGCCCTCAGGAATAAAGCGAATGGTTTCAAGATCTTTAGAGATTGGAAATTTGATAGCAAATTCATTGTAATTTCTATCTAGCAATAAAGTTTTTAGTTCAAAATCCTTTTTATTAAGGATTTTTCTGTATTTCACTGGCTTAGTTGCAACATATACACCTTTTTTAATAGCTGCATTTATAGTAACAGGCAACCGATTGTTACCATTGGTTGTTGCCATTAAGGTTTGATGACCAAGTTTTAATGAACTCTTCAAAAGAAAATGGTATTTCCCTTTAGTCATGTTTTTAGGATAATGATAAATCTCTATGAAAACATTTGATGTATCAACATTGAAATTCTTTGAGAACATGTCCTTTAATGAATATCTTAATTTGTTTTTTACATCAACATCTGAACCCAACAAAGTGGATACCAGTGTGATTAAAAAGATGCTTTTCTTTTCTATGCTCATTAAAAATTATCTTTTAAGGTTATTTGTCATTGATAAGAGCTCATCTGCAGTTTTGATAGTCTTAGAGTTTACCTCATATGCTCTTTGAGCGGATACAAGATTGATCATCTCAGTTACTACGTCAACATTCGATTTTTCAAGATAGCCTTGATTTAATTGACCTAAGCCATCCTCTCCTGGAGTTCCAAAAAGAGGTTGTCCTGAAGCTTCAGTTTCTCCGTAAAGATTTCCACCTAAGCCTTTTAAACCGGCAGGGTTTACAAAGCTAACTAATTCTAATTGCCCTACTTCAATAGATTGTACTTGACCGTCTACAACAGCTGACACAACCCCATCTAAACTTACATTTATAGATGAAGTGTTTTCAGGAAGATTGATCTCAGGAAAAAGTTTTAAACCAGTACCTGTAACTATTTCACCAGAACTGTTGATTTTTAATGAACCGTCGCGAGTGTAAGCAAAGGTCTTATCAGGTTGTTGAACCTGAATAAATCCCTTACCATCAATTGCCAAATCCAATGGATTACCTGTTTCCTCAATATTTCCTTGGGAAAAAGAGCGAAATGTTGAAACAGGCTTGTTTCCAAGTCCAATTTGAATAGATGCTGGCTTTTCCATTCCATCCTTTTTGCTAGCATCTCCAGATTCAATATTTTCGTATAATAAATCTTGAAATTCAACACTGCTCTTTTTGAATCCAGTTGTGTTTACGTTCGCAAGATTGTTAGCGATGTTGTCAACATTTAACTGTTGTGCTGACATTCCCAATGCTGCTGTTTTTAATGATCTTAACATATTTTACCTCTTATCTGTATTTACCAACTTCATTAGTGGCTTTTTTCAAAGCATCATCTATGCTTCTAACTGCACGTTGTGTGCTCTCAAAATTTCTTTGGGTCTCTAGCAATTGCACCATTTCAACCATTGGATCTACATTTGAACCCTCAAGACCTCCTTGTATAATTCTAAAATCCTCAAGCTCTATAACATTTTCTAAGTCATTGTTTGTATACTGACTGTTACCAGATTTATTTATTTTTTCATAATCATTAAAGTCTACAATCAATAATTGATCGATGAACTTATCATTCAAAAATACCTCACCAACTTGAGTGATATTGATATTGCTTATTTTCTCTTCTTCGCTAGGTTTTAGATTTATGGTACCTTTCTTACCCATAACTGTCTCACCATTAAGGGTTATCAAAAAGCCTTCTTCATCAATTTTAAAATGGCCATCCCTAGTAAATGAACTATTGCCTTCTTGATCCATAAGTGAAAAGAAACCTTTGCCGCCGATTGCAAGATCCAGAGGATTGCCGGTCTCTTTCATGGTTCCTGGCCTGAAATCTGTTTTGACAGTTTCTGGAAATGAGGATTTATCATTTTCTTCTAGATATTGAACAAAGAAATGGTCTTTCTTAAAACCATTGGTACTGATGTTGGCTAAGTTATTTGCAGTAACATCAGTTTTCTTTAAAAGAGCTGTCATATTTTGTTTTAAAGTATCTAGGTTAATTTCCATACTTCATAAACAAACAATTAGTATGCCAAATACAAATGAAGCTAGCTTTATTCCTTTAAATTAAATTATTACTACACTTATAATAAATAAATGCTGACCTGAACTAATTTTCTAATGAATAAAAGAGAGGAAAAGATTTATTTTTTTTTGGGAATATTTTTCCCGATAAAAGGCTAAAGCTTTTTTTCTATAATGTTTATACTACCCATTAAGTCATTGATTTTGAGCAGGATCTTTTTGAGGCTCATAGATATTTTATTTCTATCAATGGTGTTAGATGCTAGTGATAGAAAATCAATTAGATCGTGTATTTTTTTGAAATTATCTTTTAATTCATTTACTTCATGTGAAAATTTGTCGATCGATAAATCTTTTTTATTGGTTTGTTTGATATTATGCTGTGTTTTTAAATATAATAAGGGCGAAAAAAGATCGCGAAATAGATTTATCTCATTTTGTAATTCTTTCGATAAATACCCCTTTTTATTTGTGCAAATATTAATCGTACAAATCCTAAATGAATTATAAGTAAAAGGTATTGACATAAAAGACCTATAAATATGTCCATCTATAACTATTGGCTTTTTCATATCATTTAAAATTAATAAATGATTCGAATCAAGATTCACACCACTACCAGAGATGGTTAAATCTTGAAGAAGCTGTACTTCTTCTTTTGTACTTGAATACACATGTGTTTTATTGCTATCAATATATTGATAAATAGAGATACCATCGAAATCAACAAAGCGATTAAATGATGCGGAAAATGTTTTCCAATCAATGGGTTCGCTTGAATTTTTCACATTCAATGAATTAAACAAATCCGTTATTTCTTTTTTATTTAATTCAATCACTACTATTATGAATATCCATTAGGTTCAATAACTGCTGTCTTTCATTGGAAACATACTGAGGAAGGTTGATGCTAAAAATTGAACCTTGTGGTTTTTTTCTAGCTGTGATTGTTCCGCCAAAACCTTCGATAATCTCTTTAGCCAATGGAAAGCTTATACTCCCTGAACCTTTATTTATATTTGTAAAATTAAAGCAATTATCATAAAAATTGGAATCTTCGTTCATAAAATTATTATCGAATATAATAGAGGCTATATTACTATTTTCTTTCGTTAGTTTTATTTTGAGCTCTTTCTGGCTATCAAACTCATTGTATGATAAAATATTGTTTAATACTTTCGTAAATGAATCGATCAATAGGTCAGTTTTTGCTAAACAATATATATCCTCATTTGGAATTGATAGATGCACTTTTACATTATTTTTTTGGAATTCATAATTTAGGTTCTTAGATATTGTTTCTAATATATCATTTAAGACAAGTTGTTTGAAGTCGTTGGTTTCTGCGCTTTGAGAATAGCTTCTAGCTAAATCAACCACATCAGTTATTCTTTGTGAATAATTTTTCAATTCATTAATTTCTTTAGATAATTGTTTATCTGTGTTAGCATATTTTTTTGTAATAAGATCAATTTTAAGATTTAATGCTAATAGTGGTTGTGAGATCTCGTGAACAAGGCTAACAAGGCTATCGCTAAAGCGATTCAAATTTTCTTTTGTTATAGATACATAGCGAGACTGTTCATTTTCTTTAGTTATTAAATTTTCAAAAGTTGTATTTGTTATAGTTACAATAACGAATTCAATAACATTGGATGTATTTAATATTGGATTAAATCCGATTCTAGCATCAACAGAATCATTATTGATTTTGAAATTAAAGTCAAACAAAAACGGTTTGATTCTTGTTTTAAAATCACCTTTATTTAGTTGATTGAATTCTTCGCCATTATCACCGTTATCGGAAATCAACTTCAATAAATTTTGTTTATGCAATGAATTAAAATCAGTACGAAATAATTTTAAAGCCGATCTATTTGCATACTGTATATCTGCTTTGGTGTTACAGATTAATATAGCATCATTTAATGATTCTAAAATAGATACAGTAACAGCATAATCATTTGATGAAATATTTGATTTATAATCATTCATCTTTATACATCTTATAATCTAGATACATAACTGCTTGATCGTAGGAGAGATCTTGATCTTTCATTATAAAATCTAATTTCTCATCTTTAGACATTGTTGAAAAAGCTTCGAGTTCTTTTTCAAATGATAAAATTTTATCATCATCTATCTCTTTATCATCTGATATATTTTCTGATTTCGATTTATCTTTTATTAAATATTTTGAAGTAAAGGAATTGATTTTTGATTCAATGAAAATAAATAGGTTCTGGTTAAAGCTTGTTGAAAAATATTTTTTCATTAACAACACGGATCCATAAAGAAAAAATATAAGTGCTAATAAAATGATTAGAGACATAAAAATAATACTAACAATTCTATAGGTTTTAAATTGTATAGATTTCTCCCAATTGCTAATAAGTGCTGAATTGGACTCTTTAGGTTCTTTAATAGATTCTATTCTTGTTGGTGAATTTCTTATACTTTCTTTAAATGTTAAAAGGCGAATTGCTTCATCCCTTTTTTGAAAGGAAACTGAATCAATTAGCCAGCCCCGCGCTGTCTTTGTTCCGCTAATTCTATATGCTTCGTCAATTATAGATTTTATCTTTCTCCCTGTTGGCGTTTCTATACCTACTTCTTTTAATTTTAAATTAGCCTCTTTTATAGTAAAAAATTGATATAATGAAGAATTCTCTTGTGAAATCAAGAATGAGAAAAATAAAAGATTTATTAAAAATCTAGACAATAGAAAAATTACTTTTGTTTGTTTTCAATGAGCTTAGTTTTGATTTTAATAATTCTAATGTGCTTTTAAGAATTTGAGAAACCCTTCCGTCAGATACATTAAGTATAGATCCAATTTCAGATATCTTTAATTCTTCATAGTAATAAAGAGCTAATACTAATCTTTGTTTTTCTGGAAGATCTTCAATAGAATTTTTTAAAATTGACTTTTGCTCTTTCTTGTCTAGTTTTATTTCTGGGGAGTCATCTTTCGATGGTAGCATCTCATGATAGGATAGAGTATCATCATCAGTGTTAGATGCAATGGGAGAATCAAGAGAAATATTAGAATTGAGCTCGTAATTATTAATTGCTTGGTTCACATCGCTAACTGAAGTTCCAATATCATTAGCAATCTCATTCACTGATGGTTCGCGGTATAGCTTCTTAGATAGAGCATCTCTTGACCGGTCAATAGTTTTATATTTTTTTATCTGATCTCGTGAAATGGTATTATTTTTTCTAATTGCATCGATGATGCTTCCGTGCACCCTGGTGTAGCAATAAGATTTAAATGCAGTATTTAATTCTGGATCATATTTATCAAGCGAAGATAACAAACCCATTACACCATTTTGAAATAGATCTTCCTTGGTTAGGATATTTTGGTAAGAATCGATAGGTATTTTATTTATCACATGATTCACTAAAGGAAGAAAAGCAAGCACAACCTTTTCTTTGTTTTCATTGGTTGGATCATTAAAATAATCCATAACCATTTTTTGCCCATCTTCTTTCTTTTTATTATTTATAGACACTCTTTATTTAGTCTTTCTTTCTAGGAAACATAAGATAGGCTCCCCATCGCATGAATAATCCAGCACTAAAAAAAATAAATAACACACCTAACATAACAAAAGCAGCTCTAAACAGTGAAAAACTAAGTGAATTGTTTTGCATAACAAGATTAACCAATAGTGTGACTGATGCCAAGAAACCAGCAGATAAGTAAGGTATTTTTCCCATTTAAGCTCCTATCTCAAAATGTCTGTTTTGCATAAATCTATCAAATAAATTAGAATTTTTATTTGTTAAAGAATCGGTTTTAAGTTCAAGAATATGTCTTAAAATAACTTTCATATGACTAATAGATGATGATTGAGGGCTATCAATAGCCAAAGGAGATCTTTTTCTCACAGCGCTCGCGTATTCTTCATCTTTAAGCAATGAGCCGCCCCAAACAATCTCAGAAGATAGAAATCTTTGAACCATCAAGTTCATTTTCTTAAATAATGACCAACCCGATTCATCAGACTCAACGCTATTTGATATCATAATAACAGGAGCTTCTATTTTATTATTTTTAATAATTTTTATCATTCCATAGCCATCTGCAATGGATGATGGGTCAGGAGTAACAACCAATATGATTTTATCTGCACCTAACACAAATGACATAACCGTGTTATGAATACCTGCTGCAGTGTCTATAAAAATCATATCATATTCTTTTTCAATCTGAGAAAATGAATTTCTAATTTTATTTAAGGCCTTGTCTTCTGAAGCAAGCAGGTTGTCCACAGCGCTTGCAGCCGGCAAGATATCAAGATTAGCAGGTCCTTTTTCAATAATATCTTTTAATTCAACCTTCTCACTTAGGACATCTGCAATGGTGTACTTTGGTTGAATACCTAATAAAAGATCAACATTTCCAAGGTGTATATCTGCATCTACCAAAAGAACCTTTTTATTTAATTGAGATGCTAAAATCGATAAATTAACAGATAGACTAGTTTTACCTACCCCGCCTTTTCCACTGGTAACTGCATAAATTTCAGGGCCATTGCCAATCAAAGATTTCTTGAATATTGAATTGTTATTCATAATTAATTATTATCAAATATTGATTTTAAAACGTTACTTGAATCACCCAACATAATATCCTTGGGGATGCCTTGACCATTCGATAAGGCTTTAACTGGAACATTTATTTCATTCATAACAGATGCAATTTTGCCAGGCTTGACTGTTTCATCTAATTTAGTAATACATAATGATGTGATACCGTGTAACCGAGTAATCACAGATTGAAAAAATAGATCATCGACATCTTGGTTTGCCGGTAGAACTAAAATTTTTTCATCAGGTTTCAGCAAATCGATTATTTTTTGAATCTCAGATACTTTGTTCTTAAAGTTCATACCTCTACCTGGAGTATCAACCAATATAATATCTTTGTCTGAAAAATCTTCCATAATTAGCGGAAGTTTTCCAGCAGTTTCTGCTAGTCTCGATTCAATGCCGCTGATCTTTGAGAAAGATTCTATTGGATAATAGCCACCAGACTTAAAACTGTCTGTAGAAATAATACCTACATTTTGTTTTCCATAGAACTTCTCACTTGCCGCCATCTTGAGAATCATAGATGTCTTACCACATCCTGTTCCTCCTAGAAATAATACTAATCTTTGTTTCTTTTTTTTGAGCTTTTCTGGTTTGCATAATGCTGCTATATCTTTCTTGATAACATTTAGTATCTCATTTTCAGATACATCTCTTTTATCAGCAAGTTTAATATAGCTTTTCCTTACTAAGCTTTCAGAATGCTCAACTGTAAAGCCTAAAGATCTTAATTTTTCATGAACTAAAGAAAAATTGTCAGGAAAGTCAGGCAAAGCTATCCTTCTAAATCTTTTGTTCATTTCGCTTAATTCATCACGCAAAAACTTAATATCATCCGTTAATCTATTAGTTAAAGCCATATCTTGATTATCGGGTATATTTTTCTTTGCACTATTTAATATGCTGTCGAATGATTTTGGTTTACCGCTTTTATTATAGGTTTGGATTGTCCTTTGAAGGTTTTCAATTGCATTCGAATTTGCATTTTGACCAACTGTTACTTCGTATAATTTTTCATTTGGGTTTTTTTCACTCTGAACTAATTTTGAATCTAGAATGACAATGTCATTACCTAAAGTATTTTGAGCAAGCTTTATTGCATCTTCTTTTCTTTTTGCTCTAATCACTTTTTTCTGCATTTCTAGTTAGGAAACTGCACTGAACCAACTGATCTTAAGTTGGTATCTGGGTTTAATTCAGAATAAGATAATACAGAGAGTTCAGGCATTACCGGTTCAACAAACTTTTTCAGTTGTTTGCGAATTTGAGGAGATACCAATAATGTTGGCTTTGCACCATTACCAACCATGTCACCTACATTTTCGCTTATGGATTTAAATAATTTCTCAACTTGATTGGGAGCAAATCCTAAATTTTGCTGACTTAGCCCACCTTCTTTCATCAAGTTAGAAATATGATCCTCTAACGATGGATCTAAAGTAGATACAAATACTTCGTCATTGTCGTTTTTGAATGATTCGGTGATCGTAGCTGATAATGCCATTCTTACATATTCCGTAAGGATCTCTGGATCTTTAGTTATTGCTGAATTATCAGCAAGTGTCTCTAAAATCATGACAATATTTCTAATAGGTATGCCTTCTTTTAAAAGATTTTTTAATACTTGATTGACGGTGCCTAATGGTAGAATATCAGGAATAAGATCATCTACTACAGCAGCATGGGTTTCTTTTAGATGATCAAGGATTTTTTGGGTTTCTTGCCTATCTAACAATTTATAAGCATGCGTTCTAAGAACTTCCATAAGATGTGTTGCAATTACCGCAGGAGGCTCAACTGTAGTATAACCAGAAGCTTCAGCAATTTCTTTTTGCTCTTCTGTGCACCATTTTGCAGGCAAGCCAAATGTTGGTTCGATTGTATCAACACCTGTGATATTTGAATCAGGATCTGGGTTTAAAACCATATAATAGTCGAGCATTACATCACCGCTCACTATTTCAATCCCATGTATCTTGAATATATATTTTTTTGAATCAAGTTGAATATTGTCCCTTATTCTAATCGGAGGTATTAACATTCCAAGTTCAATAGCAAGGCTTTTTCTAATCGTTGAAATACGATCAAGTAAATTTCCTCCTTGACTTGCATCCACCAAAGGTATCAATCCATAACCGATCTCAATTTCGAAAGGATCTGGATGTAAAAAGCTTTCAATTTTTTCATCCTCAACCTCCACTTCTTCTGCATCTTCTTGACTATCAAGTTCTATTTTCTTTGTTATAGCATTTTGAGATAGGAATCCACCAACAGCAACAATTGTAGCCATAATAGCAAATGGTAAAAAAGGTAAGCCTGGTACTAAGCCCAATATTCCTAGCACGCCCGAAGATACTATAACTGCTCTGGGTTGATTGGATATCTGTGAACGTATGTCTTCGCCAAAATCTGAATCACCTGTTGCTCTAGTGACAATAATACCAGCAGCAGTTGAAATAATGAGCGCTGGTAATTGAGCAACTAAACCATCACCAATAGTTAAAAGAGTAAATTTTTGTGCTGCGGCTGAAAAGGTCATCCCCATCTGCGCTACACCAATGAGTAGTCCGCCAACAATGTTAATGCCTGTCATTATCAGGCCTGCTACAGCATCCCCTCTGACAAATTTACTTGCTCCATCCATTGCGCCGTGAAAGCTGGCTTCTTGGGAAATAATTTCCCTTCTTTCTTTGGCTTCTACATCATCAATAAGCCCTGCATTAAGGTCTGCATCAATAGCCATTTGCTTTCCTGGCATTGCATCTAGAGTAAATCTTGCAGAGACTTCTGCAATTCTTCCCGCACCTTTAGTGATAACGACGAAATTAATTAGTACTAAAACTAAAAAAATTACGATACCAACGACATAATTACCGCCCGCTACAAAACTACCAAATGATTCAATTATTTCACCAGCATAACCTTTTCCTAAAATTAGTCTAGTGGTTCCAACATTCAATGATAACCTAAAAAGAGTTATGATAAGAAGAACGCTAGGGAATACCGAGAATTGAAGAGGTTTATTCACATACATAGAAACAAAAAGAATAACTAACGCTCCCGTTATGTTCATAACAAGAAAAACATCCATTAGGAAGGTTGGCATAGGAAGGATCATGATGCCAATGATCATCATTACAATAGCAGCAACAATGATATTGCTAGTATTGTTAAGTGGGTTATTTAATAACGGTTTTTCGTTCTGTGCCATTTAATATTATTATCTTTTCTTTTTCATTGTAAAAACTTTCGCTAAAATTTCTGCAACTGCTTGATAGAAAATCGCTGGTATTTCCATGCCTACCTTCAAAGATTTAAACAAATTTCGTGCCAAGGGCTTATTTTGAATTATTGGAACACCTGCTTCTCTAGCAACTTCTCTTATTCTTTCAGCTATCTTTCTTTGTCCCATCGCTACAATTTTTGGTGCAGAATCTTTACTTCCTTGCTCGTATTTTAAAGCAACAGCTATGTGAGTAGGATTGGTTACCACTACAGTTGCATCAGGTACTTCTTGAATCATACGATTTCTACTGAGACTTTGCTGGACTGATTTAATACGTGATTTAATTTCAGGATTACCCTCATATCTCTTTTGTTCATCTTTTATTTCTTGTTTGGTCATCATTAGTTTCTTCTGATGATCGTATCGTTGCCACGCATAATCCGCTATTGCAACAAAACTTAGAAAAACTACGATTCTAAGAGTGATTTTAAGCATTACCTCGCCAAAAAAACTGACAATGGATTGAGGTAACAACAATATTAAATTGTCCAAGCTATTTACCGTTGATAGGATGACTGTATAAGCAATACCTCCAACAATTAAAATCTTTAAAATCCCTTTGATGAGCTCAACAATAGAACGCATAGAAAAAATGCGCTTCAGGCCTTTGAGGGGGCTAATTTTAGAGAGTTTTGGTTGCAATGCTTTGGAGCTAATTAAAAAACCAGCTTGCCCAAAATTTGCTATGAGACCTCCTAACATTACTACTAGAAGAATAGGAAATAACATGAAAAAAAAATTTATAAATCCAGATGTTACCTGAGTAGAATAATTATCTGCAGACACATTTGTCAAATGAAGATTCATATAAGTAGAATTAAATAAACCTGCGATTGCTGACAATAAACCGGAGCCAAAAAAAGCTAGTGAAAGTATACCAAAGATTAGAACAGCTGCAGAGTTAACATCCGTACTTTTGGCATAATTTCCCTCCTTTCTTGCTTCTTGTATTTTCCGCGGGGTAGGCTTCTCTGTTTTTTGTCCTTTATCTTGCTCTTCAGCCATTTAACTAGATCCTAAAACTTGAAATAAGTTCATTGGTTATCATTGTCAAGTCATTGAATATCACATCAAACATGGATTGAAAAATGTTAACAGAAAAAATTAGCATTATAATTCCAACACCTATTTTAATAGGCAGTGCAACAAAAAAAATATTCATTTGAGGCATTACTCTTGCCATAAAACCAATTCCTGTATCAATCAATAAAAGCATAATCATTGCGGGTGCAGCAAATTGCAAACCCTTCAAAAACATCATAGAGCCACCACTAATAATCGCTTGTCCAGTTTGATCTGATAATTGATTTAATCCCAATGGAATTATTTCGAAATGCCTAACCATAGTCTCAATTAAAAATAAATGTCCATCAGTTGCAAACAAAAATAATATAGCCAATAACATTAAAAATTGACTTACAATTGGCACCTGCTGTCTTGTGGTTGGGTCAATGATGTTTGCATATGCAATACCCATTTGTAATCCAATCATCGATCCAGCTACAGAAAATGCTTCAAAAACAATCTTAGTGCCAAAGCCTAGTATAAAGCCAAGTAAGGATTCGGTAATAACAAGAAGTGCAAATTCCCAAATTGAATTAATGCTCAAATCAGTTGAATTTGATAAAGAGGAACCTATAATAAGAGCAAAAGAGAAAGCTATCAGACTTCGAAATCTATTGTTAATTAGAGCGTGACTGAAAATAGGCATTATAATCATCATTGTTGTCAATCGAACAAAAACTAAGAGATAAACTGGAAGAATTGTTTCAATATTATCAATGAGATCAAACATTTAATTACATTTTGCTTATTTCGCTAAAAATCAGTTCTGTATAATTGACTAATAAGTCTAAAAACCAATTGGTTAAAATTAATAAAACAATACCAACAGCTAAGATCTTTGGGATAAATGTAAGGGTCATCTCTTGAATTGAGGTTATAGCCTGAAAAATACCTACAGCTAAGCCAACAACCAGTGCAATCCCTAGAACTGGGGCACAAACATATGCGACAACAAAAAGAGTTTCTCTACTAACAAAGCTTACAAGATCGGTTGTCATTAGGAAAAACTCTTAACCATCGATTCTACAATCAGGTACCATCCATCGACAAGTACGAAAATTAATAATTTAAAAGGTAAAGATATCATTACGGGTGGAAGCATCATCATGCCCATTGAAAGCAGAATGCTAGCTACTATCATATCAATTGCAAGCATTGGTAGGTACAATAAATATCCTATTTGAAAAGCTGTTTTTAATTCACTAATCATAAAAGCTGGAATTATAGTAAAGATGGATAATTCACTTAAGGTGGATGGTTCAGAATCTGCCTGCAGGTCAATAAATAATTCCAAATCTTTTTCTCTCGTGTGATCAAGCATAAAAGATTTGATAGGAACTGATGCATTTTCTAAAGCTTGCTCTTGGGTAATCTGTTCATTTAAATATGGCTGTAAAGATGTATCGTTGATTTCTAAAAATACTGGCTTCATAATGAACACCGATATGAATAAAGACAGTCCAATTAAGATTTGATTAGACGGAACAGCCTGAGTTGCCAATGCTGAGCGGATAAAATTAAAAACAATAAGCAATCGTGTAAAAGATGTCATCATAATCAGAATTGATGGCGCTAAAGATAAAATTGTGATTAAGAATAATATCTGTATTGTTAGACCAAAATCTTGAGGGTTTTGAGCTTCATCAACACCTATAGTAATTTTAGGAAGAGGTGTTTGCCCAAAAAGCATATTGTCTGTAAATAGGCATAATGAGATAACAGGTATTATGAATAGTATTTTTTTCATTCTAATTAGGATCTAGTTTATTTAAAACATCTTTGAACTGCCTAGGCTTTGACTTTGCCTTCTCTGGTTCATTTGAGGAATCTAATTCAGTTAAAAAATTTATTGAACTATCAGAAACACCTAAAACCATTTTTCTTTTATCAATTCTTACTATCAATAAATGCTGTTTAGTGCTGATATAATGCTTTCCCAAGATTTCAATATTCGCAGAAGCATTTAATGGTTGAATCTTGTTTCTGTAATATTTTACAAATACATAAGTGCATAAGCCTGCAATTGCAGTTAAAAGAGTAACTCTAACAATTAATGTTGGGTAATTAGGACGAGAATTTTTGTTGCTTTCTTGTTCTGATGATATATTTTTATCCAATACTTCAGTTTTGTTTATCGAACCTGAAATAACAATGGATAAAATTAAAAGAAGAAGTGCTCCAATTAAGATATTTCGGTTATATGACTTAACCTTCTTTAAGTTTAAATCTTTCAAGTTCAATATTTTAGCTTAAAGACTTCATACGTTCATTTGGTGAAATAAGCTGTGTAATTTTTATACCGAAATGATCCTCTACAACCACAACTTCCCCCTCTGCTAATTTTGTGTCATTGATATACAATTCCAATGGTTCTCCTGCATTTTTATCAAGCTCTAAGACAGAACCTTTGCCAAGGGACATGACATCCTGGATTTTTATCTTCTTTCGGCCTAATTCAACCTGTACCTCTAATTCAACATCCATAAGCATTTGCATGTTATGAGTTGGTCCACTTGGTCCATCGCCAGTCAAATTAGAAAACTCTGGGTTTCCTACATCGACTTTATCATCTGAATCTAGCGCAGAAGTAAAATAAACTAGATTGATTTTGGAGCCCTCAATGTCAAGGACAACGCTAGAACTCAAACCATTGAATTCACTCAAAGATTGAGGCAATTCCTGGATAACTGCCAGAGATAAATCATTGCTAGAAAGTTTTGACCCTTTAAGAATCTCGTTAAGCGAAGCCTGAATTTTCTGAACACTTTCATCGTTAAGTTCAGCATCGTCTTCAACTCCATCTACAAATGCACAAAGCGACTTAATTGAATCAGTGTCAATCAATAATTGATGATGATTTTGCTCTGAAAATTCGATGCTGTAAAGTGGTAATTTTAATTCTGAAGGAGCGGCCTTGCTAGCTTCTTCATCTTTCAAAGTTAATTCAATTGTGACATTTTCTTTCGAAAAAACAGATTTTATGCTATCAATTACAGCGCTTTTAGTATTCTCAACTCCTGTTTCGAAAAGTGTTTTAAAATTTTCGTAATTGCTCATTATTTACCTCCGATGATTACATTATTTATTTTACAAGCATACTTCCCGTTTGATACGCCTATCGATGCTGTATATAAAAGTTTATCTATCATTTCTATATCAATTTCTTCATGTGTTTTGTTATCAAGTATCACAAGATCACCTTCTTCCAATTCTATGATATTTTTAAAAGATAGCTTTGCAGTTCCTAGCTTGGCCTTCATAGGGACCTTTACTAATTGTAAATTTTCTGACATAGTAGCTTTTTCATCATCACTTGATGACTTCTCTGTAGAAATAACCTTATTTTTTGCAGCCGGTGAGGCTAGAATGTTCTGAATCCAGTCATATGGATAGCATAAGGTTATTTTACTATCCTCATCATCCATTTTTACTTTGATATTTACCGTCACAACAGGATCTAATTGTTGTGCTATTCGAACAGATTCTGGATCTGATTCAAAGTTGGAAAGCTCAGATTGGACTTCTCTTAACGGTAGCCAAGCTTTTGACAATTCAGTAGAAAATTGATTTGCTACTTTTGTAAGGATATTCTTTTCTATATCTGTTAATTTGGTTTTTTCTTCATCAACTTCACCTGTTCCACCGAGTATTTTATCTATCTGAAAGAACTAAGAGCATCAATGATGTAACGGTTAATATCAAAGATACCAACGGTCGTAGGTATATTGTGGCTTCAATTGCAATTCAAGTTTTAAATAAGGCTACTATAAAAGAGTTGGATGAGATAGATCATTGGATTCATGAAAAAATTATAAGCGATCTACGAGCTAAGACCTTAGATGATGTTTTAGATATGGAATTTCAAAAAAATCAGTCTATCTATTTCAAATCAATGATCGAAGATTTTATGAACTTAACAGTCCTACATTCAGAGTCTGATCCTTGTGTCGGTTTGATTGATAGTGTTGTGTTTACTAAATTGATGATTCAATAGTGTCAAAGGTCGTATCCAAAGAAGAGATGAGCGCTCTCATGAATGCTACAGCTCCTAAAGATAAAGCTGATTCAAAAAGAATCTCTGGTTATGATTTCAAACACCCTTTTCTAATATCACGTGAACAACTAAGATTTATTTCTGCTATGCATGAAGGACTAGCAAGAAAGTTCACAGATTACTTATCTGAAAAATCAAATTCATCTATTAGCGTTTCTATAGGTTCATCAGATCAAATACAATTTTGGGAATTCATTAAATCTTTAAAAACACCCGCAACGATTTTTCATGGCACAA
>CACBUT010000012.1:0-38077 GCA_902542445.1 uncultured Fidelibacterota bacterium | reverse complement strand
GTTAAGATCATAGTAACCCCATAAATAATACCTAATAAGATATAGGGCTGAACCTTTCTTTCGTACCCACTCACTAAAGTTGAAATACTGTCCCCAATATAGTCTGCAGTTCCTGTGGACTGTATAACTGTTCCTAATGGTATTAAAGCTGCAATTAATATAATGACTTGCCAATGTATAGCTTGATAAGCCTCATTGGGCGTAATAACTTTCAGCAGTAACAAGATCACGCAGCTAAATAAAGCTCCTTTAATTATGGGTAGAATTCCAAAAGCAGCTAAAATTATTGTTACTATTGTTAGCAGTATACTTGACCACCATAATTTTACTTTTAATAGATCCGCTGTAACTTCACCCATTAGAATAAACTCACCGCTTGCAGCCATTTGCTGCAGCTGTTTTCTCTTTCCATAAATCAATAGCGCATCATAAGTATGAATAACAACATGCGCGATCTTTTTTCTTATTATTGCTCCTTCTCTTCTAATTGCTAAAATAAATGCACCAAATCTCTTTCTAAAATTTGAATCTATCAATGTATTGCCAACAATTGATGATCTATCGGTAACCATACATTCAACTAAGATATTATCTTCTTGCTCTAACTCATTTTGCGTAAGTTTTTCGTCAGTTAATAGTGTGGTCTTCTCAACTTCCTTCATTCTCAAAAAACTCTCTAAACTTCCTTTAACAAAAAGAATATCGCCAGCTTCAAGAACCTCCTGTCCAATATTATATGTAATTAACCTACCTTGACGCTGAATGTCCAATATGATAACATCATAATTTTGATTAACATTCCTCTTAAAACATGTTGAGCCAACTAATGGAGAATCCTCCGAAATTTTCATTTCTGTTAGATACCCAGCCATATGATAACTTTGGGTCAAGCTTGAAGTAACTGTTCTTGATGGTAAAATTCTTGGTGCTACTGCTAAAATATATATCAAGGCTATGATTAGGGCTATCCATCCATATTTTGCAAACTCAAACATACCTAACGGTTCATTGCCAGAATTGATATATATTGAATTAACAATTAGATTGGTAGAAGTTCCAACTAATGTAAGTGTGCCACCCATAATCGCTGCATAACTGAGAGGTATTAATAATTTAGATGGGCTAAGATGATATTGATGTGCTATTCTAATCGTAACAGGCATAAATATCGCCACAATTGCGGTATTGTTCATGAGCGCACTTGCAATACTAATTGTCAGCAAATACACACCAAGGCCAAGATTTTTTGATTTGGAAACAATCTTATTGATTCGAACAATTAAATATTCTAGAATTCTAGTTTTCTGCAGAGCATGGCTTAAAACAAATAGTAAAGCGATCGTGATTACAGCCGGATTTGAAAACCCTGCTAGCGCTTCATCGATCGTTAAAAAACCTCCAAAAAATAGAACACTCAGTAGAGATAGGGCTACAACATCAATGCTAAATCTTTCAGAAATAAATAAAATAAATGCCACAAGAACCAGACATATGACAAATATAATTTCAGGAGTCATGTAAAAATTATTTAGATTTTGACTTCATCAATTTGCTCAGGCTCAAGAAAACCATCAGCATATTTTAGATATATTTTTTCCTTAACAAAAATATCAAATAGATCAACATCTATATGAGCATCATCCTTCATGAATCCTAGTATTCTCATAGCCTGACTTAAAGTTTTGCCTTTCTTATATGGGCGATCCCTTGCAGTCAAGGCTTCAAAAATATCTGCAATTGCCATTATTCTTGCTTGAACTGACATTTCATCTTTAGTCAACCCTTTTGGATATCCTGTTCCATCCAGTTTTTCATGATGGCCGCCAGCAAATTCTGGAACGTTCTTTAAATGCTTAGGATAGGGCAATTCCTCTAACATTTTAATGGTTACTACAATATGATCGTTAATCACTTTTCTCTCTTCTGCAGTTAATGTTCCTCTCGCTATAGATAAATTATACACCTCATCTTCAGATAAAAAATTTTTCATCTCTCCGTTGGGCTGCCATTGATATCTAGAAATTTCATTAATTCTGTCTTTTTTATCTGGCGACATGAACTCGCCCCCAATATTCGATTCTTTTACAAAGTTTTCATCAACTTTAAGCTGTTCGATGGTCTTTTTAAACTCATCGTTAAGCTTTTTTATTTCTTGTTGCTTTTGATCAAAAGATAAGGATTCATTTCTTTCAATTTTTAGTTCTTTGTTCAATTTTTCTATCTCAGCATCTCTATGGAGAACGACAAATCTTGTTCTGACCTCATTGATTCTATCATAGATGGTTTCAAGCTTGGTTGATTTATCAACCACAAACTCAGGAGTAGCGACTTTACCACAATCATGTAGCCATGCTGCAATTTTCAGTTCATATAATTCCTTTTCACTAAATTTTGTCTTAGCAAAGGGGCCATAATCGGTATTGTGGACAGCATCAGCTAGCATCATGGTTATTTCTGGGACTCTTGCACAATGCCCACCTGTGTATGGGGATTTTTCATCAATAGCTGAAGCGATTAATTTGATAAATGATTCGAATAGAGCTTCTAAATCTTTAATTAGATTTTTATTAGTAATTGCGACAGCTGCCTGACTTGCCAGGGCTTCTACCATTTCTTGTACTTTCTTGGAAAAGGAAATTATTTTTTCTTTTTCACTAGATTGTGCATTTAATAATTGCAAAACTCCAATGATTTCATCTTCGTGATTTTTTAATGGCACTGTTAAAAACGACTTTGACCTATATCCAGTTTTTTCATCAAACATTTTTGTTCCTGAAAAGTCAAATCCTTTTGCCTCATAAGCATCCTTAATATTCACTGTTTGGCCAGTCAAAGCAACAAAGGCAGCTATCATTGTTTCATTAGGTTTTCCATCATCTGTGTATAATTTAATGGGATAAAAAGGAATATCTTTTCCTGATGTACCCCCCATATGAAAATCTAAGGAATCGGTCATCATGATTTCGAAACGCAGTCTCTGGTCATCCGTCATCATGTATAAAGTTCCTCCATCCGAATTAGCAATCCTTTTAGCCTCTAGTAGAATCATTTCTAATAGTTTTGACATATCTTTTTCTTTAGATAGTGCTAATCCTATATTTGATAAATTTGATATTTGTTTCTCAAGATCAGATATATAAAGATTAATAAAATCCGGTGCTTCAGTTAAATAATTGGCAACATCGTTTGCATTATAGGAAGATTTTTTAGACATACTATTCTCTAATTAATTGATAATATTATTTGAAATGTAATGAATAAACTATTTCTAGTACAACATTACATAAATTACTACACCTGTAACAGAAACATAAAGCCAAATTGGCATAGTTATTCGAGCTATTTTCTTGTGCTTTGGAAGGCTATTTGTCCAACCTCTATAGAGTGTAATCAAAGCCAAGGGTATAATTATAGCGGCTAGAATAATATGAGTTATTAGAATGAAGAAATATATTTCGGGGTATTCTCCAATATATTTTTTTGGTCCAGATTTGAACCAATGATATATAATATAACTAACTAAAAATGCTGCAGAAGTACCAAATGAGGTCAGCATTACATTTTTGTGTAGTGCTCTTTTTTTATTTAAAATTAGGAAAAGACCGAGGATCAAAAGGACTGTTGTAACAAGATTTAGTGAAGCATTAACTAAGGGTAAGCTCGAAACATCAAGAGAACCTTCAATCCCCTCAGGTCGTGGCCCCAAAATTAAAAAAGCAACGGCACCTGAGATAACTATTGAAATAACATAGATTATTCTCAGCCAAAAACTATCGTTATTGTTCATGCTTTCTCAGATAATAACTTTTTAATATCTTTTTTTAATTGTGACATCTCTTCAGTTTTCATTCCATTGTAATAACCTCTGATATTGCCATTTCTATCAACTAATGCAAATTTTTCACTATGAAAGATGATATCTTCATAGTCTCCAATTTTAAAGCCATCTTTGATTATTTTTTTTATGGATTCTTCAGGCCCTGTGAGAAAATGCCATTTATCTATATTAGCATCGTATTGTGAAGCATAATTAGTCAATACTTCCGGTGTGTCATATTCAGGATATACTGAGATTGAAACTGTTCTAACCTCATTATTTGATTTAAAAGATTTATGCAAAATATTCATATTGCCAGTCATAACTGGACATGCTCCTTGACAAGTGGTAAAAATAAAATCAGCGACCCAAACTTTGTCAATTAAATCTTCTTTGGTAATATTTTTATTCTCACTGTCTATAAGTGTAAAGCTAGGAACTTTTCCAATTACAGGAAGCTTTGCAAACGATTCAGATTCGTTAAGGAAATATGTTCCTGCGATAAATAGTGCAACTATACCATAAATAGTAAATCTAATTTTTCTACTCATGACCCTAATCCTTTATCGATGATTATTATAAACAGTAATACTGGTAAATATAAAACAGATGCTTTTAATAAAAGTAATGCACTTTTGTTAGATCTATCTTTTGCTAAAGGCAATGCAGATAGAAAAAAGATAAATGTTATTATTGTTACACCAACTAAATAAATGATACCAAGATTACCTTGAATGACAGGCAGAAAGCTTAGAGGTATCATTAAAAGAAGATGCCAAAATATCTGTCTCATAGTTCGCGATCCAGATTCCTCAATTACAGGCAGCATTTTAAAATTAGCTTTAGCGTAGTCATTCTTGCAAAGCCAAGCAATAGCGTAAAAGTGAGGATGCTGCCATAGATACATAATACCAAACAAAACCAATGCCATAGGACTGATACTATTGCTAGCAGCTGTCCATCCTCCAATGATAGGTATTGCACCTGGAATCGAACCAATAGATGTATTTAGCCAAGTAATTTTTTTTAATGGTGTATAGACTACTATATACAAGAAAGCGGTTAATAAGGATAAAAAACCAGTCAATAAATTGACAAAATATGCAAGCGTAACACTTCCAATAACAACCAATGCCATACCATATAAAACAGCGAATAAAGGTGTTAAGGTTCCAGAGGGCAGAGGCCTATTGCGAGTACGATCCATTTTTTTATCTGCATCTCTTTCCAGGTAGTGATTAAGAGAGCCTGAGCCAGCTGCAGTAAGCGCTGTTCCTAATAAGGTTATAAGCAGCTTGTTGTATTCCATTTCTCCATTACTACCTAAATAAAAGCCTAAAAAAGTCGCTACGAGAACTAGTGACAAAATATTAAGTTTACTTAGTTCAGCAATTTTACTTGATAAAGAAATGGCAGTAGGTTTGCTTAACTTCATAATGCTCTACGTCTTAATTCGTTAGGAATTAAATTCAAATATAGCAGGACACTCAGGCCAAGCAATGCAGCTCCAGTTACAACATGAAAACTTGCAATGAATGGTGCTTTTTGTGACATTACGGTTGAGACACCCAATGCAACTTGTATTGCGATAACAAATATAATCAAATTAAAAATTTTTGAACTCAACCTATCATGATTAAAATAACTTCTATAATATACAAAAAAATATATCAGGAATGATGATACAACAACTGCTCCCAACCTATGCAAAAAATGAATCAAAGATTGTGCTCGAATAACAATGTCTAAGTCGTTTTCGAAAAGGATAACATTTATATTGTTCATCATTTTGTCCGAAAAAGTTGGCAGCCACTGACCGCCCATTGTGGGAAAATCTGGGATTGCTAGACCAGAAGCAGTATGCCTCATTAGTGCACCAAGAATAAGTTGCATATATATTAAACCACAAAATAAAAGAGCATTACTTTTTAATTCTTTACTGTAATTATCACCATTTTTATTAGAACGTGCATTAGACAATGAATAGGCTATAAATATGGTTACTACAAAAAAAGTTTGCGCTAGAACTCCATGCGCCATAGAAACTATTGGAGGGAGATAAAAAAGTACGGTAATACCGCCAAGCATTCCTTGAAGAATTACAAGAAAAAGTGCCAAAAAAGCGGTTTTTTTCAACCAAAATGGTTGATTTGAGAATGCAATAAGCAATGACTGGGACAGAGTTAAAAAACCTACTATCGTTGCAAATAATCGATGACCATGTTCATAAAAAATACCTCCAACCCATTGAGAGATAGGAAATGTGAACATGTTATATCCATAGCTTGAGGGCCAATCGGGAACAGAGAGACCAACTTCATGACTTTTTATTAAAGCACCTAAAAAGATTAAAAATAGTGTACACAAAACTACAATTTTAGAGAATTTTCTTAAAAATGAGTCACTTGTCAAAATCATAATTAAAGATGTAATAACGTCAGAAGGAAGAGCAGGTTTATATAATAGCGAAAACTACCATTCGTCATCGCCCCAATCATCTTCATCCTCTTCAAGCAAATATTCTTTTTGCTCTTCAAGCCAATTAGCATAACCTTCATCGTCGTGAACAGTCATGTATCCAACCATTTTAGAATGTCCAAGGCCACATAGCTGGGCGCATGCAATTTGAAATCCTTTGCCTTCTCTACCAGTTCCAACGCTTTGCTCAAGAAATTCCTCGCTTGTCATCGTAGCTTCAAACCAAACGGGAATTTGCATTCCTGATATTGCGTCTTGAGAAACTCGAAGTTCTGGCAATTTAAAATTATGAATCACATCCTTAGTTGAAAGAAGAATGTTTACAGGTGTGTTAACTGGTATATGCAATTGATTGATGGTCCAAATGTCATCTTTAGCAAAATCATCTGATCTATCAATGCCAATTGGATTGTCTTGCTCATTGACCAAATTAACATCTGTTTTACCAAAAACTCCATCGTCACCTGGATAGTGGATATTCCAAGCAAATTGCTGTCCAATTACTCTAATTTGTACAGTATCTGGGCCTTGAGGAACATCATTTATTCTACTAGCCCAAATAGGAAATGCAAAACCAAATAGAAGTGCAATTTCAATTAATGCCACCCCTGCTTCAGCATAAGATGAATAATGATTTTTTATACCTCCATAGTCAGCTTTTGGATTCTTTGACTCTCTAAATCTGAGTAATGTATAAATAAAGAAAATACCCCAACCAACAAACAAAACAAGCATTAGCCAGTGTACCATTGAAATAATATTATCAATAGCTGGTCCTTGTGTAGAGGCAGATACTGATGGAAGACCAAGTTTTCTTAAAACTTCTAACATATAAGACTATTCTTTTTCATTTGTTTGGTTTAATTGGATTTTATCAGAATATTTTTTAGCTCGCTGTCTTAGAACAAAAATTAATGAACCAAAACCCCCTAGAACGCCCCCTGTTACACCAAGCATAGCAGCAATAGCTTTATTCATTCCTTTTGTAGCCAGCGCATCAGGATCGCCAAAGCATGTTGCGCAGGCTTGTAGGGCCTCAGGTTGAATTATTGCTAGAACTAAGATAAATGCTACTAAACGAAACTTCATTTGGGTAAAGCCTTTAATTTTTGAAATGTGGTATAACCATAGTAGATAAGAATAAAAAATGAAACCACTGAAACAATAAACATGGGAATTGATTCGCTCAGTGCCCAATTACTAACAAAGATCATAAGTAATGCGCAAACTATAATGAAAAAAATGTGGAACGACTTTAAAGACATAAATCAATAACCTGCGTTAGAAAACATTGTACTTAAAGGAACAAATATTAATATCATGAAGGATATTACTGTGGCAAATAAGGTCCATAATATTGTCTTTTTTTCATCAATCAAATGCATAAAATAACAAGCAACAAGGGAACCTTTGACGCTAGCAACTAATAGACCTAGTGCTATACCTGGGCCCACGCCTATATCAATATAAGATATACCTACAGTAACTACGGTTAAAAACAGCAATGCTACAAAGACATTGATATAAATTTTAACGTGATGTTTTACTTCTTCGGGTTTCATATTATGCTCATTTTTCTATAATAAATACAATACTGGAAATAAAAAAATCCAGACTAAGTCAACAAAATGCCAATAAAGGCCTGTTACCTCTATTCTGCTAGTAAACCTCTCAGGGTCAGTTTCCCACATTTTAGCGCCAGGAAACAAGAGAAAAGCAATCACTGCTATTCCACCAATAACGTGAATAACATGGAGGCCTGTCATTGTAAAGTATATCCCCAAAAAATTGTCAGTGCTGGGATAATAAGAATAACTGAATTTTGAGGAATATTCAAAATACTTAATAACTAGAAATCCAAAGGCTAAAAGTAAAGTTGATCCAGCATATAATTTGAATTTTTTAAAATCATTGAGTTTTAAAGAAGCCCAACTCATCACCATGGTGACAGAAGAGGTAATGAGGAAAAGAGTATTTAATGTAGCCATTTTTACATCCAGATATTTGGACCCCATTGGCCAGTCATCAACACCAGTTCTTAAAAAAATATATGCAGAAAATAGACCACCAAATAGCATTACTTCGGATGCTAGAAACAGCCAAATCCCTAATTTTGCATTATTTAATCCTGTATCAGGACGTTCTTTTACACCGTAGGGAATTTCCATCTTCAACCTTTCTCAGTTTGAGGGGTAAAGTCTATCTTAGATCCTGGCACGCTGTATTCATATGGCCCTCTATATACAACGGGAATTTTTTCAAAATTACCATGACCCAATGGAGGAGATGTGGTTTCGGTCCAATCTATTGTTGTAGCGTTCCATGGGTTAATCTCGCCAGTTCTAGCTTTAAATAATGTTAAAACAACATTAGCAATAAAAAATAATTGAGCCATGCCTAATAACCATGCGGACCAAGACATTATTTCATTCAAATAAATCACATCAGCAGCGTGCGCATAAGCTTGCCCGCCGTCAGCAAGTCTTCTTGATACACCAGCTAGGCCCTGAATGAACATTGGCATAAAGACCCCATTCATAAAAATAAAAGAAAAATAAAAATGTAATTTGCCCAAAGATTCATTCAAGCTTTTACCAGTTACTTTAGGAAACCAAAAGTAAACTCCTGCAAATAATGCAAATAAGGTTCCAGGCGCAACAACATAATGAAAATGTCCAATCACATAATAAGTATCATGAAGATGAATATCCGCTGCAGCTAAACCAAGCGGCAAACCTGTTAAACCACCAATTCCAAACATGGGCAAGAAAGCAAGAGCAAATAACATAGGGGTATTAAAGCGAATCGAACCTCCCCACAAAGAAAGCAATAATGCTGTTAATATCACTACCGACGGAATAGAGATGATCATCGTAGTAGTTTGAAAAAATGCTCCCATAGTTGTTCCCATACCTGTTAGATACATGTGATGGGCCCAAACAACAAATGACATAAAGCCAAGGAAAGTCATCGCATATACCAAAGATTTATAGCCGCTAAGTGGCTTTCTAGTATTGTTAGCAATTATTTCAGATATAATTCCAAAAGCAGGAAGAATTAAAACATATACTTCAGGGTGAGCCAAAAACCAAAAAAGGTGTTGCCATAATAACGGACTACCTCCACCAGCATTGGTAAGGACCTCGCCAGATACCACTAAACCTGTTGGAAGAAAAAAGCTGGTACCAGCTAAGCGATCCATCAATTGTAGTATTCCTGCAGCTTCAAGAGGCGGAAATGCAAGCAATAATAAAAAAGCCGTTATAAACTGAGTCCAGACAAAAATTGGCAATCTGAACCAAGTCATCCCTTCAGCCCTCAGTTGAATTACAGTGACCATTATATTTACTGATCCAAGCAGGGATGAAGTGATTAACATTACCATACCTAACAACCAAACAGTTTGACCAGCAGTAGCAACATCAGCTAAAGGAGGGTATGAGGTCCATCCAGAGTTTGCTGCACCGCCAGGGACAAAAAATCCAACTACCATTATAATTGAACCTAAAAAATATGTCCAGTAAGATGCCGCATTCAGTCTTGGGAAAGCCATATCAATTGCACCAATCTGCAACGGAACTAGATAGTTGCCAAAAGCACCAAATGCTAAGGGAACCACACCTAAAAATATCATTATGGTTCCGTGCATTGCGCCCAATGAATTGTACTTTTCTGGTAAAAGCAACTTATCTTCACCAAAAATCCATCCAATAAAAGGAATTTGGGTATCTGGATAAGCAAGCTGATATCTCATTACCATCATTAAACCAAAACCAACTAATAGCCAAAGAAGGGCAGTAATGCCATACTGAATGCCAATTACCTTATGATCAATTGACCAAATATACTTGGTAAAAAAAGTTTCTTTTGTGTGATTATCGCTCATTTAAATGTAAATCCCTTAATTAGAACCTGTAAACTTATTTCTTCTTAGGGCGTTCGAAATTAAAGTTTAATGTTGCAGAACCACCCTTTACTGTCACTTGTTGTGATAGGGTTCTCTTGCTTCCAAATCTTTCTTGCCATGCTATGGCTTCATATGTTCCATCAGGTACATTTGGAATGGAAAATTTTCCATCAGTACCCGTAACAGCAAAGTAAGGATGATCAAAAACTTGAGTAAAGCTTTTCATCCATGGATGAACATCACATTTTACCACAAAAACGTCTTCAGATTTGTCAAAAGATATGGTCTTTTCTTTTAAAGTTTTGGGCATACCAAAATTGAATTCTCTATTTATCTTTGGTAGGCCATGAATGTTATGCATGGTTGCATCACTGTTTAAAATTTTTACTGGTTGACCAGCCATCACGCCCATGACATGAGGTGAATATACACAACCTGCTTGATCGAGCTCTACTGGTTGTGTAGGGGTATTACCAGAATATTTTACCCCTTTGAGATAAACAATCACATTTGCAAGATTTCCCTTTGCATCAACAATGAAAGTTTCCGCTTTTGCAGCTTCCTGGTGTGATGCAGCACAAACTGGATCAGCATCCATTCTTAGTCTTTTGGCTTTTGGTGGTTTACCAATATATTTTACAACGCCTGTGATCTCTCCTGCGATCAATCCCCCGGTCACAATAAAACTTAATGTAATAGAACTTAATAGTTTGTTCATTTATATTACTCCTTTTAAAAAAATCTTGTATGCTTGGTAACTAAATTAGGAAAATTATTTAACTTAAAACAGCTATCTCGGAAATAAAGTGATTCCTTCTTTACCATTCATCTCCCCAATCATCCTCTTCTTCAATGATAAAACCATATCCTTGTGAGTTCAAGTGTCTTTTGACAATACTTGACACATCCTTGCGGCCTTCCATGCCCCACATCCAATCAATTAAAGACTTGTATAATTTGGTACTATCTCTACTAATCTTAGCCACATCACTTCCCCATACTTCTCTTATAGAATTTTGAGGTTCTTCGGTAGGTATATAAGGGGCTGGCATCTTAGTTCCAGGCATTACATCTTGAGGATTTATGAACCATTCAACTAGCCACTCTGGCCTTAAACGTTCTTTAGTTAAAACTAGATTCGGTGCCCAAGTTAAAGCGTCTTGTTTGGGCTTTTCTGCACCATAAAAATGGCAATTAATACATGCACCCATCTCAGCTATTCTTTCTCCAGCTTTAAATGACGATGAGTTTAAGGTAAAATTATGAGGATCCTCATATATTAAATCAAGATTGTCTTTTTGTTGGAAATATGAAATCAGATCATTCCATTCTTCGTCAGTGTAATCAAAACTAGGCATACGAACTTGAAGATGAGGCCTAATCATAGAGACATTTTTGAACCAATTCAATAGCCATTGTGGCTGAGTTTTTCTACCTTGGGTGTTTAACAATGGAGGGCTAAAGCTTTGCACTAAGCTCATGTCTTCAGCATTGGTATTATCAGCGACCTCTCTAAGCCAATCAGCAGTGGCTGGCCAAATCGCCCCACCTTCATCATCTAATTTATGACAACCTAAACAATTGTTAGTGTGAATGAACTGCTCACCCTTGGTTACAGCTAGATACTGAGGAGTCTTTTCGGGAAGTTTTGTTGGAGGTATTTCGTCTTTGACTAGACCCATAATTAACGTAACTAATGATGTAATCTCTTTATCCTCAAGGCCGTACCAAGGCATCCTAGATTTCTCTAGTGGTTTTAATTCTTTGACAGAAACACTGCCATCTTCATTAGGAATCAAATCAAATTTCTCAGGTTCGTTTATCTTGTTGTAGAACCAGTCCCATTTGGTGTGAGGTATTTCATCATGCCAAAATCCAAAGTCAAGTTTCGAAATAAGTTTACTTCCCTCATGATTGAGAGCAATTCCTATTGGCTTTGCATCTTCAAACCCTTGAATGTTGTGACAAGAATAGCAACCATAATGACCGATCAAATTCTTGCCTGAATATGATAATTTTTCTTCAACAGACATTGACTCTAACTTTTGAGCTACTTGTGAGGTAGAGTTTAGCTGAGATAAAAAGTCGCTTGTAATTTCGTTAAGAATTTCTTGATCTACGCCAGGGACAGGAATTTCATCAAACTCTGTAGTCTTTCCTTGGATAAGATAAGCAACAATATCACTTGCTTCCTTATCTGACAATCTCATATTTGGCATTTTAGTGCCAGGGTGGTAACTGTAAGGATTTTTAAGCCAATTGAATAACCATTTTTCATTGGTCTTAGAACCCAAACCTATCAAGTTAGGCCCTTGCTCTAATCGTATATTCTGCATAGAAGGTACGTATTCAGGGTCTTGCTCTGGTTGTATTTGGTGACAACCCATACATCCATAAGATGATACAAGAAGTTCGCCATTTTCAGGGTCACCCGAATAAGGTTTATCTACCTGTTCATAATCTTCAGATTTTTCATATAAATATTCAATCATTGCAAGAGATTCTTGCTCTGACCTCAAAATATCTTCAGGGCTACTGTTATTTCCTTTTTTAAAGAAATGAGGCATCCAAGTATTATGCCTAAATGCTCTTGGCTCCATAATCCAACGATATGTCCAATCGCGATCGGTCTTTGAAGCCATTTTATATAAACTTGGTCCTGGTTTTGGAGCGTCTGCCCATCTATCCATTTGATGGCATGAATAACATCCAGCTTTCTCAAATGTTGACATGCCAAGACTCAAAACGGGAGCTCCCTTGACAGGCATGTTATCACCATGACATTTGAAACAACCTGCTTCAGTATACTGAACAGGCAGCATTTTATTCTCCCAGTAATGCAAATAGTCCCAATTGTATTTCTTCTTCCATTCCTTCTTTTGTTTTTCATCTCGTGGCATATGACCGGATGAAATAAAATCTGTTCCTCTTCCTCTTCCACCATGACAACTTGTACAACCATATTCACTCATCGGATGGGGAGAGCTGCCACCAGCAAACTCATCCAAACGTGGATGCGTTGTGTAGGGCTGTGGTGCATCCTCATAGCCAGCTTTGTCGATGCCAACATGGCAAGTCATACATCTATCAACTTTAGGCATTCCCATGTAAATAAGGTCTTCTTTGAGATCATTTACAACTACTTGTTTTACTTCATAGTAAGGGTCAATAAAGTCAATTACAGGCAGATCTCGTACTATGTTAGCAACCTTGTTTGAAAGTGACATAGCTTCGGGGTCTAACTTGGATAGCTGACGCTCTAGAAGGTCTCTATCTTTAGTAAGGACAAATAACTCGTCATTCGTTTTTTTAATAGAAGCATTCAAATCTCTAGTAATCGATTCTAAACTATCAACTTGAAGTTGATAAGATTCTGAAATAAGAAATGCTTTCTTTGTTTTGATATCAAGTTGTTTTAGCTGTTTTTCAAGCTTTTCAGTATTTTGTTTTTTAAATCTGGCATCCTCTAATTGGTATTTCACTGCATCAAAATCTGCCTTAGAAAATTGATAATTTTGATTGGAAGAATAAACAGCCCCTCTGATGCTTTCTAGTTCTTCATTTATAACATCTACTCTATCTTGTTGTTTATTGAACTCATCTTGTTTCAAATCTAATTGTGCAAGCAATAGTTGATAATCTTCATTTCCTTCAAGAGCTTCTTGCTTAGTGGATATTTCATTCCTGACTTTTTCTATCTCCATTTTACGAAATTCAATCTGATATTTTTTCCAAGGTCTATTGTAGTCATCTGCAAAGGTCAGTATCCAAAATGCGGTGAAAAGAATACTGGATATAGCAAACCATTTATTTAGTTTGAAAATATTATAATATCGTTCTTGCTGATCTGAAACCATTAATAATTATCCATTAAAAATTAAAGAAATACTCAGGCATTGAGATTACATATTTCAAATTAAAGAACCATCTCAAGTACATTTTAACAGGCAACAAAACTCCTAATATCATCAATGATACAAAGATTGCATATCGAGAATACCCTAGTTCATCATAGAATTTTTTCAAAAGAGTTTTTGCAAGCAAAACAGGTAAAACACCTAAGATGATGAACATAATTATAAGGCCAGGGGCTTCACGTAATAAGATGTTTGAAGGCAATCCCATAGCTAACCATTTAACATAGAACAATTCTGACAAATTCACGTTAGTTAAGGCTTCAAGTCTGTGGGAGTCCCAATATTCAAAGGGTCCGAAAAATCCCCAATTAGGACCTCTTAAAAATGTGCCAATTACAATTAGAACATTCCATAGTACAAGCCATCCAAATAGATATATTGATGCAGATAGTTTTCTATTCTTATAGCTGTAAAAACCTGAACCATTAGGATCCCTATCAATGTAAGGTATAGCCATTAAGCCTACGATGATCAAGGATGGCAAAACAACACCAGCATACCATGGATCGTAATATACTAACATTTCCTGTAGACCTAAAAAATACCAAGGTGCTTTTGCTGGATTGGGAGATTCAGATGGATTCGCAGGTTGCTCAATAGGTGCTGGTAATCCGATGGACCATATGAGCATAAATGCAGAAAACAGAACCAAAGATATCAATTCTACGTAGACCAGATCTGGCCATACAAGTACTTTATCATTAGGTGCCTCATAATACTCATCAACGGGTTTGCCCTCATCCATTAACTTATCATTCTCATAAGCTTGGCTCATACTTAACCAAGTAAAAAATATTAAAAGTATGATTAACCCTGATATTGGTACGTTGTCTGGCTTTAAGACAATGGATCTAAAATCGCTATCACCCAAACCAAAAACAAAAAACACAATGGTAATAGCTACCATTACAAACAAACCTTTTTTAGTCCATAGCTTATCTATTTTCAATTTTTTGTTAACATTATAAAACCAATCATTAGGCGGAAAAACAAAAGGAAAGCCAACTAAAATTGCAGTAAACAATATTGTCGGATTAGAAATATAATTAATTAATGATTTGAAGCCTTCCATAGGTTAAACTGGTGTTGAGATTCCACCATCCTTTCTAATTCTCCAAAAATGTACTGCCATAAATATCATAATAATAAAAGGCAATCCAATACAGTGTAAAACATAAAATCTCAATAAAGTAGCCTCTCCAAGAAACCTGCCACCAATCAAACCGAATCTTGCATCGCTAGCTTTGGTAATAAAGTTAACGTCGCCTATTGCAAGTAATGATGCCCCAGGGCCCTCTGATCCTAAAAAAGGAGTAGCGCCAGCCATGTTAGAGCCTACAGCAATTGCCCATATTGCTAGCTGATCCCATGGAAGCAAATAGCCAGTAAAGCTTAATAAGAGTGTGAGTACTAGCAAAATAACCCCAACAGACCAGTTGAATTCTCTTGGCGGTTTGTATGAACCTGTCATAAATACACGAAACATATGTAGCCAAACAGCAATTACCATAGCATGGGCACCCCAGCGATGAATCTCCCTCATAATGCCGAACGGAACTTGCTCAGTTAAATCAATGATATCGGTGTAAGCGTACTCAATCGTGGGCCTATAATAAAACATTAAAAGTATTCCTGAAATGGTTAGGATGAGAAAAAGGAAAAAGGACAAACCCCCCATGCACCAGGTAAATTTTAACTTAACCGCATGCTTGGGAAGTCTCACAGGGTGAAGGTGCAAAAACACAGAATTTAAAACAACCATCATTCTTTGTCTTCGTGTAGTTGGAACACCACCACCACGGAAAATAGATTTCCATACCTGACCTTCGCTAATTTTTTCTAAAATAGATTTTTTTTCTGACATAAATATTAAACTTTCAAAAAGGCTTCAGGATCGTTCCATTGGCCTTTTTCTTCTTGATATTTTTGAGTTTTATCAACAATGATTTCACCATTATCAGCAAGAGTTATCTTATACCTCTCAAGTGGTCTTGGAGCTGGGCCTTCAAAATGTATCCCTGTGATCCTGAAACCACTTCCATGACATGGGCATTTAAACTTTTGGCCAGATGGTTGCCAATTTGGTGTGCAACCAAGATGTGTGCAAACAGTAGATAGGGCATAAATGCCATCATCATTTCTAACCATCCAAACACCGAATTTTTCTTTCCACCTTAAGTCAACTTCCCCTATAGTATAATCATCCGGAAAGCCTGCGCGAAAAGTTTGTACTGGCTCAAAAAGGACATTGGGAAAGAAAAATCTCAAAATCATGGTAAAAAAGCCACCCGCAGCAGCCACAAACGCTAACCAACCAACAGCAATCCATGAAATAATGCTTCTCCGGGGCGCTGAAATTTCTTCTTGGACCTTTCCTAGTGCCGCTGGTGGTCTAATTCTTATTTTAGTTTTAACTTCTTCAGACATATCAATTTATTATAGTGAATTTTTCTAATTCTGAACGTGCCGCTTCTCTTATTTTCAAATTAGGATCGCTAGTTTTTAAACCTTCGAGAATCCTCATCAAATCTTCGTTTTCAACATGGTGAGACACTTTAATGGCAACTAAAATTATCTGAACCCGCTCCTTTTCATCTAAGTTTGAAAAAGAATTTAAATACTCTCTATCCAATAGGTCCATTAAAATCGTACGCGAAGACAAATCTTTTTGTTTCGCTAATCCAATCGCTGCATCCCATCTAACATTTGGTTCTGTATCGTAAAGCATTGTCCTTAACGGTTCGTTGGTTGAATTTGTTCCAATTTTACCCAAAGCCATCACCGAATGAAGTCTAGATTGAGCATCATTACTTTTTAATAGATCAACTAAAGAATTAACAGCTCTCTCATCACCTATATTTCCTAGGGCAAATGCACATGCCTGTATGACCCCTTCATTAGCACCACTTAAGCCATTAATTAGTGTATTGATATATCTATTATCTTTAGTTGCACCCATGGCAAGAGCAAGATATTGTCTTATTCGATCATCTTTATCATTCGAATAATATTCAAAGGTATTGATCATCTCATTTACAAAGGAATCGTCCTTTGGTACCATTTTAGGATTAGACAAAAGCTTAGATAATTCAAAGGCGCCTTGCCATCTTTTAGTAACACCGCCAATTTTTACATCCTCTAAAAAATCTCTGGCAGTGTTTGGCTCTGATGTTAGAATCCTTATCATCAAAAATACCATAACAGCAAAAATTGAAATTATAAATGGTATTACAAAAAAACTGTGAATGACGACCTGAACAATGGATTTTTTTTCATCTTTTTGCTCAGTAGCAGCATTATTGTCTTGCATTGAATTTTCCGAAGTCAAAGTTTACGTGCCGCGGAAAGGACTCGAACCTTCACGCCGTAAGGCACTGGTTCCTAAGACCAGCGTGTCTACCAATTCCACCACCGCGGCTATTATTTAAGCTCTAAAATTACCAACTTCTGATGCTTTTGAAAACATTTTTAAGAAAAAATTTTTAAGAAAATGAAGAATTTAGATCATCGATTAAATCGTTACAATCTTCAATTCCAATCGATAGACGAATCAAGCTTTTGGTAATTCCCATTTCAAGTTTTGATTCTTCAGGAACTGCAGCGTGAGTCATGTCATAGGGGACACAAACTAAACTCTCAACGCCACCCAAACTTTCAGCAAGAGAAAAAATTTCTAATCTATCTAAAAAATTATCTCTTTTTTCTTCAGATCCAATATCAAAGGATATCATATTGCCAAATATTCTTTCACCATTAGGGTTCAGTTGCTGTTTTGCTGCTAGCGAAAACTGGGGGTGTGACTCTAGGCCTGGATAAAGTAATTTTTTTGTATAGTTTTTTTTATTTAGCCATTCTGCAATCTTCATAGCATTATCACAAGACCTTTGGTAGCGCAATGAAAGAGTTTTTGTAGATCGCAATAAAATCCAATTATCAAAAGGACTTGGCACAGCACCAGTTGCTTTCAATATAAAATGTATTTTTTCATCTAATTCTTTATCATTTGTGGTCAATACTCCCCCCAAAAGATCAGAATGGCCTGACAGAGATTTAGTTGAGCTTTGCATGACCACATCTGCACCATAATCGATAGGTCGCTGACCGTAAGGGCTCATAAAAGTATTGTCAACACTAAAAAGGATATTTCTTTGCTTGCACAAATGAGAAATTTTTTCAAGATCGCAAATTTCTAGCATGGGATTTGTCGGTGTTTCAACATGAATAAGTTTCGTATTCTGCTTTATGGCATTTTCAACATTTTCAATTTTTCTGGTGTCAACCCAATCAAATGAAATGCCATGTCTAAGAAGAACATTCATAGACATTCGATAAGTTCCACCATAGGTATTTCTTGATATAATTATATGATCACCTTTATTAAAAAGCTGAAAAAGAGCAGTTGTGGCTGCCATTCCAGTGCTAAAACATGTAGCATATTTAGCGTTGTCTAAAGCTGCTAGATTTTGCTCTAACCTATTTCTAGTAGGATTGGATACTCTGGAATAATCATGACCACGATTTTTATATACAGAATCTTTTAAAAAGGTTGAGGTTAAATGAATGGGAGGAGATATTGAACCAAATTCTTTATCAGGTGTATTTCCAATATGAATAGATTTAGTTGAAAAGCCTAATTTAGATTTTTTTCCAGACTTCAAATTTGTTTATATCCTTGATTTAAATAATTATTTAGTTTTTTGTATTTGACTTGAATTCTTTTTCCACTAGGACTAACCAATTCAATTTTGTCATTTCTTCCCTTTTTTAAGTCATTCTGAATCGGCTGACTGCGCATATTTGATGACTGCGCTGCTTGTTCATTGAGTGGTTTTTCGCGAAAAATCATTCCTGTTGAATCTTGGTGATTCTCTTGCACATTTCTAACATTCGTTGAATTTTCAATACCTGGATTAGCATTGACACTCTGAATTTGTGTTCTGTACAGTCTTTGAACGGTAGATTCATTTGTATCGGATAACATTTGCTGAAACATTTGAAATCCTTCAGATTTGTACTCTAACAAAGGATTTTTTTGCCCGTAGGCTCTCAAATTGATTCCTTCTCTAAGTTGATCCATAGCATAAAGATGATCCTTCCATTTTTCATCAATCGTACGCAATACGACAAACTTCTCAAAACCGCGAATCAATTTTTCTCCTAAAAGTGATTCCCTGTTTTTATAAACTGCAGAAGCTTCCTCAATTACTAAAGATTTAATATTATCAATTGACAATGCTTCAGAGTTACTAGGATGCAAGATTTTTTCTGTATTTAAATCAACTAAAAGATGGGATGAAAAATTCTGTTTTAATCTGTCCCAATCCCATTCTTCCAAATTTGAACTTTCATTTATTTCTAACTCTTCATCAATATAATCGGAAACCATTTCATTGATAGCTTCAGTTATATCGTCTTCATTTAAAGCTTGGTTTCTAATATCATAAACTACTTTTCTTTGCTGGTTCATAACATCGTCATATTCTAATAAATGCTTTCTGATGCCAAAATTCCTTTGTTCAACTTTTTTTTGAGCAGATTCTATTGCTCTAGTAACCATTTTTGCGGTTATGACCTCTCCTTCCTCGGCGCCTAACCTATCCATGACCGCTGCAATTCTTTCACTATTAAACAAACGCATCAGATCATCTTCGAGAGAAAGATAAAACACGCTTGACCCGGGATCACCCTGTCTTCCAGATCTTCCTCTAAGTTGGAGATCAATGCGCCTTGATTCATGGCGTTCTGTTCCAATAATGTGTAATCCGCCAAGTTCTTTTATTCCATCGCCCAGTTTAATATCAGTTCCCCTGCCAGCCATATTTGTTGCTATTGTAACGGCTCCTTTTTGTCCAGCTCTAGCCACAATCTCAGCTTCACTTTTATGCTGTTTTGCATTTAAGACATTATGCGGAACACCTTTTCTTTTTAACATTCTTGAAAGAAGCTCTGATGCTTCAACTGAAATTGTACCCACTAATGAAGGTTGGCCTTTTCTATGGCATTGCTCAATTTCATTTACAACAGCATTATATTTTTCTCTTTTTGTTTTGTATATCAGATCGTCTTTATCAATTCTGGCTAGCGATCTATGTGTGGGTATAACAATAACATCTAAATTATATATAGTTCCAAATTCTTCTGACTCAGTTTCAGCGGTACCTGTCATTCCTGATAATTTGTCATACATTCTAAAATAATTCTGAATCGTTATTGTAGCTAGGGTTTGAGTTTCTCTTTCAACAGTTACATTTTCTTTAGCTTCCAAAGCCTGATGAAGGCCATCACTATATCTTCTTCCGGATAATATTCTTCCAGTGAATTCATCAACTATTTGAACGCGACCATTTTGCACAACATATTCAACATCTTTGTCATACATAGTATATGCTCTCAATAATTGAGTTAAGTTGTGAATTTTTCCGGAACGATCTGCATGAAGCTGATGAGCTTTTTCTTTCTCTTTGTCTTTATCCAGCTGGCTTAAAGCTTTGTTGGTATCAACATCATTCAACAATTCTCCAAGATCTGGTATAACGAACATGTCTGGATTGTTTGGGGCCAAGGTATTGCGACCCTTTTCAGTTATGTCTATAACTTGTGTTTTTTCATCAACGCTGAAAAATAAGTCTTCATCCACCTCGTATAATTTTTTATCACGCATATATTCTGATTCTACTTGGAATGCCAATTTCTTAGGACCAGCTTCTTGAAACACTTTTAAAAGTTTTGGGTGCTTAGGCATGCCTCTGAGAGCTTGCAAGTATTTATAACCTGCTTCTTTTTCTTTGCCTGATTCAAAAAGGTTATTTGCTTCATTGATAATATCCGTAACCAAAATATTTTGTTTCTTTACTAGATTTTGAATTGAAGGTTTAAGGTCAATGAATGAAGAGTCAACAGGTGCATCTACAGCGCCTGATATAATTAAAGGTGTTCTCGCTTCATCGATCAACACCGAGTCGACCTCATCAACTATTGCAAAAGCATGTCCTCTTTGAACTTGATCTTCTTTTTGTAAAGACATGTTATCGCGAAGATAATCAAAACCGAATTCATTATTTGTTCCATATGTTATGTCACACAAATAATTGGATCGTCTTTGGTCTGGATGCATCGAGTTCAAGATGTAGCCTACTGATAAGCCTAATCGCCTGTAGACCTCACCCATCCACTCCGCATCTCTTTGCGCCAAGTAATCGTTTACAGTAATTAAATGGACACCTCTTCCTGCTAACGCGTTAAGATAGATAGGAAATACTGCAACCAAAGTTTTGCCTTCTCCAGTTTTCATTTCAGCAACATTTCCCCTGTGCAGAATAATGCCTCCAATTATTTGAACATCGTATGGAATCATTTCCCATTTTGTTTCGCTCCCAACCACACTCCAAGACTTGCCACATAACCTCTTACACACTTCCTTTGCAAGAGCAAAAGCATCGGGTAATATTTCTTCTAAAGCTTCATGCTCTGCTAGAAGAATATGTTTTTTTTGCTGATCAATTTCCGAAAATTTCTCTAAGGCAGCTTTTCTTGCTGAATCTACTTTTTTTGCAATTACGCTTCTAAATTGTTCTGATTTCTGAATTATTTCTCCATCTGAGATATTTTCTAATTCAAGGTTCAGTGAATTAATCTTTTCAACAAGTGGTAAGATTTTTTTTATTTCTTTATCTGATTGAGAACCAAAGACTTTTTTAATTAAATTTTCAAGCATTAATTGACTCGTTTCGTGACTGATAAATTTTATCTAAAACTCCATTTATAAAACCTGAACTCTCGCTAGTGCTATATTCTTTTGCTAGCTCAATTGCTTCGCTAATTGATACTTTGGGAGGAACTTCATCTAAAAAGTGAATTTCACAAATTGCTAAAGTCAGCAATATTCTGTCGATTAAAGCAACTCTATCAAATTCCCAATTATTCAATCGTGATTTTATCTCTTCTTCGCATTTAAGCTTATTTTTTACTGATAAATTAAATAATGATTCAATATATTTCTTTTGATCATCATCAAATGATTTTCTTGAAAGAATATCATCAAGAATTGAAGCAGATGGAAGTGGGCCAGTTTCAGATTTTTCATTTACGTTATTATGAATCTCAAGAGCATACAAAGCCATCATAACAGCTTCTCTACTTTTCCTTCTTGGATGTTCAACACTGTTTTTCATATCTAATCTGCTACAGGATAAATCCAATCGAAAGGGTCTGCTATTTCCTCTAACTGAATTGATAGAAGAGTTTCACGTAATTTTTTTGTTATTGGACCATAACCTTTGTTACTTAGAGAAATTTTATTATCATCTTTTGTAATACTTCCTATTGGATTTACAATTACTGCTGTTCCAGTACAAAAAACTTCATCAGCGGACAAAATTTGATCCACTGATAAATCTCCTTCGTCAACCTCTAGATCGAGCAAATCTTTTGCAATTCTAATTACAGAATTTCTAGTTATTCCTGGCAATATTGAACCACCGAGTCTAGGTGTAATTAATTTTTTATTTTTTACAGCAAAAATATTTGCAGAGCCCATTTCTTCCACAAAACCTTCATTGGAAGCCCTTAAATAAATCATATCATTATAACCTCTTGACTTTGCCTCTTTACCAGGAAACAAAGAAGCAGAATAATTGCCAATTGCTTTTGCATTTCCTATGCCTTTCGGAGCTGCGCGATGAAAATCTGATGATATAAGCATATTGAGAGGCTTTGCGCCTTCTGGAAAATAAGAACCAACAGGAGATGCAAAGACTATGAATTTATATTCAATTGAAGGGCCTACACTTATGGATGCTGTAGTGCCAAAAACGATCGGTCTTAAATACATTGCCCCTTTTTCAAAAGGAGGGACAAAATCAATATTATCTAAGGTGGTAGCTTTAACAGCATTAATAAAATAGTCTGGCACCATTTTCGGAATGCACATTTTTTCAGTGGATTCTGCCATTCTATTTGCATTCATATGGGGGCGAAATAAAACGATTCTATCTTTCTTCGTATGATAAGCCTTCATTCCTTCAAATACGCCTTGAGCATAGTTTAAAACACATGCAGCTGGTGAAATATTGATATTGCCGTAAGGTTCAAGAGCTCCTCTAGACCATGTCTCATCATTAATACAATCTCCTACCCACATACTCCTAGTTTTTGAAGCATTAAATCCTAATTTATCCCAATCAATGTTTTGTTTTTGCAACATTATTAATCTCCTTTCAGTAGAGATTTTGCAATGACTTTTTCTTGAATCTCAGTTGTTCCCTCATAAATTTGAGTTATTTTTGCATCTCTGATTAATCTTTCAACACCAGTCTCTTTGACGTATCCGTAACCTCCGAAAATTTGGACACATTCTAAAGCATTACTCATTGCTGCTTCAGAAGAAAAATGCTTTGCCATAGAAGCCTCCTTTGAAAACTCTAAACCTTTATCTTTCAATATTGCAGCTTTATGAATTAATAGCCTTGAAGCTTCATTTTTAATTGCCATATTTGCAATTTTGGATTGAATAATACCAAATTCTGAAATACTTTTGCCGAATTGCTCTCTTTCTTTAGCATATTGAATTGACCGATCCAGCGATTCTTGAGCTATGCCAAGGGCTTGCGTGGCAATTCCAATCCTTCCGCCATTCAAAATATCTAATGCAATTCTAAACCCCTCGCCCTCAGATGCAATTAAATTTTTAGATGGTACTTTACAATTGTCAAAATAAATTTCGCAAGTGTCTGAGCCTCTAATTCCTAATTTATTTTCTTTATTTCCAGTAGTTAAACCATCGAATGTTTTTTCCACAATAAATGCAGAAATACCTTTATATCCAACATTTTTCTTAGTAAGGCAAAGTACAATGACAATATCCGAAGATGTACCATTTGTAACCCAATTTTTTGTACCGTTGATAACAAAATCAGAGCTTTCTCTTTTAGCAAATGTTTTCATATTGCTAGCATCAGAACCAGATTGAGGTTCCGATAAGGAGAAAGAACCTAAACTCTTGCCGGAAGCTAATTTTGGCAAAAATGTATTTTTTTGATGCTCGTTGCCAAACTTGTAAAGAAGATTGCAAACTAGAGAATTATTAACAGACATTATTACTCCAACAGAAGCATCAACTTTTGAAATCTCTTCAAGGGCTAAGCAATATGACAATGTGTCTAGGCCTGAGCCTCCAAATTTTTCAGGGACCATCATTCCCATAAAACCAAGTTCACCCATCTGTATGATCTCATTCTTGGGAAAAAGACTCTTTTCATCTCGTTCAATAACACCAGGACGCAAAATATCATTTGCAAACTCCCTTGCGGTCTTCTTAATTAGCTCTTGTTGATTATCTAAAATAAAATTCATATTAAAAAGGCAAGTCAAATCAACTTTATTTAAAAATTATCATTTTTATGTTTAATTCAACTTTCTGCTTCATACGCATCGATAATTTCTCTAACTAATTTATGCCTAACAACATCTTTTGAGGTTAAGTGAGCAAAACCAATACCATCAATATTTTTTAACAAATCAACTACTTCAACTAGTCCAGATTTTACATTATTGGGCAAATCAATTTGAGTTGTGTCTCCAGTAATAATTGCTTTGGAATTATTCCCAAGTCTGGTCAAAAACATCTTCATTTGAGTTTTTGTTGCATTCTGAGCTTCATCTAAAATCATAAAAGCATTATTAAGAGTTCTTCCTCTCATAAAAGCTAGCGGAATTATCTCTATAATCTTATCAGCTATAAGTGGCTTATATTTTGAGATAGATATCATTTCTCCAAGAGCGTCGTAGAAAGGGGCTAAATAGGGATCGACTTTGTCTTTTAAATCTCCAGGTAAAAAACCCAAATTTTCACCTGCTTCCACTGCTGGTCTACATAATACGATCCTATCAACTTCTTTCGAGGTTAATGCGGAAACAGCAAAAGCTACGGCCATAAAGGTTTTGCCGGTTCCAGCAGGACCAATAGAGAACGTAACATCATTTCTTTTTACTATATTGTAATAATCTTTTTGTCCTTTAGTTCTTGCACAAATAGCACCTTTAGAACCAAACATTATTTGATAATCTAGGTTTTTATTAAAATTTATATCTCCTCTAGAAATAATATTTAACAAAGATGATACATCTTTTCTTGTTAATGATCCCTTAGTATTCAAAGCAGAAGTAATACTATCAATAGCTGTCAAGGATAGTTGAACATTATCTTTTTTTCCTAAAACTTTTATTCTATTATCACGTACTATAATTTTTGATGCAAAAGCATCTTCAATTAATTTTATATTTTGGTCTTGAGGTCCCAAAAAGCTATTGATATCTATACCGTTTAATTCAATGATCTTTTCCATGAAACAAAAAAATATTAGTTAAGTTTAAAAAAAGAATTTAACTAATTAATTCTACAAATGACCTAAAATGGCAATAAAAAAGAAAAAAATAGAAATTCATTTACTTTTAATTCTTTGCATAGGAATAGGTTGCTCAAGCAACAACAATTTCCTAAATATGATCATTGACAAGCGTGATAGTACAAATGTGAATTTTGAAAGAGGTAAAGAGAATTGGGAAAAAAGGGCTAATAAGAACAATATTTATGAATCATTAAAATATTTGACAAAAGCAATTAATGAGAACGGTGAAAATTTGGAAAGATCAAAGCTAATGTCTCAGGCTTGTCACTTCACAGCTGAATACATTGAAGATGATGAAACCAAATCAGACTCTCTTTATTTGCTAGGGAAAGATACTGCATGGAGCTTTATAACTAAAACAGACTCATATATTGAAGGGTTTAATAAATTTTCCGGTGATCTTGCTGATAAAAAGATCGCAGGTATTGATAATATTTCTGAAAACGATATTGAAGTTTTGTTCTGGTGGGTAAAGAATTACGTGAGTTTCATTGCAAATAAGCCTGTTACAGAAAGATTAAGTGCCCGCGAAGAGATTGAAACTGCCCTTTACAAAATATTATCGCAAAAGCCTGATTTTTACTTTGGAGGTTGTCATCAAATTTTCGGCATCCTTTATGCAAGACTGCCAGGAGTAGAATTAAATAAATCAATTTCTCAGTTTGAAACTGCTATTACAAAAGGACCAGATTTTTTTGGCAATTATGTTGCTAGAGCTAAATATCTCTATCCTAGAGTGAATGATAAAGTGAGGTTTGAAAAGGATATAAATTATATTTTAGGTTTAGATCCATCTGCCGTACCAGAGATAGGTCCAGAAAATTTAATGGAACAAGAGATTGCAAAAAAACTTCTTCAAAAATCTTCCAGCCTATTTAAATAACTAATTCTCATTGATCTTTATATTTAGTTCTTCAAGTTGAAAGTTTGAAACATTGCTAGGAGAGTTATCCATTAAAGAATTAGCAGAAGTGGTTTTAGGAAAAGCAATAACATCTCTAATATTATCAGATCCTGATAATAGCATTACCAATCTGTCAAACCCAAAAGCTATTCCTCCGTGCGGAGGAGTGCCATACTTTAAAGCTTCAATAAAAAATCCAAACTTAGAATCAATTTCATCTTTGTTCATTTTTAACAATTCAAAGATTTTTGATTGAATTTTAGGATCATAATTACGAATGGACCCTCCTGCTACCTCATTGCCATTTATTGTCAAGTCATATGCTCTTGATAATATGTTCTTTTGATCCAAGTTAAGATCATTGATATTATCAATCTTAGGTGCGGTAAAAGGGTGATGCATTGGTGTCAGTTGATCCATATCATCATAATCAAACATAGGAAAATCTGTTATCCAAACAGGTTTAAAAGCATTAGCATCGATTAAATTTAAATATTTTGCTATTTCAATCCTTATTGCTCCCAATGCAGTACATGCTACTTTGTGAGAATCAGCCACAATAAATAAAATGTTATTTTCAGAAAGATTTAAGGTCTCGATCATTTCTAAAGCTAAGTCCTCATCAAAGAATTTTGATATTCCTCCTGATAATTCATTATCACCAACCTTAAACCAAGCCAATCCTCTAGCTCCATACGTTTTTGCAATATCGGTTAGATTGTCAATTTTTTTTCTCGTAAAAAGATCTGCATTGTTTACGATAACAGTCTTGATTGCATCAGCTTCAAAAAAAGTTTTAAAACTGGATTTTAAAGCATATTCCTTAAAATCAATAAGCTCAAGCTCAAATCTTAAATCTGGCTTATCTGAACCGTAGGAATCCATTGCTTTTGACCATGTCAATTTTTCGAAAGGGATATCTAATTCGATATTTTTTACGGTTTTGAAAACATGTTTTGTTAATTTTTCCATATAATCCATTACATGGTCTTCATCGACAAATGACATTTCAATATCGATTTGGGTAAATTCAGGCTGTCTGTCCGATCTAAGGTCTTCATCCCTAAAACACTTTACAATTTGAAAATATCGATCAAAACCTGAAATCATCAAAATTTGCTTGTATAACTGTGGAGACTGAGGCAAAGCATAAAACTTTCCCTCATGTATTCTGCTCGGTACTAAATAATCCCTAGCCCCTTCGGGTGTAGATTTCATCAATACTGGTGTTTCAATTTCTAGAAAGTCATTATTAGAAAGATAACTGCGAACAGCCTGATAAGTTTTGTGACGAATAATAAGATTATGCTGAAGCTCTTCTGTTCGTAGCTCCAAATAACGGTATTTTAACCTTAAGTTCTCCTCTGCGCTGTTACGGTCAGATATTATAAATGGCAATGGCTTAGCCTCATTAAATAGTAAGATATCGGATACTAAAATTTCTATCTGACCTGTTATAATATCTTTATTGATAGCAGATTGTGCTCTAAGCGAGACGATTCCTTTAATTGAGAGAACGTCTTCTAATGATAATTTTTTGACATTTTCAAAATCTCCCAAAAATGTTTTAGAATCAAACACTAATTGAGTTTTGCCATGTCTATCCCTTAGGTCAATAAAAATAATTTGTCCATGCAAGCGAATGCTATTGACCCAACCATTTAAAACAACATTAAGATTATTTTCTTTTGAGGTTAGCTGGCCACAAGTATGAGTTCTATGTTCCATAGTCAGCTCATATTATCATTTTGATAAGTTTAGAGAAACAAAAAAATTTAAAATTTCTATCGCTTTGATACTGACAACCTACTAAGGGCTCTCGCTAAGGAATGCTCAGCTCTAGGAATGTCAATATCAACATTATTTGATGATAATCTTTCTTTTGCTCTAGTGACTGCATCGCGAGCCCTTTTTTCGTCTATCTCTTCTTGAGACTCAACAGAATCAACCAGCAAAAGCAGGCGATTGCTTGAGATTTCTGCATAACCTCCACTAGTTGAAAAGTATGATTCTTTTGAATTATTTAAGACTTTGATTTCACCAGCAGAGAGAGAAATTACACTATCTGTATGATTTGCCATCACTCCAAATGAGCCATCAAGGCCTGGGCACTTAGCATATTCAACATCCTGAAGATCGAAACTCCTTGTTGGGGTTATAAACTCAATATCAAACAGTGCCATAACTACCTATGCGGACTCTTTCTTAGCTTTTTCAAAAGCTTCATCTATTGAACCTACATAGGCAAATGCACCTTCAGGTATTTCATCTGCTTCTCCAGATAAGATAGCTTCAAAACCAGAAATAGTATCCTCAAGTTCAACATATCTACCAGGAGTTCCTGTAAACTGCTCAGCAACAAAGAATGGCTGAGAAAAGAATTTTTGAATTTTTCTGGCTCGCGCAACAGTCGATTTGTCCTCATCTGACAATTCATCCATTCCTAGAATTGCAATAATGTCTTGCAAATCTTTATATTTTTGCAATACCCCTTGAACATCTCTGGCAACATTGTAGTGCCTATCACCAATCACCCTTGGATCAAGAATTCTTGAAGTAGATGCTAATGGGTCAACTGCGGGATAAATTCCTAACTCAGCTATTTTCCTTTCTAAAACTGAAGTTGCGTCTAGGTGGGCAAATGCTGTAGCAGGAGCCGGGTCAGTTAAGTCGTCAGCGGGTACATATACTGCTTGAACAGAGGTAATAGAACCTGTTTTGGTTGAGGTTATTCTTTCTTGTAAATCTCCCATTTCAGTTGATAAAGTTGGTTGATAACCAACAGCTGACGGCATTCTTCCAAGTAGCGCTGAAACCTCAGACCCTGCCTGAGTAAATCTAAATATATTATCAACAAAAAGCAGAACATCCCTTCCTTCGTCGTCCCTGAAAAATTCTGCCATTGCTAAACCACTAAGCGCAACTCTTAATCTTGCTCCAGGTGGTTCATTCATTTGCCCAAAAACCATGGTTGTTTTATCAATCACACCAGATTCTGTCATTTCATTGTACAAATCATTTCCTTCACGTGTTCTCTCACCAACACCAGCAAAAACAGAATAACCTCCATGCTCTGTAGCGATATTGCGAATAAGCTCCTGAATTAGAACAGTTTTACCAACTCCAGCACCTCCGAAAAGTCCTGTCTTACCACCTTTTGTATAAGGCTCCATTAGATCCACAACCTTAATGCCTGTGACCAAAACTTCTGTAGTGGTAGCCAAATCCTCATGTCTCGGAGCTGAACGATGTATCGGATTTCTTTTTTTTGTTTCTAGGGTTTCTTTGCCGTCAATGGTGTTTCCCAAAACATCAAATAATCTACCTAATGTTTCTTGACCCACTGGGACTGATATCGGTGAACCAGTATCTAGTACCTCTACCCCCCTAGTGAGACCATCGGTCGTATCCATGGCAATTGTTCTAACCAGACCTTCACCAAGATGCTGCGCCACTTCAAGCACTAAAAGATCTTCATCGCTTCTATCAACATTTAATGCATTCATTATTTCAGGAAGATGATTATCTTCGAAAGATACATCAACCACTGCGCCCATTATTTGAGAAATTTTACCAGCCTTATTTGACATTTTATTGTTATCCTTTCAAAGCTTCAGCGCCACCAACAATTTCAAGCATCTCAGTTGTGATTGCTGCTTGGCGTGCTTTATTGAATTTTAAAGTTAAATCTTTTATCATTTCTTCGGAATTAGATGTAGCATTTTCCATTGCAACCATCCTTGCTGCTTGTTCAGATGCAAACGACTCTAATAAAAATCTCCAAACTTGGACTTTCACATGCTTAGGAGTTAAATGATCTATAATCTCCTCTTTGCTTGGTTCGTATAGCAAATCAGTGTTTTGTAATAGCTCGGGATCTTCTTCAAATTCTAAAGGCAACAGGGTCTTAACAATAACTTTCTGAGTAGCCACATTTACAAATTCATTGAAAATCACCCTTATTTGATCAACTTTTTTATTTAGAAAATGATCAGTGATATTTTTTGATATTGTTGTGGCGGTGCTAAAGTCAAGATGATTCCAAAATTCTGACTCATTTAAGATTACGTTATAATTTCTTGCTTTAAAAAAATCACTGGATTTTTTTCCTATACAAAAGACATCGACATCAATGTTATCTAAAGCATCAATTTCTTGTTGTGCCTTTTTCAATACGCTGCTATTAAATGATCCTGCAAGACCTTTATCTGAGGTTATAACAACAAAAGCTATTCTTTTTACTTCTCTAGTCTCTGTTAGTGGGAGATCAAGAGAAATTATATCAGATTTCAAATTATTGATTATTTCAAATAACTTTGAGGCATAAGGCCTAGCTTTTTCCATATTATCTTGAGCTCTGCGCATCTTTGCAGCTGCTACCATTTTCATTGCTTTGGTTACTTTTTGTATACTTTTAACCGATTTAATTTGATCTCTTATATCTTTGAGATTTGCCATTATTTTGCTTGAAATCCTCTTGTGAACTCAGAAATTGCTTTTTCTAGATTCTTTTCTACTGAGTCTGAAATCAAGCCTTCGCTAACTATTGCTTTTAAATCTTCAGAATTATTTGCATCGAGATAGTCAAAAAGGTCGTTTTCATAAACTGAAACCTTTTCTACATCAATATTGTCCAAAAAACCTTTAGAAGCTGCAAAAATGATTGAAATCTGCTTCTCCACATCCATAGGCATGTATTGACCTTGCTTAAGAACCTCAACCATTCTTTCTCCTCTGGTCAATTGAGCTTGTGTGCTCTTATCAAGGTCAGAACCAAATTTTGCAAATGCTTCTAACTCTCTATATTGAGCAAGGTCAAGTCTCAACGTACCTGCAACACCTTTCATTGCTTTTATTTGAGCGTTACCTCCAACTCTTGATACTGAGATACCAACATCAATTGCCGGCCTTATACCTGAGTTAAAAAGATTTTTTTCCAAATAAATTTGACCATCAGTAATTGAGATAACATTAGTTGGAATATATGCAGAGACGTCTCCTTCTTGGGTTTCAATTATGGGAAGTGCAGTTAAAGAACCTCCACCCAATTCGCTAGAGAGTTTCGATGCTCTTTCAAGTAAGCGACTATGGAGGTAAAATACATCACCTGGAAATGCTTCTCTGCCAGGAGGTCTTCTCAAAACCAGCGACATCTGTCTATAAGCCACGGCTTGCTTAGATAGATCATCATAAACGATCAAACCGTGCTTACCATTATCCCTGTAATATTCTCCCATCGCACAGCCTGAATATGGTGCAATATACTGTAAAGGTGCTTCATCTGATGCATTTGCCGCTACAACAGTTGTATACTCCATAGCACCATTGGATTCTAATTCGGATACAATGGATGCAACCGTCGATGCTTTTTGCCCAATTGCAACATAAATACAATATACTGGCTGATCAGTTTGATGCGTATATTTTTGATTAATTATAGTATCTATTGCAACAGCGGTTTTTCCTGTTTGCCTGTCGCCAATTATCAATTCTCTTTGACCTCTCCCAATAGGTATCATACTATCTACAGCTTTAATTCCGGTTTGTAGAGGTTGATTTACTGGAGATCTAGCCATAACGCCATGTGCCTTGCTTTCTATTGGAAGCGATTCTTTGGTATCTGTAGGGCCTTTGCCGTCAATCGGCTGGCCTAGCGGGTTAACCACGCGCCCCAGCATTGCATCACCTACCGGCACTTCAACCACGCTTCCAGTCCGTTTTGCCAAATCTCCTTCTTTAACCAAACTGGAATCTCCAAAAAGAACCAAACCGACATTGTCCTCTTCCAAGTTTAAAGCCATACCATAAATTCCATTTGGAAGCTCTACTAATTCTGAGCTCATCACATTTTCAAGACCACTAACCCTAGCAACGCCGTCACCAACATCTATAACTTCTCCTACTTCAGATACATCGATAGAGGAGTCAAATTTTGAAATTTGTTCTTTGAGAAGACTAGCTATATTCTCGGTATTAATACTCATTTTTAACTAATTCCTTTTTGATTCTATTAGAGATCGCTTCATCTCTATTAATTGACTTTTAATAGTTGAATCTAAAAACTTATTGCCAATCCTGACTTTAATCCCTCCAATAAGTGCTGGGTCTTCAATGATTTTAAACTTCAACGATTTTTTTAATTTTTGCCCAAGAATTGATTTAATTTCATCAGAATTTGAGTTAGCTAAATCAGCGACGTAGGCTGTAACGTTTATAATATCCATTCTTGATGAATATATCAATGAAAAGTGCTTGAAAATTTTTCTGAATAATTTCAAATTAAAATCAATATCGATTGTGTTTATGTATTCAATAAATATCGAATTGGATTTATCCTTAAATGATTGATTCAATAATTTTGATTTTTCCAAGTTTTTAACTTTTTTTGACTGAATGAAAGAACGTAATTCTGGACTAATTTTTATTACTTTTGCAAGATCTTCCATAAAGCTCATTAATGACTCCTGCTGATCAAATTTATGTGAAACTTCATAAAGAGCAGTTGCATGATTTTTAGCATAAGCCTCAAGCTTCATAATTGCCGACCTGATCTAAAGAATCCTTAATAAGTTTTTTATTATCTTTAGAGGAAAGATTTTTTGAAATCAATTTTTGAGCAACATTCAAAGAAATATCAACTATTTCATCTTTAATTTCACTCATTGCCTTTTCCTTTTCTGCTTCAATTTGTTTCTTTGCGTCTTCAATAATTTTAGCAGATTGGTCTTTAGCGTCAGAAATCGTCTGCTGTTTAATATTTTCAGCAGCAGACTTTCCATCTGCAAGTATTGACTGTGCTTCGGATCGAGCATTTGTAATAATGTCTTGAGATTCCTGATTTATATTTTCAAGCTCTTCTCTGGCTTTTTCTGCATCTTTGAGGGAATTACTAATGAAATCCTCTCTTTCATTTAAAGCATTAAGAAGTGGTTTCCAAGCAAACTTTCTCAGGACAAAAAACAATAATAAGAATGTTATTATTGTCCAAATATAAAGACCTGGAGTAGGTTTTAATAAAAGTTCAGTTGGAGAAGCAGCAGCAGCTAAAAATATATATGCTGTAAAATTCACTTTTTATTTCTTTTGTTAATTTTATAAGAACAACATCAATAAAGCAAATACCTCAGCCAAGACAGCAACTCCTTCGAGCAAAAATAAAGGGAGGTTAACTGCTCCAGTGATCTTGTCAGCAGCTTCAGGTTGGCGAGCAATACTCTCTGCAGCTGCAGCAGCAAATTTACCTATTCCAGCGGCAGCGCCAATTACGATCATGCCAAGCCCTATTGGGAGTAGTAGTGTTGAATCCATTTTTTATTTCCTTATTATTTTAGTGATGAACATTTATTGCCATTCCAATAAAAACAGCAGTTAATAACGTAAAAACATATGCTTGAACAAGAACAACTATGATTTCAAGCCCAGATATTGCTGTAGCCATTGGCACAGAAATTGCGACAACGCCAATTCCAGCTACAGCAGATTGAAAAATTTCAGCAAAGATTGCAATAAGTGATAACAAAGCCAATATTGCGATGTGACCACCTGTCATATTAGCAGCCAATCGCATTGTTAAAGCAAAAGGCTTAACAAACATTCCCATTAACTCTATTGGAATTAATATGATATAAACAGGCCACGGGAGACCATGTGGCACAAGATTTTTCCAGTGGTTAATAAAGCCATGGGCTAGGGAACCAGCTATCATTATAGCAAAAAAAGTAATGGTTGCGAGGCCTGCTGTAACATGAAAATTTCCAGTAGCAGTAGCACCGCCCTCAGTTAATCTCTTCAAAAAATAACTGTCAAAGAAAAATTTGTTAAGCAAGCTGATAACGTCAAATATTGGAACCATCCCTATACCATTGGCAAATAAAATGAAAAAGAAAAAAGTTAAAACAAGTGGTGTCCAAGTATTGACCCATTTAGAGCCTACATTTGGAAGAACGATCGAATCTCTAATAAATTGAACAATAGCTTCAATACCGTTAGACATTATACTTGGTTTGTAATCTCTGTTTCTTAAAAATTTCCTAACAGGTAAAATAATTATTAATGAGGTAATAATAGCAACCAACCAAAGCATAAATACATGTTTTGTTACTGACATATCTATACCAAAAATGGATGGAAGTTTTATTATGGGATTTGCAGAGTCTGAATTTGAAACATGACCAATAATGTAATCCCCGACTTGTTCGATTACACTGGATTCTTGTTCTTTATCGCCTGGAAGAAACATAAATAATTAATATTCTAAGTTAACAATTAAACAAAATTTTTGAAAAATTTAAGGCGGTCAATATTACGTAAAAAAAAAATGCCTTTAAAAGTAATTAATTTGTTATTTGTTTTTAAATATGCTTTTTCCAAGAATGTAAAATCCACAAACAGTTCCAACAACAATGCCCATTATTTTACCTATATTTTTATCGCCATATTTCAAGTCATAAATATGCCCAATTAAAATAAAAAATAATATTGAACCTATGACAGAATATGAAATAGAAGCGGAATTAGCTGAATTCTTAAACGATGAATTAAATCTTTCTAGAAATGATAATAATTTAAATTTGTGTATGACTTAAGCTTATAGTTTATTTTTTCTTAGATCCTTTTGAAGATGAAGATTCTTCATTTTCAACTAAGATACAATGCCCCTGAAATTCAGCACCTTCTTCTATAACTAAACTTCTATACGCTAAATCTCCTTTGAGTGAACATTCAGCGCCAAGCACTACTCTGTTTTCAACTCTAATATTTCCATCAACTGAGCCACCAATTTGAGCATCGTTAGCCTGAACATTGCCATGAACCTCGCCGCCCTTTGCTATCCTTACTGGGCCCTCCGAAATTACATCGCCGAATACCCTTCCATAAACAGCAACTCCCCCCTGACAAGTAACATTGCCTTGAATAACTGCATCAGCACCCACCATTGTGTGTACATCTCTATAATCATTTTTTGCCATAATTTTAGTTCTTTACGCTAATATTTGATTTATTTAAAGTTGGGAAATACAAAAGTGGATCAATTGCTACTCCGTCTTTCCAAATTTCAAAATGAAGATGTGGACCTGAGCTTAATCCAGAATTTCCTGAAGTCGCTATGACATCACCAATATCTACACGTTTATATTGATCTACTAATATTAATTCATTATGACCATAATATGTGAAATAATCATTGCCATGATGTATAACGATTAAATTGCCATATTTAGGTGTCCAATCTGCAAAAACAACATTTCCAGAGGCAGATGCAAAAATAGGCTCGCCCTTTGGAACAGCAATATCAATTCCAAAATGGTTGTTAACGTCTTCATCGTTGTTTATAATCATTTCTTGAGTAACCATTCCAGAGATTGGCAGAAGTGATGGTATGTTATTTAAATAACCGGACCTGATTTCTTCATTATTTTGAAATTCACCAAGTCTTTCATCTAAACTTGAGTCTTCTATAAGGTTCGACCCTAATGCTTTTTGAACAACTACTTCTATTTGTTTCATTCTCTCAAGATCCCTGTATAATTCAATTACCTTAGCTCTTTCACTCATAGCATTTTCATAATTATTCTTCATATTTGAATAATCAAAATAGCTCGGAATAGTCACAATCAAGAAACCGAAAATAACAATAACCATAATGATAAAAAAAGATAACAATCGAAAAAGATTTGAACGGGAGATTGAAAATTTTCTATTAGAGCCATCATTATCTGGCACGACAATGAAAGTAAATCGTTCAGATTTCATTTATTTTTTTCAATGCTTTTTAATAATTCCAACAAACGTTCTAAATCATCATTTGAATAATATTTAATCAATAGAGAACCAGATCCATTTTTTTTGTGTTTCACGCTTACTTTTGTACCTAACAAAGATATCATTTCCTTTTCAATTGAATCAATTTGAGATGTAAATGATATTCTTTTTATTTTTTTAGTTTTTAATGAATTGGTGCTAGTTTTTGACAACTCTTCTGTCTGCCTTACGGACAATTTTTTGCTCAAAATTTTCTTCCAAAGCTTCAACATTGATGCTCTTGTATTTAAAGCAAGCAATGCTCTGCCATGTCCAGCAGAAATTTCGTTTCTTATGAGGCTTTTTTTTATCTCATTTGGAAGCTTTAACAATCGCATTGAATTAACTATCGTTGACCGATTTTTACCAACACTTTTAGCTATTTTTTCAGGTGATAAATTAAATTTTTCTTGCAATACTAAATATGCTTCCGATTCCTCAATGGCATTCAAATCTTCCCTTTGAATGTTTTCAATCAATGCAATTTCCATCAATTCCGAATCTTTCGAGATATTGAGTATGTAAGCAGGAATATTTTTTTTTCCCGCAATCAATGATGATCGATATCTTCTTTCCCCGGCTACGATCATATATCCATTACCATTTCGGCGAACAGTTATGGGCGTTATAACACCTTTCTTTTTAATTGAGCTTGCAAGATCACTTAAAGCATCCTTTTCAAAATTTTTCCTCGGCTGATTAGGATTGGTAGTAATGCTGTCTAGAGGTAATAGAGTAACTCCTTTTTCAGAATCTGAAGGATTAATATCAGTTTTAATAATGGCGCTTAAACCCTTGCCTAGTCTTTTAGTTGGCATTTTTCAGTATCTCCTCAACCAGATCAAGATAATTTTGTGCTCCCATAGAATTAGCAGCATACATCAAAGCTGGCTTTCCAAAACTAGGTGCTTCACTTAATCTGACATTTCTTTGAATTATTGTTTCAAAGACTTTGTCCTCAAAAAAGCTTCTCACCTCATCTGCAACCTGTTTTGACAAATTAAGACGCTGATCATACATTGTAAGTAATACCCCTTCTATCTCCAATTCTGTATTTAATTGTTGCTGAACTAATCTTATTGTGTTGAGGAGTTGCCCTAATCCTTCTAAAGCATAATATTCGCATTGAATTGGAATCAAAACTGAGTCTGAGGAAGTTAGAGCATTCAAGGTGAGCAATCCTAATGAAGGAGGGCAATCAATTAATATGAAATCATATTTTTCTAGTAATGGCTTTATGGCTAAAAAAAGCTGCCTCTCCCTATCTTCAACACTTACCAGTTCAACTTCAGCTCCAACCAATTCATTTGTAGATTTAATAACATGTAAATCTTTAATCGAAGTACTTGCAATGGATTCATTTGCTTTGCCGGATAATATTACATCATATACATTTTTCTCAACTGGATCTAAAAGCTCAGAAAGTCCTGTAGAGGCATTTGCTTGTGGATCTAAATCAATTAATAAGGTTTTAACCTCAGAAACAGCAAAACTTACAGCGAGATTTATAGAAGTCGTGGTCTTTCCAACGCCGCCTTTTTGGTTTGCTATTGATATTATTTTTGCCATTCAGATAGTATAAATGTGTCTAAAGTTACAGATTAAAATAAGCTTTTATCTTCTAATTTGTGAATTATTATTCTTGAAGTTTTGGAAACTTATTAATCCACAAGAGAGCATCCAAAAATATACAATGAAATGATATTACGGATAAACCAATTACAGCTAAATAGTATTCGTATGTAGATGGCCTATCATTTATGAATACTACACCCAAAAAAATTGCCAATACAGATAATCCTGTTGACCAAAGTTCTATATTTATTAGAAACCATTTTGTTTGAGATG
>CACBUT010000011.1:0-39449 GCA_902542445.1 uncultured Fidelibacterota bacterium | reverse complement strand
AGTCATTTGCTGCTTCCCCATCGATATCACTACCGAGCTGCTGGGCGATCCCATTCAAGGTAGCGGAATTGTTGGATTGACTGGTGGATGCAGCGTTGCCTGCCACATCATAAATACTGTTGGCCACTGGTGTCACGGTCAGGATCTCATCGCCAAAAGCCATATTGGAAGAAAGATTGATGCCAAGGGTATAGACGTTACCACTTGCGGAAATGCTGGATGGCGTTGCGGAGGATAGCGTAGCGTTACCGCCAGAGAGTGATAAGCTAAAGTCGGATGCTTCTAATGCTCCACTTCCTGCGTTGGTGTTAAAAACCGCCTCGTTCATCGTAACAGCAATCGTAGCGTTGCTGGCAGCTAAAGAAACCGATGAGATAAGCGGAGCTACCGTATCGTAGGTCCAGTTGAATTGAGTAGCAGCTTGATTATCATCCCCTTCAGCATCAGTAAAAGTACCACCTGCCACATCAATCGTGGTCGCGCCTGCAGCTGAAGGCGTAAAGGTGGCGGTATAAACGGTAGAGCTACTAGCTGCAAAATTAGAGATCACGCCACCCGAGACGGTGATGTCATTAGCAGTAAAGTTGGATGTCGCCTCGCTTGCGGTAAAGGTTAGAGTCAAAGTTGCGTCTTTGGTAGAAGCACCATCCGCAACTGCGGTACCAGAGCTATTTGTTGCGGTGATGGTCATAGATGGTCCAGGGATGTAAGTAATAATGACTTGGCCGTGTCCACTTCTTGAGCCTGCGGTATTGGTCTGATTAGAGCCATTGTTTTTAGAACCGCCGCCACCTCCACCTATTATGCCAGAGAAGGTACCACCTTGACCTCCGCTGAAACCACCTCCACCGCCACCACGACCCAAATTATTGTGCGTACCGCCACCTCCGCCACCAAAGCCGCCGCTTCCTCCATCAAAGCTTGATCCAGTAGCAGTGCCTCCAACTCCTCCATTTTTAAATGATCTGCCCCCATTTGAACCCGAACCATAGTTTGAGTTTGTTCCATCTGTTAAAAAACCGCCGCCACCAGCCCCTGGTCCATTTGTTACACCCATATTTCCACCACTTCCATTGGTACCACCACCATTGCTGTAGGTATGACCACCTGTTGTCCCGGCCTGTCCTTCACTCTGAGTATATACTAAATTTGCGGCCTGTGCTCCTCCCCCTCCAGCTATGACTAATATATCAGAAGTCGTAGCTTGTGATATAGAACTGCCGCTCTTTTTAACAACGAAAGTGCCTCCGCCACCGCCGCCACTATTGGTTTTTGACCTACCGCCATAACTATAATTTCTGTCTTCAGAGTCTAAACCTTTTTGACCAACCAAAATATAAATAACATCATCTTTATTAAGAGAAAAGTCGCCTTTAATTCTCGCTCCTTTACCACCAACACCGTCCCTATTGCCTCCTTGTGCACCATAAGCATCAATGGTATATACTGTTGTTGCTGGCACGGTCCACTCTTGAACTCCTTGAGTGTTGATAGTGACATTATTTGCTAGGTTTGTGCCTGAATAAGCGCTATTGATCTGCGCTTGAGTAGGCCCCGCTCGTCCTGTTGCACTTGCATTGGTGAAGGTAACCGTTTCAGTAGACATAACCTTTACATTTTTATTCTTACTACTCTTCGCAAATGATTGATCGATGATATTAATTTGCAAGGAGTCTGTAGTTCTCTCACTGATTTGAGTTTCAATTTCACTGTCAAAAAATGCTTGTTCTTGCAGCATATTGCTTTTATTGGCATCAAGTAGTGGATCTTCCCCAGCGACATAAGATTTTATTTCGCTATTTTGAGATAACGCAAGTACACTGAACAAAGATAAACTGAATATAAATTTTAAATTTTTCACTATACTATTATTTGGTGATTATTTAATTATCAAAAGCCTAAGAGCATCTTAATTAGTAATTTTAATATTATAACTTTAGAAACTCAAGTCAATTACTGCATAAATACGCAAGCAAAAATAGTATCATTGTTTTGTTTTTACCAAAACTTAAATAACACTAATTTTTGATATGAATTTTAGGAATGTAAACAAGTAATGCTAATGCTTACGATCAAAGGTATCGGGGGATTGCTAGTAGTCTATTTACTGTGGAACCTGTTCTTGATCTATCGCCTTAATAAGGGAGATTGGAGATCCATTTTCCAAGGGTGGGTACGCCCTATTCACCCCTTCCTGCGTTTTCAATTCTTGCAGTTCGTTATCTCAGCAATCCGCAAATATTTCTTTAAGATCTAAGTCTAGTTCTCAAAGAATTCTCGTTTTAAAATAGTTCCGCTCGTATCCCAACGGGTCTCTTCTATCAAGGCGCCGAACTCAAGTATCTGGTGTAATTTGATCTGACCGCTTGGATAGAATTCTTTGTGGTAGCGATATAGGGTATCCCCCTTCATATCCGACTCACGCATCAGCTTGCCATTATCGTACCACTCTTTTTGAATGCCATCCTCCTTGCCAAAAGTGAAATGCTGGATCGATTTTATCATGCCTGTGTCGTACCATTCCTTCCACTTGCCATGCTTGAACCCTGCACGCATAAAACCATTGAGCATGCGACTATTACCATAATTGGTGTAAACATTTCCATGGACGATCTTGCCACTGAATTTGGTGAACCAACGATTCTTCAGTCCTGCATTGGTGCCATGCAATATATCCTCAGAGTCATATTCCACTTGTGCATTCATTATGCTCAAGCAAAATAAAGACATCAAAAAAGCAAAGCGCAAATTCTTGCTTTCTATCAAAAGTGACTGAAAATAAATCATGGTATTTTTTTATTTTTATCTTGGGTGAAATCTACAAAAATTTATGAAAAATTGTATATATGCAGTAATTAATGGCTTTATCTATTTACGATTGAAAAAGGCTCAATACAATCTGCGGTGCGGTATTGGCTTGAGATAGCGCTGCAATTGCAGTCTGTTGCATTATCTGTGCTTTGATCAGTTCCATCTGCTCTTCAGCAAAATCGGCATCCTCGAACGAACTTCTAACCGCTTCATGAGCGGTAAAATGATCGTTTGTGCTTTCCAGTTTGTGATCTAATCGTTCCAATGCTGAACCTGTTTTTTGAATTGAAGAGATCATTTGATTGATATAGGATTGAACCTGATCCAGATCATTCGAATCGGCTACATTGTTAGAATCAATATCGATAGAAAGAGATGAGGTGTTGGTGTATGCGAAGCCGCTATATTCGAAAGTATCGCTGACCAAGGATCCCGTATTGAAGCTTGTGGTGATACCCTCATTAGAGCTTAGGCCCTCTGTGGCAATTGAAAATGCTCTGACGTGCCCAGAATTAGTTCCGTTATCATCATTGCCTTTTGCACCAACCGCGATCGTAGATCCATCTGAGCTCAACGCTACAGAACTGCCCGCTCCATCTCCAGTATTCTCAGCTTGTATCGAATCACCGACCTGATTCCAAGCTCCATTTGAATATTCAAAGACCCTGGCGCCATTGCTATTATCTTGATTGGCCCCTACAGCGACTTTATTTCCATCCCCATCCATCGTGACCTCTGCTCCAAAGTTGTCACTATTGGAAAGGCCATTCAGGTCACTTCCCAGCTGTGTCCAAGTTCCATTGGAATATGTATATACTCTTGACCTGCCTGACCCTCCATATGGGGCACCTACGATCACTTGCGTTCCATTGTCGTTCATATCGATCGAAACACCAAAAAATTGACTAGATGATCCTGTGATGTTATTTCCTAATTGCGACCATGATCCATTTGAGTATTCATAAATCTTAACATATCCACCTTCAACGCTTCCTGCTGCTAACCTATTACCATCAGAACTAAGAACAACAGAACCCCCAAATCTATCCCCAGATCCTTCTCCATCCATATCTGAGCCCAATTGATTCCAAGAACCATTATTATTCTCAAAGACTCGAACATGGCCAGCATTACTTCCTCCTCCATCATTTTGATGGCCTCCAACCGCCAATCGATTACCAGCTGAATTTAAAGACACAGAATCTCCAAAATTATCATCAGTCGATTCACCATTTATATTGCTACCAACCTGTGACCAGCTAGATCCTGACAATTGAAAGACTCTTACCTGGCCTGAGTTGAATCCATTATCGTCATTGTAAATACTTCCAACCGCTAGAGTATTACCGCCACTATTAAGATCAACGCTATTGCCAAAAGCATCTCCCGAATTTGAGCCCTCTATTTTATTACCTAGTTGTGACCATTGGTTATTTTCGTATTTAAAAATTTTGACACTGCCAGCACTTGAGCTTCCTCCCTCATCTGCAGGAGCGCCAACTGCCATTATTTTTCCATCATTCGATAATGAGATAGCCTTACCAAAGCTGTCTCCTGCTGCATCACCATCAAGATCAGATCCAATCTTTGTTATTGCACTACTAATTGAAACAGTTTTTTGTCCAGCTAAGTTCGTTCCATTGATATTTAATTTGCTTCCAATGTCAACGATCTCTTCTTTCATGGAATTGATCGAATTAACTATAGACTGTCTTTGGTTACTAGTTAATGTAGCGTCTTGCAGCTGCAACACTTTTTGTTTTATAGATTGTAGGATTTCTAATTGTTTCATCTGTCCTTGCTCAACTAATTGCAATGATGCCTTAGCATTTTGGATATTATCTTTAGATACATCTAAGGCCTCCATTCTAGCGATTGTCTTTTGAATGACCGCGTAAGCTGCTGCGTCATCCTGAGCATTGTTGATTCTTTTACCGGTGGAGAGTCTTGCTTGGTGCATTGCGACCTTACTATTGACAGCATTTAACTGCCTTAAAGCATCCATGGCATAGGTGTTAGAATTGATCTTGAACGCGTTCATCTTAAGCCTCAAATAAACTCAATATGATCTGCGGTGCGGTATTGGCTTGAGATAGCGCTGCAGTTGCTGTCTGTTGCATGATCTGTGCCTTAATCAATTCCATCTGCTCCTCAGCAAAATCAGCATCCTCGATCGAACTTCTGACTGCTTCTTGAGCAGTGGTCTGATCCATTAAAACTTCTTCTTTGCTTTCTAGTCTTTGTATCTTAGAACCAATTGTTTGCAAGTGGGAAAGTAAGCTTTCAGTTGTCGTATTTGATATGGATGTATTGTTTATATTGCCTGGAATATCTGAAGATCTAGTTGCTCCATTAATTGTTCCGTTGTGTGAATTAGAGCTTTGATCTACCAATGTACTATCGCCTCCTTCCATATTATAATGTGCAATTACATTGGAAGAAACAGTATCTAATGAGAGTGGAGACTTTGGATTTCCCGAATTATATAATGAAGTTATTTCTGAGGATGATAGTGATTTATTTATTATTGAAACCTCATCAATCAAACCATCAAAAAATTGAGTGTTTGAAGCATTTTTATTTCCTATTTCTAAAGGATAGTTATTTGAAAGAATGGTTCCTGTATGATTATTTTGCGCTTTAAGCTCGCCATTTATATACATTTCTACAGTTGAACCATTGTATTTCCCTAATAAATGATTCCACTGACCGGTGTTGATATTATTGGTTAAAGAAACGTTGGCACCCTTTTGACCATTTTCTGTTTGCACGAGAAAAGTGAGCATATCTGAATCATGATGGGTATAAAATGCATACGAACCTACCGCGTTTGCATCTGCACTTTGAAATTTTTCTATTAATCTGGAGCCCTTACTATTGGTTTGAAAACCAAATGAATTAAACTTTACACTAAGCTGAACTGTCAATTCATTCATTCCCTCTAAATCATTACTATCACTTATGCTTGCATAATCATCAACCCCATCAAATGACAACGACCTGGTATTTGAATTAGTCAATATTCCCAGACCGCTAGATGTTGTATTAGGAAGAGCTATGGTCATCATCTCTCCTTCACCAACCATGATATCAATAGAAGATTTAGTTCCATTGAGCAAGGATTCCCCATTCCATTTCGTGCTATTCGCGATGTCATCCAATTCTGCTATCAATGAATTAATTCGTTCATCGATCATCGCTTTTTGATCGTCTGTTAAGGCACCTGATGACTTTTGCAAGTCAAGCTCTTTAATTCTTTGCCATAGCTCCATTTGAGTCGTCATGCTAGCCTCGATCATGGTCAAAAGGTTCTTGCCGTTTCGAACCCCATCTTTTATTACTTGATTGCTTTTGATGGTATTGTAAGACTTTTGAATGACCGCGTAAGCTGCTGCGTCATCCTGAGCATTGTTGATGCGTTTACCAGTAGAGAGTCTTGCCTGATGCATTGCGACCTTACTATTGACAGTATTGAGCTGCCTTAAGGCATCCATGGCGTAGGTGTTAGAATTGATCTTGAACGAATTCATATCGTTATAATCGACAGTTTTTTATAAAATTTTAGAAAAAAAATGAAAATTTTATAAAATATAGTAAAATACAGTAAAAGGAATTGGTGATTATTTAGTTTTAAATAATTAATATCGTAAAAACCATTATCGACAATATGTTTCTTAAAATAAAAACGATTCCATCAACCCTATGGTCTTCTGATCATCCTTTGAATTTCATGCCACCTATCAAAACTATTTTATTTTTAGTGTTAGGTTTAGCGGTCTTTGGGTTTGGCTCATCGTTACTTATTCACTCGGGCATTGGTAACAGTCCTTGGGTTGTATTAGCAGAAGGGTTATCCATTCAGCTTGGTGGTACGATAGGAATATGGACCTTTGGCTGCAGCATGGTTGTTCTTTTGGCTTGGATACCCTTAAAAGAAAAGCCGGGGCTTGGCACGGTACTAAATATATTGATCATCGCATCCGTGCTAGACCTCTCCCTCTTTCTTTTTGATTTTTCCTCAGATAATGATTTAATCAATTATCTTACCGCATCTATCGGAGTCATTATCGTTGGAATTGGAAGCGGCATTTATCTACCAGCTAATTTGGGGCCAGGACCTAGAGATGGGCTCATGACCGGTTTGCAAAGAGTGACGGGAAAACCGATAGCATGGGTACGATCAATAATGGAGATAACCGTCGTTTTATTAGGCTGGCTGCTCGGTGGAAATGCAGGAATAGGGACCATATTTTTTGCAGTGGGTATTGGCCCTGCTGTTGCATTTGGTCTATATTTAGCTTCTTATTTTCCAAAAAAAGATTGAAGTTTTAGTTAATGCAGATCGATCAAAAAACTCGAAAAGAACAACTAGTGATAGCTGAACAAAAAGCTGTAGAGCTTTTTGATGAGACCATTAATAGAGGTTATGTGGAACCTGGTATTAGTGAAAAGGATCTTAGTGTGAAAATTCATGATCTTGCTTTTAAGATGTTTGAGACCAAACAACATTGGCACAAGAGAATTGTAAGGGCTGGTAAAAATACCCTTCAACCTTACAGTAAAAAACCACCTAATCGCATAATCGAAGATGATGATATTCTATTCTTTGATTTTGGGCCAGTATTTGAGCAATGGGAAGCAGATCTAGGCAGAACCTATGTTATTGGTAATGACTCCCAAAAACTTAGACTAAAAAAAGATGTGGAAGAATGTTGGCAACTTGGAAAGGTGTATTACGATTCACATCCAGAAATAACGGGAGCTGAGCTTTATCAATACGTTTGCAAGCTCGCTGAGGAGCGTTCATGGCAATTTGGCAATGAGCATAGCGGTCACCTGATCGGCAAATTCCCGCATGAAAAGATTCATAACGAAAAAAAATTGAATTACATCCATCCTGAAAATCACCTCCCTATGAATGCCAATGATGAATACGATCAATTACGCGATTGGATTCTTGAAATTCATTTTATTGATCGCGATCTTGAGATCGGGGGTTTTTACGAACAGCTGCTCAGTGCGTAACCATTTATTGATGCTGAAAAATAATCGGAAGAGCAAAGAAAACAAATAACGACCAAATGGTATATACGGGTAAGTAGTCTACAACTTTTGATTTAGCATTCTCAACATCAGATTTTTTTTGCAATACTTTTATATGCTCCATCATAATACGAGTTAAATGAGAAAAAATTATTATGTTGAGACCTATTACGACAAATCTATTGGGTGAAATACCATATTCGAACCATCGATAGATCACTGCACTAAGCGCCAGGATGTTGATGAAAAGACTAATACCTAAAAGTGCAAGATTAATTTTAAATGTGACACTTAAAGATTCATTTTCTTTTTGATCTATAATTGTGAAAGAAACCATCGCGAGCACCAGTATTAAAAAAGCATTAAATAGGATCAGGAACTCACGATTTTCGAAAGGCGTGTTACCTGCTATGAGCATTATGATCAAGTATAAGAATGCTAAGATAGTAAAAAGTGGAGCAAATATCTTGGAAAGAAGACTTGCGATAGCAAGTTTACCCTCGAAAAATTGATCGTAAACAAAGCCAGCTACAAAGGGAGCTGAAACCATCGCAATCAGACCAAAATTGATCATATACCAATCTTCAGCATCAATATTCAACTGATCGAGCATACCAATTGCAAATAAAGTAAAGACAATGAATCCTAGACCTATTAGCACACTTATAATAAACAATTCTCCACACATACCAATAAAGCGAATACGATGTTTAAGGCTCATAATATGTTGCCCTAAATATGAAAATGCAGCGAGCGAAAAGCCTATGGGCAATAAATGAATGGTAGACATTTGCGCAGAAGCTGATATATCAATGCCTGGCAATAAGGACACATAAAGATAAAAAAGAGCACTGCACAACACTACATAGATAGAATTTTTTAGATGAAACTCTTTCAGCTGAAAATAAACCGCTAATGCTAAAAAAAGAGTCAATGGTAAAAAGCGAGGAAAAAACCACTCTGGATCCAAAAAGATCGCTGGCAGTCTTAAAAAAAGGAAAATGCTCAATATTGACAATCCAATTTTAAAAAAAAAGGACTTGGGTTGTGATCTATTAGATCGGTAGTCGAAGCGAGCTTTCCAAGTAAGTAAGATTTTATTGTTTTGATTTTCCCTCAGTAATTCATAAAAGTATTTTTTAAATAATTCCTTATCCTGTTGGAAGTGTTGTTCCAACTTCTGAGGGTTATCTATATCTTCTTCAAATTTTTTTCTAGTTAAGATTTTTTTTTCTGAGTTTGCGATGACTTTAAATTTATTAGTCTTTAGATGGCTTATTGATATATTTTTTAATCACTTCGTCTATATCGGTCTCCAGATCTAAATCCATATCATCAATACGTATAGTTTTTTTCATCTTCAATATCCGCTTTTTTCCATCCTTGGATTTCCATGAGACCACATCATCGAACGATTGATTAAATTCAAGACTATCCAATTCTTTTCCATTGACCATAACATTCATTACTGTATCTCCATCAATTATTTCTTTTTTCACCTCAACATTTAAGTTATTATCATTCAATGTTGATACATTATCTCCTAAAACAACAATGTCATCATTATTTGATATGTATTCAGAGTTTATATTTTCGGTGAATCTAAGACCCAAAATCGCAATTACAATCAATGCTAAGTATTTCCATAAGAGGTCTAACTTTTCCTTGGTGCTCATTTTTATCCTTCTGTTATTATCTTGATTGGTTTAATATAAAACTTAGTTGTTGTTTTGTTTGTTCCGTTAAAAATAATTCAAACTACAATAAAAATAAATCCAAGGAATAAGTATGCATTTTTATAAGATTAAGTTTGAATTGCAAGAACTCCGCAATGATATTAATAGTTTAGTTAAATGATAGGATAAAAAGTATATATCCAAACAGGCATTGCATAAAGCAATAACCGAAGAATAAAAAACCCCACCCTCTCTTTTGTAATGATAAATTTTGAGTTATTCCGAGTTTTTAATGCGGTATCCATAAGGCTAAGAAAAACAATTAATATTAGAATCAATTTTCCCAAGCCAACAAAATGAATGGATATAAGCAGGAAGAATAATTGAATAAAGTAACGAACCATTAAAATCTAAAAAAATAACGCATAAGAGCCATAGCGAGCGAAAAGACAAAAAATGCTAATATCAACTGATTTGCAGTTCCTTTGCTTTCAGTGCTTTCAATTCGGGGCTTTGCTTCAAAAAATATCCATTTGATCAGTTTTACAGATATGAACAAAAAAATATATGCTATGCAAAATATTATGAATTTATTCACAAGTATAAACTAATTAATTCTTTGTTAATGATATGCCACAATGAGTGTCAATTGTGCGCATAAAATGAGTGGTAAAAATACAATGTGTCATTTAGTCAGACAATTTAATTTAGTACGATATTTGCACAACTTACTATAAATAGGGGAGAAATTATGAATATCAAACTAACACCAATAGAATTCTTAATGATGCTTGCACAAGCCAAATATGCATTTAACGTGAAAAAGGGTGAAAAACTTTCTAAGGAAGACCAGATCATTCAAAGCAGCTTAAAGTATATCAATCAAATAGCTGAAGCATAATAAAAATTGACGGCTCAAACAGCTATAGAGCCCAAGCTACAATCAAACCAACAATAAATGCGGATAAATATACTTTAATTTGAAATTTGACAATGGATGATTGCGACCCATTCCAGTTGTAAATATCATACCATTTCATTTAATAGACTCAATAAAATTCATATTTCAATATAACGCTCATAACGCTCATAAAACAATAGCAACTTTTTGTAAAATGCTTTAAATTGATATAATTGTTTGTTGTTTTAAAGCTAATCAATTAATGGAGATAAAATTGGATGTAAATAATTTTATGCTTGATCTTGAAAGATGTAAAAACAAGGAAGAGATGCGCACCGTCTTTGAAAAATATTACCCCAACAAAGAGGAGCGAGAGCGCATGTGGTCACTGATGGAAAAGTACCGTAACAATGAGGAAAAAGTACTCAATAAAGACACAAATACCATGAATGATATCAATGATACCATAGAGGATATCGTTGACGCTCGCACTCAAAAGGATAACAATGATCAATAGATATGATCAAAAGTATAATCGCGTACATCTTCTTAACAAATCTAAATGGACCGCAATAAAAAAAGTTAATGGCTGGAGGCACTTTATGGTCAAAGATGTTAATAAGAAGAACAAGACCGTAGAAATGTTTGCCGTTTGTGATCGCAAATCGATTATGACCATTGATATATCCGAACTAAAACCAAAAAAGAAATGGATAAGAGGATGGCACTTACTATAAATTGCTTTTTTTGCTATGAAAAAATTGTGATACCCAATGAGGAAGAATTTAACTATTCAGAATTTATTTGGGATTGCGATGTATGCTGTAATCCCAATTTAATCAAATACCAACTGAAGAATGAAGAGATCATCGATCTAAAGGTAATCAGCGGCAATGAATAAAACCAAAAAGATGGATACAAACAAAGACGTAGAATTGATATGTGTCTATGATGCTGATGGCAGTCTTTTAGGCGAGTTGAATTATTTATGGAAAAAGACATTTCGAAACTTCACATGCTCTATGTGTGATATCACCCATAATTTTATAACTACTAAAAAAAAGTGGAAAACTGAGGTTCAAAATTGTAAATATGATATCTCTACCTACCATTTAGATGACCAGCCAACATTAATTAAAGAAACAACACTGAATAATACTCCCTGTGTAGTAAAAGTCGAAGGCGGGTCCTCCTCTATTCTTATTTCGAATGATGAGCTTAAAACGATTGATGGTAGTGTAGACTCGTTCTTTAATTTAATTGATAAAAAAATGACAAGGAATTAACAACATGGCTAACGAATTAGAGATTACACACACTAAAGATTCCATAATTATTCGATGCCTGGATGAAAATATCTTTAATGACAAAGTTAACCATTATTTAAAGAATGGTTATCAGCTTGCAGAAAAGGTTGTGACCAACAAATTTGGACTTAACAAAGCCATCTTAAAAAAGCTGTCCTCAGACTAAATATGAGTGAAATTCTGATCAAGGGCGCAACTATTTTTTTGTTATTGCCTCTAACCTTTATCTTAAGCACGCACACCATCGATGTTCTACGAGGTCGTCGCAAAATAAAAAGAGGGCTTCTTTCTCAGATCATATCAACATTGTTTGCTTTGATCATAATTGCTATATCTGCATTGATCGTTATTCAAATTTTCTTTGTAAGCCCAAAAAAAGATACTAAAAAAGTTTTAACTGCTTTAATTGCTTATAACGGCTAATTATTTGCCTTTTCTAGATCCCATTCAAGAGATTATTCGCATTGCTTTTTTTTCAATGATCATATTCTTCTGCTATAAGCTCTTCAAAAATAGAAACAAGAAATCATAGGTTGAATATGAAAATATATTCTTCTTTTTTTTTCCTACTAGCCATGATTTATTCAACATTGTTTGCCTTCAGCCAGCCAAAGATCATTTTTAAAGAATCATTACAAAACATCAATCAGAAGATCGATCGACAAAAAGATTTTATTGATCAAAATATTGGACAAATTAATAGTGATATTATCCTTGAGCATTCTTTGTTAATCAGCAGATTGGAAAAAATATCCAGATCGATGAAAGTGGTAAATCAGGCTAATCAATTGAAACACGAATCTGTGAATAAAAGCCCTGAAACCGTAGAATGGACAAGAAATTCAATATATGATAATATCTCAATCATAAAAAGTGAGATACAGATCGTTATTAAATTAATTGAAGAACTTAAAAAATCTCAGCATCTTAATGACAAAATTTTATCTGATATTACAAAAGAGATGGAGTTAGTCCTGTTAATCTGCAATGGACTAAAAATATCATTTAAATAAAAAATTATTAAACGATATTTCTGAACGTTAAGTTTATTCTCCTGTCCTTAACCTTACGTCTTATTGGGAGCGAGTGATGCCAGTGATGTTGAGTGCTTCCCATCATTAAAAGTAGTGATCCATGCTTTAACAATATTTTTACTGGTTCTTTGAATTTATCCTTTTTGTGCCGAAACAGGAAATCTCTTTCGGCGCCTAAACTTACAGATGCGATAATTGGATTAATGCCAAGCTCTTTTTCATCATCGCTATGCCAACCCATTCCTACACTACCATCAGGATATTCGTTTAATAGAACGCTATTAAATTCTTGATGGGTAATATTTTGTATTAGATGCTTGATGTGAAAAAGATCTTTATCCCAATTATCTGGCTCAAGGGTAAGTCCTGAGTATGAATATTTTTTTCCTTTATCTGCATACCATGCAACCCTACGCTTCGTGGTCCTTTTTTTCCCCCAGACAAAGATTTGTTCTCTCCTCCAATTGATATTGATTAAAAGTTTTTGAAAAAAAAGATCGCTATCTTTAAGTGATAAAAACGAGTCAAAAATTTTAACATGAAAATTATCATCTTTAATAGTTTGCGCTTCACTTTTTGACAATGTTTTTACATTTTGCATAAAACTAAGGCTTTGATTATGGTCTATAATTGTAATATTTTTAAACTAATCATTAAATAAAATAACGCTCAAAACGCTCAACAACAAACGTAATTTCAAAGTATATCTCTAAAGCATGATCAATTCGTTCTTCCAGCACATTATTGAAAACCCCAAAAGAACTTTAATTGCACTTTTGATCACAACGATCGTTTTTGCTTCGTTCATTCCCAGGTTAAAAATTGATTTTACAATTGAACACCTCTTTTCTGAAAGTGATCCCAGTATAGAAGAATACACATCTTTTAGAGAAGTATTTGGAAGGGAAGACAATGTCATAACGATCATTTATAAGCCAGATAATATTTATGATAAATCATTCTATGCTGATTTAGAAGAGATGATCTACAATATTGAAGATCTGAGCGGGATTCAAAATATTGTTTCTATTTTTAGTTTGAGTGATATCGATCTCAATGCTTGGCTAGGTGATCTGAATGATCCTGAATTAATCTGGAAAGAAACCGAAATACGTGAAAAATTATCGTATATAAAAGATGATCCATCGATTGGACCCAGAGTCCTCTCTAGGGATCTTAGTCATGGTTCTATCATTATCTCTATTGATAACGCATCGAATAATCACAATAGCAGAACTGCTCTTTTAAAAGACATAAAATCCTTAACAGCTGAAATTAATGCCGATTGGATATATTCCGGTGTTTCTGTATTGAGAACTGAATATGTTGGATATATGTTAAGAGATAATTTTCTCTTCCTGCCACCCATAGCATTATTGCTCATAGGAATCCTGAGTTTTATTTTTCGTAACTGGGTCTATGTCTTTTTACCTTTACTGACTGTATTAATCACAGTGATTTGGATTCTAGGATTTATGGGTATGACGGGTCTTGATATTAATATTATGACCTATATTGTCCCCACTCTCCTTTTTATTATTGGGATTGGTGACGCGATACACATACAGGCTCGATTTAAAGAAAATATAACCCAAGATCCTTCCAATCCTAAGAAAGCCATGCTTAAAACGATGAATCAGATGTTCAGGGTCATCTTTCTAACCAGCGTCACAACTTCTATTGGATTTTTAGCATTGATGACGACCTCCATTGAAATAGTCAAAGAATTTGGTCTAGAGATTTCTGCGGGTGTAATGATGGCCTGGTTAATATCTTCCCTCTTAGTTCCATCAGGAATTATTTACTCGAAACAATTCAAAACAGAAACGCGTTTTCCATTTAGATCATTTTTAATTTGGCTATCAAACACGATACCAAGCAGGCCTTGGGCATTTATTATTGTGCCTAGCTTAGTCGTTGCTGTTTCGCTTTTTAAGATAAAGGATGTTTCAACCAATTCTTCACTCATGGATGATCTGCGTCCTCAAAATAAACTATATCAAGATTTGAAATTGACAGAAAAATATTTTGGAGGCGTGCTTCCTTTTGAAATCCTTATTAAAACCATTAAAAATGATAATGGATTAAACCGAACTGCAATTGATATAGAAGTTTTGAATCTTAGTAAGGATTTAGAAAATTTTTTAAAGATAGAACTTCCAAACAGTAGATTCTTTTCTTTGAACAACCTATTAGAGTCAGCTAAAAGAATACAAAAAAATAATAAAGAAAAATTGAGCAATGAAAATTTGATAAAAGAAATTGTAAATAATCAATCAATGGAAGATCTAAAACTAGTAAGCGAAGATGGGAACATACTAAGATTAACAGGCCTCATTGAAGATAAGACCTCAGATGAGATGAAAGTGCTATATGCAAAACTTGACTCAATCGGATCTGAATTTCCAAAAGATGTCAAACTAGAATATACTGGAACTACGCTGGTTGCTTTAAAAACTAATGACTACTTAGTTCAAGCATTGGTAAATAGTCTTGGCTTGGCATTATTCTTCATCAGTCTTATCATGGCATATCTTTTTAGAGCTAACAGCATATTGTTTATTAGCCTGATCACTAATCTTGTCCCAATTTTCACTATATTAGGTTTACTTGCATGGCTTGGTATATCCATCCGACCTCCAACCGCTATGACTTTTGCGGTGGCCTTAGGAATTGCTGTGGATGATAGTCTGCATTTTCTATTGAGATATAAAAAAGAACTGTCAAAAGGATTGTCTAGGCTAGAAGCTATTCAGTCAACCATTATCAATACAGGTTCTGCGCTCATGATAACGACCACAGTTTTAGTTGCAGGATTTTCTGTATTGTTGTTTTCTGCTTTTTTACCAACCTATCAGTTTGGTTTGCTTGCAGCAGCAATGATCGGCACTGCATTAATATGTGATCTTACTTTGCTTCCAGCGCTTTGCTTGGTGTTGCCCAACGCAAGGAATAAAAGAAAATGATTTCATCCAAGGAAGATGAATGGGTAATTATTTCAACTTACGGTGGAAATGTAAATGCAGAAATGGCAAAAGAGATTCTTCTCGATAACGGAATCAATTCTTACGTTAAAAGTGATTTTTTTGGAAGTGCGTATCATTTGAATTCGTTCAACATGTCCTCTGCCTCAACAAAGTTATTTGCTCCAATAAAACATCAAAAAAAAGCAAAAAAGATCCTTAAGGATCTAGGCCTTTATACAAAGCCTTAAATACTAATATTTCTAATCTGAAGTACTGATTAGTGCAATATTGTGCTTTTTCAACATAACATACCATAACGATGTAGACACAACAAGAATGAATCCTCCAGTAAACGTCGTTACAAGTGAAGTCTTAACACCATTCATGAGAATACTAGGTGCTATCATGTTAATATCGGGAACTGCATTGAAAGCTGAATTCAAACCTATGTACGTCGCTAACATGCCAAACGAAACACTTAACACTCCAAGGCCAATCAAGCTATGAGTGAAAAAGGGTTCTTTTAAATTCTTGATAGCGACAAAACCTATGATTATTGCAAAAATAATTAATATGATCATGAAAGGTCCGCCACTAATAAGTAAACTTAACATATGAAATCCTAATTTTGATAATTATAAAAGAATATTTTATTTTTTAGAAGGAGAAACAACTTCAATAGATTTGACAGTGAACTTGGTATCTTTTCCTTCAATATCAAGAGTGAAATGCTCTCCAACTTCCTTGCCGATGACTGCTTGAGCAAAAGGCGAATGATAGGTTACTATCATTGGATATAGATCCAACTCTAACTCAATAGGTCCTAAGATATAGTAATCCACAGGCTCTTTTTCTCCTTCTTCTAATATGGTTACTTTGTTACCAAAGCCTACATCATCTGTATCAATATCTCCAAATTCAATAAATCTGAATGGAGCGTGTGATTGCATTAATTGCTTTTTATAAACGATCAAACTTTGCTCTTCTCTAGCGGCATGATATTCAGCATTTTCTTTTAAATCGCCATGGCTGGCAGCGTCACTGATTTTTTGGGAAGTCTCTCTTTTGAGCCGATCGATTGCTTTCATTTCCTCCTCTAAAGCGCGATAAGTCTCACGCAAAATCAAAGTAGCCATAATAATTTCTCTCCTAAACTTTTAAAAACAGAAATTGAACTTAATTTTTTTGAACCAATAATTATAGAAAATCTTTCTTCAGATTTTAAATAAATTTTTTAGTCTTCAATACTCCTGCTTAAATAAAGCTTTATTAGGTATAGTTGAGATTTTAGTATATCAACATGACGTAGCCACTTATTTGGGCTCAAGCTATTGATGTCCGCCTTATTTGCTTCAATGGTCGCATTTTCAATTTGATTTTTCCATTCATCTACTAGTAGAAATGCTTTATCAAGATGATCATTGAGAAGCTTCTTATTTTTCTCTACATATTCATTATCAAACGCTGACCAGGCATTAATAATTGCATCACAGCTAGCGGATCTTTGCCAGAATCCGAATTCACCATAAGGAAATGAATCGCAGTTGTTGGTTATTTCACCAAAATCATCTGGTATAAAAGTGACTTCATTTATAGATGATAAGTTTTCAAAAGCGTTGTCAAGATCCCATGGGATCAAATGGATTTTTCTTTTTGATGGTTCTTCATACCAGTAATAATTATGATTTGACGCTCCTTGTCCAAACTCATACCAATGGAACACACCATCATCATTTCGTATTGCACGATCTACTGCTATGTAGGACATTATTTTTTCAAGGTCCATAAAAGTAGTTATGACATCCTTTGCCTGCGACGAACTTGCCTCAGACATCGTTTTAGCAAAGGACTGAAAAATGTCAATGTTGGTATTTTTGCCCTTGTTTGTCTTAAGAGCTTTAATTATTGAATTTTTGGGCGATGGTGTTCCTTTGTGAGTAAGTGGCCATACTTCTTTATATAAATTGCCACTTGTATCATCAAAGTTTTGCCTAATAAAATTTTCATCTATTTGCTCTGTTAAGGCATAGAGTCCAGATAATTCCCCATTTATTACAAGCCTAGCATGTACAGAGCGCGGAGCTGCAACACCCATTGATCGAAAAAACCAATAACCTAAACGCTCATGAAGCTGAGATGGGTCATTGTTTTGACTGTGAAATTGCAATTTATCTAAACTATAAAATTTATTCTTCCTGCCATTCCAATCGATCTTAACCTTCATAGAAAGTTTTTTACATATTTTCTTGCCAGATGGTTCAAGAGGGTTTTTTCCCGATGTGCATCCAACAAAAGCACCAACACTTCCTTTATATCTAATACCCACAGGACTGATGGTATCACCTGCAAAGATAAGAGCTCCTTCAATGTATTCTTCTTTAGTTGGATCATCGTTGATCATCTGATAAGATATTTCTGGAATGATCAACTGGAATTCGTGTAAAATGTTTTGATCAAAAATATAATCTGATTCCATTGACAAATATTTTTCATTTCCTGTGGGATTAATAAAAGGCATCGAAGGAATATCGCTATTGAATTTCAAGCAAGAGATAGTCGTTAAAATCAATGCTAGGAATATTTTTTTCATAAATTTATGATATTTTTAAATTAATGCTTGAGTACAATAAAAATGTGTTTTAATTTCAGCGCCTTAATTAATAAAGTCAATCATTTAATTAAAATTGAATTTGTTTCAGTTTTAATTATCAAAGCAGAGGATACACATAATGGAACTTGTTGTAGGAATCATGTCAATTGGGACACTGGTTTATGTTCTTAACAAGCTTAGAAACGTTTAATAACGATTCATCTAGCACTTAGCGCTATCCTTTATATAAATTACTTAAATGCATTTTCTTAGAGATTATTCTTATATTATCTCTATAATCATATCACTATACTTTTGGTATTATTTTGTAATTACTAGAGGCGATTGGTGGATGGGTATGGGTGCTTTTGGGTTTTCCCTACAATCTGCTCTTTTAATTCGTGACAAGTTCTTTTCAATTACAAAAAATAAGGATAACAATGAAACAAGGAATTGACCTTAAAGATGCTATTGATGCGCTTACGGATCTGATTATTGGTAAAAAAACCAAATCTAGTGCAAAGAAAACAACATCTAGAAAAAAAACAACCAAACCACGTACTAGAAAAAAGTAAAGTAGTATTGTCCAAATTTTTAAACCAGCCCTAGACTAGTTTATGGCAATATTTTTAATAATAGTAACGATTGTCTTTGTTTATATAGAATTAATTAAACCCGAACTTCGTTCAGAGAGTTGGGCTAAGATAGTAAAAATACTTTTCGGTGCTTTATTACTAATTAACCTTTACAGGTTAATATTCTAATGACATGATTCTTTGCATTTTCTTTGGTTTTGAATGTGACCAAAGGCCAAGATAGAGCTTCCAAAAAAAGTTGAAACAATTTCACCAGTCTCCCCAAATAAATCATGCCCCCATACAGCACTTACAATCAAAAGAGAAAGGCCGATAAGGCCATAACCAACAACATCGTAACTTTTATGCTTTTTACAACCCATTAACATAGCAAAAGCGCTAATAGGAATTACAAAAAATAATAATGCGCTGTGAAAAACCTCTTCCGAAAAAGGCAATAGAGAAAAAGTTGGCAGCATAATGGCAGTGATTGGAAGCAACATGCACTGCACAGCACAAATGACAGATAAAGTTATTGCAGATCTGTCTAACTGCATTTGGAATCTGTTTTGATTAATTTTCATGGCTGAATTTACATAAAACTTCTTCAATTGTATTAAATTTTTTAGTTCTAAATTGAACTTTTTTATGCATAATTTCGTACTATGAATATGTTTTCGAGCAACTTATGTAAATTAATCATTTCTATCACATCAAGCCTATCGCTTGTTATGGCTATTACAATTAATCAGTTTTGCAACATGCCATGCTGTAAAGAAATCATAGAAACAAATTGTTGTGATTCTTCTAAGATGCCTCAGAATATTGATTCACCTTTGAAAATCGCTTCTGATACCAACCATTGCTCTGCTATTGATAAACAGTTAGCTAATAGTAAGAATGGTTGCAATCATTTAAAAAATAAAGTTTTAGATAAAAAAATATCTTCTAAAGATATAGCTGATATCGCTTTGACTCAAAATTTCACCAAAGAATATTTTCCAATTCTTTTGGTTGAGGATAAGCTCAAACTATACAATTTAAATTTATTTCACTCATTTCTTTCGAGGTCGAATACTCCTCTTATTTGTTAAAAGTAATCCCTTTCAAATATCACTATAATAATTATTTTTTAGAGGATTACATGTTTAAAAAAGCAAAATTGGCCTTAATGGCCTTAATTACAATTACGTTTTCATTTGCGCAAGACAATACCATCGACATCAACAAAAAAAAGCTTGAAATAGGTAAAACCGATGTTGTTTTTAAAGTAAAGGGTATGGTTTGCTCATTTTGCGCTCAGGGTTTACAGAAAAGTCTTTCAAAGCTTTCTTATGTCGACAAGAAAAACTACACAAAGGGTGTAAAAGTTGATTTAAAGGATCAAGTTACCATCATCTCAACTAAAGAAGGCGCCAAAGTTGATCATCAATTAGCGGTAAAAAAAATAATTGACGCAGGTTATAATGTCGAAGCAGCATATTACAATCCAACTGGCACAAAAGTTGAACAAATATCGCTTGAGACAAACGATTCAAAAAAAGGAAAGCACAAAAAGCACGGCATGAATCATAAACATAAAGGGTAACTTGTGAATAAGAATAACATTATGGATGTTCTAGCTTTATTCTCTTCATCTGGAACTTTGATCTGTTGTGCCTTGCCCATGGTCGTCGCAACCTTGGCCGGAGGTGCAGCGCTAAGTTCAATGGTAAGCTTGTTCCCTTTTTTAGTTACGCTATCTCAATACAAGAATGCTATCTTTATATTTTCAGGCTCAATGATCGCGCTTAATGGGTATTTATCATTTAAACCCGTTAAAGAGGTTGCTTGTGATGTAGAATCTGGTGAAGTAGGTTGCGAGGTTGCAGGCGAGTACAACAGAAAAATGTTTTATATATCATTGGGAATATTTTCAGTTGGTATATTCACTGCCTATCTACTTGGGCCCATTGCATCCCTATTTGGATAAAAATTGATACGCTTTATGCTTATTTCATGTTGTTGGATGGGTATCATGATTGCTCATCCAACTACATTTAAAACCGGAAAAGTATTATGGTACATAAAGAACAATCAATTTTCTGATCTCCGTTTTGGCTATAGCGCATCCCACAAATGGCTCTTAGGTGCACGCTATATAGAATATAACAATAGTAAAGAGCTACTTTTCAACTCTAATTGGTTGATTAAAAGATGGAATCAAACTGGAGCGCAAGGAAATTTATATCTTTTAACAAATTTTAATGACAACAGCTTTCATTATGGTGTGCAAGGAGACTGGGAGAACAGAAGATGGTATGTTGCTCAAATGATCGATTCTTATAACAATGATATATCTTATGAATCCAGAATAGGTTGGAGTCCGTATTTAATTGACTTCGATGGATTGTCAACCTGGCTGATTTTGCAGAATATGAATGGACAAATCAAACCCATTGTGAGGTTTTTTAAGGATAACTACCTACTTGAATACGGTTCACGTAATGGAGCCTATTTTTTAACTCTAATGATGCATTTTTAAATCAACTTAAACCTTGAATATCAATTCCTTCATTTTCTTGATATTCTCTTATAAAATGCTTTCCACATGCCAGTTTCATAGCCAATTTTGAAGATGATTCTACAACTCTCCAAAACGGCGTTATTTTTTTTATACCCAACATATGCTCTTCATAGGCTGCTTCAGAAATAATTCTTAATGAAATGCCTGTGACCATTGGGCATGACATCTGAGCATCAAAATCCACAGCCATATCTTTTCTTAATGACTTCACGCTTTTAAAATTGCCTTTAGGGATATTGCAAACATATTGATCCACAATTTTTGGTGTTGGTATAAGCATCTTAATACCTTTAGGCATATCAGACCATGATTTGGGATTTATTTTAACCAGTGGCTCTTTATTGCAATCCCTTTTTTCAACCCAAGTTTTTTTTATTTTACTCATTCAATGCTTTTATTATTTCATTCATAATTATCTTATTTGACGGTCTTTCTTTATAATCAAACGCAATGTATGCATAAGTTACTTTGCGATCTTTATTAATTACGTAGGTGCTTGCATACGGTATACCTTCTCGTTTTGAATCTGCATATCGTGAATCAATAATGCCAAAATAATCAAAAACACCACCTGAATTATCCTCCAAAAAATTAATTGAATTTTTCCGATAAAGTTGCTTCTGCAAACTTTTGCTTTTACTGTAATTTTCATTGCTTATTGCATATATTTTTACTTTTCTGGGTAGATTTAGTTTTGACAGCTCAACTAGCTGTTTTCTGCAATAAGGTCACCAAAAACCTCTAAAAAATACCAATACAATTGTACTTTCTTCCGATAAAATGTCATTGACAAATGATACTGCATTGCCCTTTTTATCGATTGCGCTAAAATCTTCAACTATCGAGTCTTTATATATATTAACAGAATCATTTGGTACCAAGCTTTGGCAGAATCCCATTGAAAAAAAGCACAATATTAAAAAAAAATTTGTCATATTATTTTTAATTCTTGTAAATATATACCTTAGGTTTTCCATTTGATTTAATATAGCCGCGATACATACCTTTGGTGTTAAATGGCATTGCGATATTTCCTTTAGCATCAATGCAAACTACTCCGCCGCTTCCGCCAAGCTTACCCATTTTTTTAATAGCGGTATTTGAAGCCTTATTCAAAGAAAAACCTTTATATTCCATCATTGCGGAAATATCGTGAGCAACTGCTGATCGAATGAAATATTCACCTGTACCAGTAGCTGAGACAGCGCACGTTTTATTATTAGCATATGTTCCAGCACCAATTATCGGTACATCTCCAATTCGCCCCCAACGCTTATTGCTCATTCCTCCAGTTGAGGTACCAGCAGCTATATTCCCAAACTTGTCTAGCGCCACACATCCAACTGTTCCGTATTTTTCTTGTTCATCAGATTTCATTTTTTGCAATGCATTCCATCGACGTTCTGTGAAAAAATACTTAGGATCTACAATATCAAGGTTCTGATCAGCTGCAAATTTATCTGCACCCTCCCCAGCTAAAAGCACATGCCAAGTCTCTTCCATAACTTTTCTTGCAGCAGAGATCGGATTTTTAACAGTCTTAAGTCCAGCTACTGCTCCGGCTTTTAAATTCTCCCCATTCATCAAGGCTGCATCCAGCTCATTGGTACCAGCATTGGTAAAAACCGCTCCTTTTCCAGCATTAAAAAGCGGAGAATCTTCCATTATGTGTATAGCCGCCTCTACAGCATCCATGGCTGAACCGCCATCTGACAAAACTTTGTAACCTGCTTGGAGTGACTCCTCTAACTTTTGTTTATAATCTCTTTCTTTTTGGGCTGTCATATTTTTCTTTAATATCGTCCCAGCGCCTCCATGAATGACTAAAGCAAAATTGGATTTTTCTTCACTGTAAAGGAAAGATAAAGCCAAACTTATAATGATTAAAAATTTCATGATTATAAATCCTTGGTTTTGTTGTTATAAATAATACATAATTAATTAATATTCTTCAATTACGGACTTGGAGCTTTTCATTATTCTTAACATATCTTTGTTGCTAATGACGCAACGAAAGCCCGTATTTTCAAGACTAGATTCAGGGCTTGTTTTCATCCTTGCTGATGGTCTATATCCGGAACAATATTGATCACTACATAAATAAGAACCTCCTTTAGTAACTTTTTTTGCCACTTGTGGTTCATTGGGGTCGTAGCTTGTTGTAGGACCTTTTGGATTTTTTTTTCTTTCTTTCATTGTGTATGCGCTAGGGTGGTACCAATCATTAACCCATTCCCAAACATTTCCAGCCATATCGTATAGACCAAGTGTATTTGGATCAAAATGCTTAACTGGATTGGTTTTTATAAAGCCATCCTCTTTGCTATTTTTTTTGGGAAAAACGCCTTGCCAGATATTAATATTATTTTTGTTTTTTGATTTTCCAAGCTTCGCAGCATATTCCCATTGCGCTTCACTCGGAAGATCCATTCCTGCCCATTTAGAAAACTGTTTGGCATCATACCAGGATACATGAACTACTGGATGCTGGTCAAAATTTTGTGCTTTATCTTTGTTCGAAAATTCAGTTTTCCAATTAATTCCCGATCCCCAAGCCCACCAATCATAAGCATGGGGATCCTTTGCTAATAACATGCCGCCTTTGAAAACAAGCGAACCGCCAGGCAATACATTTTTGTCCTTATTATTATTTTGATTTGATTTTTTATGCTTTGGTTGAAATTTTATATCTTTTTCAGCTGTTGTGACATATTTGGTTGCATTGACAAATGAGGAAAATTGTTTATTGGTAATTGGTGTTTGGGTCATCCAAAATTCGTCAATATAGACCTTATGTATTGGTCTTTCGTCTTGCATTGCCATGGGATCATCTGAGCCCATTATGAAATACCCTCCTGGGATATATACTAGATCAATTCTTGCTTCACCTATAATAATAGTAACTTTATTTTTGGTAATATTATTTTGACAACCTAAGAAAAGTATAGATAAACATAATATTTTTTTAAGTGTGGTCATTCTAGTAGTGAAAATAAACGATTATTTATTTATAATTTGAAATTATTTGTATTAAAATTATTTTAATAGATCATAAAGAGAGAAAAAAATGTTTCAAAAAATTATCATCTCAATTCTTTTAATTTTTTTTTCTGGTTGCGGTAAAGAAAAAAAGGTAAATATTGTATACATTTTAGCTGACGACCTTGGATATGGTGAGTTAGGTATTTATGGGCAAGCGATTATTGAAACCCCGAATATTGATAAGCTGGCAAAAAAAGGAATGCTATTTACAGATCACTACTCTGGATCGCCTGTTTGTGCGCCATCAAGATCAGTTTTTTTGACCGGACAACATACTGGATACACTCCTATTAGAGGAAACGACGAATGGATAGAACGTGGAGATACATGGAATTATCAAGCAATGTTTAATGACCCCTCTCTGGAAGGACAAAGGCCTATCCCTGACAGCACTATTACAATTGCAGAGGTTCTAAAGACTGTAGGATATACAACTGGAATGGTGGGCAAATGGGGGCTCGGCGCACCTAATACATTAGGGCTTCCCAATAATCAGGGTTTTGATTTTTTTTATGGCTACAATTGTCAAAGACAAGCTCACACCTTATATCCAATGCATTTGTGGAAAAATGATAAACGTGAAATGCTTAACAACAAAAATGTTGCACCACACTCTAATTTACCATTAAACGCCGACCCTTATGATTCGAAAAGCTATGAAGATTTCGAACTTAATGACTATGCGCCAGAATTAATGCATAATGAAGCTCTAGCATTCATCGAAAAGAACAAAAAGAACCCCTTCTTTTTGTATTATGCTTCTCCCCTTCCGCATGTACCACTTCAGGCCCCTAGGTATTGGGTTAATTACTATAGAAAAATAATTGGAGATGAAGAACCTTTTGTGGGAAAATCATACTTTCCCAATCAATATCCTAAGGCAACCTATGCGGCAATGATTTCCTATTTAGATGAGCAAGTTGGAGATATTGTAAATAAATTAAAAGAAGTAGGTGTGTACGAAAATACGCTAATTATTTTCACCAGCGATAATGGCCCCACTTTTAATGGCGGAACTGATACACCCTATTTTGATAGCGCAAAACCGTTTAAGACGGAGTATGGATGGGCTAAATGTTTTGTCAATGAAGGAGGTATACGTGTTCCAATGATTGCTCATTGGCCTAAAATGATTAAAAAAGAACAGCGATCAAACCTTATTTCAGCATTCCAGGACATGATGCCAACATTCTGTGAAATAGCAGGAATTAAACCTCCAAAAAATATTAATGGCATAAGTCTCTTGCCAACTCTAATTGGGAAAAAACAAAATGAAACACATAAGTATCTTTATTGGGAGTTTCCCGCATATAATGGCCAGCAAGCTGTAAGAATGAACAATTGGAAAGCAATTCGCAAAAATATTTTTGATGGTAATATGCAAATAGAATTATACGATCTTAAAAGCGATCTTCAAGAACAAAACGATATTTCAAAGTCAAAACCAGAGATTGTAAATAAAATAACATCTATCATGCAAAATAGTAGAACTACTCCCATTTACAAGAAATTTAAAATGTCTGAGCTTGGTGATATTTAATTAGGCGTTCTTTTCAAAAGCCAAAAAACAAATGGCAAGCAAATTAGATACATCAATATACTATAGACCCCAGAAGGAATACTTAAGATTGATAAACCGCTTTCAGGATTAATAATTAGATTTCCAACGGTTATTCCAACTGTACCATTTTGCATAGCAGATTCTATTGCTACAGTTATGGATTGCTTATCACTCATTTTAAAGAGCTTCGAACTTCTATAAGCAATGGTTAGCATTGCTAATATTAATAGCACAATTACAGGTCCCAATAAAACAAAATTATTTATGAACGTTTCCCATTCGCTCAATAGTGCACCTAATATAATGATAGCAAAAAGGATGATAGATATTTTGGAGGCTTTGGGTTCAAACTTATCGGCATAATATTTATTTTTTTCTCTTATCAATAAACCAATACCTACCGGCACCGCAGTAATAAAAAACATTGTCAGTCCTAGGGATAAAATATTTACATCTGGAGCCTCTTGCCCCATAAAAGATTTCATAGAAAACCCAACAATCAAGGGGAGCGTGACGATAGCTAAAATACTATTAAATGCAGTGTAAGATATTGACAGTGCAGTATCACCTTTCGCTAATTTAGTTATGATGTTAGATGTTACACCTCCTGGACAGCATGCTAAGATCATCATTCCAACTGCAGCCTCTTTTGTGATACCAAATACTAAAATGATGATATAGGTAACTAACGGAAGGAGAACTATTTGATTTGTTAAGCCTACAAAGAACGACCTGGGCTTACGAACCAAATTGGTAAAATCACTCGATTCCAACCCTAAGCCGAGTGTAAGCATTATAAATATTAAACTGGCAGGTAGAAAGATATCAATTATCATGACATAATAAAAATTTATTTAAGAAGTAACATTCTTTTGGTCTTAGTAAAAGTCTTTGTTTCAAATCTATAGAAATATATACCAGCACTTACAGGTTGGCCAAAACTATTATTTGCATCCCACGTTAAGCTATGATACCCTGCGGATAATCCTCTCATGTGATATTCTTTTATTTTTTGACCCATGATATTGAAAATGATCAATCTTGCATCCCCTTTTATTGGCATATCAAAAGCAATTTTAGTTTTGGGGTTGAAAGGATTGGGATAATTGTCATGAAGCGAAAATTCTTTGGGAATTGTATTTTCGTCATTTATAGAAAGAGCAGCGTATTGACCTTCTATTATTAAAGATCTATGCTCGTTGTTATATATAGTGTCTTGACCATCTGTGACATCAACTTTCCAATCAATAGTTCCCCTAGCGCTTGGATATGTATCTAGGATATTTAAAATATTTCTGTAGGTCAATGAGAGAATGGTTGCATTAGTAAGAGTATCAATTTTATGAACTATATTATTCCCCTCAATATCTATCATTCTGAACTCTCCAGATAAAAGGTAGGTAAGCTCTTTGTTGTCCACGTCTTGAGATTGATGCCAATCAAAATTAATTACATCCAAATCAACGTTTGAATCGGTAATAATAACCTTACTGCTGTCCAATGGATTTTTTAATGAAAAATCTGTTGGCGGATCGTTAATAGGCAGAACGACTATATCAATAGTTGCTGTATCGCTACTAATCTTACCATCATTAGAAACATATTTTAATTCATCATGACCAAAAAAGTTTTCATCTGGTACATAGGTAAAATTTGGAAGGGTACCGACAAGCTGACCTTTTGTAAATTTTTTAGTAATGAAAAATGAGAGTTTGTCAGGGTCTATATCACTGCCCTGCAATGAAAAACTTGTTTTGGTATCTTCAAGTAGTGTATCCTTAAAACTAATGGCTGTAGGAGCAGAATTTAAAATATCCAATTTTAAAATTATTTCATTAGAATCGCTCATTGCTTCATCATCTGCAATTTTAATGGATATAATTCGTTTGCCTTTAGTTAGGTTGTAACCAGCATTATTAACATACTTTATTTTTGATAAAAATAATGGATAGTCATTTTTTAAAACTGTAGAAATGAATTCATAAGTTGCTACTGAACCAGTTTGACTAAAACTTATTGTTGGATAACTATTGTCTTCATATACCAATGTATCTTCATTTGAATAATAAGGCGAAATTGTAACCACTGATTTTGATATATAGTCATCATCAATATCTTTTATAGTTATTGATGTGGTAATGCCATTTTTGGTATAACTGGGTGGAAAAATAAATGCTTCAGGTTGTTTTTGTGTTAAAAACAGAGTATCCATATCCGAAAGAGAAAGGATAGGTTCATCGTTTACCGCATTAACTAAAATCGAGATAGTGGCTGAATCACTATTGATAAATCCGTCATTAGTCACAAACTTAAATGAATCGGCTCCAAAAAAATTAGAATCAGGAGTGTATATCACGTTAGGCAAAAATCCTGTAAGAGTACCATTTTTTACATTTGATCGACCGTAGGAAAGGTCGTAGCCCTCAGAGTCGCTTCCAGTCAGCTGTATGCTAACGGATGAATCCTCAACTAATGATATAGTTTGAGTTTGAGCGACTGGTTTGATATTTTTTATACTCGTAAAAGATGAAGAAGTTGAATTGCCAATTGGATTATTATAATAATCTTCCACATCTTGAAAAGTTAAGTTAATTTTTTCTTCAAAATTGAAATCAAGCACGGGGTCGATAGTGATTATCTTCTTATCAGAACTTATGGTTGAAAGAAAATCCAACGAAACTCCATTTGATTCTATCCTATTCAAACTTATTAATGATTTAACATTATTATTGGTTATTTCTAAATCATTTAGTTGTCTGATGGGTTCATTAAAGGACAGTACTATGATACTATCTAAACTTATTTGGGTTGAATTATTGCTTGGAGTAATAGATACAATTGGAGCGAGTCGATCTTGAAATTTTGTACTGCTAGTATTAATATCAACGTCAGCGCTATTTCCCGCTAGATCGTATATTGAATTTGCATCTTTAGGTTTAATAGATAACTCTTCGTTCCCATTGGGTGTACCGGTTATGCTGATAAAAATTCTTACGACAGATTCACCGCCAATTAAATTAGTAGCGCTGGCTTCATTGCTACTATTATCTTTCTTTATGCTTGTCATTGATGCTGCAGTGGCAGTGCCATTAGATTGATTAAATACAATGATGAAATCTGATAATTCTAATGCACCTGTGCCATTATTATTAGAATAAACAGGAACACTAAATGTTATGTCTGCATAGCTATTGTCAGATGCAAAATTAACACCTCCTATCACTGGCTTGGTTTGATCGTTGAGCTTAATTGTTTTTGTATCATTAGCAGAGAGCACATTGCCAATTGCATCGTAAGCTGAATTCGATAGCAAAGAGATTGTTAACTGTTCATTACCATCTGGAGTACCACTTAGGCCGATTGTTAAGGTGTAGGCATTGCCATTTTTATTCAAACTAGTTGGATTATTAGATGTTAAAGTTGCCGTACCTCCAACAACTGAAAATTGGAAATCAGATATCTCGAGTAATCCTGATCCATTATTTTGACTGAAAGCTGTTTCACTCAATAGTATCTCAATGGCACTGTTATCAGATAAAAGATTAACAGACGAAATGGTTGGGGCAACATTATCATAAGACCAATTAAATTGACTGGATGCAATGTTATTATTGCCTGCACCATCTGTAAATGCATTCGTTGCAACATCGATGGTAGTCTCTCCTGCAGAAGATGGCTTGAAGATAGCGGTATAGACAGTAGAACTAGTAGCGGTAAAGCTTGATAGTTGACCCCCTGATTTAGATATATCGCTTGAAGTAAAATTAGATGCTGGTTCGCTAAGAGTAAATGTGATCAATAGAGAATCATTGTTGGTAACTGCTCCATCATTTACCACGCTACCATTGCTATTTTTAGCAGATATGGAAATGGTTGGGGCAACATTATCATAAGACCAATTAAATTGACTGGATGCAATGTTATTATTGCCTGCACCATCTGTAAATGCATTCGTTGCAACATCGATGGTAGTCTCTCCTGCAGAAGATGGCTTGAAGATAGCGGTATAGACAGTAGAACTAGTAGCGGTAAAGCTTGATAGTTGACCCCCTGATTTAGATATATCGCTTGAAGTAAAATTAGATGCTGGTTCGCTAAGAGTAAATGTGATCAATAGAGAATCATTGTTGGTAACTGCTCCATCATTTACCACGCTACCATTGCTATTTTTAGCAGATATGGAAATGGTTGGGGCAACGGTGTCTATAATGAAGTTTTTTGTTGAAGATAAAGATCCTGATTGTCCTGGTGTTGGTAAAATTAAATTCGCATTGTTTCCTGCTGGATCTTTTATTGTACCGCTATTCAAAATCAATGCATTTTGAGAAATATAATCCAAGTCATTGCTGTTTTCTCCACCTCCTACAGTGTAGCTAAATATGAGAGAATCTGTTCCCGACCCGGACGTAAAAGGTATTTCTTTATCTGATGACCCTGTCTGAAGGGTTAATTTTGGAGTTCCAGTGACATTTACATTCTCTGAAAATTTTATTAATAGTGGAATTTGATCTCCAACTTTGAACGATCCATTGCTAGCTAATGAAGAAACTTCTTCGACAGTCGGTGAAAGTTTGTCATTTAGATAAACAGTATTATTACTTTGAGATACCTCTACAGTATTTCCAACAGAGTCAAAAATGCTATTATTCACAGGGGATATTGTTATTACCTCCGCACCGTTTGGAGTTCCTGTTAAAGCAAAACCTAGAATATAATTATTACCACTTGAGCTTATGCTGGTCGGAGTTGAGGATGACAATGTTGCAACACCGCCTGAAAGTGAAAGTAAAAAATCTGCTGCTTCTAAGGTTGATGGGCTAGCGATATCGTTAAAAACAGATTCAGAAAAGGTAACTGTTATTTGATTATTTGTTGAATTTATAGATGAGCCAATAATCGTAGGAATTGATTCGTCCAAAGCAACCCATTGACTACCAAAGGTTGAATTAACATCCCACCCATGACCCGCAGTCCAGGAAACGGTTCCGCTTTCGTATGCTCCCATATCCGGATTGCTGCCTAGGTATCCATCCGTGATACCAGATATTGCTACTCCAGCATCAATTATTGATGATCCGGACTTCGGGGTTAAATCCTTTGTGCTTGTGTCAGATAATATTGATGTTATTGAAGCGGCCTCTTTGTAACCATTCCAATTGTTACTGTAAGAGCCAAAATCAATCTCAACATCGTTGGATCTGTGATTGGCTATTTTCATGGCAACATTATTTTTAACAATCGTACCTGAGTGATCACTGTTGCCAATTTTAAGGACTATAATATCATTTTTTTGGCCGGAGTTTATAACCGTATTATTGTAGATCTTGTGATTATTTCCTTTAACCATGATACCGCCACTTTGGCAATTCCATGCAACATTATGGTGCATCAAACCATTTACACCATCAGCGCTACCACTGTGATCAAATCGGGCACCGTATTTTTCAGTATCGTGAAGCCAATTATATCTACAGATCGCGCCATCTTGCTCAGCCTCGGTAAATTGGATCATCGATCCATCGCTTTGCAAATGACCGGTATCATAAAGGTTGTTGTACTCGACCAATCCTGAATTACCAACTTTCACTGTCGCCGATGCTCCTGTTTTGTGAATGGTGTTGTGGCTAAACGTATTATCACTGCCATTCATTCTAATGGTTAGCATAATACTACTGTTATCAGCAACAGAATAGTCGATGTTATTAAAATAACAACTATCTATCATATTATCACCGCCCCACATTTCAATCACAGAACCATCAGTGTTTCGAAATGCAGATTTACGTATGATATTATCAGTACTACTAGAAGTAAACAAGGTTAATTCTGGCTGAGTATCTACAACTCTCAGCATTCTTTTTGAGCAACTGGGATACATAAAGTTGCATCCATATATAAGAGAATTATCTCCATTGTAAAAATAAACGGTAGTTGCAAAAAATTCTAAATTTTTAATATGGATATATTCTGATGCGGTGATATTAAATGCATAGGATTGAACTTTGCCTCGAATATCCAGGTCCTTTGGATTCGCATTATTTTCAGGCCATAGATAAAGCATACTATCAGCGGTATCAAAAAACCACTCTCCCGCTGAATCCAAGAATTCTAGCCTTCCTTCTAAATAATAGTAATGATGTTTTGTTTTCCACCCAGGTGTAGTGGCATAATTAAAGGTCCCTCCTGAATGGGAAGTAACTTTACGTGACCACGTTCTAAATGAGCCTGTATTTAAGATAGCAATGGCTTCCTTGTTCGTCTGATCTAGATCAAAACCTTGAGAGCTGAGATTAATGCTTTCACCTTGATCATTAGTGTAGGGGTCATCTATCATCGTACCGTTTGAGTATGCATTCTCATCATCGTCAATAGTCCCTTTTGCCCAATGATTATCATTATCCCATATTGATTCATCGCTAAATTTAGCATTTGGCCAACGAGCCATTACTTGCTCTAGACCACCGACAAACAATTGCCAAGGTGTGAAAGATAGCTTTTTCTTATAAATATTTCCTGAATGAACGGTCCAAGAAGTGTCGATTGGCAAAGTTCCGTCAAGAACCACTCTCTCGTTGTTGTATCTCGTAAAAACAATCGGTGACCCTTGACTTCCATCTTTATTATTAATGGTAATGGTCTCATGATAGGATCCTTCTCTGATGTAACATACATCACCGGCAGTCATTACACTTGCAGCTTTAGCGATCGTCTTAAAAGGGGAACTTACAGATTTACCATCGTTGTTATTGTTACCATAAGACTTTGAAACATAATAGTTTTCGCTCACTAAGGTTGAAGCTAACAGCAATAGAATACAGGAAGTCTTTTTAAGGGTAACACTACAATTCATATCGAAAAATAATGTAAAAATTAAAATAACTTGATTACTGCAAAAATACGCAATTCATAATTTTACTTTGCAGATTTACCTATTCAAACATTGATTTATTTTATTGTGCTATGATCTCAACTTTGATTGCAAGATGGTCGGAATAACCACCCAATAATCGGTTGCCAGCCCAAAACCTAAATGGAAAGTGAGCATAATTACCTTCTTGTTGGCGGTATTTAGGAATATCTAATATGTACAATGACTCAAGGTCTACACTTAAATATTTTTGATCTTTGAGGCCTTTATTAATTAAAATTTGATCATAAAAATAGTCTCTGCCTCTATAAACATAAGTTCCAACTTTAGGCTGTCCAAGCATAGGCACCATAAGGCTTTCAATACCAATTTTCGTCAAATGCGTGATGTTTTGCTCATCCGGATCTTCATTGAAATCTCCAATTAAAATGATGTCAGCAAATTTATCTTTATTTTGAATCATTTTTATGACATCCATTACGAGATTAGCTGTTTCAAACCTTTTGGGAATAGCTTTTTCTCTGCCTCCATAATTGGAAGGCCAGTGATTTACAAAAATATGGAGCTTGTTGTTTTTGTACTTTCCTTCAACATATAAAATATCTCTTGTTTTGTCACCCCCCTTTAAAGTGTTGCTAATAGGTTTACTAGAAATCATAGTAAACTTATTTTTGTCATACAATAACGCATTGTCAATACCGCGCTCATCAGGCGAATCGTAGTGAACTATAGAATAATTTCTCCCCGTATAAGAATTGTTTAAATCTTGTAGAACTTTTTTATTTTCTACTTCGCACAAACCTAAAATATCCACATTGAGATCTGACAACACTTCAGCTGAATGTTGGATTTTTAGATCATAAATCTTTTGATCAACTTTTTTCCTACCGCCGATTGAAAATTCATCATCATTTTTTAAAGGATCATCCTCTAAATCAAATAAATTTTCGGCATTCCAGAAGCCAATTGACAGTGATTGTTGACAAAAAAGCAGGGAGGTAAGTAAATAAAAGGAAGTAAAAAGTTTAAGGTGCAGAATTTTGCCAGACATAAAGCCTGATCTAAAAATAAGATATGTGGATGTAACTAATTATTGTAAAATGTGATGGAGACTAACAGCAATTGTCAGAATCACAGCAAGAACAGTTACAATCGTCTTTGTAGTTGATATTCATTATAAAAATTAATGAATGTTTAACTAATACCCAACATTATTAAAATTATTTATTATGAATGCAATATTCATATGTCGCAGGTATTGATTCCTAGGACTTTATAAATCATGCATGTTCCTACTACCGCATTAAATAACAATATAAATCCCACCGAGCTCAAAATCATTCCATAAAATGAATAATCCAGCAAAAAAGCTCCAGGAATCATAAATAACGATACAACCAATCTCTGAATTCGCTCTGATATATTTTGGTTTGTTTCAAACATATTGTTCCCCTCTTTTTTTTGATATAAAAACTAACTTGAGATGCTTTTACCTTTAAAAAGATATGTAATTAATGATATTGCAAAAATTAAAATAAAAAAGTAGTTATCCTCAATTCCCATTAAAAACAAGATTAGCTCAACTATAGCAGCAACCAGAAAAAAAAGCCAAGCATACTTATCTATCATTTTTCTCATTCGTCAATTCTTTTCATTTGTTTGTTTTATAATTTAAATAATCAATTAAATCTATTTATACAGATTTTTTAAAGGCTGAGTGTAATTGCTTGATATCATAATGTATTAATAAATTGTTCCATGGACAGAAGATCTTTTTTAGCATTAACAAGCACCATGCCATTTCTAGGGCTAGAGAATTTTATAAATGAACTCTCTAGCTTTAAAACATTAGATAGATCTAAAAATATATCGCTAAGAAAAGATCCAAACAAAATTATTGATCTTCATCGATCGTTAAAATATAAGTTGATTTCTACAAAAGGGTCTCCCATGACCGACGGTTTTAAAGTCCCTCATTTAGCGGATGGTATGGGAGCTTTTAACGTAAATGGTGACGTTGTACTAGTGAGAAATCATGAGCTTATTCCTCGTGATGGAATGCTAAATGGCGCTTTTGATGATCCATCTTCTCAAATTAAAGATCTTGGATCTAGGCATTACGACCCTATTGCAATTGGAGGCACAACAACAATAGTCTTAGATAAAAAGACAAAGAGAGTCAAAAAAGAATTTTTAAGTTTAAGTGGTACACGAAATAATTGTGCTGGTGGTTTAACACCTTGGAATACATGGCTCTCGTGTGAGGAAGATATAGATAAGAAAAATAGTTGGAGAAAATCTCATGGCTATGTTTTTGAAGTTGACCCAGCGAAACCATATCTTTCAACTCCTGTCCCATTAAAAGCTTTAGGACGATTTATGCATGAGGCAGTTGCTTTCGATAAATATGGCAATGCTTACCTAACAGAGGATAGAAGCGAAGGTTTGATTTACAAGTTTATTCCTAAAAAGAAAGGCTCTTTAATAGAAGGAGAACTTTTTGCTTTAAAAGTTGAAAACGTTGAGGATTCTAGAAATTGGAATCAAGATCTCATGAAAACAAAAAACATATACCAAGCTAGTTGGATCAAAGTTGATGATGTCGACCCGGAAGATGATACAATGAGATTTGATCTTGCAGCAAAAGGTGCTACTCCCTTTGCTAGGCCAGAAGGAATCACGAGCGATCAAGCTTCAATTTATGTTACTTGCACATCAGGAGGTAAATTAAATAAAGGTCAGATTTTCAAACTAAATTTTCTATCTAAACAAAATACAACCATAGAGCTGTGGCTTGAATCTGAAAAAGATGACCAAATAAACATGCCTGACAACGTTACAATAGCCCCCTGGGGGGATCTAATAGTATGTGAAGACAATTCAAAGATTAACAGATTGTGGGGCTTCAATCAAACAGGGGGAAGTTATCTAATAGCGGAAAATAGCTATACAGGATCAGAGTTTGCTGGTGTATGTTTTAGCCCATTAGATAATACCATGTATGTCAATCTTCAGTACAATGGAATGACACTAGCCATTGATGGCAATTGGAAAAAGCTAAGAAGATAAAATTATCGCAATAGTGATTTTTTCTGTTCGGGGGAACCAAAGATCAAAAGAATAATCCAAAGGTTAATAAACTTATTTTTTCCACATCAAATGGCAAACCATTTTTATCATCAATTAAATAACCCAAGGATAAAAAAAGCAGCTCTATCAAAAAGCAATATCTTTCTTCGAGCTACGAAAAAAATCGTAAAATTTAATTGTCTTGATATTGTGACCTACCGCTGGCCAGGGAAAAATAGAAAAGTTCTAATTATTCATGGATGGGAAGGAAGAGCAACTAACTTTGAAAGCATAATTAAAGAATTAGTAAATCAAAGATTTGATGTTACAATCTTTGATGCACCATCGCATGGATCTAGCGCAAAATCCGATACAACCATGAAAGATTTTGGTGAATTTGCTCAGCATTTACTGAAATCAACAGATATTGATTATGTTATTACCCATTCTTTTGGCGCAGTACCTTGCTCTTTCACGCTATCTGAGAATGATATTGATCTGAAAAAGATTATATTTATAGCTCCGCCAGATCATTTTACAGATTGGATAAATGACGTTGCTAGACTCATTGGCATTAATCAAAAAATAATTAATATAACATTAGAAAAATTTAAAAAAGACTACGATATGAACCCTTACGAAATGAGTGTTAGTAGGTGGATTAAGAATGTTAATAATATTGAAGGTTTAATAATTCACGGAGAGAAAGATAAAATAACACCTTTAGAAAGAGCAATTAATGTTAACAATAATTGGCAAGGCAGTCGTCTTAAGGTGATCCCTAACATTGGGCATTTTAAAATTCTGGACTCAAAGAATACCACAAGTGAAATTTTAAATTATTTAAAAGATTAATTTTTGGCCAGTAACCCTATTAGACTTTAAATTGAAAAAGAGAAATTTCGGAAGCGTTACTTTAGAAAGATTAGCTTTGCTCTCTACTATTTCTATTATTTTTTAAATATCTTGACATTGCTTGCAGAGACAGCGCTGACATTAACAATGCAGGAGTGACAATTAGATCTACCTTGAGAACTAAAATAAAATACCACGAAATTAAGGCGCATGTGAAATAAACAACCCATATGGAATCTGGAATCTTGATCATATTATACTTACCAATCTTAGGATGACTAGCAAAGATAAAATAGAGATACTGAGCTTGAAAAGTTTCTCTTCATTCGATTTATCAGAGCTATTTGATTTAAAGTTTTTAGAAATTATGAAAAGAGCAGACACAAATAATATTGCTGTAATAATAATTATTAGTATAACCACTAAAATAAGAGTGAATTATTGATTATTTTACAGTACTATTGTTCTCTAGTATTAATGCTCTGGCTCCAAGCATTCCAAAAGTTGGTGCCCATAGGCCGATGAAAATGCCAACTTCTCTTGCTTGCTGTTCACTTTCATAGCCAAATACAATTGTTCCAAAAACAAATGCTATCACTGCAATAAAAATTGCACCGATCATTAATAAATACCAGTTACTTGATGACATAATATATTCCTTTACATTAAAATTTTTAATAATACTAGAAATGAGAAAACAAGCACTATAGCAGCACCTAATGGCTTGTCTAAAATCGAAATTAAATTATCTGAAAGGCGATCGAACATTAGATCATAAAAAGTTTGATTATTAAGAAAAAAGCAAGCACAAAGATAATCAACTTCGAATCGAGGACAAGACTAACAATTTTATCGCTCAGGCTATCTTTTTTCATCTGCTTCTAATTCTTCTTTGATTTTTAGCATCACAAAAAATCCAAAGGTGACAAGAATGGTTGCTACAGCAAAACCGAAAAAAGCAGATTTATATTGATAGACATAAGATTGAAAAAGAACGGTAAATAAGAAAGCAACAAAAAGTGCTACAAAAAGGCCAGTGCCAATTCTTTCATATAAATTTTTTTCTATATTATTAAACATAATTGTATCCTTTTAAGTGTTAAAAGCATGGTATGTAATTAGGAAGAAACCTCATTTTGCATAACTACTTCTTTCTACTCTTTTTGGCGGTAGTTTTTTCTTTGATAGAGGCTACTGAACTCTCATTTTTAATCAAATAGTCTGACGCTGACAAAGCAGCAGAGGCACCGTTACCCATTGAGACAATTATTTGTTTGTGGGGTATAGATGAAACATCGCCGCAGGCGAAGATACCAGATTGTGAGGTTTCACATTTATCATTAATAATGATTTCGTTACAATTATTTAGCTTAACTACATTCTTAACAAAACTGCTATTCGGTCTGAGACCAATTTGGACAAAAACGGCTGATGTCTTTAGGTAATAAATTTCATTGGAGGACTTATCTATGTAAGTGATACCAGCTACTTTTCCATTTTCATCTTTTATAGTTTGCACTTCAGAGTTCAAAATAAAAGATATATTTTCAAGACTTCTGGCTTTATCTCTAAGTATTTTGTCAGCTTTTAAAAATGGTAAAAATTCAATTACTTTAACGTTCTTCGCAATGTTAGATAGATCTATAGCTGCTTCAATACCGGAGTTTCCCCCTCCGACTACTACAACATCTTTACCTTGGTAAAATGGGCCATCGCAATGAGGACAATACGCCACTCCCTTTCCAATCAATTCTTTTTCGCCTGGAACATTCAGAGTTCTCCATTTTGCACCTGTCGCGATAATTATGGTCTTGGTTTGAATAATCTCGCCAGTTGACAAAGTTACAGTTTTTATTTCACCGCTATTAATATTTGAAACTGAAACATGCTCTTTGGTTTTGATATTGTATTGTCTGGAGTGTTTTTTTAGGTCATCAGTTAATTCTTTGCCAGTTGTATATGGTGTAGATATAAAATTCTCAATTCCGATAGTTTCAGTCAATTGACCGCCAAATTTTTCTGCAATAATTGTTACATCGAGTCCTTTTCTAGCAGCATAAATAGCAGAACTTATTCCAGCTGGCCCGCCTCCAATGATAGTTACGTCTTGCAACGGTATGTTTGAGGATTTAGTTGAAACTTTTACTTTATCAACCTTCATTAATTTATCTAGAATCTTGGCTATGCTAACTCTACCGGAGGCAAACTCTTCACCATTAAGAAAGATAGTTGGAACGCTTTGTACTTTTCTAGCATTGATCATGTCCGGATGCAAACCACCATCAATGGTCGTATTAGTGATTTTGGGATTTAAAATAGCAAATTGGTTTAAAGCCTGAACAACGTCTGGACAATTTTCGCAGCTTAAACTAACAATGGTCTCAAAATTTAGTTCTTCATTCAATCCCGTAATGATTTTCTGAACATCATTATCAATCGAAAGAGGTGCGCCACCGACCTGTAAAATGGCTAAAATAAACGAATTGAATTCATGGCCGGATGGTATGCCATCAAAAAAAATCCCATGGGATAGATCAATTTTTTTAATTTCAAATTTCAGAGGGTCTGAACCTTTGGAGTCAGGT
>CACBUT010000010.1:0-43586 GCA_902542445.1 uncultured Fidelibacterota bacterium | reverse complement strand
CTGGCACTATGAATCTTCAAAACCTTATCGAGTATCAAAGTGGGTCTATTTTTGGAATTTTTCCTAACTGGATCATGTTCCAAAACCCCTTTGCTTTTTTAGCTTTTTTTATTATTTTTATCAGCGCAGTTGCCGAAACAAATAGAACGCCCTTTGATATCCCTGAAGCAGAATCAGAGCTTGTTGCAGGTTGGATGACAGAATATTCAGGCTTTCGTTGGGCAGTCTTTTTCTTAAGTGAGTATGCTAACATGTTTGTTGTAAGCGGTTTAGCTGTTGCAGGTTTTATGGGAGGGTGGTTAAGCCCGATTCCTGGATTTCTTAACTCTCCCGTGCTTGGACTTTTTTGGTTCTTTGGAAAAGTGTCATTTTTGATTTTCGTTATGATGTGGTTTAGATGGACTTTTCCTCGGTTAAGAGTAGACCAGCTGATGTATGTCTGCTGGAAAGTTTTTATACCTATTGCCATGTTAAACATCTTTGGCGTAGGAATTTGGAAATTAATTTTTGGGTAAAAATATGTCTAAATACTTTACAAATATATACGATACAGTTAACACATTATGGACTGGGATGAGAATTACATTTCGCCACATGATGAACATTAAAAAAGATAATGTTACCTTGCAATATCCTGAAGAAAGATGGCCAAGACCGGAAAGAGATATAGGATTTGAATTAGAGGATTATAACGTTATTAGAACTCGCTTGCACGTTGATATAGATGATTGTATCGGGTGTTTTCGTTGTGAAAAAGCCTGCCCTGTAGATTGTATAAAGATAGATACCATAAAAGCAGGAAGAGGAGAAGATATTCCTGAGGTCGCGCACACTGGTGAAACATCGAATGGTACTAAGAAAGGTTTTGTTGTAAGTAGATTCACGATAGACATGTCTGAGTGTTGTTATTGTAACCTTTGCACTTATCCATGCCCTGAAGAATGCATTTTTATGGTTGGAGGTCCACATAGCTCAAAACATCCAATCGATTATGAGTTTTCTGAAGTCGATAGAAATGATCTAATTTATCAGTTCGCAAAAAAATTAACACCTAAGCAAAGAAATGATCTGCAACAACCTAAGGAGAAAGCCAAAGCCTAATGGCTGATATTGTTTTCTGGTTTGTCGCCTTTATAACTGTTTTTTCAGCTGGCATGGTAGTTACTAGCAAAAGCCTGCTCTATTCCGCATATTCATTGTTGTTTACTTTTCTTGGTGTAACAGGATTATATATTTTTTTGTGGGCAGATTTTCTTGCGGTGGTTCAAGTCGTTGTCTACATAGGAGGCATATTAGTATTGATAATTTTTGGAATTATGTTAACAAACAAAATTACCTCTGTCAACATTAGTCATACATCTATGCAAAAAGGTGTTGGCGCTGTTGTAGCGATTGGATTTATTGCTTCTTTGGGTTATATGGCAATTAGTTCACCATGGCTTCAAGCAGCCAATACGGAACCAGCTGAAACTACTGCTTCCATTGGCAGATTACTATTAATGGATTATTTGCTTCCCTTTGAAGTTGCTTCATTGTTGTTGCTTGGGGCATTGATTGGAGCAACAACTTTGTCCAGGAAGGATGAAGATGGATAATCTTTCAAATTATGTTTTGATCAGCGCTATTCTTTTTTCTTTGGGTCTTTTTGGTGTCATAACCAGAAGGAACGGAGTTGCTGTTTTAATGGGTGTTGAGCTAATTCTCAATTCAGCAAATGTAAATTTTCTGGCTTTTGCAAGATTTGGCGGAATGAATATGTCAGGACACGTCTATGCATTGTTTGTCATTGTTTTGGCTGCAGCTGAAGCTGCTGTTGCTTTAGCAATTATTATAAATATTTTTAATAACTTTAGAACTATCAATGTTGATGACGTAAGTGAGTTAAAACAATGATAACCGGCAATTTTTACACAGATGCTTCTCTCGTTATCTTATTTTTACCACTTTTGGCTTTTGTAATCAATATTCTTTTTGGCAAAAAATTACCTCGCCAAGGGGATTGGATATCTATTTCAGCTATTTTAACCACTTTGGTTCTAGCATTAACACTTTTTGCTGGTATGTTAAAAAATTGGGATTACAAATTTTCTCATGAAGTGATTATGCCCTGGATAGATATGGGGGCCTTTAAAATTGAGCTTGGATTTTGGGTTGATAACATAACCATAGTCATGTTGCTTGTCGTAGCCTTGATCTCAAGCATGACCCACATATTTTCTTTGGAGTACATGAAAGGCGATATTAGATATAATAGATATTATGCTTATTTGGGATTATTCACTTTCTCAATGAATGGTATTGTATTAGCTAACAACCTAATGTCATTATATATTTTTTGGGAATTAGTTGGGGTAAGTTCCTATTTGTTAATTGGTCATTGGTTTGAGAAAAACTCAGCAGCTGACGCAAGCAAGAAAGCTTTTTTGACAAACAGAGTTGGCGATATTGGTTTTTTTATAGGTATTATGTTGATGTTTACTGCAATTGGTTCATTTAATTTTCAAGACTTGTTTGCTGGGGTCTCTAACGGGGAAATAAAAGGCAATCTTTTAACACTGGCTGGTCTTGGTCTTTTTATGGGAGCAGTGGGAAAGTCTTCTCAATTTCCTTTACATATCTGGCTCCCGGATGCAATGGAAGGACCAACTCCTGTTTCCGCATTAATGCATGCAGCTACTATGGTTGCAGCAGGCGTTTATCTTACTGTCAGACTGTTTCCAATCTTTACACCTGATGCATTGGTTGCTATTGCGTACGTAGGTGGTTTTACAGCCATCTTTGCGGCAACAATTGCAATTACTCAAAATGATATAAAAAAAGTATTGGCTTATTCAACGGTAAGTCAACTGGGTTACATGATTTTAGCTGTTGGTGTTGGAAATTACACAGCAGCATTTTTTCATTTATTGACTCATGCCATGTTCAAAGCTTGTTTATTTTATGGTTCAGGATCAGTAATTCATGCGATGCATCATTCGTTACATGATCTACATGATCATGATACCGATCCACAGGATATGAGAAATATGGGTGGCTTTCACAAGAAAATGCCTATAACAAGCACGACAATGACTTTAGCAACTTTGGCTATCGCAGGTGTTCCTTTATTCTCTGGTTTTTTATCAAAAGATGCAATTTTAGCTGGGACCTTATATTTCGTAGATCAGAACCCACAACATATGATTTTAGCTTTCTTTGGCTTTGGAGCCGCTGCAATTACAGCCTTTTATATGTTTAGATTGATATTTTTAACTTTTCACGGTGAGCCAAAAATGCCAAAAGTATTTGAAGGGATTCATGAGTCACCATCTCTTATGACTGCTCCTCTAGTAATACTGGCTACACTGAGTACTTATATTTTTTATACACTTCCTATTAACTTGATCCCATGGAAGGATTATGGCTGGTTTACCAAGCTTATCAAAGCTAAAGACTCTGTTGTTGCTGGGACACCATCTGCAAAAGAAATTTATGATGGTGTGCACTATATGCACGACCTTGCTTTGGTACTTTCTTTAACTGTTGCCTCCAATAAATAGTTCAAATCTTTCGACTAAATCTGGATCGTTATTTCTATGTTTTTTTGCTAAGGGGGAGATGGCTTTTGGATAATCAATTACAAAAGTCGGCTCAATTAAATTAGGTTCAACTAATTCACTCATCATCTCATCAATTAATTGACCATAATTTTTATTATCAGTGTCAATATTTCTTCTATCACAGATTTTTATTAAAGAGCTTTCATCTTTCTGGGAAACATCTTCGCCCACAGCATCTGATAGAAGTTGCATAATTGGTCGCTTTTTAAATGGCTTTGTAATATCAATTAAAGATTTTCCCCATTTGATTTTTTTAACTGAAATTTTTTTTGCAACCTCTTTTATCATTTCTTCGACTATAAGCATATTATCTTCATAATCAGCATAAGCCCAATAAAATTCCAGCATGGTAAATTCAGGATTATGATTTTTATCCATTCCTTCATTCCTGAAATCTTTAGATATTTCATAGACTCTTTCAAATCCTCCAATAATTAATCTTTTTAAATATAATTCATCTGCAATTCTAAGAAATAGTTTTTGATCCAAAGCATTGTGATGAGTAATGAATGGCCTAGCATTTGCGCCTCCATAAAGAGGCTGAAGGACGGGAGTTTCAACCTCTAAAAAATTTCTACTATCTAAAAAGTCTCTTATTGTTTTAATAATTAAAGATCTTTTTACGAAAATTTCTTTTACCCCAGGATTTATAATCAAATCTAAATATCGTTTTCTATATCTCTGTTCCTTGTTATTAAAAGCATCATAAACTTGACCATCTTTTTCTTTAACGACTGGTAATGGTCTTATTGATTTGCTTAATATTGTAAAATCATTAACCCTTACTGTTACCTCACCAACTTTAGTTTTAAAAACGATTCCATTAATTCCTATAAAATCGCCAATATCTAACAATTTGAATAAATCGTATTTTTTTTCACCGACATTATCTTTTTTTAAAAAAATTTGTATTCTTCCCTTGTAGTCTTGAATGGTAAAAAAAGAAGCATTGCCCATTACTCTCATAGACATTATTCTTCCAGCTATTTTTACAGCTTTATTTTCAAAATTTATAAAATCACAAACTATTTTGTTACTATTATGTTTTGGTTCAAATTTTTGAGGATATGGATCTACCCCATGATCATAGACTTTGTTCAATTTATCTAATCTAAATTTAATTATTTGATTTAGACTTTTGTTCGATTCTGTCATTTGATATCCTAATTTTTTAAGTTATTTATTAAAAATGAATTGATGAAGTTATCTATTTCACCATTCATAACTTTAGATATGTTTGAAGTTTCTTCTTTTGTTCTATGGTCCTTTACCATATTGTAAGGATGAAAAACATATGATCTTATTTGGCTACCCCAAGCAATATCTTTTTTTTCATCCTCTAAATTTTTCATTTGCTCTTTTTCCTTGTCAAGTTCAATTTGATATAGTTTTGCTTTCAAAACTTTCATGGCGGTTGCTTTATTTTTGTGCTGGCTTCTTTCATTCTGACATTGAACAACAACGTTTGAAGGTAAATGAGTAATTCTGATTGCTGAATCAGTTTTATTAACATGTTGACCACCCGCTCCACTTGCCCTGTAAGTATCTATTCTTAGGTCATTTGGATCTATTTCAATTTCAATATCTTCATCTGATGCAGGATAGACAAAGACGGATGCAAAAGAAGTATGTCTTTTATTATTAGAATCAAATGGAGAAATTCTAACCAATCTATGAACACCTGCTTCAGATTTTAAAAAACCATATGCAAATTCCCCTTCAATTTCAATTGTAATGTCTTTTATGCCAGCTTCGTCTCCAGGTTGGAAATCAAGAATTGATTTTTTAAAATTTTTTTTCTCAATCCATCTATCATACATCCTATGTAACATTTCAGCCCAATCTTGACTTTCTGTCCCTCCAGCTCCTGGATGAATTGTCATTATAGCGCTTTGTTTATCATAATTATTACTTAATGTTAGTTTTACCTCAATTTCATTAATTTTATTACGATATTTTATTAATTCATGCTCAGCTTCACTCAACGAAATCTCTTGTGAGTCAGCGAATTCTATAATAATCTTTGTATCCTCTTTAATATTTTCTAAATCTTCCCAAGATTTTATTTCTTTTTCAAGAGCAGAGTTTTTTCTAAGAAGCTTTGATGCTTTATTATTATCAATCCAAAAGTCAGGCTCCAAAGATGTTTTTTGAAGCTTAGCTAATTGCTGTTTTTTTGAATTAAGGTCAAAGATGCCCCCTAATTTTATTATGTTTAGCGGACAAAAATTTAAATTCTTCTTTAAGCTGGTATATTTCCATTAAGTAACTTACTAATCACCTGATGAAATAAACATACTATCGTTAAGATATTTTCTCAAACCAATCTCATCTAATCCTACATGAACAAATCTACCATCTTCTGCAACAGAGATTTGTGATTTTTCCTCTGAAATTAAAATAACTATTGCGTCGGTCTCTTCTGTAATTCCTAAGGCAGCTCTATGCCTTGTCCCCATTTCAGGATCAATCATTTTACTTTCAGTTAAAGGTAAAATACATGCTGCAGAATCAATTAAGTCATTTTGTATAATTATTGCACCGTCATGTAAGGGTGATGAGGGATTAAAAATTGAAATTATCAAAGGAGACGTAACAAGAGCTTTCAATTCTGTTCCTTGATCTTTGTATAATCGTAAACCTGTTTCTCGTTGAATGACTATCAACCCACCCCATTTTTTTTTTGCTAAAACTAAGCTTGATTCAACAATTGATAAAATAGTATTTGATGTTCCAACCTTAAAGATTTTACTAAAAAAGCGAGTTTGACCCACATATATTAATAATCGTCTCAATTCAGGCTGGAATAAAATAACAAAAGCTACAACCCATACGGTCTGAAATTGGTTAATTAGCCAAGACGATGTACTTAGTCCAAAAGCATTAAACAAGAATGACCCAAACATTAAAAAGACCATACCTGCCAGCATAAGTCCAGCATTTGTTCCTTTAAAATAAACATAGATTTTATAAAAAAACCATGTAACAATAGTAATGTCGATTAAATCAAAAAGAGTTATCGTCAAAAATCCAATTTGAAATAATACCATAATCCTATGCCTTTAATATTTTTTCAAGTATGGTTAAGGCCTTTCTTACCTCTAATACATCATGTACTCTAATAATTTTTACACCTTGGATTATCGCATAAAGATTTGATGAAATTGTTCCCTCAAGTCTTTTTTCAGGAGGGCATTTTAATAACTCGCCTATAAAAGATTTTCTAGATGTACCAATCAAAGTATGACAACCTAAATTACATATAATATCGATATTTTTTAATATTTTTAAATTATGCTGCAAGGTCTTACCAAACCCAATGCCAGGATCTAAAATTATTTTATTAAGAGGGAAACCTTTTTTATCAAGTTTTCCAATTTGTTGTTTAAAAAACATACTAATTTCATCAATTACATCGTTGTAAAACGGGTTTTTTTGCATGGATTTTGGGTCTCCCTGCATATGCATCAAAATTACAGGAATGTTTTTTTTTACTACAAGGTTAATCATATCAGGATCGTGAGATAAACCTGTTATATCGTTAACTATATTTGCACCGTACTTAATTGCCTCAGATGCAACATTTGCTTTATAAGTATCTACTGAAACTAAACACTCAACTTCATTTTTTATTTTTTCGATAACTGGAATAATTCTGTCTATCTCCTCTTGAGAAGAAATAGGTGTTGAGCCAGGCCTGCTAGATTCACCCCCGATGTCAATTATATCACAACCGTCATCAAGCAATTTTATTGCTTTGTCGAATGCTTTTTTTGGATTTAGATAAAGACCGCCATCACTAAAGGAGTCCGGGGTAATATTTAGTATACCTTGAATTAATACTCGACTCGGATTTGTTAACCATTTCTCAAAATGATGACTTTGGAACACAAAATTTAAGTATTTTATTTTTTAGAAGTAGACTTACCTGAGGTCCTTTTTTTCGTAATAATATTTTTTGAAGCATTTTTTAGAATACCATTAGAAGATCTAGCAATTGCGTTACCGTTCATGATATTTAAGAGGTCGTCGCCATTAATTGTTTCATATTTTAAAAGAGCTTCAGCGATTTGATGCAAGTATTTAACTTTTGACTTAAGAATACTTTTTGCTTTTCGTTGAGCCTTTCTAACAATTTTAACAACTTCATCATCTATTAATTTTGCCGTTTCTTCAGAATAGTCTTTTTGATTTTGAATCTCTCTACCAAGAAAAACTTCTTCATTTTTTTTACCAAAAGACATCGGACCTAAAGTGTCGCTCATGCCCCATTCGCAAACCATTTTTCTAGCTAATGATGTAGCTTGTTCGATGTCATTACCTGCACCAGTGGTCATTTCTTTGAAGATTAATTCTTCAGCGGCTCTGCCTCCCATAAGTATTGCTAGTCTTCCTTCAATGTATTTCCTAGCATAACCGTATTTTTCATCAATTGGTAATTGCATAGTAACGCCTAAAGCTCTTCCTCGAGGAATTATCGTAACTTTATGAACTGGATCAGCACCTTTGGTTTCAACAGCGACTAGAGTGTGACCAGCTTCATGGTAAGCAGTAGTTTTTTTATCTTCATCGGTCAAAACTGCACTTTTTCTTTGAACGCCCATCATAACTTTGTCCTTTGCATCCTCAAAATCCATCATATCTACAGATTTTTTATTTTTTCTTGCTGCTAGTAAAGCTGCTTCATTTACTATATTTTCTAAATCTGCGCCAACCATACCTGGGGTACCTTTAGCAATATCACTTAGATTGATATTTTTCTTATTAAGAACAATTTTTTTCGTATGTACCTCTAATATGCCTAGCCTGCCCTTTAAGTCAGGAACATCAACAACAATTTGCCTATCAAACCTTCCTGGTCTCAACAGTGCTGCATCCAAAACATCCGGGCGATTAGTCGCAGCCATAACAATAATATTTTCGTTTGCTTCAAAACCATCCATTTCTACTAGCAAAGCATTTAATGTTTGCTCTCTTTCATCGTGACCGCCTCCTAGTCCAGCACCTCTCTGTCTTCCAACAGCATCTAATTCGTCTATAAAAATTATACAAGGTTGATTTTGCTTACCCTGCTCAAAAAGATCTCTTACTCTTGAAGCTCCAACCCCAACAAACATTTCAACAAAATCGGCACCACTGAGATTAAAAAAAGGGACATTTGCTTCACCTGCTACAGCTCTTGCAAGCAAAGTTTTTCCTGTTCCAGGAGGACCAACTAATAGAGCGCCTCTTGGTATTTTTGCCCCTAGCTTTTGAAATCTTTTTGGTTTTTTAAGAAATTCGACAACCTCATTAAGCTCTTCTTTGGCTTCAACGCAACCGGCAACATCATCAAAAGTAACTTTTGGCATATCAGAGGTCCAGATTTTGGCTTTACTTTTACCAAAATTAAATATTGATTTCATACCATTGCCACCTTGCATTCTGCGCATAATAAATATCCAAAAAGCTAAAATTGCAATCCATGGTAAAAAATTCAAAAAATAGCCTGTCCAGTCAGGACTTTTTTGTTTGAAAGAATACTCTAACCCATAGCTATCCCAACTACTCATCACTTCTCTATCTATAAATGGGAGTTTCAACCTAAAATACTGAATTTCTTTAGATAATCCATTTGATAAAATGATTGACTGGGGAGTATTAAGTTCGCCATAAAATACCTCATCTACTATTTTGGCTTTAACAATACTTCTAGAAGTAAGGAAATTTTTGTAATCAGAGTATTCTATTTCCACTTCTCCGTTTGGCTGAGAGGAAAAGAACCTAGATAAAGAGATTGCAGTAATTATTATAAGAATCCAAGCAAAGCTAGTTTTTCCAGCTTTTTTCCATTGGAATTGAGGATTATCATCGTTTTTATTGTCCTTATTATGATTGCTTTTATTATTAGGTTTATTATTATTTTGATTTTTATTTGCCATATTAAATTTCTATCCCCTGATAAATACCCTTCAAATTTCTAAATTTTTGATTATAATCAAGACCATAACCTACTACAAATTCATCGGGAATTTCAAATCCTACCCAATCAATTTCAAAATTAATTTTGGCTTTGTTTGGTTTTAACAAAAAAGCTGCTATAGCTACAGAATTGGCTTTATTAATCATTTTATTTCTAATTTTACTAACTGTATCTCCGGTATCAACAATATCTTCGATGATTATAACATCTTTACCCTTTATTTTATCAAAATTAAAGAAATCAAATTTTATAATGTCGGACTTTTGATTTCCATTGTAGCTACGTACTTTAATAAAACTTATTTCAACATCAATATCTAAACATCTAACTAGATCAGCAAGAAAAATGAAGCTACCGTTTAAGACACCAATAACTAAAGGTGATTTTGAACAATACCTGTTGTTGATATCATTAGCAATCTCAATTACTCGCAGATCAATTGAGCTAGATGAAATAATTTTAGTTAAATTGTTTTTTAAAATTTGACTCATTTTTAAATCTCTCAACAAGAGAAAGTTCCAAAAAACTTTCAGTTTTGTTAGTTATTTTTACATTATCGCTTAATCTATGATTGCAAACCCATATAATCTCACCATTTGCCGTCAACACTAGCTGCTTTTCTTTTTCAAAACAATTGATTTTTTGATCAATTAAAAAATCGCTTATTTTTTTTGAATTTTTCATACCTAGGGGATGAAAAGAGTCTCCACTCTTCCACAGTCTCAGATCTAATTTTTTATTAAAAATGTATTTAGCATCTATATATTCTTTTTTTTTCGAAAAATTAATCTGTTTTCTACTGACTTTGTTTATGTTTACAAAGATATTCTTATTAAAGAATAATTTTCCTTTTTCATTTAACAACTCTTTCTTGTGAAGAATATTTTTTTTAATTAAAATTTCATTTCTATTTTTTAATAAAATATAATCATCAAGTAGTTTATATCTTGAACCACTTTTGGATTTTATTATCCAAGTTTCCAAAGAATTAATAAAATTTCTCCTCCAAGGAGTATAAAAATCACTAACAAGATATTTTATGATAAGGGTTTTTTGGCGCATTGAATATTTGTTTAAAAAATTAGATTTTAATTTTAAAATACTATTTTCAAACTTCATTCCTTTGCATATCAAATATAAAACTGAAGTTAATTTTTTTTCTATGTTTGCTGCTTTTTTTGATATCAAAATAAAATTATCAATGAGTTTAGGTGCTTGATCTTCCCAGGGTGCTACAAGTTTATGCCTATAGAAATTTCTTTTAATTGAAATATCTCTATTTGATTTGTCGAAAATAAAATCAATATTCTCATTTTTTTGAAAATCTTCTATTGTTTTTTTTTTAAAATGAAGCAAAGGTCGATAATAAAACCCATTGCTCTTTGGTATTCCCCTTATACCGGCTAAACCTGCACCATCATTTAACCGCATTAAAATTGTTTCTAAGTTGTCATTTGCATGATGAGCTGTCAAAAATATATCACAAGATAATTTTTTTAAAAATTTTTCAAATGCTAGGTATCTTATTTTTCTTGCATGCATTTCTATGCTTTGATTGCTTGGCTTTACAGCTTGCGATCTAGCGATATATATTGGAATATCATAGATTTTTGATTTGTTTATTACAAATTTTTCTTCTGCAATTGCGCTATCTCTTAAGTTGTGATTTACATATAATCCAAAAACATGAAATTTTTTTGGAAGCATAGAGCAAAGATGGAGTAAAACAGAAGAATCTTGTCCGCCTGATACACCTACCAAGATCCTATTATTCTTTAATGAAAGTGATTTTATGTCATTTAAAAAACTTTGAAAAATATCCTTTTTTTTTTCATAAGCCATTCAGAACTCTGATAAAACTTCCACAACGCTTTTAGTAGATGACATGATGTAAAAATGAACACAAGGAACACCAAATTCTAATAATTCATGGACTTGATTTTGCGCCCACTTCACACCTGCTTGTCTAATTTCATTTTTGTCTCTTCCTATTACTTGATTTGATAGCTCATTAGGAATATCTAAAAAGAAATATTTTGGCAATTTAGTTAAATGAGCTTCAGATGATAAAATTTTTATCCCAGGAATAATTGGAACTTTGATACCTGCTTGCTTACATTTTTCAAGAAACTTAAAATAGACTTTATTATCAAAGAACATTTGTGTAACAATATAGTCTGCTCCTTGGTCAACTTTCTTTTTTAAGTTAGTTATATCCATATCTAAGCTTGACGACTCAAAGTGTTTTTCAGGATATCCACCTACACCAATACAAAAATTTGACTTACTAGAGTCTACTAAACTTTCAAGATAAATCCCTTTATTCATATTTGATATTTGAGCCACTAAATCAGATGCATATTGATTTACATTTGGATTATTAGATGCACTTTTGTCAATGCGAAGTTCATCTCCTCTCACAGCTAAAATATTATCTATGCCAAGATAATTGAGTTCAATTAATGCATCCTCAGTCTCTTCTTTGGTAAATCCATGGCATAGAATATGAGGAACGGTCTCAATGTTGAATTTATTCTTAATCGCAGCACTAATACCTATGGTGCCTGGTCTTTTTTTTCTAATATATTTTTTAAATCTATTACCATTGCTCTCTTCAAAAAATACTTCTGCGGATCGACTGGTTAAATCGATAAATGGTGGATCGAGAGGTTTTAATTTTTCAACTAAATTAAAAATCTTATCAATGGAACCTCCCCTTAGTGGTGGTATTATTTCATAGCTAAATAATGTTTTGTTTGCTTTCTCTAAGAATTCTATAACTTTCATTGTGCAATTTCTAGTTTAAAAATTTTAAGAAGGGATTGTTGTGAAATTCTTCATTTAAAGTCGTATCTGGACCATGTCCAGAATGAACAATGGTTTCTTTGGGAAGTAAGGCAATTAATCGACGAAGAGAATCTTGAAGAGTGCTATAGTCACCACCAGGCAAATCTGTCCTACCAACGCTTCCTTGAAATAACGTATCACCAACGAACAAATGATTATTAAATAAAAAGGAAACACCTCCAGGTGTGTGGCCTGGGGTATTTATGGTTGTAAACTTCAAATCATTGAAGCCTAACAGTGATTCGCCGTCTAGCCATTTTGTTACAGTTGGCTTAGGCTTAGGATTGATACCAAATAATTTGCATGATTCTTCATAATAATCAAGAATACTTTTTTCATTTAGATGCAAATAGAAATCTATGTTGTATTTGTTCTGAAAAAAACTAATCGCTCCAATGTGGTCTAAATGAGCATGAGTATTTATAATTGCTAACAGGGATAAATTATTTTTAATGATATAACTATCAATAAGATTTTCATTATCACCTGGATCAATTAATACTGCGTCAAATTTTTCTTTATCATATATTAGGTAACAATTTTCTTCAAAAGGCCCTGTAGTAATTTTTTTTATATTGCTATATTTCATTAAAAAATAATTCGCTCAAGCATTGAATCTTGTCCTCAAAAGAATGAGGGTACAAAAAATATTCTGCTGCGGTGATACTGCTTAAAATAGAATTTCCATCCTGTGGTGTAAAACAAAAGCCGTAAACTTCATGATTGTTCTTTACATGTAAAGATTGCTCAACAACAACTGTTTGATTTAATATTCTCCCAAAATGACCGTGATCTCTTCCAAAGGAATAAACGGTGGATGTCATGTTTTTAGAAGTCATTGATACTAAATCATTATTAAATAATTTTTCTTTTACATCATTTAAAGTGATTGGCTCACTAGTCTTGAGCGCAAACCAAAGGACATGCATATACTGACTATTAACTTTCATGGCTGACGAGAATAAATTTAAATCATACCCTAAAGTTGCAAATAAACCTGATGCATCTTTAGCATGATGAGAGCCAAACATCTCATCTGGATGATTAGAGACAGCAGGTGATGCAATGAAGCTTCCAGCTTGACTAGTATCGTTAGCTCTTCTTACGCAAACATATCTACCATCTATCAAGTTTTCAGGTCCAAAACCATCAATAGCAATTGTTTTGGTGATGCAAGAAATATTATGAGTATTACATGATACAATTTGAACGAATTGTTCTTTTGAATTTCTCTTTAACATGTTATCATTTATACCTCTGGCATATTTCATGCCAAAACCATCCTCACTTCCTTGAGCCAGAAAACCATTTACGTCTTTAGAAAATTTTTTGTAATAATGCTCTTTATTCAAATGGCCAATTCCAGAGGGAGTGCAATCTATGACAACACTTGATCTTGAGATTGCTTCTTCAGTTTCAAGCTCAGGGTCCATTCCAAGTGACTTAAAATCGTCAAACTTGTCTTCATTTACTGCTAGTCTTGCACCTCGTTTCAAAAGATTGATAACCTTGGATCTATCACTTTTTAATGCAGAATTCTTATTAAAGGTAACTTGATCTATTCCAAGCTGCTCAGAATAATCACAAAGCAATCCAATTAAAGGCTCGCCAATAGTTCCGGTTCCAACAACATGTACAATTTTTTTATTACTCATTTTCGAAATCCTTTAATTTTTTCAATCTTATTTTTTTTTCTAATTTGAGATTATATGCAAACCATAAGATAATACTTAATAAAACAATTAAGTATGTGAAAAAAAAATAATTGAAAAAATTATACATTATTTGTGAGATTTTTATTGATAGAGATCACGTATTTGCGATAACTCAGCATAACATAAAAAATGAAAGAAAAAACAAATAAAGAAATCAAAAAAGGAATAAGTATACCAGTAGGCTGTTGATTCATTTCAACTTGAGGGTGTGATTGTAGTTCCGGTGACCAAAATTGAACAGAATAAAAAATTATCGGAACATTCAAGAATGCAATAATTGCTATAACTGCGGAAATTTTTTTAACTCTTTCTATATTGCCACCAAAGGACCTCATCATAAAGTATCCAACATATGTCAAAAACAAAATTAAAGTTGTAGTCAATCTAGGTTCCCAAATCCATGGCTTTCCCCAAATTGGTGTTGCCCATATAGGCCCAGTAATTAACACTAAAGTCATAAAAAGTGTGCCTATTTCTGCGCAAGCTGTGCCAGTGATATCCCATTTGTCTTTTTTTGTAGACAGGAATAGTAAGCCTGAAATCATTGCAATGAAGTAAGATATAAATCCAACCCAAGCAGATGGAACATGTAGATAAAAAATTTTTTGAGCCCAATGTTGATCTGGCACCATTGGTGTGCCATAAAAGATATTTAACGTATTTAAGGCAAATAAAAAAATTGCTGCAATCAACAAATTTAGATTTTTTTTGTTTTTATAGAACATCTGTTATTCCTCCAAAATAAAATCAAATAATGCATAACCGCTTAGACCAAAAACAATTAAAATTGAAATCAACAAATAAATCCATACCTGCCATTCTATATAAGGCGCTTGGTTTATGATAGAATTTGTAATGTTTGTTGCAGCAATTATTAATGGGCTGATCAAAGGAAAAAGTATTATGGGGAATAATATTTCACTAATTCTTGCCCTCATTGAAATTCCTGAAATCAAATTAGATACAAACATAAGGGTCAAATTTATTAATAATGTTGATAAAATTAATGCGGATAAATTTACATCAATATCAATAGATAAAAATGTAAAATAAGGAAATATGATCAAAGCTTGCATTAAGGTTATGAAAATAAATCCACTTAATGATTTAGCTATAAAAATTAAACCACGATCAATAGGCGCAGATAAAATCAAATCTATAGCATTAAATTCTTTTTCATAAGCATAAGATCTGTGTACACCCAAAACTGTTACAAACAATATCATCAACCAAAAAAGACCGGGCGCATAAGCCTCGATAATTTGCTTTGATAGATTAGAAGTAAAAGAAATTATTACGATAATTGATAATCCAAAAGATAGCATTGTAATAATTATTTCTTTGTTTGAAATTTCAGCGCGTAGCTCCTTGTGAATTAATTTTAAAAGATCCATCAAGAAAATATCTTTTTATTCTTAAGATAGATAGTATCATAGTTACTGTAGGTAATATAATCTGTGTTGTGAGTAACTAAAAGAACTGATTGCTTGTTTTCTATCCAAAATTCAATACATTCGTTGAACAATTTAACTCCCTCATCATCAAGACCATTTAAAGGTTCATCTAAAAGCCCTACCTTCCAATCTAATAAAGAAGCATAAGCAAATTTTAACCTTTGAAGCATACCTTTTGAAAAAATTCCAACAGGTTTGTTTATGTAATTACCCAATTCAAATTTTTTCAATATAAGAACGATTTTTTCTTTTGGAACGTCAGATTTTCTTAACGATAGACCTAATTCAATATTCTGTAAAGGGGATAAGAACCTGTAAAAACCAGGAGCATCACCTAAGTAAAAAATATTTTTTCGTAAAGTAGTTTTTTTACAATTTTCTATATCATTGAAAAAAATTTTACCGTGATTAAAAGACATAAGACTGGCTATAATTTTAAGAAAAGTAGTTTTACCTGAACCATTTTTTCCTTTAAGAATTTTAAACTCTGAATTTCCAATTTTTAAACTCACGTTATCTAATATGACTTTTCCATCAAAAGTCTTTAAGATCGATTCAATGTAGAGCATTATTTCGTTTTTAATTTTTTCAGAATTATTGATACTTCATTTTTAAGCAAATTTCTTCTTTTTTCAAATTCTACTTTGTCGATATTTCCAATATCGAATTCCATTTCTAGCTCTTTGATACTTCTATACAAAATTATCTTTTCTCTTTTAAGAGATAAAGTGGTTTCGTCAACTGAATATTTGACTACTTCTAAAAATAGAGGCTGAATTACATATAAAATACTTAATATTGTAAAAAAAAATATAAAACTGTAGCTTAAAGTAGATGCCATAATTTATAATTCTTTTCTTGGCCAAAGTGCAATCATAGTTCCCAGGACAAGAACATATCCACCAATCCACACCCATTTAACCAATGGATTAATCATAATTTTTAGAAAAGCAGTTCCATTTGCATCAATAGCTGAGAAAATTGAATATATGTCAAGATTCATAGTTGAATGAATATCAATTTCACTATGAGGCTGTCTCTTATTTATATCGGGATTCTCGTGAAAATACACTCTTTTTTCTGGATATAAATCTTTAACAATATTTCCCTGAGTGTCTAACAATCTTAGATGTGATATCCAGGCATAATGATTGGGTCTTTCTTCTTCCGTAATATCAGTTAATAAGAATTCATAATCACCTACAAACTCACTAGATCCTTTTTTTAATCCAAATTCTTTTTCAATGTCAAAGGCATTGCCAGTAAAACCAACAAACATTAATACGATCCCAACATGTACTATATATCCACCATAACGAGAACGGTTTTTTGAAATTATTTTATACAAAGCAATAAAGAATGACTCGTTGAATCTGACTATTCTAGATTTTGCACCTTTATAAAACTCCATAAAAATCGCAATAATAACAAATAAACACAAAGAAAAGGAAATTACTACATATGCATCATAACCAAGGACCATCAAAATGATAAATAAAATTCCACCAATGAGAGTAGGTAAAAAGAAATTATTCTTTATTTTTTCATTAGATGTTTTTCTCCATGCAAGCAATGGCCCAACTCCCGTCAAGCCTAATAAAATCAAACCAATGGGTGTATTAATTTGATTAAAAAAAGGTGCACCTACAGTTATTTTAGTTCCTCTTACCGCTTCAGATACTACTGGAAAGATAGTACCCCAAAAAACAGCGAAACAAAGCACAACAAAAATTACATTGTTTAAAAGAAACCCTCCTTCTCTCGAAGCAAATGATTCGATTTTCTTGGGAGATTTCAAATGATCTTTTCTGATGTAAATTAAAGCAAAAGAAACAATTAGAAGAAAGAAGACAAAAGATAAGAAAACAGGCCCCAAGGAAGACTCTGTAAAGGAATGAACTGAGCTCATTACGCCAGACCTCGTAAGAAAAGTCCCAAATATGGTCAAAGTAAATGTTATGAATATTAAGATCATGTTCCAAAAACGGAGCATGCCGCTTTTTTCTTGTATGATTATGGAATGTAAAAAAGCAGTTAAAGTCAACCATGGCATAAAACTGGCATTCTCAACAGGGTCCCATGCCCAATATCCACCCCATCCGAGCTCTTGATAAGCCCACCATCCACCAAGTATTATTCCAATACTAAGAAAAAGCCAAGAGATTAGAGTCCACCTTCTAATGCTTTTTATCCACAATGAACCAAGATCTTTATTTACCAAGGCTGAAAATGCAAAAGCAAATGGTACTGTTAGACCTACATATCCTAAATATAATGTTGGTGGATGAATGGCCATTGTTAAATTTTGCAGTAAAGGATTTAAACCATTACCATTTTGAATAACAAAATCAGTATCCGTAGGTTTAAAAGGATTGGTGATAAAATTGGTAAGCACTAAAAAAAATATTTGAACTACAGAAATAGATATTATGATCCACGGCATCAACTTGTGATGCTTGGCTTGATTTTGTAAAATAACAATTACACTAAAGATAGATAAAATAAAAAGCCAAAATAAAAGAGATCCTGATTGACCAGCCCACAATGCTGAAATTTTATACATTGTTGGAGTTTCAAAACTCGTATATCTCGCAACATAATCTATGTCGAAATTGCTTATCATTAGCTGATAAGAGAGAACAAAGGTTGAAAGAAAAACAAGAAAAGAGGATGCTAAAGCCGATCTATGGCCTAAAAGATTTATTCTTTCATCATTATTGGATGTATAAATAGATAAAGAAACAATGGATATTATACTAAAACCCAGCGCTAGATTTAACGCTACGCTGCCTGCCAATGGTGTCATTGAACCAGTTCTGTTAACTTATAATTATCTTCATTTCTAAGGTCACCTTCATATCTGGATGCGCATTTTGTTTGTAGCTCGTCTGCATAAAAAGTTCCGTTCATAAGTTGGCCGGAAACTATGACTTCGGCTCCATCTTTAAATAGATCTGGACGAGTTTTTGTATATCTGACGGATAATTCACTTTCACCTTCTTTTAAGATAAAGTCACAATCAAGTTGATTGGATTCAGATATTTGTATAGATCCAGTTTTGACAAGACCTCCTAGTTTTGTCCTTTTACTTATTTGTTTATCAAGCAACTCTTCAACCGAAACAAACATAGACATAGCTGTTTTATCTGAGGGATAAATCGTTACCCAACTTATCCAGAAAATTGTAACACAAACAGCGCCGACAATCATAAGTTTTATTTTGTTTTCTGTCTTCAATTAATTATCCCCTTTAAAACGCTGAAGTTTCTTTCCACTCGCCAAACTCAGCTTTCATAACATCTATGATTTCGCCAAGTGTAACATCTTTTTTAGTAGCGTCGATAATTGGTTCCATTATATTGTTATTATTGGCGCATGCATTTCTAATAGCATTTAGAGATTTCTTAACAAGGTTGTTATCTCTTTTGTTCCGAATATTGTCGATTCTTTCTTTTTGAATTTTTTCGGTTTCTTCCCCAATCTCAAGCGTAGGTATTTCTAATTCTTCATTATCTTTGATATATTTGTTAACACCAACATGAATCAAAGAGCCTTCGTCAATTTTCTTTTGGTATTCAGATGCAGATTTTGCAATCTCTCTTTGGAAGTATCCTTTTTCAATAGCTGGTATAACCCCGCCAAGTTCATCTATCTCTTTAAAGTATTCCTCTGCTTCCATTTCTATTTTATCAGTTAACGATTCTACATACCATGAACCTCCTAGAGGGTCGACAACATTAGTAACGCCTGTTTCATGAGCAATTAGCTGTTGGGTTCTTAAAGCAATTTCAGCAGCTTTTTCCGTTGGAAGAGAAAGTGTTTCATCCATAGAGTTTGTATGCAATGATTGAGTTCCACCTAAAACCGCAGATAAAGCTTGAAAACCAGTCCTAGCAATATTGTTTTCAGGTTGCTGGGCAGTTAAAGAACACCCAGCAGTTTGGGTATGAAATTTCAATTTTAAAGACCTTGGATCTTTTGCTGAATATTTATATTTGAGTTTATTGGCCCATATTCTTCTGGAAGCTCTAAATTTTGCAATTTCTTCAAAAAAATCTAAATGGGAGTTAAAAAAGAATGAAAGCCTAGGAGCAAAACTATCAATATCAAGTCCTGCTTCTAAAGCATGCTCAATGTAGGCAAAACCATCAGCGAGTGTAAATGCAAGTTCTTGAGCTGCTGTGGAGCCAGCCTCTCTAATATGATAACCTGAAATGGAAATTGTATTAAAGTTGGGCATCTCTTTAGTGCAAAAAGAGATCATATCAGTAATTATTCTCATTGATGGCCTAGGAGGGAAAATCCATTCTTTTTGTGCTGTAAATTCTTTTAATATGTCATTCTGCAATGTTCCTCTTAATTTGCTAAGAGGTATATTTTGCTCTTGAGCTAAAGCAATATAAAAAGCTAACAATATAACAGCTGGTCCATTTATGGTTTGAGACACTGAAATTTCAGAAAGGTTTATATTCTTAAACAATCTTCTCATATCATCTAATGAAGAAACTGAAACACCGCATTTACCAACCTCTCCTAAGGACCAAGGGTGATCGGGATCATAACCCATTAAAGTAGGCATGTCATAAGCAACCGACAATCCGGTTTGACCATTCTTCATCAACTGATGATATCTTTTATTGGTTTCCTCAGGTGTTCCAAAGCCAGAAAATTGTCTCATGGTCCATAGTCTGCCTCTATACATATTAGAGTGTATTCCTCTCGTATAGGGAAATTGACCTGGAAATGATAGCTTATTCATAAAATCATTATCAGGTTTAGATGGATAGTATAGTGGTTCTTGTGACACCCCACTTAAAGTATCGAAACTTTTATCTCTAGATTTGCTATTAGAGAATTCTTCATTCCAATCTTTTTTAGACTTTTCAAATATATCTATTTGTTTTGACATATTTAACCTAAAACAATTTACATTGATTTCTTTATTTCTAATACTTTTATTACACCTTCAATTACCATCCATATAATCAAAACTAACAAAGATAAGGATATAAAGAATAAAACATTGTTATTTCCAAATTCATAAATACTTTTCTGAAGTAAAGATACAAATGTAATAATCAATACAATAAGCATTGGGATAACCAATGGTAAAACATTTTTTTTTCTTTTTAAAAAGTAGATAGAAATCACCATAAGTGTTAATGCGGCTAACATTTGATTGCTTGCCCCGAAAATAGGCCAAAGCACAAAACCTGCTGAAAGCGTACTGTCAGCTGATGAAGCAGGATCAGGAACATCCCAAAAAGCAAGAAAAATAGCTGGAAGAACAGCAATAATGGTTGCGATATATTTATTTGAAAATGACTTTATCTTTAAAGATTGACCAAATTCATTAATTATAAATCTTTGAATTCTGGTTGCGGTATCAAGAGTTGTAGCCGCAAAAGATATTACAAGTACAGACATCAATGTACTTGCAAATTGCTTTGGTATTCCAAGTGATTGCAATAACTCCGATCCGCCTAGAACAAAAGCTAAAGCTTTATTACCTCTCGCATGCTCCCAAGTATCATAATAAAGCTCCCAATTAGATTTATTTTGAACAAATTCTGCTACATGAAAATGTGGAATATCGCTTTGAGTTACTAAAGAAATGCCTGCAACTGCCGCGATCGTAGAAAACAATGCCAGAGAACCTTCTCCTATCATACCTCCGTAACCAACCATTCTAGCATCTTGAATATTTTCAAGCTGCTTAGAAGAAGTACCTGAAGAAACCAAGCCATGAAAACCACTAATTGCTCCACAAGCAATCGTAACAAAAAGGAGAGGAAAAATACTTGGTGTTAATTCATCATCTAAGGATCTTATTGCTGGAGCTTCTACTAATGGCTGTGCAACAAAAACACCTAAGAATAGTAAACCTAAACCAATAAAAAGCTGATGGCTATTAATGTAATCTCTCGGTTGTAAAAGCATCCAAACTGGCAACAAACTAGCGATGCTAGAATAAATAAATAAAGCAATAATCCAAAAATTTCTAGATGATAATCCAAAGATTGGTTCATTTACGCTAATAGGAAAATATGTTCCAACAGCCATAAATAAATAAAGCAAAAAAACTGCTATTATTGAAGGAGCTATAATTTTTACATTTTTTTTATACATCAAAAACCCAATAGCTATTGCAACCAATATTTGAACATTTATGGGTATGACTGCTTCAGGGTTTGATACAAAAAGATCTGCAATAACCATAGCAAAAACTGCTAATACTAACCATACTAACATTAAGATAAATATTAAGAACATTAGCCTTGCGCGCTTACTCACGGTTGAAGAAGCCACATCAGCAATACTTCTTCCTTTTTCTTTAACACTTACAACCAAAGCGCCAAAGTCATGAACTGCCCCCATAAATACAGTTCCAAACAATATCCATATTAAAGCAGGTAACCACCCCCAATATGCAGCAACGCATGGACCAATAATTGGAGCAGCGCCAGCTATTGATGTAAAATGGTGACCAAAAAGTATATATTTTTTAGTGGGTAAATAATCGACCCCATCTTGCATTTCCTCAGAAGGTGCTACAAAAAAAGGATCGTAAATGTTAAAAATTTTTTTGGCTATGAACTTTGAATAAAATTTGTAACCAAGATAAAAAAAGGCAAAACCAGTGAGTACGATTAAGATCGAACTCATTATTAAAACTCAGTTTTTAAGGATGATTTAAAACTAGTTACAGTTTTTATAATTTCTTCCTTATTTATCCCCCATTTTTCTAGAAGTAAATCTCTTGGTCCATGCTCAACAAATTTATCGGGTAGCGAAATAATACTAGAATTACCCTTGTAATTGTTTGATGAGAGCCAGGAGAGCACACCTTCGCCAAAGCCCCCTGATCTGACGCCTTCTTCAATTGTTAGGACACTTGAGAATTTTTCTAACATGAATTCCAAATAATTCTCGTCCATTGGTTTTATGAATCTACAATTTACAACTTCACAAGATATATCTAATTTTTTTAATTCTTCTGCAGCTTCTAACGCAAGGTAGGTCAAGGGGCCTACAGCTAAGATTGCTACATCATTACCATTTTGTAATACTTCCCAACTTCCTATGGGTAATAATTCAGCTTGTAAATTTTGATCGAACTCTTCACTTGACGCTTTTGGATAACGAATTGCAAATGGCCCGTCTTTATATTCAAGTGCCGTATATAGAAGATTTCTAAGTTCATTCCCATTCCTCGGGGATGAAACAATTAAATCTTGAACGCATTTTAAATATGCTATGTCCAATGCGCCATGATGAGTTGGGCCGTCCTCTCCAGCAATTCCAGCTCTGTCAAGACAGAAAATTACAGGCAGGTGCTGAATAGCTGCATCATGAACTAAATGATCAAAAGCCCTTTGTAAAAAAGTTGAATAAATTGCTACTATTGGGCGAATTTCTTCAGTCACTAAACCAGATGCAAAGGTAACAGCATGACCTTCAGCTATCCCGACGTCATAATACCGTTTTGGAAATTCCTTAGCATAATCAACCAATCCTGTGCCTTCTCTCATTGCTGCAGTAATACAAACAGTATCATTTCTATTTCTAGCTATTTCACAAGCTAAATGACCAAAAGTATTTTGGAAAATAGGAGGAGGAGAAGGAAGTGGTTTGACTGGTTTTTTTTCTTTTGTCGAGTTTTTGCTGCCTGCCTTAACAGCATGAAATTTTACAGCGTCTAAATGATATTCACCATTTTGGACTTTTGTAGACACCATCCCCTTGCCTTTCTTAGTTAATACATGTAAGAGAACTGGTCTATCAAAATCCTTTATCCTTTCTAAGGTAGTGGTCAATTCAGGTAAATTATGTCCATCAATAGGGCCAAAGTATCTAAAACCAAGTTCTTCAAAAAGCATTCCGGGCACCAAAAAGGACTTTAAACTATCTTCCACCTTTCCTAATATTTTTTGCATGCTTTTGTTACCAAGTGTTAGCCTATCGCTTACATTCCATATTTCATCTCTGATTCTATTAAAAGTTGGATTAGTAACAATCTTATTTAAATAATTATTTAATGCACCAACATTAGGACTTATGGACATTTCGTTGTCGTTCAATATAACTAACATAGGAGTTTTTAGATCTCCAGCATTATTCATAGCCTCAAAAGCAAGGCCTCCTGTCATTGATCCATCTCCAATGATGGAAACTACTTTAAAGTCTTTTTTAGTGAATTTTCTTGATTCAGCAACACCAATTGCAGCGGAAATCGACGTAGATGCATGTCCAGCACCAAATACATCATATTCACTCTCATTTCTTTTTAAAAAACCGCTTAGGCCCCCCATTTGCCTAATTGATGGAAAGTCTTTGTATCTGCCCGTTAAAAGTTTATGAGCATAAGCCTGATGACCTACGTCCCAAATGATTTTATCATTTGGAGTATTAAAAACCTTATGTATCGCAACAGTTAGCTCAACAACACCAAGTGTTGGCGCAAGATGACCTCCTATTTCACTTATTACATCAATAATATGAAATCTCAGTTCATTTGCTAATTGTTGTAATTTTTTGTCAGAAAAATTGCGTATGTCTGCGGGCGATTTAATTTCTGGAAGAATTTTAATTTGCACTTAACGTATCTACCTTCTTTTTCATTTGAAACAAAAAACTATGGAAAATTGTTTCATTGTTTAGCTCAGGATGAAATGTTAAACCAATATGTCTATCGTTTCTGATAGCCACAGGAGTTCCATTATGGGTAGCTAAAACTTCAATGTCATTACCTAATTTAGCAATTTTTGGAGCTCTTATGAAAGAAGCAACAACATTTGAAGTTGTTCCGTTTAAATCCACTTGAATCGTATCAACAAAAGAGTGAATTTGCCTACCATAGGCATTTCTGTTTATCTCAATATCAAAAATGTTAAGAGGAATAACTCTTGAATCATTTGTTTTTTTTGACATTAGAATAATACCTGCGCAAGTTGCAAGAATTGGTTTAACTCTTGAAAATTCAACAATAGGTTCTAACAAATCATTTCTAACTATCAAGTCAGAAATAACGGAAGACTCTCCCCCAGGCATTACAAGTCCGTCAATATCATTAAACTGATCGGGATATCTTACTTCAGTTGAAGATATTCCTAATCTTTTTAAAAGCTCGATATGTTTTGTAAAATTACCCTGTAAAGCCAGTACGCCTATCATTTAATGTATTACCAGCCTCGCTCCTGCAATCTTTCATTTTCAGGAATTTCTGATATCTCAATACCTTTCATTGCAGTTTGTAAATCTGTTGATATTTCAACCATCTTTTTTGGATCTTTGTAATAAGTTACGGCATCAACTATCGCTTTTGCTCTGGGGCCAGGATCATCACTCATGAAAATGCCAGAACCCACGAAAACTGTCTCTGAGCCTAATTGCATCATTAAGGACGCATCAGCAGGAGTTGCTACACCTCCAGCCGCAAAATTTGGAACAGGTAACTTTCCGATTTTTGCAACTTGCTCAACTAGAGAAAACGGAGCTCCCATATCTTTGGCAGCTGCCATCATCTCTTCTCTATCCATTGTTGTCAGTTTCTTAATATCGCTTTTAACTTGTCTCATATGCCGAACCGCTTCGACGATATTTCCACTACCAGCTTCACCTTTAGTTCTAATCATAGCAGCTCCCTCACCTATTCTCCTCAAGGCCTCACCTAAATTTCTACACCCACAAACAAAGGGAACTTTAAAATCGTGTTTCCAAATGTGGTTGTGCTCATCAGCTGGAGTTAGAACTTCGCTTTCATCAATAAAATCAACCTCCATAGCCTCTAAAATTTGAGCTTCAGCAAAATGACCAATTCTTACTTTTGCCATAACAGGAATCGATACAGAATCTTGAATTTCTCTAATCATTTGAGGATCGCTTGCTCTTGCTATTCCACCTTCTTCCCTGATCAGCGCAGGTATCCTTTCCAGAGCCATCACAGCTACTGCTCCAGCATCTTCAGCAATTTTGGCTTGATCTACATTCATTACATCCATTATTACTCCACCTTTTAGCATTTCCGCAAGACCAACTTTTAAATCAAATGAACCCTTTTTACTCATATATAGTCTCCTTTTCAACGCTCGTAATTAACTTAATTTTATCAATTACTTCGTTAATAATATTATCTGGTGTACTGGCACCAGCTGAAATTCCAACAGTCTCTACGTTTTCTAACCAAGACTCATCAACATCATTTGCGCATGTAACTTGAAATGATAACTTATTTCTTTCTTTGGCAAGCTGAGTTAATCTTTTTGAATTAGCACTTGTAAAAGATCCGATGACAATCATTAAATCACATGCTTCAGCTAACTCTTTAATTTGCTCTTGGTTCCTTTTTGTTGGAAAACAAATTGTATTAACAAATCTTAAATCAAATACTTTTGACATAAGTATATTTATAATCTCTTGAACATTCTCAATGGTTTGTGTTGATTGACTGACGACACCTGCTTTTTTAGTTTTTCTTAGAGCATTTGCTTCATCAGTATTGGCAACAATTACAGCGTTTTTTACTTGACTTGCAATTCCAATAACTTCATCGTGTCCATGGTCACCAATGATGATTATCTTTCTTCCTTCTTTCTCTAAAATCTTAATTTCGTCATGAATTTCTTCCACTAAAGGGCAAGTTGCATCGATTATATTCATGTTTTTTTCTTGGGCTTTTTTCCAAGTATCAACATGAGTTCCATGAGCGCGAAACAGTATTGGTTTGCCATTTGGAACTTGATCGAGCGTTTCAACAACCTTTGCTCCTGCCTTATCAAGCTTCTCAACAACATTTTCGTTATGCACAATATGGCCTAACATATATACATCTCCATCATCTTGAGCAGTATCATATGCTAATTGAACAGCATCTCTTACGCCAAAACAATACCCTGCGTTTTTTGCTAGGAAAATTTTCATAAATTTGATTGCCTTTGGTTTAGGATTGAGTCTTTGGTCTCTGAAGTAACCATTGAGATAGTTTCATTTATATTTCCTTGGATTTTAGCACCACAGGCAAACTTATGACCTCCTCCGCCAAATTTTTGAGCTATACCATTCAGAACATAGCTGCCTTTGGATCTGAAGTTTATTCTACAATTTTCATTATCAATTTGATAAAACATCAAAGAAACCTCTACTCCCTCAATTGTGCGAACAAAATCTGTAAAACCATCAACATCACTACTTTGCGCCTCTGCTTTTATCATCAGATCTTGATCTATAACAAACCATGCAAATTCACCATCAAGTTCAAAATTAAGGTTTTTTGATAATTCTGACAAAATGCTAACTTGCGCAATAGTTCTATTTTCGTAAATAGATTGATAAACCCTAGAAGAGTTGACTCCTAATTCAATGCATTCCATTGCAATTTTATGACAATTTGAATTTGTATTGGAGTGACGGAACGAACCCGTGTCAGTCATAACAGCTGTATAAACTCCTATTGCTTCATCTTTAGTAAAATTTATTTCATTCTTTTTAATGAATTCATATATCATTTCTCCTGTTGCAGCGGCAGCTGTGTCTACGTAATTTTCATTAAATGATGAATTTTCCAATGAGGGATGATGATCAATATTAAATGTGTAGATTTTATTTTCTGTTAAAGCTCGACCAACATCCCTTAGCCTTACAAAATCACCCACGTCAAATATAAAAGCAGCATCTGCATCTTTAATCCAATTATAGTGTATATCATAATCATACAATTCGATACAATTATCTTGGTTTAGAAAATTATATTGTTTAGAAAACTTAGTTGCCGTTATAATTTTTGACTCAATGTTCATTTTTTTTGCAATGTGATGCATCGCATAAGCACAACCGAGCCCATCTCCATCTGGATTTTCATGTGTAGAGAGTACGATTCTGTTCATACCAGACAGCTTTTCGTATAGATTTTCCCAATTAATCATATGATCAAATAAAATATAATGTCAAAAAATTGAAAATCGATCTTAAATACATTGCCTTTTCTTTAAGATCTATCCCAAAGAATTTCTTTGGCACCCTTTTTTGAAGAAACATTTCTAGCAAGAACAAAAAAATAATCACTAAGTCTATTTAAATAGGGAAGCCAATTTTTAACACTTACACCCTCACCAGATAAAGCAACACAAGCTCGCTCCACTCTCCTAGATACAGCTCTATTAATATGTAATTGCGCACAAAACTTATTCCCACCAGGTAAAATAAACTCTTTTAATGGAGGTAAATTTTCATTGTATTTCCTTATGTTCAATTCAAGAAAATCTAAACGATCATCTTTTAGCAAATTTAGATCAGAATTTAAAAGAGATGCCTCACCACCAATGTTAAAAAGATCTTGCTGGATAGAAGAAAGTTCTCTAATTAAACTCTCATTTTCACAGAAAGCAATAGATAGCCCAATTTGACTATTCAATTCGTCAACCTCTCCCATAAATTCAACAACTGGGTGATCTTTAGCAACTCTTTCACCAGTACCCAAACTGGTTCTACCTTTATCCCCTTTTCGGGTTGATACCTTTGAAATTCTCATCTTAAAAAAATATAATCCCTACGATAAAAAATAGTGGAAATAAAATTGCTAAAGAGTAAACAAAATAGCCAAAAAATGAGGGCATTTTAATCCCTGAAGACTCTGCAATAGATTTGACCATAAAATTGGGAGCATTTCCAATATAAGTGTTAGCACCCATAAATACGGCGCCAGCAGAAATTGCTAATAATGTATTCGATAGCTCTCCCATTAATACCTGAGCATCTCCCCCTGCAGTATTGAAGAATACTAAATAAGTAGGAGCGTTATCTAGAAAACTTGATAGTATTCCTGTCAACCAAAAGTACATGCTATTAACTGGACCAGCTTCACTTGAAACAGCATTGATAACTGCGGATAAAGCACCACCGTTGCCAGCCTTTAAAATAGCAATAGCAGGAATGATAGTGATAAATATTCCTGCAAATAGCTTTGCGACTTCTTGTATTGGGAACCAATTAAATTCATTTGCTTCTCTAATTTCTGATGGAGTTAGTTTTAAACTTGCAAAGGCTAAAATCAACAACAAAACGTCTCTTGTTAAATTTTGAAGCTCTACGTGTACATGATATACAGTAAATTCAATCCCCGGTCTCCAAAAACCACTTATTAGAACAGAGCAAACAACGCCAGCTATTAATAAAAGATTAAATGAGCCCTTAATGCCTAACTTTTCATCACCGTCAGGCATTGGAGTACTTTCTTCTTTTTTATACATATAAGAATCATATAAATAAAATATGATCATCAAAGAGATAACCATAAAAAGCATTGGCATAAACATAGCTTTGGTGGTCCAGAAGAAATCAACCCCTTTCAAAAAGCCTAAAAACAAAGGAGGGTCACCCAAGGGGGTTAGCGATCCACCTATGTTTGCCACCAAAAAAATAAAAAATACAACTACATGCACCTTGTGCTTCCTATCCTTGTTTGCTCTAAGAAGCGGCCTAATCAAAAGCATTGCTGCACCAGTAGTACCCATCCAACTAGCTAAAACTGTTCCAAGCAAAATGATACCTGAATTGACAACTGGGGTGCCTACAAAAGAGCCAGTCAATTGAACTCCTCCAGAAATTGTAAACAAAGCAAAAAGTAGAATTATAAATGGGACATACTCCAATAATCCAACATGAAGTACTTCGTATATTACAATTGGAAACCCAACTTTGAAGACAAACGGTAAAAGTAACAGTATAGCCCAAAAGGCAGATATTTTGCCAAAATTATGATGCCAAAAATCATGTGCTACTAGGGGAAAAATTGCAATTGAAAGTAGAATGCCTACAAAAGGAATGACCCAAAAGATCGATAAATAACCACCATCCAAATGGGGTGCGCCAGCTTCTGCTGCAAATATGTTCTGAAAAAGAAGTAAAGATAAAAATATGAATTTTTTCATTTTGTAAACCAAGTTTTTATTTTATCGTGAGATTTTGATTATAAACTTAAACTTGCGTAGTGTTTCTGGCAAATTTTTGATTTCATTTTTTTAATGTTTTTTTTCTTAATTTCAAGCATGGAGATTATACTAGCAATAGTTGTAATGTGCACTGCAATACTAGCTATGTCTGTAGGAATTATTTTCAATCGAAAACCTTTGCAAGGTTCTTGTGGGGGAGTAGCTGATAATTGCGTGTGTTTAGATGGCGGTTCCTGCGATGACCCTTCTCAAAAACCTATACAAAAAACTAATTAAAAAATGGCATATTTTCGGTTTTTTTTACTATAAAGTCGTTTAGCTCATTGGATAAAATCCAAAGCGCTTCAGAGCCTTCAATAGAGTTAATTAATTTAAAACCTTCATCATAGCTTAAAATACTCAATGCTGTAGCCAATGCATCAGCATCCATACAACTTTCAGCCAGCACTGTAACTGATAGTAAAGATGATTCTACAGATTTACCATTCCTGGGGTCTATGATATGAGAATAGCTTTTGCCATTGTATTTATAAAAATTTCTATAATTTCCTGAAGTTGCCATACCTTTATTTGATATATCAACCTTACCAAAGATTTGCTCACCAGGAAGCGTATTTTTTATAGGTGTTTCTATTCCAATGCTCCAGGGCCGATTTAAATTATTCTTGCCACCTACTCTGACTTCACCTCCAATCTCAACCATTAAATTTTCAAAACCTATTTTTTTTAGGAATCTAAAAATTTCATCCACTCCCCAACCTTTTGCAATTGCATTTAAATCAATCATTTGACCTTCAATAGTTTTGGATAAAGCATTTCCATTAATATTGATTTTATTATAGCCTACTTTATTCATTGCAGATAAAATTTCCTCAGTTTTAGGAGGTTCCCAATTTTCACCCATTTTATTGATTCTACTTCCGGTTCTCCAAAGTTGGACAATGGGAAAAACAGTTGGATCAAAAGTACCGCTCGATATTTTGCCCCAATAAATTGAACGCTGTATAACATTCTTAAAACCAGTTGATATGGATATGCTTTCTCCGATATTTAAATCATTGAATTGAGTTATTTCACTATTAACAATATAGGTGGACATTTGGCTGTTCACTTCATATAGAACAGAATCTATTCCAAATTGTAGTTTTACCAAATCAACTTCCTCATTAGGACCGGGTACAAGCAAGATAGAGTAAGTAGTCCCCATGGTATTTCCTTTTAAACTGACATAAGGTGTGCGGAAAGTGCAACTGAAAAAAATTAAAATAAAAAGAAAGCCCAAAAAAAATTGGGCTTTCGAAAAAATTAAAGAAAGATTTTTATTAACCAAAGCTATCGTAGTCTATCATTTCTTTTTCCACTCCAAGATCATATAACATCTTATCACAAGCATCAATCATCATTGGAGGACCACACATGTAGAATTCAATATCAGTTGGATCTTCATGGTCTTTTAAATAGCTTTCAAAAGCCACATTATGTATAAAACCTGTTTCACCTTTCCAATTATCTTCAGGCATAGGCTCTGAAAGGCCAACAACATATTTGAAATTAGGATGTTCTTTTTCTAACCTAAGAAAATCATCATGATAAAACATTTCTCGCGCTGATCTTGCACCATAAAAGAAAGTAATTTTGCGTTTGGATTTTTGAGTATCTAATAGGTCAAACAAATGACTTCTCATCGGTGCCATTCCAGCGCCTCCTCCAAGATAAACCATTTCTCTATCGGTGTCCTTAGCAAAGAATTCTCCGAATGGACCTGAAACTGTCACTTTATCTCCTGCCTTCAAATTAAAGATATAGGATGAAGCAATGCCAGGAGGGACTTGGCCCCATAGTGCTGGAGGTGGCGTGGCAATTCTTACATTTAACATGACAATGTTGCCCTCTGCAGGGTGATTTGCCATAGAATAAGCCCTGAAACAATCTTCATCATTATTTGCTACAACATCCCAGATTTTAAATTTGTCCCAATCTGGGTGATATTCTTTATCGATATCAAAATCCTTATATTGAAGATCCTTGTATTTTGGAATGTCTATCTGGATGTACCCTCCAGCAGTGAAATTTAAATTTTCACCCTCAGGTAATTCTAAAATTAACTCCTTAATAAAAGTAGCTACACTATTATTTGAACGAACGGTACATTCCCATTTTTGAATATTAAAAAATTCATCGGAAACTTGAATTTCCATATCCTCTTTGATTTTAACTTGACAGCCTAATCTCCAATTATCTTGGGCTTCTTTTCTACCAATGTGACCTTTCTCTGTAGGAAGAAGATCGCCACCGCCAAAACTTACTTGACATTTGCACATTGCACATGTTCCACCCCCTCCACATGCTGACGGAAGAAAAATATTTTCACCAGCAAGTGCAGATAAAAGAGTAGACCCAGGCCTAGCCTTGATCGTTTTTTCATCATCTCCATTGATTTTTATATTAATATCTCCTTGGGGCAATAGTTTTGATTCTGCAAAATTCAAAATCAGAACTAAAATCAAAATAACCCCAGTGAAAACTGAAATAGCTAAAATACTTGAAGTAGTAATCATAATTGAATGCCCCCAAATGACATAAATGCGATTGATAATAATCCAGTTAACAACATTGTAATTCCCACACCTCTTAAATGAGATGGAACATTAGAATAGCGCAAGCGATACCGTATTGAAGCCATTGATACAATAGCTAATAACCATCCAAGACCTGAACCGAAACCAAATACTGTTGATTCAAGTAATGTATATTCTCTTTCAACTAAAAATAAGGATCCTCCGAGGATTGAACAATTTACAGCAATGAGAGGTAAGAAAATTCCAAGGCTTTGGTACAGTGTAGGTGAGAATTTATCGAGTATCATCTCAACTAGTTGTACCATCGCTGCGATAACGGAAATAAAAACTATAAAATTTAAAAAACTCAAATTTACATCAGGAAATCCTGCCCATGCTAAAGCACCGTCTTGTAAGAAATATTTATTCATAGCCCAATTAGTTGGAGCAGTTATAGTTAATACAAATATAACAGCAAAACCTAAACCAATTGACGTATCTACTTTTTTCGAAATTGCTAAGAAAGAACACATACCTAAGAAATATGCTAATAAAATATTCTCGACAAAAACCGCTTTTGTAATTAGACTAAGATAATGTTCCATATTTATTCTTCTTCAATATTTGCTATTAAGCGCTGAGCCCAAACAATCAGGCCCAGTATGATAAAAGCTCCGGGACTAAGTACCATTAATCCCATATTCTCGTAACCTGCAGCGTAGAATGAATCTGGGATAATTTGAATACCATAAAATGTACCACTGCCCAACAATTCTCTGAAAAAAGCTACACCAATTAAGATGCCTCCATAACCAATGCCGTTTCCTATTCCATCTAACAAAGAACGCCATGGACCATTTTGCATGGCAAATGCTTCGGCTCTACCCATGATAATGCAATTAGTGATAATAAGCCCAACAAAAACTGATAATTGTTTACTCATATCATAGAAATAAGCTTTCAAAACCAAGTCAATAAAAACAACCATGGATGCAATAACAGAAAGCTGAACGATAATTCTCACTTTACCAGGTATCATCTTTCTCAGAAGAGCAATTACCGTATTAGAGACTGCAAGAACAAAAATTACGGCTAAACTCATTACAACCGCTGTATCCATTTTTACAGTTACTGCAAGCGCTGAGCATATACCAAGTACCTGCAAGCTTATAGGGTTGTTGCTCATTAAAGGATCAGAAAAAGCTTTTTTTGACTTTTTATCTAATAATGCCATTATAAACTCAATGAGCTTCTTATTTTTGAGAGATAGGGATCATAGTTTTTTAAACCTTCATAGAGAAAAGAATTTAAACCATTGGTTGTCATAGTTGCGCCGGAAATACCATCGACTTGATGATATGCCTCAGGAGAGGTTTCATCCACGCCACCTTTAATTGCTTGGATTCCTATCAGTTTTCCATTGGGATCAACGAATTTTTTACCAGGAAAATTATTTTGGAACCAGGGCTTGTCAACCTCAGCGCCAAGACCAGGAGTTTCAATATGTGAATAGAAAGTTATGCCTTTAGCTGTGGCTCCATCTGGCTCAATAGAAAAGTAACCATACATAGTTCCCCATAAGCCTTTGCCTGATATTGGTATAGAATAACCTTCGACTTGCTCTCCACTAATACGCTTGTAAATGGGAAACTCTTTAAAATCTTTATCAGGGTTTATATCCTTTGGATTCTTACCATCAACCACGCTTCCTGCAGAGTCTACTACAAACCCGATTATGGATTCAGAAAAAATTTCTTCTACTCTTTCATTGGTCCATGGACTGTCTAATGTCTCTTTAAAACCCAAAGAACTAAGAATATTTTTTCTAATATCTGCTTCAATATTCTTTTCTCTCATATCCTTGAGAGAGGAATCTGCAGTTGATACGAAAAATCCTAATATTATCGTTAATACAGCGGTAAATATTAAGGTATACTTGTTACTGTGCATAACGAGCCATTCTCTTTTTTATGTTTGACTGTACAACAAACCAATCGATCAAGCCTGCAAAAGCATTTGCAAATAAGATCGACAGCATAACACCTTCAGGATAAGCAGGATTTATAGAACGAATGATAACTGTGAGAGATCCAACAATAAGACCATAATACCAACGCCCTTTGTCAGTATGACAACCGGTAACAGGTTCGGTTGCCATGAACACAATTCCGAATAAGAAACTACCCATCACTAAATGATAATGAGGAGGAATGGTAAACATTGAATTTGAGGAATAGGGTGAGAAAAAATTGGTTATTAAAGCTGTTCCAACTAACCCTAAAACAGCACCAACTATCACTCTCCAATTAATAATCTTGATGTAAGAAAGAAAAATGGCACCAAGGATTATCAAAAGCTTGTTGCTTTCACCTATCGATCCTGGTATCCAACCCCAAAACATGTTCATCCATGAAAAATCAAATTGTGCAAATTCTGTTAACAAACTTACAGCGTTTTCCCCAGGTTGCGATGCAGGTACTGATAAAGCAGTTGCGCCAGAATATCCATCAGGACCTGCCACCCATACTTTATCACCAGATATATTACTTGGGTAGGTAAAAAAGATAAACACTCTTGCCATTAGCGCTGGATTAAAAATATTCATACCTACACCACCAAAAATTTCTTTACCAATTACTATACCAAATGAAGTTGCGATAGCTACTTGCCAAAGAGGAATAGCTGGTGGTAAGGTCAATGGAATTAATGCGCATGTTACCAAAAAACCTTCGCTTATCGTGTGCTTTCGTGCAATCGCAAATAGTATTTCCCAAAAAGCACCAGATGCAAAGGTTACTGCTATGATTGGGAGGATTTGAAATAGTCCAAACAAGAAATTTCCAAAAATACCTCGCTCTAAATTGGAAGAAACCGCATTTTGGTATCCAATATTAATAGAGCCAAATATGTACAAAGGTATCAAGGTCAAAACCACAAGAATCATAACGCGTTTTGTGTCGATACTATCTCTAATATGCGGACCAGAGTTTGTTTTTTCATCAGTAGAAAAAAGGATAGTGTCTGTAGCCTCGAACAATGGATAGAACCTTTGGAACTTTCCACCTTCTTCAAATTGATCTCTTACTTTATCTAGATTATTTTTAATGAATTTTAACATTTACGATTCTTTCTCCATAAGATCTAGTCCTTGCCTAATCGTACCACCTACATCAATCTTACTTGGACACGCAAAAGAGCACAAAGCAAAATCCTCATCATCACATTCAATAATCCCAAGTTGCTCCATTTCTTCAATATCTTCAACAAGTATCGCTCTGTAAAGCGGATTAGGCATTATATCCATGGGAAGGACATCCTCCCATGCATTGATCGGAACAACATATCTTTCGCTTCCATTTTTGGAAGTGCTAAAATCAAAACCATTGCTTTTAGAGCCAAAAAAAGCTCTAGTAAGACTATAGCGAGTGGTAGAAGATCCAGGCCTAAGCATGCCCAAAAATTCTCTTTCATCATTTTCAGGAATAACAGTAATTGTAGTATCGTAAAAATTTGAGTGACCTTCCATTGAGGATGTATTTCCAGTTAGAACGTCCCCAGAGATTAATCTAAAATTCTCATCTTGAAGGTTATCATGTACTATAGATGTCATTTCATTTCCAATGCGTGATATATAATGAGCAGGTTTTTTTATAGAAGGCCCAACTACTGTCGTAATATTAGAAACATCTAACTCACCTGTTAAAAAGAAAGTTCCAATTCTAACTACATCTTGAGCATTTAAAGTCCAAACAATATCTTTTAAGTTCAGTGGTGCTATATGGTGAATCTGAATACCTATATTGCCAGCAGGATGTGGACCAGAAATAGTATGATGTACAGCTCCCTTGGTTTCTAGCATTGTATCAGATACAGTATCTTCAGAGTAGGTAATATGCACATTCCCATCGGTCAGCTTGTTCAAAGCAAATATACCAGCTTGAAATTGAGACTTCTTTCTTTGTAATGCTAAGTCAAGATCCACTGATAGCGGAGCAGTATTGATGCCAGATATAAATATGTCTCTAGGAAATTCTATTTTAGTGGGTATTTTGTTGAAAGGTCTTTGTCTTATAAATGGAAATAAACATCCTGCGATAAAACTTTCGACTATATCTTCTCTAGAGAGGGTATTGATCTCGTGCAATCTATATGATTTAAAATTCTCGCAATTTTCTTTATCAGATAGTTTTATAATTATTTTTTCTATTGATCGCCTAGGTCCAATTTGAATTTTCTCAACTACTCCGCACCCAACAGATGGGAATTTTAGATCAGGATTAGATTTATGATAAAAAATAGGAGTACCAATTTTTACCTCATCACCTTCTTTGACCAACAATTTTGGCTTAATACCTCTAAACTCAGATGGTTTTATGGCAACAGTCTTACTTTTTTGCAAGGGGTAAACAAGTAATTCAGGTTTACCACTAATTTGTATGTCATGCCCTTTTTTTATGTTAATGTCAGCCAAAGTTTGTATTCCTCTAACTTTTAAATACCCAAAAAGAAATTAAGTGAATTATTAGCCCACTCAACCAGTGGGCTAAAATACCAACCTAAGAAAAAAGTTGGGAGAGCAAGGACAAGCACAAGCGATGTTGTTAATTTTGACTCCGGTAATGATACAATATCACTTCTTTCCCCCTCAAAATACATGTGTCTTACCACTTTAATGTAGTAGTACAATGAAACAACGCTATTAATGACACCCACAAATGCTAACCAATAATATTGATTTCCTGCTTCGATAACGGCAGCAAAAATATAAAACTTACCAACAAAACCAGATGTTGGTGGAAGTCCAGTAAGCGCAACCATGAACAAAGTCATTGAAATTCCTAACAAAGGCATCTTCCATCCTAAACCATTAAAAGCGTCAAAGTTTTCACCATCAAATTTATCTTGGACATACATTACAACAAAAAAAGCACCAAGATTCATGAGCATGTACATGAATAAATAAATCATAATTCCATATATACCAGATTGAGACATTACTGGAATGGCCATCATCATATATCCAGCGTGAGCGATGCTAGAATATGCTAGCATTCTTTTCACGCTTTGCTGTTGAATTGCAACCAAATTACCAATTGTCATCGTAGCTGCTGAAAGCAATGCAATTAGAAATGGCCAAGGCAAGCTATTTAACGATGACCACTCGTCCGATCCCATCGCACTATTTGATCCAAAAGCTATATTGAAAAACCTTATGATAAGAGCGAAACCAGCGGCTTTAGGAGCTACAGAAAGATAAGCAGTAATTGAAGTTGGAGAACCCTCATACACATCTGGTGTCCAAAAATGAAATGGGACTGCTGAAATCTTATATCCTAAACCAACTAAGATAAATACGATAGATAAAATTAGTGCAAGATTAGAATCCGGACCTAATTGAGAAATAGCATTCTTGATAGCAAAAAAATTGGTTTCACCAGTAAGTCCAAACAAAATACTTAATCCATAAAGCATTACACCGGATGAAAATGCACCATAAATGACGTATTTTAGAGAAGCTTCATTGCTATTTGGATTTCTTTTAAGATATCCAGCCAGAAAAAAGGACATTATCGATACAATTTCGATTGCAACATAGAACATTAAGACATCTATTGCAGAGGTCATCATGACTAAACCAAAAGCCATAATTGACATGATCGTGTAATACTCACCCTTTCTATACCCATCAAGCTCAGATGATTTAAAACTCATTAACATAACAATAATAGTTGATAGAACAATCAGGATCTTAAAAAATTCAGAAAATGGATCTAATGCCATAGTGCCCATGAATAATCCATTGACAGAACTTCCCCCAAATAATCGTAATGTTATGAATGTCAGTAGTAGACCGCCAATAGCCCAGAAAGAGACCTTATGAGAGTCTTTCCTTTCGTAAAAAAGATCAGAGAGAATGGCAATTAATGCAGTTGCACTAAGGATTAACTCTGGCCAGAAGAATTTTAAGCTTTCTAAATTGCTCATATTATCCTAAAGATTGCCTGCATATCCACCTATGGTTACAACTGACTCTATCAATAGATTCAACGTAGAAGAAACTAGATCAAGGAATGGTCTTGGATACACACCCAAAAATAATGTAATGACTGCAAGCGGGATAACGGTGAAAAGTTCTCTAGAATTGATTTCGGGTAGATCATTGTATTTTTCATTTGCTGGTCCAAAGAACATTCTTTGAAAAGCCCACAAAAAATAGGCAGCATTTAACAAAATGCCCAAGGTAGAGATAATTACAATAGTTCTGAAAACAGGAAATGCGCCTATAAATATCATTGCTTCACTTACAAACCCGCTAAATCCAGGCAAGCCTAGACCCGCAAAAAAAGCAATAGCAACAAAGGCGGTGTAAACAGGCATTTGAGATGCCAGCCCTCCAAACCCCTCTATATCTCGATGGTGGGCTCTATCATAAATTACACCAACCAAAATAAAAAGCATTGCAGAGATTGTACCATGATTAAACATTTGAAATACTGCTCCACCAACCCCAGCTTGCGCACTTATAAGATTGGATCCATTCATACCGGAGGCTGCGATCACTGCTGACATGCCCAGCAGAGTATACCCCATATGATTAACGGATGAATAGGCAACTAGTTTTTTTAAGTCTTTCTGCGCAAGTGCACACATAGCACCCCATATGACATTAATTAGTCCCAAGAGAGCTAAGGCTCCAGCAAACCAAAAAACACCATCTGGTAACATTGTGTAATTTATTCTTAAGATACCGTAAACCCCTAATTTCAACAAAACTCCTGCCAAAATAACAGATATTGCAGTTGGTGCTTCAACATGAGCCAAAGGCAACCATGTATGAAAAGGGAAAACAGGTACTTTGATCGCAAATCCTATGAATAAAAGGACCCAAATAACTTTTATTGCGCTCATTCCCCACCACAGCATGCCGTTCAATGCAACTGGGGCAGTTTCCATCAGAACTAACATATCAAATGTATTACCGCAAGTAAAGTAAAGAGCTAGAATTGCAATCAGCATTAAAACTGATCCAGCTAGGGTATATAAAAAGAATTTTATCGCGGCATATTCTCTTTGAGGTCCACCCCACATTCCAATCAAGAAATACATCGGTAAAAGCATCACTTCCCAAAAAATATAAAAAAGAAAGAAGTCTAGTGCTAAGAAAACGCCCATAACACCTGTATTTAATAAAAGAAACAAAGAAAAGTATCCTTTTACAGCTTTATCAATATTCCAACTGACAAAAATACCAATAAAACCTATAAGTGCCATTAAAAGAACCATTGGCAGACTTAGACCATCTACACCTAGAATGTATGTAATATTGAAAGATGGTATCCATTCAACCCTTTCCATAAACTGCATTTCACCTATTGACGAATCAAAGACTTGCCATAAATAAGTAGCAAGTAATAGCTGGATACCGGATGTAATAGCAGCGATTTGCTTTATAATCTTTGAATTATCTCTTGGAATTAATGATATTACCAACATTCCAATAACTGGTAACCATATTATCCAACTTAGTATATTACTCATATTTGACCCTTTACAATATCACTGAATATTGAACAATCAATATTATTATTACACCAATCAAGGCAAAAAGCATGTAATTTTGCAATCGCCCTGTTTGAATATTCTTTAAACCTTTTCCAAGACCACCTGCAGAACGACCAACACCGTCCACCAAAGTTTGATCTAGGCCATCATAATCAACTTGGCCAGTTACTTTAGATAATAACTTTGTGACATGACCAAAGCCATTGATAAAATATTTGTCATACAGATCCCAATCAATAATGGCGACAATATTACAAAGCTTCAAGAATGGCTGATAAAAAACTCTATTATAAATTTCATCAAAATAATACTTGTTTAGTGAGAGTCGATATAAAGGGCCAAAACGCTTAGCCCAAGATTTTGAAGAAATTGTAGACCTATAATACATTAAGAATGAAAGACCTATGCCAATGGAGGCAACAGTTAAAGAAAGTACCAAAGCAAGGTCGTGCATATAGTGCACACCATCATAAATTTCTTTTGCAGATGGTGTCCCAGCAACAACAGAGTCTTTAGCTTTGATAAGCTTGGTAAACCAGCCATAATCCTTCCATGGGATCAAGTTAATAGGAAGTGTATAAAAAATATAAGTACTCAGTGTAGCCAGTATTACTAGAGGAGCAGTCATAAGAGATGGTGACTCATGAATCCCTTCAAATACTTTTGGCATTTTTGGCTCACCGTGAAAAGTTAAAAATATCAATCTAAACATATAAAAGGCTGTAATTGCAGCGGCTCCAAAGCCAAAGAAAGCTAAAATCATATGTTGTGGGTTCTGATCTACGAAATATAAGGTCCCAGCTAAAATTGCATCTTTTGATAAAAAACCAGAGAATAAAGGAACACCTGCGATAGCCAAAGTTGCTAAAGTCATTGTCGTGCTTGTTATAGGCATTTTCTTGTGAAAGCCACCCATATTTCTCATATCCTGTGGATCGGTATCATGATCATGTAGATCATGTAACGAATGATGCATCGCATGAATTACTGATCCTGAACCATAAAATAAACAAGCTTTGAACATGGCATGAGTCAATAAATGAAAAAATGCTGCTGTGTAATTTCCAACACCAACAGCTAAAATCATGTAACCCAGTTGACTTACCGTTGAATAAGCCAATACTTTTTTTATATCATTTTGAGTAATTGCAATTGTTGCCGCAAAGATGGCTGTAAAACCACCTACGTACGCAATAGCAACCAATGCATCAGGTGTAAAGATTGGAAACAGTCTGACAGTAAGATAAACGCCTGCTGCAACCATAGTAGCTGCATGCATTAATGCGGAAACAGGAGTTGGTCCTTCCATTGCATCCGGGAGCCAGATATGTAAAGGAAATTGAGAAGACTTTCCCACTGCTCCCATAAAAAGACCAAGACCAGCCAGTGTTAAAAGATTGCCTTTTATTTCCCCGTTAGAGACCCCAGCAAACAAGTCTTGAAAATTAAATGAACCAATTGCAGTAAACATCAACATAATACCTATAAAAAAACCAATATCGCCAACTCTGTTTGTCAAAAAAGCTTTCTTGCTTGCGTCAGCTGCTGAGTTTTTCTCAAACCAATGACCAATTAACAAATAGGAACTTACCCCAACTAATTCCCAAAAAATATATAATGACATTAGGTTGTTAGCTAATACAATACCATTCATTGAGAAAGTGAATAATCCCAAATAAGCATAATATCTATTATATCTAATATCGCCTTTCATGTACTCCAAAGAAAATATGTGGGTCATGCTTGAGATCAAGGCTACGACAAGCAACATGACTATGGTTATGTTATCAACCCAAAATCCAAGCTCAATTTTAAAGGCCCCCATATCTATCCAGGGCATAATCACTTCATGAGAAAATTTGTAATCCCAATTTTTTAACATACCAGCAAAAAGTGTTAATGCTAGAACCAAAGTGGTTAAAATAGCTGAAATAGATATCCAATCCCCTTGGCGAGGTAATTTTTTGCCAAAAAGAATATTGATTACAAAAGCCAAAAGTGGTAAAAATAAGATAACGAGAGAAGCATCTGTGTAAAAATTGCCGGTTATCATTGTTTTAACTCACTTACGTCATCAACATTGATAGTTCTAAAGTTATTAAAAATATTTATAATAATTGCTAAAGCAACAGCAGCTTCAGCTGCAGCCAAAACAATGACAAACAATGCATAGACGTGTCCTGACATATTCATTCCGCCAAATCTTGCAAAAGCCAGAAAATTTACATTTGCTGAATTGAGAATTAGCTCAACACCCATTAAAACAGCAACTCCGTTCCTTCTGGTTATGACACCAAAAAGACCCAAAGAAAAAAGAATAGCGCTGATCAAAACATAATTTGAAAGATTATCCATCTTCATCCTTCCTGGACAAAGTTGTTGCTCCAATCAATGCCCCAAGCAACAACAATGAAGCAACTTCAAAGGGAAGCAAATAATCCATTAATAGTAATCTGCCAATGGAAGCAGTAGTTTCAGCTGGTTCCGTATTGGCTGCTTGAAGCCATGGTGAACTAATTGCCATATAACCCAAAGAAGCAATAAATCCAATCGCTACAACAGCGCCAACACCTTTTTGCATAGATGTATGACTAATGTTGACAGAGGTAATTTTGTTTGTTAACATAATTCCAAAAATTATCAATACTAATATGCCTCCTATGTAGACAACGACTTGAACCACCGCAAGAAAATCTGCCCACAAAAAAATATATAATCCTGTTACACCAAGAAAAGTAAACAACAATGAATATGCGGAATAGAGCAGGCTTTTGCTAGTAACTACCATGCCAGCTGAAAAAACAGTTATAAAGGCGACAAACCAGAAAACAATATCAGCCATTAGGCTTTGGCTTTCTCCTTAGGTTGTTGCAGATCATTTCTTTGCTTAGGTGTTAATTTTTTTGCGAACTGATAAATTAGATCATTTCTATCGACTTCAGAAAACTCATAATCGATTGGATGTTTTGAGCTATGTGGACCTCCAACCATAAAAATGCATTCTTCAGGGCATGGATAAGTGCAAAGGTTACAATAACAACACTCAGACATGTCTATCGTGAATCTACTTACAACAAAACCTTTCTTAGTACCATTCGATGTTTCACCAGTGTGCGCGACCTCAGGAATATCTTCTCCTCTTCCTGCTTTTATGGTATCTATCTTTATACAATCTACAGGGCAGGCTTTTTCACAACGAAAACACCCGATACAATCATCTATATCAACGTGCAAGCGAGTTCTAATAACGTTATAATCCTCTAATTCAAATCCTATATCTCTTTCCGGTCTTGGCCATCTTTCTTCAGGATATTGCAAGGTAACATTATCTTTTTTAATGTTCATCATGTGGCGAAATGTAATTCTCATCCCAGTCCATAATGTGTTAACTGTATCGTATATATTTGTAAAGTATTTAGACATATTTTTACCCAAAAATTAATTTCCAAATTCCTACGCCAAAGATGTTTAACATGGCAATAGGTATAAAAACTTTCCAGCAGACATACATCAGCTGGTCTACTCTTAACCGAGGAAAAGTCCATCTAAACCACATCATAACGAAAATCAAAAATGACACTTTTCCAAAGAACCAAAAAAGTCCAAGCACGGGAGAGTTAAGAAATCCAGGAATCGGGCTTAACCACCCTCCCATAAAACCTGCAACAGCTAAACCGCTTACAACAAACATGTTAGCATACTCACTTAAGAAAAAGACTGCCCAACGAAAGCCTGAATATTCTGTCATCCAACCTGCAACAAGCTCTGATTCTGCTTCAGGGATATCAAAGGGCGTTCTATTTGTTTCGGCAACTGCGCTGATAAAAAAAATAAAAAAAGCTAAAAAAGCAAAGGGGTTTTGGAACATGATCCAGTTAGGAAAAATTCCAAAAATAGACCCACTTTGATACTCGATAAGGTTTTGAAGATTCATAGTGCCAG
>CACBUT010000009.1:0-50933 GCA_902542445.1 uncultured Fidelibacterota bacterium | reverse complement strand
TTTATCGTAGTGAAAATGGTGGAAAAACATGGGAGCGAATTTTATTTGTCAATAATGAAGTGGGCGCTTGTGATCTTATTCTTGATCCAAACAATCCTAGAATCATATATGCATCAACATGGAGAGTTAAAAGAACTCCTTATAGCCTCGAAAGCGGTGGACCAGGATCTGGACTCTGGAAATCAACCGATGGCGGAGATTCATGGGAAGAAGTAACAAGAAAAAAAGGGCTTCCTGAAGGAGAAGTTGGTATTATTGGAATAACTATTTCACCATTGAATTCAAATAAACTTTGGGTTTTAATTGAAAATAAAAAGGGTGGCCTATTTCGATCTGATGATGGTGGTGAAACATGGACAAAAACTAGCTCTGACAATAATTTAAGACAGCGTGCTTGGTATTACACTAGATTGTATGCTGATACCCAAAATGAAGATGTTTTGTATGTTCTAAACGTACAATTCTGGCGATCAAAAGACGGTGGAAAGACATTTAATTCTATCCGTACACCGCATGGCGACCATCACGACCTATGGATTAATCCAAACGATGCTAATCATTTAATCATCGCTGATGATGGTGGCGGTCAGGTATCATATGATGCAGGGGCTACTTGGAGTACTTACCACAATCAACCAACTGCACAATTTTATAGAGTTGACGTTGACAACCAATTTCCTTATCGAGTTTATGCAGGGCAACAAGACAATAGCACTGTATCAATAGCTTCAAGAACAATGGGATGGGCAATTACAGATAGGGATTTTTATCCCGTTGGTGGTGGTGAAAGTGGTCATGTCGCTCCTCATCCAGAAAATCCAAATATTGTTTATGCAGGTTCTTACAGCGGGTTTTTAACAAGATATGATCACACAACTGGTGAAAGACGAAACATCACAGTTTATCCTGACAACCCAATGGGTCATGGCGTTAAAGATATGAAGTATCGATTCCAATGGAATTTCCCGATAGAGTTCGATCCGCATGATCCAAAAAAGCTGTATGTTGCCTCTCAACATTTACATGTCTCAACCAACGAGGGTGAATCTTGGAAAGTCATAAGTCCTGACTTGACCACTAATACAATATCTATGCAAGGAGAATCTGGCGGACCTATTACCAAGGACGATACGGGAGTAGAATACTATTGTACTATCTTTGTCGTTACGCCATCACCCCTTGAAGAAGGAGTGATCTGGATAGGCACAGATGATGGGCGAACTCATATTACTCGAGATGGAGGAAAGACATGGAAAGATATAACTCCGAAGAGCATGCCCAAGTGGGGAATGGTCAATAGCATTGATCAATCACCGCATGATCCAGCTACTGCTTATATGGCAGTTACCCGTTACAAGTTAGATGATTTTAAACCCTATTTATTTAAGACAACTGATTATGGAAAATCTTGGAAAAGCATAAACAGGGGTATTAAAAGTGACGCTTTTACAAGAGTCGTTAGAGAAGATAAAGAAAAAGAAGGATTGTTGTACGCAGGCACGGAAACTGGAATGTATGTTTCGTTCAATGGTGGAAGCAATTGGCAGCCTTTCCAACTTAATTTACCTATCACACCAATCACAGACTTAGTTGTTAAAGACAATGATTTGGTTGTCGCCACTCAAGGAAGATCCTTTTGGATCTTGGATGATCTAACACCTTTGCATCAACTTACAAGCAGTGTTGCAAAATCTGGATCATTTTTGTATAGACCTAGGGATACACATCGTCTTCCTGGAGGAGGTGGATGGGGTGGTCCTCCTCCTGCTTCTGGAGCAAACCCACCAAATGGCGTAATGGCATTTTATTATCTTAAAAATGACTTAAAAGACAGCGATGACTTCAAGCTAGAATTTTTAGAAGCTGGTGGAAAAGTGATCAAAACCTTCACCAATAAAAAGTCTAAAGAAAATCCATCGCCTATTGCTGATGGGAAAAAAGGAATGAATCGCTTCGTATGGAATATGCGTTATGCAGATGCTAAGAAAGTTCCTGGAGCTGTAATGTGGGGTGGTAGTCATATTGGTCCAAAAGCTGTGCCAGGACAATACAAAGTCAGAATGACATTGAATGGCAAAACACAGAGTCAAAACTTTGCTATTTTAAAAGATCCTAGAATCAAGACCACTCAATCTGATTATCAAGATCAATTTGATCTCTTAATGGATATTCGTAACAGAACAACAGAGATCAATGAGAAAATCATCACTATAAGAAGTATAAAGAAGCAAGTTAATGCACTTTCTAATTTGATGAGTGAATCAGGTTTTAAAAATGAAGAGATCACGAAAACAGGTAAGGAGCTAATTAAGAATTTGTCATCTATTGAAGAAGAGATGATACAGGTAAAGTCTAAATCTAGACAAGACCCTCTCAATTACCCTATCAAGCTTGATAACAAAATTGCTGCTCTAGTTAGAGTTGTAGCGAGTGTAGATGCAAAACCAACAGCACAATCTTATGATGTCTTAAATGATCTTGTAAATCAAGCTCAAGTTCACTACAAGAAATTGGATAAGGTTTTATCTGAAGATCTATTTCAATTCAATAATATGGTAAGTGATGCTGCGGTTCCAGCAGTGATGGTCATACCATCCAAACTCAATACTGAAGACAACGATTAATCTTAAGAAAAACCCAGCCCCTTACAGGGGTTGGGTTTTAACATATGTCACGTAACCCAATTCTATGGAAACCTACGCAGGAACAGGTTAAAAAAACTCAACTAGAATCTTTTCGGAAACAAGTCAATATGCGGTTCGATATTGACATTAAGGACTATGCTGACCTGCATAAATGGTCCATCAATAATATTGAAGATTTTTGGAAATCCATATGGGGATACTTGAGTCCTCTTTGCTCAGTAGAGCCTTCAACAATAATAAACGATAAAGATAAGATTTTTCAACCTAAATGGTTTGAAGGATGCAAGATGAATTTTGCTGAAAATTTACTCAGGATTAAAAGCAATAAGACTGCGCTCATATCCATTAATGAGAAAAATGAGGAAGTTAAAATTTCTTATAATCAATTATTCGATCAAGTTGAAGCGCTAGCTTCAAGTATGAAAAAATGGGGAGTATCTCCTGGTGATAGAGTTTGCGGTATTATGCCGAATTGCTCTGAAACGGTAGTTGCTATGCTTGCAACTACTGCTATTGGCGCAATATGGTCATCATGCTCTCCCGACTTTGGAGTAAGAGGCATTTTAAATCGTTTTAAGCAAATAAACCCGAAAATTATTTTTGCGTGTGATAATTATTTCTATTCTGGTAAAAAATTCTCACTTTATGATAAGCTTTCTAAAATAATAAATCGTTTAAACTCTTTAGAAAAAGTTATTATTACAAATGAAAAAAATTTACCATCTTTGAACATCAATACCGTCTCATGGAATAGCGCATTGGATGAAAATCCGTGTATATTGGAATTTCAACAATTGCCCTTTGATCATCCTATTTACATCATGTATTCAAGTGGCACTACTGGAAAGCCAAAATCTATCGTACATGGAGCGGGTGGAACTTTATTACAACATCTTAAAGAATTGAGACTCCATAGCGATATATCAATCGTAGATAATGTCTTTTATTATACAACATGCGGTTGGATGATGTGGAACTGGCTAATCAGCTCTTTGGCAATAGGTTCCACCATTATACTTTTTGATGGTTCTCCTTTCTACCCCAATAACGATACTTTGTGGGGTCTTATAGATAAATATAAAATTACTCATTTTGGAATAAGTCCTAAATATCTTGATTCAAGTAAGAATTTTAAAATTTCTCCCAAACTTTCTCATGATCTTGACTCTTTAAAGGTTATTTTTTCAACTGGCTCTCCTCTAAGAGGAGAGAATTTTGACTATGTATATCAAGAAGTAAAAGATAATGTTAGGCTCTCATCTATATCGGGAGGCACAGACATTATATCCTGTTTTGTTTTAGGAAATCCTCAGCTTCCCGTTTATCGAGACGAAATACAATCTATAGGGTTGGGAATGGATGTACGGTCTTTCAACTCAGAAAACAAATCTGTTAAAGATATTGAGGGAGAACTGATATGTGCAAAACCATTTCCTTCAATGCCACTATCATTCTGGGGAGATAAAGATGATAAAAAGTATTTTGAATCTTACTTTAAAAAATTCCCTGATGTTTGGTATCATGGCGATTTTATAACAATTTATGATCACGGAGGAGTTCAAATTTTTGGAAGAAGTGATACAACATTAAATCCAGGGGGAGTTCGAATTGGAACTTCAGAAATTTATGATGCAATAAATACCATAAATGGCATGGTAGATAGTATTGTAGTAGGGCAGAAATGGAAACATGATGAACGAATTATACTTTTTGTAAAATTAAAAGATAATATGAAAATTAATGATGAAATGAAAAAAAATATAAAAAATGAAATTAAAAAAAATTGCTCACCAAAACACTTGCCAAAGAAAATAGTTCAAATTGAGGACATTCCTTATACTTTAAGTGGAAAAAAAGTAGAATTAGCGGTTAAAAAAATAATAAATGGAAACAAGGTTGATAATAAGGATGCTTTAATCAATCCAGAATCATTGCATTTTTTTGAAAATTTATCTGAAATCGCTAATTAAATCTTGATAATATATTAACTAAATCTGCTACACGATTAGAGTAACCCCACTCATTATCATACCAATTTAGAGTTTTCACAAGACTGCTATCTATTACTTTTGTGAAAGGAGCATCAAAAATTGATGAATGAGGGTTGCCAATAATATCTGTTGAAACCACTGGAAGGGTTGAATATTCAACAACGTTTTTCATAGATTCTTTTTCTGAGATATCCAATACCAATTCATTTATATCTTTTACAGTAGTATCTTTTTTTAATCTAAAAACTCCGTCCACTACAGAGCCATCTGGCACAGGAACACGCATTGCGATTCCATCCAATTTTCCTTCTAATTCTGGCAGCACTTTTCCTACGGCCCTTGCAGCACCTGTTGTTGTAGGGATAATGTTTTCTGCAGCTGCTCTGCTTCTTCGCCAATCACTGTGCGGTACATCAGCCAATCTTTGGTCATTGGTATATGCGTGAATTGTATTAATTACGCCATAATCAATTCCATACTCATCATTAAGTATTTTCGCCATAGGCGCAAGACAATTAGTGGTACAGCTTGCATTTGAAATAATTCTATGATTCTCATTCAAGCCATTATCATTTACACCTATGACAAGTGTATAATCAATCTCATCCTTTGATGGAACAGTTAAGACCACTCTTTTAGAACCTGCATTTAAATGATCCTCTAATTGAGTTCGTGTTCTGAATATCCCTGTTGATTCAATGACCACATCAACAGCAAGATCATTCCATGGAAGGTTAACAGGTTCTCTTTCAGCAAGCATTTTAACTTTATTAAAAGATGTTTCCATAATGTCATTATTAACAGTCACGCTATCATTAAATCTACCCATTACAGTATCATATTTAAGCAAGTAAGCCATGGCTTCATTGTCTGCAATATCATTTATTGCGACAACATCCACATTTTCTCTATCGTTTAAAATTCTAAAAACCGATCTACCAATTCTACCAAAACCATTTATTGCAACTCTCATTTAATTACTCTCCAATTCATTGTACGATTCCGAAAGTTCTAAAATCCTGTTTGCAAAACCCCAACCATTGTCGAACCACGATATTGTTTTTAAAAGTTTATTTGATGCAATCATCGTTGCTTTACTATCAAATACCATTGTTTCCCCTCCCCCAATTGCATCGCTTGAAACAATGGGATCTTCCGTGTATCGTATTAAATCTATCAATTCATTTTCGCTAGCATCTTTGAAAGCATTATTTACATCTTCTATGGAAGGCATGGAAGACATTTCAGTTGTCAGATCTACGCAAGAACCATTTGCGACAGGCACATTCATAGCCATTCCTGAAATTTTATTTTTGAATTTCGGCAATAATTGAGACACATAATCAGGCGCCCAAGTCTCATTTGGAATAATGTTCTCAACGGCTGATCTACTTCGTCTTAAATCAGATCTAACAGAATCAGCCAGAGGTTGATCAGATGTATATGCGTGAACATTGGTCATCATTGCATTTTCAATTCCAAAATTTTGATCAAGGACTTTTAACATTAAGGCTAAAACTTGGGTTGTTGATGAGGTTGTCGATATGATTTGATCCTTACTATTGATCTTATCGTGATTAATTCCTTGAATAACTATTCTATCTATTTCATCAGCTGGCGGCTTAGTTACAAGAACTCTTCTTGCTCCAGAATCTAAATGTAGTTGTAATTGCTCTTTTTTCCGATAGACTCCTGTAGAATCAATTACTATGTCAACATCGAATGCATCCCAAGGTATAGTGCCGGGTGCAGACCCAGGTAACAATCGAGTTGAATTTCCGTCATAGGTGAGATCATTTCCATTAAGTAAAATTTCGTCATCCATTGACCCGTGAATAGAATCTCTCATTAGTAAGTAATGCATTGCCTCAACATCACCTAGATCGCTTATAGCTACAAAATTAAATCTTGGGTCATTGTAACCGATGCGAAAAATGTTTCTACCAATTCTTCCAAAGCCAAAAAGACCAATTCTAATCTTTTTATTTTTATTTTCAATTAATTCAAATAATGCTTCAGCACTACTAGGCAAAATTCCTTTTTTTGCATTAGTTTGTTTTAGTTTAAAACCTGTGGCTTTAGCCATTAATTCTAAAGTTCTAGATTTTACATTTTGGCCATTGTTTCTTCGGTTATTTCCAAAAGTTGCTCTAGTAATGTTAGTTCTTTTTTCCCACTCATAATCAGTCCAAGGACGTTTTTCGAGAAGTGTTGTAAAAATTTTTGATCTATTCATGCTTAACTCAAATAATTATTGTAGTAAATATACTAAATTATACAAAATATATATATTAAAACGTAAAATAAAGTTTATTTGAATTGAATATTTGAAATAATTCTAATTAATTAACGCTTGAAAATTAATTAATTCAGCAAGGAATCTTATCTATTGAATCGTATCCTAAGCTTTTCCTTTCAATTATTCCTTCTTCAGGATAGAAAACATCGCATTCTGCAAATGGTTTGGTATATATATGCAAACTTATAGCTTTTTTATCAGACACATTTCTAACTGAATGTATTTCTGCTGGACCATCCAATGCACCAGGTTCAAGATCTATTTGACTTATTTTTTTTAATTTGAGTGGTTTTTCAGATATTAGATTGTAATTAGAGATTTGTAATGAGCCCGATTCAATCCTCATCCAACATTTCTCTCCTTCGTGCCCATGTATAGGAGCAATTTGTCCAGGTTGCCAGCAAACCAACAAAACTTCAAAATCAATGTCCTTGTGGACCAAATTGCGCGAATATTTATGCTCTTTAAATAGTAGATATTCAGAAATCTCTGAAAGGTCTAATAATTTATTTTCAAGAGATTTTGTTACTAGTTGTTCAGGAAAACCTTGCTCATTGAAATGATTAAGTTGATTAATTAATTGCTGCATCATTTTGAAAATACTGCAAAAAATTCAATCATCAATAGCAAATTTAAAATCTTCAATTAGATCATCAATAGACTCAATCCCTACTGAATAACGAATTAATCGACGATCTATTCCTGCGTCAAAAAGTTCTTCATCGGTAAAATTAGAATGAGTAGTTTGAGCCGGGCGAACCACCAAAGACTCTACCCCTCCTAAACTCCAAGTATGAACAGGTATTTCTAATTTATAAATAAAATCATTCGCTGTTTGCTCTGATCCTTTTAAAATGAAGCTTAGCATTGCACCATACCCACATAAGAAACGTTTAGCTCTATCATGGTTAGGATTAGATTTTAATCCAGGATAATTAACGCTCTCTACTCCTGGATGATCGTTTAAAAATTCTGCTATCTTTAAAGCATTAAAGCATTGCCTTTCCATTCTGACAGATAATGTTTTTATTCCTCTATCTAATAAATAGCATGTATTAGGATCAAGCGATCCTCCTAGATGGTTCAATGTCGACGAAATTGCTTTTATATTTTTCTCAGTCCCAATGATAGCTCCAGCAGCTAGATCGCTATGACCATTTAAATATTTGGTTGCAGAATGTAAAGATATATCAAAGCCAAATTTAATAGGGCAAAAAATTACAGGACTTGCAAAAGTATTATCTATAATAGAGATCAAATTGTTTGATTTTGCAAAATTTACTATTGCCTCAAGTTCTACAACCTCAACTAAGGGGTTAGTCATAGTCTCTACATAAATAACCTTGGTATTATCTTTTAATTTTTTCTCCCAATTATCAGGATTGCGCGCATCAATTAGATCAACTTCAATTCCATAGCTTGGTAATCCATGTTTCATAAAATGGGCTGTTCCCCCATATAGATTTTTATGAGCAAGAATGTGGTCTCCAGCATTTAAAAAATGTAGTAAGGTGGTGGTAATTGCGCTCATGCCTGATGATGTCACTACCGCTTTCTCAGCCCCCTCTAGTTGAGCTATTTTATTGCTCACGCTTTTGTGACTGGGAGTATTATTGAGCCGAACATAAACTAGATCATCATAGTTTTTTTGCCCCTTATATTCAAAGGTAGAGCTTTGAAAAATAGGAACATTCACAGCACCCTCTATCCTTGGATGTGGTTGACCTGCATGTATGACCTTTGTATCAAAATTCATTTTTCTCTTAGACATAATACTTTATCCTCTATATATCAAACATAAAATACCTTAACTCATAAACGATTACAATATGCAGTTTTTTAAATTCAAACTTGATTTATATCTAGCGTCATATTATTCTTTGATTAACTAATTCAATCATAAAATTTGAGGAGGAGAGACTCAATATGAATAAATTAGATGATTCTATATTAACAAATCAATATCAGCTTTATGGGTTGGTAACATTAAGAGTGCTTATTGGATGGCATTTTCTCTATGAAGGAATTTCTAAAGTTATAAATCCATATTGGTCATCTGCCGCATATCTGCTTGATTCAAAATGGATTTTTTCTGGTATTGCAAATGCTATTGTTTCCAATCCAACCCTACTAACCATATCTGATTATGTAAATATGTGGGGCTTAACATTGGTTGGTTTTTCATTGATGTTAGGTCTTTTCTCTAAACAAGGGTCTATTGGTGGAATCATTCTCATTATGATGTATTATCTTTTCGCGCCACCTCTTTTAGGATTAGAATATGGAAAACCAAATGAAGGTAGTTATTTGATCGTGAATAAAAATTTAATAGAAGCATGCGCATTATGGATCGTATACGTATTTCCTACTAGCAATACTATAGGTCTAGATCGATTAATGTTAAAATCATCTAAAAATTAGAAAGAGTTGAAATGAGCAAAGAAAATAAAAAGACCAATATTGAAAGAAGAGAATTAATTAAAGGTCTTGCAACAGTACCTGTATTAGGCGTATTCCTTGTTAATGTTCTAAGAAAAATAAAAAGGGATGCAGAAAAGAAAGCAAATCTACTATCAAATCTTATTCAAGAAAAATCACCTCCAGCAGCTGTAAAATCGTTATCAAATAGCAAGCATCTTAATTTAGGAGTTATTGGTTACGGAGGAAGAGGAGCTCATCTTGTAAGGGCTGCAGGTTTTGCAACGAAAGGTTGGACAGACACAGCTAGTGAGAATGCCCAAAAAAACAAATTAAATAAACAGTTTGAAACATTTATGACACAAGAAGATCTCAATTGCTCGCTTGTGGGAGTTTGTGATCTATTTGATAATAATGCAGAGCTTGGTATTGATGCATCAAAAAATGAGGTCAAACCAGGAGGAGCTCCAAAGGGTACGGCGGTCCGATATAGAACACATGAAGAGATGCTGGCTAATGAAAATATTGATGGAGTTATAATTGCTACACCTGATCATTGGCACTCAAGAATAACCATAGATGCAGCTAAAGCAGGAAAGCATGTTTATTGTGAGAAAGGAATGACAAGGACATTCGATGAAGCAATAGATGTCTATGATGCAATTAAAAAAACTGGAATAGTTTTTCAACTTGGCCATCAGAATAGACAGGTTGAAGCAAATGAAAAGGCTAGACAAATATATGAGCAAAATCTGCTTGGACCTGTCAATTTAGTTGAACTTACAACTAATCGAAACTCACCGTGGGGTGCTTGGTATTGGGGCATTCATCCCGATGGTAATCAAAAAACTATTGATTGGGAGAGATTTCAAATGCCCTCTCCTAACAAACTTGCATGGGGAGACGGAAAAGAAGCTTTAGAGCGTTTTTTCAGATGGAGATGCTGGTTTGACTATGGAACAGGCTTATCAGGAGATCTTTTATCTCACGACTTTGACACAATTAATCAGATAATGGATATTGGAATACCAAAATATGTTAGTTCATCTGGAGGTATTTATCATTATAAAAAAGAAAATTATCCTGATTTAATTGGTTTTGATAGGGATGTCCCAGATGTTTGGAATGCTACTTTTGAATATCCTGATCGTGATTTAACAGTATTGTACAGCGCTACTCTTTCAAGTTACAATCCTAGGGGAAATCGTATAATGGGTCACGATGCTACTATGCAAATGGGAGGACAGAGTGGTGGAGGATCAATACATGGATTTACCGTAACGGCTGATGAGCTATCAACACAATATAAGGATAGATTAGAAAATGGAATTATTAATCCTAATTATCCAATATACACCTACTCACCTGGATCAAAACAGATCGACGGGGTAACGTCAGCGACATCACGATATTTTGCTAACAAAGGATTATTATATACTTATAGAGACGGAAAACGAGTTGACCCTACACATTTACATATCAAAGATTGGCTAGACTGCATAAGATCTGGAGATCAGCCAAAATGTAATGTTGATGTAGGTCTTCATGAGGCTGTAGCTTGTGCTATGGCAACTGAATCTTATTTAACAGGAAAAAGGATTGAGTGGGATCCAGTTAATAGAAAAATGATATAAATACAATGACTAAGAACCTCAAGCTTGGTATTATGATGTTCCTTCAATACGCTGTTTGGGGAGCTTGGATGCCTGTTACATCAAGATTTCTGACAGCTAGCGTTATGGATGGCGGGCTTGGATTCACTGATTCACAGATGGCAATAATTCTAGGTTTCGCCGCATCTATTGGCGCGTTAAGTGCTCCATTTATTGCTGGTCAAGTAGCAGATAGATATTTCAGCACAGAGAAAATCTTAGCATTTTTAGTTATTTCAGGTGGTCTAGTAAAATGGTATACTGCATTACAAACTGATTTTAATGCATGGCTGTATTTATCTATTCTTTATAGTATTCTGTACATGCCAACACTTGCATTATCCAATTCCATTGCATTTGCCCATCTGGAAGATAGTGAAAATAATTTTCCAAAAATAAGAGCATGGGGAACCATAGGCTGGATTGTTGCAACTTGGACATTTCCAATGATTTGGCTTCAAACAGATCTTGGTTTTAGTTTTATGCCCCCCTTTCTAATTGGATCGGAAGTTGAAGGGGTGGTGAGTAGACTTGGTGACTCTTTTAAGTTTTCTGCTATTATATCCATCATTTATGGATTTTTCTGCCTTTCTCTTCCAAACACCCCACCAAAAAAAGATGCAGTAGAAAAATTTGCGTTAAAAAAAGCTTTTAATCTTTTCAAGAAAAAGTCATTTTTAATTGTTGTGATATCAAGCGTATCAGTAGCGATCATACATCAAATCTACTTTTTATTAACAGGTCCATTTTTGGTATCAATTGGCATTAAAGACAGTGCAATTGGACCAGCTATGTCTATTGGTCAGTTTTCCGAGATATTGATTATTATTTTCTTGGGATTTTATCTTAAAAAATATGGATTCAAGGTAGTGATCAGCTTGGGCATTTTTGCCTATTGTCTGAGGTATCTAATATTCGGCGCCACTTTTTTACCTGCTTGGTTTATTGTTTCAAGCCAAGTTCTTCATGGCGTATGTTTTGCTTTTTTCTTTGCAGCTGTATTTATTTATGTCGATAAAATATCTGACGACGATGTTCGTAGTTCTGCGCAAACATTAATTGCATTGTTTTTAGGAGGTGCGCCTATTTTAGCGGGAACGATTACTGGATATCTATCAAACTTATATTCTACAGACGGCTTGCTTAACTTTTCGCAATTTTGGCTTACTTTATCTACAATTGGGCTAATAACGACAATTTTCTTCTTTACACAATTTGAAAGTGAGGTTGATCAAACTAATGAATAATAAAAGATTAGGAATCGGTTTTATTGGAGGTGGATTTATCGCTCGCTTTCACATACAATCTTTGCTAGCAGTAAGAGATGTTGATGTGATCGGAGTAATGTCAAAAACATTAAAATCTGCTGAAGAATCAGCAGATTTAGCCAATCAAATTGGAGTTGGTGATAATGCAAAGGCATATAAATCAATTACTGATATGATAGCTGATCCTAAAATAAATGCTCTTTGGGTTTGCTCTCCTAATTTTGCCAGAATAGAAACATTTGAGGAAATTGCAAATGCTATTTCAAGTGGAAAAGGTCAGCTTATTGGTGTTACCTGCGAAAAACCATTGGGTAGAAATTTCAACGAAGCCAAGAGAGTTTTAGAATTAACCAAAGAAGTTGGTCTTCTAGATGGATATTTAGAAAATCAAGTATTTTCTCCCTCCATTGTTAGAGGCAAAGAAATCATCTGGTCTCGCGGCGCGAGCACCACAGGTCGTCCCTATTTAGCTAGAGCAGCTGAGGAGCATAGCGGTCCTCACATGCCATGGTTTTGGGAAGGGTCATTACAAGGCGGTGGGGTATTAAATGATATGATGTGCCATTCTGTTGAAGAAGCTCGTTTTATGCTTACCGACCCAAACAAGCCAAGAGATTCTATAAAGCCAATAAGTATAAGCGCCCATATGGATTGTTTAAAATGGCAAAGGCCAGAATATGCAAAGATCCTTTCTGATAATAGCAATGGTAAAACTGATTATTTGACTAAACCCTCAGAAGATTTTGCAAGGTCCTTGATTGAATATTTAGATGAAGAAAATAATAAATTAATTGTGGAAACAACAACATCGTGGTGTTTTGTTGGCGAAGGGCTACGATTAAGCATGGAGCTATTTGGGCCTGAGTATTCAATGTTCGTAAATACATTGGATCCAGACCTTAAGGTATTTTTTAGCAGAAAAGTTGCCGGCAACCAGGGTGAAGATCTAGTTGAAAAGCAAAATGCTGAATCTGGTGGTATGCCTGTTGTAAGTAACGAAGCAGAAGTTTACGGATACACAGCAGAAAATAGACATATGGTAGAATCATTCTTATCCGGAAAAAGACCGCTTGAGAATTTTGATGACGGTTTTGAAGTGACTAAACTCTTGATGGCAGCATACATGAGCGCTGAACAAGGAAGAGCTATAAAATTACCATGCAAAGAAATTGAAACTTTTATCCCTGCAGTTGCTAAAGGCAATTGGAATCCAAAGAGGTCTTGATTATGAAAATGAAATTATTATTACTATTATTCTTTCTTAACTGTGGAGTTTCTTCTGATTGGCAAATTTTATTCGATGGTAAAATAGTGAAAGGTTTGCGAGGCTATAAACAAAAAGATTTTCCAAATGGTAAATGGATCATTGAAGATGGAGCTTTAAAAACCGTTCCTGGTCATAATGGCATTGATCTAATAAGCAAAGAAATGTTTACTGATTTTGAATTAGAACTTGAATGGAAGGTAGCTCCAGGCGGCAATAGCGGCATTTTCTATTTTGCAACTGAAGAGGGCGACTACATATGGCAATCTGCACCTGAAATGCAAGTATTGGATAATGATGTTCATGTTGATGGAAAGAATAAGTTAACTTCAGCTGGGGCACTATATGCAATGATTGAACCTTCTTCTGATGTCACTAAACCCGTCGGCGAATACAATAAAGTACGAATAATAGCACAAGATAAAAATGTTGAACATTGGCTTAATGGGGAAAAAATTTTAGAATACACATATCAAAGTGACAAAATGTGGGATCTTGTAAAAAATAGTAAATTCAATTCAATGCCTCCTTTTGCAAAAGCTAAAACAGGACACATAGGACTTCAAGGCGATCATGGCGAAGTTTGGTATAAAAATATCAGAATAAGAAAGTTATGAAAAGAAGGGAATTTCTAATTAAAAGCTCAACGCTTACTACAGCCTTTACATTCTCTGGCTTGACATCTTTATCAACTGCTGGCTGTAATCCTAAGAAAAAATCATTTGAAATTTCATTAGCCCAATGGTCTTTGCATAGATCTTTACGATCTAAGATAATAGATCATTTAGACTTTATTACTATCACTAGAACTAAATTTGACATCAATGCCGTTGAGTATGTAAATACTTTTTTCTTTGACAAAGCTGAAGATATTGATTTTCTCAATGAAATGAACTTGAGAGCTAATGACAATGCAATTAAAAATTTACTTATCATGTGTGATGCAGAAGGCGACTTAGGAGATCCAGACAAAGTAAAAAGAAAAAAATCTGTTGAAAATCATCACAAATGGGTTAATGCAGCAAAATATTTAGGTTGTCACTCTATTAGAGTCAATGCGCGTAGCTCAGGCGAGAAGCAAATTAGCTATGAAGATCAGCAAAAATATGCTTTAGATGGACTTCAAAAACTTGCAGAATATGCTAAAGAAGCTGAAATAAACATAATTGTAGAAAATCATGGTGGTTTATCATCCAACGGTAAATGGCTTTCTGAGATAATGAATATGGCCAACGATCCTTTGATAGGAACTCTTCCTGATTTTGGAAATTTTAAGATCAATGAAAATGATTGGTATGATAGATATCAGGGCGTCGATGAACTTATGCCATATGCAAAAGCTGTAAGTGCAAAAAGTCATGAGTTTAATGAAGATGGTGAGGAAATAAATACTGACTTTTCTAAAATGTTGAACATCGTTTCAAATCATAATTATGTTGGATATATAGGCATTGAATATGAGGGCTCAGTTCATACTGAGTTTGAAGGAATTACGCTCACACGGGATTTGTTAAAAAAATATCAAATATAATTTTTTTCAATTTAATTAAATAATAAACCTTAAAAGTTTATTATTTATCTATATTTATTTAATAAGTTTTTTTAATTTTTATTATTGACAATAATATATTTAATAATTTAAGTTATATGGTTAAAATTATTAGGGAGCGGGGGAACGCAAAACTCTAATCATTTTTTATTTACGTTTTAAAATCGTCATGCTCTCTCCTTGACGAAATAACCGCAAATTATTGACTCCCAATTTATTAGAGGGTTTATATTTTGGGAGTCATAAGCGGAACCTCAAGATCTTAAATACTCCAAACATTCTAACCTATTTCCCTTAAAAATGCACCTATCAATTTTTTTATTTAATTGATATTCATACATATTGTCATAATAACTGACAATTAATTTTTCAATCCATTCGAAGTGAGCATTGTGATCGTTATTGGAAAATGCTTCATGAATCTTTTCTTTAATAATTGAATGACTTGATGCTCCCAGTCTTTTCATTATCTTGTCTAGATTTGCAAGAAACCGATCTTTTGCTAAAAGAACATTTTTATCATTCTCTAGATGACTAGCAACATACCCATTGAATATATTTTCAACTCTTTCCTCGATTGGAATCTCGACAATACAAATTTTAGATTTTTGCATTCTTTCATAGAATTTTGGTGGGATTACTAATCTTCCTATGGTTCTTGATTCATCTTCAAGTACTAATTTATAAGATTTATGATGTATATATTTAAAAGCTAGAGAATTTTCAAAATTAACTGGACTTGGCTGCTTTGTTGATCTAGCGCCAAAAGCAGACCCCCTATGATTAGCAAGACCTTCTAAATCTATACTATTATTAAGCTTATTTATCATACCCGTTTTATCTGATCCTGTTTTGCCAGCTAAAACTATCCAATCTTTGTTATATTCATTAATGTGTTCAAAAACTTCCAAACAAAAATTTCTTATGGATTTAAATCCTCCATCTACTCTATCTATAATTAAACCAATATCTTTAAGCCATGATTGTGCAATTTCAGACCTTAAGCCGCCTCTGGCACAATAAAGCCATGATCTTGGGTTCGCTTCAATGAATTTCTTCCATCCGTTCACCCTGTCATCTTTTATCTTACCGCTTACTAATTCATAGCCAATTTTTTTTGCTGTCTCCTGTCCACTTGATTTAAAAGCCTTTCCAACAATCTCACGCTCCATATCATTCAAAATAGGAATATTGATTGACAATGGAATCGAGCCTTGGTTGAATTCAGCAGGGGATCTTACATCAATGAAAGGAGTCTTTTTTTGAATTAAATCTTTTAACATATCATTATATAAATTATCAAAAGAAACTTATTTTATGTAAGTCTCAAAAGTAATTTTCACAAAGTTATAAAATAAAATATTTTTAAACATGATATTTTCACGATTTTTAATCGTAGGTTTTTTAGGAACAATTACCAATTTATCTATTTTTTTCATTTTTGTAGACCTTTTAAAATATCAGGCAACTTTGATTTCAATTTTTGCTTTCCTTATATCTAATTTGCAAAATTATATATTAAACCATCATTGGACTTTTTTTGAAAAAACAAAATTTTTTGAAAAAACAATAATTGCCTACATAAAGTATTTTATCATTGCGCTTTCGTCCTTAATCTTAAACTTGATAGTATTAAACATAGTGTTAAATTTTTTCGATTTAAGTTATAAAGTTTTTGCTCAAGCCTTCGGTATTGCCGCAGGGACAGTAATAAATTTTGTAGGATCAAAAAATTGGGTTTTTAAGTAACAAATGAATTTTCGATTTTTTGTTATCTTACATTTCATTCTTTTTTTAATTCGCATTTATATTATTTCTAAAACATTTATAATTGATGACGAGGCATATTATCATATGTACTCAAAACATCTTGCTTGGGGTTATATAGACCACGGCCCCATTGTTGCTTTTTTAATAAAAATATTTTCAATTTTTAGTGACTCAGGATTCAGCTTGCGTTTTGGAGCTGTGCTATCAACATGTATCTTAAGTATATCTATGTATTTTTTTGGAAAGTTTTATTTCAATCAAAAAACTGGAATGTTTCTTTCTTTGTTGATTTCTGCTAATCTGCTATTTCATATAAATTCAACTATTATTACACCGGATGTCCCTTTATCGTTATTTCTAATTTTAGCCATAATGGGGTACTATATTTCCTATAACTATAATGAAAAGCTCATTTATATTTCTGGATTTTTCTTAGGTATGGCCATTCTTTCTAAAATTACAGCAGTGTTTACAGCGTTAGCAATAGCAACATATCCTTTGATAGCTAAAGATTTAAAAAATTGGATATATAAAAAGGAATTCTACCTATCATTCTTGATTGCTTTTATAGTTTTTAGTCCATTCATAATTTGGAATATAAATAACGATTTTGCTTTTATCCGATACCAAGGAGCACATGTTACAGAAGGAGGTGACTTTGAAGATTTTTTCGAACTATGGTTCTCATTGGTAATATTAGTTGGCCCACTTCTTTATTATTATTCTGTTTTATATCCTCTCAAAAAAATTCGCTCTTTAAAAAAACTAAACGAAAATTCTACTTACTTTATTTATATCACAGCGCTGCCTTTGATTTATTTTATAACGCATTCTATATTTTCAAAATTTGAGATTAATTGGCCAGCTCCTATTTTTTTAAGTGGTCTCTTTATTGTTGGTATAAAGCTTGGTCAAATAGAATCTTTCCCGAGAAAAATTTTATTTCAAATTGGATACTCAACTTCTTTAATCATTGTTATAGCGGTTCAAACTTTCAAACCATTTCTCCCCATTAATTCCAAATCAGATGTGACAAACAGATATCATGTATACAAAGATCTTCTGATTGAGATACCTAAAATTTTAAGAGATTCACCTGAACTTAGAGGATTGAGAATTGCGTCTAATAATTATCAAATACCATCAGTAGTAAATTTTTATCTAGAGCCTGATTTGGAAGCAACTTGTTTATCAATTGGATATCACGAAACGCTTTACTCATTTATTCATGATGATATCATAGGTGAAGATTTTTTATTTATTAAGCCAAAATATGGAAGGCCAGATTGGATGGAAAGTAATTTTCAATCAATGAGCTTTATCAAAGAATTCACAGCAATTAGAGATAATAATATTATTGCAAAGTACTCAGTTTGGCATTTAAAAAATTATCTTGGTAAAGAGGACGTCTATTAGTTTTAATTTTATAAATTTGGCCTTACACCCATATTGTACCATATGAACGCATAAATATCAGAAGCTAAGTCCATCCTTTGCTCCATAGATACACTACCATGCCCTGCATTGGTTTGAATTCTTATTAAAACTGGATTAGGTCCAGAATGAGCTTTCTGCAAGCCAGCGATAAATTTGTAAGAGTGTGCTGGAACAACTCTATCGTCATGATCAGAAGTTGTAACTAAAGTTGCAGGATATGAAACACCATCCTTAATTGCATGAACGGGAGAATAAGTTTTCAAGTATTGGAACATTTCAGGGGAATCTTCTGCTGTTCCATAATCGTAAGACCAACCTGCTCCTGCAGTAAATTGATGATATCTTAGCATGTCCATAACTCCCACCGCTGGAATAGTAACTTTCATAAGTTCAGGTCTTTGAAGCATTGTAGCGCCAACTAATAATCCTCCATTCGAACCCCCTCTGGTTGCAAGATAATCACTCGATGTATATTTTTCATTTATTAGATATTCGGCTGCAGCTATAAAATCATCAAAAACATTCTGTTTATTCATTTTGGTTCCAGCTAAATGCCATTTTTTTCCATATTCGCCGCCGCCACGCAAATTAGCAACTGCATACACTCCACCATTTTCTAGCCACACAAGATTCGTAGCACTAAAACTGGGTGTTAAGCTAATATTGAATCCGCCATAACCATATAAAATGGTCGGGTTCGTTCCATTCATTACCATATCTTTTTTATGCGTAATAAACATAGGTATGGATGTATCATCCTTGCTTTTAAAAAAAATTTGCTTAGTAATATAGTCTTCTGCTTTAAAATCAATTGACGGAGATTGATAAATTTCTGACTCTCCAGTTGTCATCTTATAATTATATATTGTTGATGGAAAAGTGAAAGAGCGAAAAGAATAATATAGATCCTTATCCTTTTTTTTAGCTGAAAATCCGCTCGCAGTTCCTATGCCTGGTAATTTTATCTTCCTGATAAGTTTACCATTTAAATCCAATTGTTCGACTTCAGTTTTTGCATCAACCAAATAACTTGCAAAGAGATAACCTCCTCCAAAACTAGCGCTCAAAACATTTTCTTTTTCAGGGATGATATCATTCCATTTTTTGGGGTTGTTTAAATTTACAGAAATGACTCTCCCGTTTGGCGATTCTATATTTGTGTAAATAAAAAATTGATTCCCCTCATTATGTACTACTGATAATCGATTCATATACTCTTTGTGAATTGTTACCAATCTTTGTTTTTCAAGGTCTAATATATGTAACTGATTTCCGCTTGTTGTTTTACTTGCAGATATAACTAAAAAATTTTGATCTTCAGTTACATAGCCACTAATATATCTATTTGGTTGTTTTTCTCCACCATAAATTAATTTATCAGAAGTTTGAGGGGTTCCGAGCTTATGATAATATAATTTATGTAATTGGGTTTTTGCTGAAAGTTCACTTGTGTTTTTTGGATTAGGATAACTACTGTAATAAAAACCTTGATTGCCTCGCCAAGAAACGCTACTAAATTTGACATCTGTAAGAGTATCCTCAATAATGGACTTTTTTTCAGAATCAATAACAATTATTTTTCTCCAATCAGAACCACCCTCTGTAATCATGTAAGCAGCTAATGATCCATCCTTAGAAAAAGAGATTCCTCTTAGAGCAACTGTTCCATCATCTGAAAAACTATTAGGGTCAATGAAGATCTCGGGGGATGAACTTTGGCCAGTTTCCTTTCTGTAAACAACTGAATGATTTTGAAGTCCAGAGTTTTTGTAATGATATTCATATTTACCCTCTTTAAATGGAGCTCCTAATTTTTCATAATCATTTAATTTCTTTAATCTATTTTTTAACTTTTTACGATAAGGGATTTGGTCTAAATAATTAAAAGTAACATTGTTTTGTCTTTCTACCCAATCCTCGGTTTCTTTTGCCATATCATCTTCCATCCATCTGTATGGATCAGGAACATCCTGCCCAAAGTATGTGTCCACATGGTCTGACATTCTGCTTTCCGGATAAACAAGCGTTAAATCTTTATTTTGGCAAGATATTAAAAATATTAATAATAAAAATGAGTGCTTTTTCATTACTACCTCAAAAATTGTTTAATTTTAAAAAGTTTAATTTTTTTCATTGTTGATTATTCTGACGATTTCATTTTTAAAGTAATTAGCATGATGGATGACGCAAGAGTTTCCATCTAAATGTGCAATCAATTGATCAGAAATCAATAGACCATAATACTCTTCTAAAATATATCTATAAAATGATAATTGCATTGAATAATGAACAAACTTGCAATCCATCAAATGGCTCGTAACTGGGTGAATACCCATTTTTCCATTGAATGATACTTTGGGTATTGATTTTGAAGTTTTCCAATCAAGAATGACATAAGAATTATTCTTTTTATCATGCATTAAAATATCAATACTGCCTGCTATGTTCAATTCCTTAGAAAAGACTATCGCTTCAGATTGCAATTCTTTTTCTATGCTATTTTTTTCAAGCCAATTTATTGCATCCAATGATTTTTGCTCGGTTGCAGTCTTTCCGCTTTTTAAAAACTCTTCAATTTCTTTATGAATTTTTGATCCATGATCTCTTCTTTGGTCCCATTGCTTAATGAGCTCATCTTTGGTCATGCCAAAATATTTAGGATAATTATTGATCAATTTAGAAGCTACAGAATCTTTGTTAAATGGTTCAAAATATTTGGATATTAATTCTGTAACACTATTAAATGAAATAGAAGGATTGGATCTTAATTGATATTTATGCTCATCTTCAAAAAGATGAATATCATTATCGTGCAAACTATTCAATTGCAACCATCAAATGTTTAAATCATTATCATGCTGAGAATAATAATTAGATAACTCATCATATATCTTTTCAACAGCTTTATCTACTGGCATCTCATCATGAATCTTTCCGCCGATCATTAATCTCCCCTGCAAATGCTCCATTTCATGCTGAAATAATCTTGAAATAAATCCGTTCAATTTATCAACCTGTTTTCTACCATTCTCATCATAACGACGAATGGTTATTTTATCAAAGCGCGGCATGATAAAGGTTTTCTCGGGAATGCTTAAGCATCCTTCCGGACCGCTTTGCATTGAATCATCACTAGTTTTGTCTATTTTAGGGTTAATATGTATGATAAAATCTTTATCATGATCCAGGTCATTTTTTTTACCGATAAAAATATTTTTATTATAACCAATTTGATTCGCTGCAACTCCTGCGCAAGGAGTTGCTTGATATGTATCGATTAAATCAGAAATGATTTCTTTAGTATTTGTTGACAATGGAAAGTTGACTTTTTTTGTAGGCTCCATTAAGAACTCTACATTGTCTCGTATGATCTCTTTACCATCCCAAACTTGAACTATTTCTTTTACAGCCATATATTAATTTAGTCGAAATGAATAAATTTTATAAACTAATTCAAAGATAAATTTTATATTTATGTTTCGTTTTTGAACTTTAATTAACTTTATTGAAACGGGTAAATCATGATATTTGGAAAGATTAATAAGATAAAAATATTACTTACAATTTTGATTACAATAATAATTAGTTGCAGTTCTACAGTTCCATCTAATAAGCCAATGAAGCAGAGAAATAAAATCCTTCAAGAAGAAATTGTGGAACTCAAAGGTGTCAACAGTGCCATTGATATTATCAATGTAGCTAGACCCAATTGGTTAAGGTCTGGTGTTGGGACATCTTCAAATATATCGGTTTATCAGAATGGTATGTATATTGGTGGTTTGAGTGAATTGAACTATATTAGCGTTCAAACGATCATTGATATGAAATTACTATCACCCTCAGAAGCTACTACAATTTATGGAACCAACAATATGCTTGGTGCCATTGAGATTAGAACAAGATAGTTTTAAGTCTTTTCCTCAAAGTTTAGTAAGTAAACAGGTATAGCTAGTGATAAGCCTACTCCAAACATCATTAAAAAATATTTTCCAGGATTAGGTCCCATACCATTTCTATATCTGTGAATAATAAATATCGAAAAACTCAAGCCTGAAATACCAAGGTCTGCAGCTAGCATTCTCACCGCATTATTTTCAAACCAAGCTGAAAAAAACTGTCGAATAGTATATTGATCGATTAAAATTGAAGAGAACATTGCCCAATAGGGCAATACAATTCCTAGAAGTGCTAAAATTAAATATATTTTTTTCATTTTTTCCCCTTTTTTAAAGAAAACCATTTATGTGCTCCAAAATGGTTTTTTGGTATAGGCGTTTGGTTGATCACATACCATTGCAATCCCCCCAAAACCGATCTTAAATAAGAATCCAATTGAGGTTTTACAAATAAACTAAATGGAATTTTTTGAATAAACTTTGATCCTGTATTAAATATAAAAGGATAAATAGTTATAGAAATTCTACTTCTAGTCGGATATTTTGTAGGAGCAATCCTCCAAGAAACATAAGATTGTCTTCCGTATTTTCTACCAATCAAAAGATCGTATCCTTCATCTTCATACCAGTTTAAAAAATTTCGCTCAAAAAGCCATCCATTTAAATATTGTAGTTCATCAATAGCCCCCTTGCCTGGCCATTTTTTTACAATATTCTTTTCACAAAAAGGATGGAATAACTCTAGATGAGATTTGGTAGATATAATACTCCATGTATCTTTGGGAGTACAATCTAAGTCAACAGAATAATTGACAGATTGGTTGTATTTAGGAATGTGATCTGGAATAATCATTCATGCTAATATTTTATTTACCAGAAAGTTTTTTAGCAATTGTTCGATATGCATCTCTAAAAGGAATCCCTTCCTTGACAAGAATATAAACTTCATCAGTTGCAAATAAATCTTCTGTTAAATCATTTAAACAATTTTCTTTACTAGCAGTTAAGTTTGTTATGATGTAAGTCATCATATCCAATGATGTTTTAGCAATATTTAATGAACTGATTACTGGTTTTTTTGCTAGTTGAAGATCCCTATTATAACCAGAGATCAAATTCGCTGATAGCGATTTAACTTGAACTCCATATCCATTTACAGTATGATAATTTGCTCTTATTAGCTCCAACACATCAGGATTCTTTTTTTGTGGCATTATTGAACTTCCAGTGCAAAATTTTTCTGGTAACATGAAATAACCAAAGTGAGGCATAGAAAAAAGTATTAAATCAGAGCTCAATCTATTCAAAGTCAGCATAATTTGAGATAAACTATCCACAATTAATGCCTCAAATTTCCCTCTACTTATTTGACAATATATAGGATTCAATTGAATTTTATTAAAACCTAATTCACTAGTTGTTAATTCGCGATCAATTTTTAGTGGGATCGGATATCCGGCAACAGAACCCAGAGGGTTTTGGTCAATAATATGCTGAACGTTTTTTAAATTTTTCAAATCGTCAACAAGAGAATCTGCAAAGGCATTTGACCACATTTTTATGTTCGATGGCATAGCTTTCTGCATGTGAGTATATCCAGGAAAATCAAAATTATTGTTATCGCCAAACATTTGCAAATGCTCTATGCATTGATTGGTTATCGATGAAATTTCACTCAAAGAAGACTTGTAGTAAAGCCTTAGCGCAACTAAAACCTGGTCATTCCTAGATCTTCCCGTATGAATTTTTGATCCTGTATCACCCAATGACTTTATCAATCTATTTTCAATAGCTGTATGACAATCTTCATCCTCAATCGAAATAATAAATTTTCCTTGCTTATGCTCTTGAGATATTTTTTTAAGCTCTTTAATTAAATTCTTTTCTTCGCTAGCTGACAATATGCCAATTTTTTTTAACATTTTTGCATGAGCTATTGAGGCTTCACAATCATATTGAACAAGTTCTTGATCAATTATAAAATCGTCACCAACAGTGAATTGTTCAATTTTTTTATCAATGGAATTACCTTTATCCCAAATTTTAACCATTTATTTTTTTTCTTCACCTCTCCAATTGTAAGGATTATTTCTTTGCAAAACTATTTTATGAGCCATAAGTCTTATGGCATTGATGTTTATAAATCCTTCAGAATCCTTAGCCTCAAACCCTCCTTCAATATCCATACTAGAAAGATCTTGATCGTATAATGATGTCGGAGATTCTCTTCCAATCATTATAATATTTCCTTTTAATAGTGCTACTCGAACGACACCATCAACTGCTTCCTGGCTTTTTCTTATAGCAGTTAATAAAAAATCCATTTCAGGTGAAAACCAAAAACCATTATAGATTAGCTCCGAAAATTTAGGAATCAAAAGGTCCCTAATATGCATTACCTCTTTATCCATTGCAATCCCTTCAAGGTCTCGATGAGCTTCAAAAAGAATTGTAGCGCCAGGGGTTTCATATACGCCTCTCGACTTTATTCCAATGAATCTATTTTCAACCATATCTACCCTACCAATGCCATTTTTTCTTCCTACTAAGTTTAAATAATTGATTATATCTAAAGGGCTATCATAGCTAGAGCTATCAACCAAGTTTGATACTGATATAGGAATTCCATCTTTAAATTTAATTTCCAACTTAGTCTCCTCATCAGGAGTATTTGAGATATCTTCAGTTAGGCTAAAAACAGATGGGTCAGGTCTTTTGCTAGGGTCCTCTAAAATACCGGCCTCATGACTGATATGAATTAAATTCTCATCTTCACTATAAGGCTTACCCTTTGAAGCAGTTATCGGAATTTTCCATTTATCAGCATAGTTTAATAGGTCATTTCTTCCTTTAAACTGATTGGAAAATTCTTCATCTCGCCATGGCGAAAAGACCTTTATATTGGGATCCAATGCATGATATGCTAATTCAAACCTTACTTGATCATTTCCTTTAGCTGTAGAACCGTGAGAAACAATAGATGCATTTTCGTTATGCGCAATCTCGATTTGTGCTTTAGCAAGTACAGGTCTAGCAAGTGCAGTTCCTAATAAATATCTTCCCTCATAAATGGCATTGCCTTGCAAAGCAGGATATACGTAATCAATAATAAAAGAATTTTTTAAATCTTCTATGATTACTTTCGAAGCACCTAATTCTTCTGCTTTTATTTTAGCGTTTACAAAATCATCAGACTGTCCAATGTCCCCTATAAAGCAAACTACTTCATAATCTAAATTTACCAGCCATTTTAAAATGACTGAAGTATCTAAACCACCACTATAAGCGAGTATTATTTTGTTTTTATTCTTCAAAAAATAGGCTTTATTGTTTAAAAGTGTTAAACCAGTTTAAAGATTCTATCATACATGCAGAAGCTGCGCCATTATGATTTCCATCGTAGGAAGTAGTTTGAATTTGAGTTGCGCCGTTACTTTTTAATACTGTTGCAGCCTCTTCCATGAGATAATGAAAAACGGTCGTATCATCTTTTCCATGCATAAAATGAATTGGTGCCTTGGGTGTCCATCCATCGTATATAAAGCTTTGATCTTTCAGATATTGCTTAAAGGTTTGCTCACCATCTCCGAGGAAACTATCTAAGAAGGATTTTTTTAAAAGAACACTAATGGTATCATTCAGCGCATTGTTTATTTGAGTTGCCCCTTTTGACCCGTCATACATAGTAAGAATTGGCTCTCGATATGGTTCATTTACCCAACGATTAAGCGCATCTGAATCTCCAGTCCCATTAATGTAGCCCCACAATGCAAAACCTAAATAGTATGGCTGGTGATAAATTCCTTTTTCAAAAATGGTCTTTCCCATATTCATGGTTGAATACGGACCTGCTAGAGGCGCGTTAGCTGTTATAGTAAATTCAGGATATTTTTCCTCAATATATTGGTGAAAAGCCATGGTGTTGTAACCGCCGGCAGAATATCCTGTTGTGAATAGTTGATCGTTCAATTCAATATCATTTTCACATGCAAATTCTTTTGAAGCTTTTAAAAGATCAATTCTAGTTTCAGCAGAAACTTTTTTATTAACGAATGAAGGTTGAGCATCTGATACTCCAAAGCCATAACCATCAGCATAAATAGAAAAATAGCCTTGCATAGAACCTAAAATACCTTGGGGACCTGTAGTAGGTGAAACTGATGGAACGCTGTATTGTTCCGTGTTAGTATAGTGTCCTATACTCAATGTTGGCATGGCCTTACCATCATCTAAGACTGGTAAATAAATTGCCCCTGACAATTCAACCGGTTTATCATCGGGACCAATTGATTTATAAACAACACTATAGACATCAATACCGTTCTCTATATTCAAACTCGACTCATCTATGCCGTAAAATGATTTAGCAAGCGATACTATAGATTCCTTGGAGTATTGAAAAGTCCTTTTCGCTGAAACTAATGATCCTCGTTCTTCATAAAGATTACAGTTTTTTTCAGAGTCTCCATTATCCTCACAGCTTATAATTAATAATATGACAATAATACCTAGATATCTTCTCATCCTAAACTCTCCTTTAATTAATTAGAAATTTCTAAATCTTTTTTTATTCTGTTTGCAACATTATATCCACTGCATCCTATCACACTTCCCCCTGGATGGCAACCAGCAGATCCTGCATATAAGCCTTCTACAGGCCATTTATATGGAGATCTTTTATCGAAAGCAAAAGCATTATCAATGTGATGAATATGTCCATTTGATATCCCAAAATATGATTCAATATCTGGAGGTGCTAACATAAAAGTGTCATCAATTTTTTGACGCAAGTCAGGGGCAAATCTCTCAGCTATATCTATCAAATGGTTTTCATATGTATCTCTTTCTTTATCCCAACTGCTTCCTTTGATATCGTATGGTGCCCATTGAACAAATAAAGCAGCAGAGTGCCTACCATCTGCATCCATTAAGGATGGCTCTGCATCCGTGTGAAAATACCACTCGATCGTAGGGAAGTCTGCTAAGATACCGTTTTGTACTTGCTGGTAGGAATCTTTAATTTGATCTAAAATTGATCCATTTTCTTCTTGAGGTAGCAAATGGCTTGTAGTTTTGTGTTGACCAATTCGCTCATTAAGACATGAAAATGTTGGAAGATCGTTTAGAGCTAAATTTAGTTTTAAAGTGGTTCCCATTTTACGTTTGCTATTTAAATCCACTTTAAAATCTTCTGGCAGATAATCTGTTGCAAGATTCATCAATTTAAATGGATCGCAAGCTCCAACAATGATATTTGCTAACGTTTCTTGCCCACTATCATTTACTACGCCAGAAATTTTTTTATTCGTGATTATTAGCTTATCAACATTTGAATTTGTTTCAATATCTACACCTTCCTTAGTAGCTAAATTCTTAAGACCGTTTGTTACGGCTCCCATTCCACCTTCAGCTATCATCCAAGTCCCTCCTGATTTTGGCAACCTACACATATTATGAACCAAAAAATTATAGCCCGTTCCTTTCATTCCAAATGAAGCGTTAAGTCCGCTAAACCCATCAGTAACGGCATACATTGCAAGTAATAATTCAGATTTAAAATTAAATCGATGTAAATACTCTTCAACTGGTGATGAGCACAAATCTAAGAAAGTAGCTTGTAATTCTTTTCTTATAAATTTATCAGCAGTCTCTTCCAAAGGCAAAGGCTCCTGAAGCCAGGATGGAGCCAGATCTTCTCGAAGCATAGCAATTTCAGCTTCTAGTCGTTCAATAGCTATAGCATCTTGATCAGAAAAAAAAGATCTAATTTGCTGATCGTTTGCTTTTGAGTCTGCTCCAAGCAAAAGATATTTATGATTGAGTGTTGGTAAAAAGTAATGAGGATCTCTTCGAATTAAATTTATCTTTAATCCAATCTCGCGCATCAATTCAGGAGGCATTACGCCTAATAAATAGGCTCCTGTAGAATGTCCAAGCTTAGGCGCTAACTTAAATGGATTTTCCGTTTTAGCCGCACCTCCTACAACTTTTTTTCCTTCATGTACCTTAACTGATAATCCTGCCCGAGCTAGTATTATGGATGCAACTAGCCCATTATGACCTGCACCAATTATACATACGTCATGCCTTGTATTCATTTAAACCTCAGATCGTAAAAAAATTAAAAATAAAAATATGCGATTTTAATAAGAGAAACAATTTGTATTTACAAACAACAATTTAATACTATAAAGACTCAATATTGCTATCAATCCATGAAAGTCTATTCAAAAGCCATGTGCTCAAATAATCTATTTCCTCGTTATAATTTGATCCTACAAATGCATTAGGCCATATCCATTTGCCCAAAATTGGCCATCTTTGAAAATTTCTATCAACGCTTCCAGAGGATTTTAATTTTTCTACCAGTTCTTCTATCAATTGGAAAATGGAATCATTTGAGAGAGTATTTTCTCTTAAGCTAAACCATCTATCAACAATTTTTTCTTTAAAGAAATCATCTTCCATTAATCTCTGCCACCAAAACGGCACCATCCAAAGATCCCCTTGGCAATAATCATTGAACTTAAACATCCATTTATCGATTGCATCCCCATTGCAGTAATTTGCATTTCCAAACGCTAAATTATAATCCCAAATTGGCCCCATGGTAAGTTTTCCTGAAATATCTTTATGTATGAAAGTGCTCAATCTGTAAGCATCGACATTATTGCTAAGTTCATTCAAAATAAAAAAATCAACAAAACTATCAATATCAATATATCTTCTATAGCCATTATACCGATCATTAAAATTATCTGATATCAATACATCTTCGAATTCATTTATCAAAGACCGTATGAAATCTTTTTGCTCGATCGAAATATCTTCAGGTTTTGGATAATGATATACAAAATAGATTTTAGAATCAGTTTTGTTATTTTTATAATTACCGTACGGGTCATAATTAGATAAAAATGACATTTGATCATTATAATCATTGTAGCTATTTACAGCTTCTCCAGTAGGTTTGTCAATTTTTAATATATAACCAGTTTCATTTCCTTTTTCTGATAGTGTTTTTGAAATATTAACACGGTGCTTGTCTACTTTTATTTTTTCAAATAATGAATATACTCCTTTATAGTCGTTATTGATATTTACTTCCATAAATTTTGACCTGCTGGCGTATCGACCCATGTTATTCGATAATGAATAAATTAGATTATTACGAATAAGAGATTTATCTCCAAAAGGAGCATAAAATATCCAATCTTCTTCTTTTGGAAGTCCAGCAAGTGAAACATCAATATCGGCACCATTCATGTCCCATGTTTCAACTCCATACTGTTTCTTTTCATAAAAATATTGAGATGAAGATCCTCTTTTTTCAATTCCAATGTAACCATTGTACATAGTGTCATCATCCAAAGATATGATCAATTCACTTAATATTTTTGGCTCATCTAGTATTTCTTTACCTTTAGTATAAATATCAAAAATCATCAAGTTCTTGCTTTTTATAGGTGGAGTGATGAGCTCTTCTTCATTCTTTACATCTTCTTCCTTTTTATCATCACAACTATCTAAAAAGATCAAAGACAATAAAAGATAAACAAGTTTATATTTTTGAAAATTTATTATCATTAAAAGTATTGGTTCGAATAAATGTAAATATATTTATCATAAAATTATCAACTTTCATTAAATAAGAAGTTCTTAATTATAATTAAATAAACATTGGTATAAATTTATTTTATATAAAAATTTTAATTATATTATTTTAATTCTTATTGGAGCTAAAAAATGAAAATAGCTAAAATTCTACTTTTTCTTATCTTTTCAAATTTATGGGCAGATTCATTGGACGTTTTTTTTAAGGATGGAATGAATTGGAGAAATATTGGTCCTTTCAGAGGTGGAAGGTCATTGACTGTGTCAGGAGTAATTGATGACCCTTTAACCTACTATTTTGGTTCGGTTGGCGGAGGAGTATGGAAAACGGATGACGGTGGCTTAGAGTGGTCAAACGTTTCGGATGGTTATTTTCAAATGGGTTCAGTTGGAGCAGTTGCCGTTTCTGAATCCGATCCGAATGTCGTATATGCAGGAATGGGTGAGTCAGATATTCGTCCTGTCATGACTTCACACGGAGATGGGGTATATCGTTCTAATGATGCGGGTAAAACATGGTCTAATGTTGGGCTTAAAAAATCAAGAACTATATCAAATATTGTAATTCATCCTAAGGACCACAACACTTTATTGGTTGGAGTCCAAGGGGATCAATATAAACCAAGTAGTGACAGAGGATTATATCATTCCAATGATGGTGGTAAAAACTGGAAAAAGGTTCTTTATGTCAATGAGACTACAGGCATAAGTGGGCTTACCATGGATAGAAATAACCCAAGAATTTTATATGCATCAACTTGGGATCACTTAAGAAAACCCTGGCAAATAAGAAGCGGTGGAAAAGGTAGTGGTGTTTATAAATCAATTGATGGTGGTTTAAATTGGAAAAAATTAGAAACAGGTTTGCCAAAAATTATGGGCAAGACCGATGTATCCGTTTCAGGAGCAAACTCAGATATAGTATATGTCATTGCTGAAGCCGAAAAAAGCGGATTATATCGCTCAGATAACGGAGGAAAATCCTTTAAACTAATTAATAGTGATAGAGTTCTTATTGCAAGAAGCTGGTATTACATTCACGTCTTTGCAGATCCGGCTGATGAGAATGTTGTATATGTACTAAATGCGCCCATGTTGAAATCCACTGATGGAGGAAAATCTTTTAAAAGAATTAGAGTTCCTCACGGAGACAATCATGGTCTCTGGATTGATCCTAATGATAATAAAAGAATGATAAACGCTAACGATGGAGGGGCTAATATTTCATTTAATGGAGGCAAGTCATGGTCAACGCAAAAAAATCAACCTACTGCTCAATTTTATCGAGTAATTACAGACAACAGATTTCCTTATTATGTTTATGCAGGCCAACAAGACAACTCTAGTGTGGCTGTCCCTAGTAGAACGAATGGCAGAGGAATTGACTGGTCTGATTGGTATAGAGCTGCTGGTTGTGAAAGCGCATATATCGCTTTTGATCCAAATGATCCAGTAGATCTATACGGTGGTTGTTATCAAGGATTAATTGAAAAACTAAATATTGTAACTAGGAAAAGTAGAAGCATCATGGCATATGAATATTTAGGATTGGGTTCTTTGCCAAGTGATCAAAAATTTAGATTCAATTGGAACGCGCCTATCTTTGCTTCTCCTCATGATCCAAAAACAATCTATCATGCAGGAAACGTTCTTTTTAAAACCGATGACGGAGGCGACTCTTGGGAAATTATCAGTCCAGATCTAACCAAAGATGAAAAGTCAAAACACAGTTTTGGTAGCGTTCCATTTACAAATGAAGCTGCGGGTGGAGAAATTTACAACACAATAATGTATGCAACCGAATCTATCCATGAACCCGGTACTATTTGGGTTGGTACTGATGATGGTCTTTTGCATTTGACGCAAAATGGAGGTAGAAATTGGAAAAATGTTACCCCAAAAGGCCTTGAAGAAGGTATTATTAATTCAATTGAAATTTCACCCCACGACCCTGGAAAAGTTTATATTACTTTGATGAGATATAAATTTGGTGACTTAACACCATATATATATAGGAGTGCTAATTATGGAAAAAGCTGGAGTCGCTTGAATAGGGGAATGCCTAACAATATCTTTGCTCGTGTAGTTAGAGAGGACCCTGCTAGAGAAGGTCTTTTATATGCTGGCACAGAAAATGGTATATATATATCTTTAGATGACGGAAGGAACTGGCAACCATTTCAATTAAATTTACCAACTGTTCCAATAACAGATTTAACAATTCGAAATAATGATTTAGTTGCATCTACTCAAGGACGATCATTCTGGATTTTAGATGACCTTACCCCCTTACATCAGTATTCAAATAGAATAAAAAAATCCAAGATGCATTTTTTTAACCCAAGACCTTCTTATAGGGTTAGCGGAAGCAGCAGTCCTTCAAAAACCATTGGACAGAATCCGCCTAACGGTGCAGTCTTTCATTACTATTTAAAAGATAAACCTAATGAGAAGGATAAGTTTTCACTTGAGATCTTATATAAAAATAAAATAATTAGAACCATCTCAAATGATAAGGGAGACAAAGCAAAAGTATTTGATGGCTCATATCAAACAAAGACCATTAATCCAAAAAAGGGTATGAATAAATTTGTATGGGATTTAAAAAATGATGATTTAGTTAAAGTGAAGGATGTGTCATTTTATGGTGGTTATACTGGATATAAGATTGGACCTGGAAAATATATAGCTAGGCTTACCTTAAATGATGAGATTATCGAAAGAAATTTTGAAATCAAAAATGATCCAAGGCTAGACATTAGTGATCAAGCGATCATTGACCACCAACAGTTAATGAGCAATCTATACGATAAGATAAATGAACTGCACTCAACTATTGTAAAAGCACGAAGTATTAGAACTCAAATTTCGACAACGAATGATCATATAAAAGATATGCCAGATATTAAAGACCTTAAAGAGGCCGGTGAAAAAGCAATACAAACTTTAAATGGATGGGAAGGTAATGTAATTCAAACAAAAATGGTAACTTTTCAGGATGTGGTTAATTATTTGAACAAACTAAATTCACATATGATTAACCTTTTGAGCACAATGAGTCAATCGGATGCACCTTTGACTCAAGGACAAAGAGATAGATATAATGACCTAAGTAAAGAATGGGATAATTACAGAAATAGATTTGAAATGATTATAACCAATGAAGTTAGATCATATAATGATCTTTATAATAAGGCTCAGCTACCTGCAGTTATCATTCCTGATTGAAGATTATTTTCTTAAAAGAATACCACTGCCAATCTCTGTTTTGCCGTTGATTATTATATTATCAAAACCGGATGCTAATAAATGAGGATTACTAAACGTGGCATTGGATTTGATTTTGCTTGGATCGAATATTAAGATATCCGCTTTATAGCCAACTAAAATTTTTCCTCTTTTTTCGATACCTAATAGCCCTGCTGGGAGTGATGTCATCTTACGTACTGCTTCTTCGATTGAAAATATATTTTCTTTTAGAACAAATTGTTCAATTATTTTCGCAAAGGAGCCGTACCCTCTTGGATGGTACATAGTGGGAGAGCCATCGGATGAAATAGCAATATTTTCATCTTTCATTAACTGATATTGTAAATCCTTATCCATGGTGAAATACGCTGCTCCAGCACCGCTTGGTCCAATGATATCAACAACTATTTCTTGAAATGGTTTGTTTAAACTATCAGATACTTCTTTCAAGGTAAGGCCTTTGTATGGAGCTGTTCCAAACAAAGTAGCTTCAGGTCCATTCCTAAGTATTACTTTATTATAGACATAAGCTAATAGATCGCTTCTTCTATTTTTAAGAACATTGGAATAATTATTTGGTGGTAAAGCGTACTCAGGAAAGAGTATTCCAATTGTTGTATAGCTTGCAAGATAAGGATAAATATCAGCAGTTACAGAAAACTTTGACGATTGTCTTTTTACCTTCATATAATTTAGGATCTCATTCGCTCTTTCAACACCCTTCCCATACACAACCTTAATATGCGAAATGTGAACGTTGGAATGATCGCCTTGGCCAAAAAGCTCTTGTAGATCAAGCTCCATAGTTGAATTATTTTCTGTACGCATATGACTCATTATAATTCCATTGAACTCCCCCACCGTTTTGGCTAGCGCATTTAACTCACTTTGCTGAGCATATCTACCAGGTACGTACTCAAGCCCTGTTGACATTCCAAAAGCGCCTGAGCTCAAATCATCGCGAAGTAGTGATTTAATTTTTTTAATTTCGTTATCAGTTGGTTTAGTTTTATAACCTATTCCAGATCTCATTCTTAAGGATCCATGCCCGACTAAAGATGCAATATTTGGACCCAATCTTAGATCATCAACCTGACTAGCCCATATACCATAAGGATCTACGGATGGACTTGTTCCATCCTGGCCAAGCGTAATTGTGGTTACTCCCATTGAAATAAAATTTTCAAATAAGGGCGTTTTGAACGGATTACCATGTGCGTGAGAATCTATAAAACCAGGACTAACTAACATGCCCTTAGCATCAATTATTTTTTTAGCATTGGTCCCTTTCGGAACCTTGCCAATATATGAGATGGAATCACCATTAATCACTATGTCGGAAAAAAACATTTTTGAACCAGTGCCATCAACAATTGCACCATTTTTGATCCATATGTCATTTTGATTAAAAAATTTTCCATGATTTTTTTCACATGAGAAAAAAACTACCATAAAAAAAGTTAAAAAGATTCGCTGAACAAAATTATTTATCATAAACTGGCAATTGTATATTTTATTTATAAACATAATATAAAATTGAATAATAATTTAGTGAATATAACAAATGTTAATGATTGGTTTGTTTTCATAGCAATCTTTTTAGGAATTTTTTTAGTCCTTGGCATTGCTGAATTTGTTGCAAAATATTTTAAGTTTGATCCTGATTCGACCAGAAAATTAATTCATGTAATCGTTGGCTCGGTGGTTTCAATCTGTCCCTTTGTTATGAACTCCAACAAGCCTTTGTTACTTTTATCTTTAATTTTTATCGCTATCAACTCTTATTTGCTTTTCAGTAATTCGATTGATAGCATGAATAAAATAAGTAGAGTTACCTATGGAACCATTTTTTTCCCAATTTCGATTTTCTTTCTGGCTGCTTTATTTTGGGAAAAACCAATTAGCTATACGATAGCAGTATGGATATTGACATTTGCGGATCCCTTTGCTGCTAGCATTGGTAAAAGATCAAAATATCATTATAAAATTTGGAAGGATGAAAAGTCACTGGCTGGATCTTTTGCAATGTTTTCAATGAGTTTTATGATTGTAATGATTGCAACAGATTTAATGTCAAGAGTATTTAATGCCGCTTTCTTTCTACCAATAGAGGTATTGTTTGGTCTAGCATTCTTTACAGCTCTCTCTTCTACTCTATCTGAAATGATAAGTAATAAAGGCAGTGATAACATCTCAATCCCGATTTGCAGTTTTTTATCATATGAAATTTTTCTTATCAATTACACCCATGGGAAGCTCATACCATTATTTATATGGTTTTTTATTTCCATAATTATTTTCAGCATTGCTTACAAATTACGATCAGTCAGTATCAGCGGAGCTATCTCAGGATATTTAACTGGAATATTCGTATTTGGTTCGGGAGGAATTAGCTGGATTATGCCATTAGTGTTATTTTTCATTTCTTCTTCCATCCTCTCCAAATTAAAGAAAAAAAAGAATCCTAAAAGAAATGTTAAGCAAATTATGGCAAATGGGCTTGTCGCAACAGTCATAGCATTGATCTATTTTTTCAACAATGATAAAATGGCCATCGTACTATTTTATTCTTGTTTAGCTGCAACAACAGCAGATACATGGGGAACGGAAATTGGGCACCTTTCCAATTCAAAACCAAGATTGATTTTTTCAAATATTAAAGTAGATAAAGGTACATCGGGAGGTGTTACTTTATTAGGAACATTAGGATCGCTTGGAGGCAGTGCTTTAATTGCGTGTGCATTCTATTTTATCGATAAATCATTAACAAGCACGGCTATTATTTTTCTATCAGGTTTTAGTGGATCATTATTTGATTCAGCTCTAGGGAGATTTTATCAAGCTAGGTTCAAATGCATAGTTTGTGGTAAGGTGGTTGAAGAAAAAGTGCATTGCAATCAAGAAGCAATATTCTATAAAAAGATAAAATGGATTGATAACAATATGGTTAATTTTTTTAATGCATGCTTTGGAGCGTTGTTGTCACAGATACTTCTTTTATTTCTTTAACGTAAAGCTTATTTCTTTTGAATGATCTTATTATCAAAAATAAAATTCATTAGATATATGAATACAAATCCAAAAATAACAACAGCCATCAAGATAAAAATAGATTCTCCGGTGTAAGAGTTAAAACCAAAAAAAGAACCTTTGCTTAACCCTTTATTCAAATAATAAACTCCTACAGTGTAAAACGGAATTATAGAAAAATTATTTCGTATTATATATTTATAGATTATAAATACGCCTACGGAATAAATGACAACTTTAATTATAGAAAATAGCAGATGATAGGTAATGGTGAAGTTGCCAAACCCTATTATGAGAATGGTCAGAATAAAACCAATCAAGTTATATTTTATAGAATTTTCATATCTATTGGTATAATCGTATAGGATTTTAGCCCCCAAAAGATTAAAGGCAATCGTGCTCATTAATCCAGGGAAAACGTTTAAAGTTGCTACCTGCGGATATATAAATCCCGATAAACCTAAACTAGGAAATGTTGGTGAAATATCAACAAATAAACTATTGATAAAAACTTTAAATAATACAACCAAAGATGCAACGAAAAGACCGCTAATTATCGATTCGCTAAGCGATATTTTGGCTGATACATTATTTAATAAATTTTTTAACGTGGCATAAGATAATCCCAAGAACAATGAAGTGACTATCAGGACAAAACCCACAGTAAAATAGGTAATAAGTTTTAGATTGCCAATAGGTTGATCAGTGGGAAGATTTGCAATCAATGCAGTATCGTTAAATAGATTAACAAAACCTAACAACCCTAACAATGTAAATATCAGCGCAGTTTTGTAACTAAAATTATTTTTGAATAAGATCCTAAAACCATTGAATAAAAATATAACCACTAATAAAAGTCCTGATCCAGCACTCAAAATAGTATTCAATATATTGGACAAACCCGATCGCTCCCGATTCATCCTTTGCCATTCTTCGGGAACAAATACATACTGAGTAAATTGCTTTACCTTGTCGCCAGCTATATGTATTTCTGAACGTAATTGTGCTCCCTCATATTTGAGTTTTTCTTTATCCTCATAAATGAATATCCAATCTATGCGTTCAGGTCTTTGTTCATTTTTCTCGCTAACGATATTCAACAGCGATGCGTCTAAATTAAATTCCTCCATTATCGCTTTATCTGCTATCATTCTTGCTTCTTCTTTTTTAAGAGATATTCCTTGGCGATTTTCAGGTATTTTGTGATCGAGGCGCTTTACGTCACCTTTTAGATCTATGCTAATATTCACTTCTTCATTTTTAGATTCAAGATCACCATCATAATTGACAAAACGTACACTCCATCTTGGCCCCAAAATATATGAACCCAACAATTCATTGAACTTTTCTTTACCAAGTTCTTCCCATATGAAATTTTGAGAAGTATAACCATTTATCAATGTGGCATAAGCCTCATAATCATCATCTAATATGATATTATTGTTTTTGATATATTTTTTAGCAATGTCTATTGCTTCAACACGATTTACGTCAACACTATCAATAGGAATATCTATTCTACTATTTTGAAAGATAAAAACCGCAATTATAAAAATAGCAGTACCAATTGATAAAAAGGATTTATTCAAAATCATAGCTGGTTCTTGAATGATCTCTTTTGAGATTTCTTTTTTCTTAGGTTCAATTATTTGAGGCTGATAATTTTTATTTAATGAGTTATCCTTTACTTCATTCCATTTTGATGATCTATATCTTTGCACTAAAACTACACCCAAAGGAATGAATGCACCGATAATTACCATAAATTTGTCTAAGACATAACCGCTAGAAAAAAATATGGGTAATGAAAAAAGAACCACATCATAAACATAGTGTGTTATAGCTGCAAAGATTACACCCATTTTTAAATATACAAAGCCAAACATGATAGAAGGTAAAATCAATTCAACAACTCTGGCATAAGATGGAGTAGATGGGTAATTAGCATGACCTGCTCCAAAGATTAAGGATTGAATTACCATTGCTAAAACAATTCCAGTGGTTGGTCTCTTGTAGCGATTACCAATTAAAATTCCTGCAGCCAAAGGAAGAGCTCTGAAAAGCATTTCTTCCCAAAATCCAGCTTGCAATGATATAGCTAGACCCGTGTACCAAGGAAAAATTGCAGCTAAGTAATTTGGATCAACCAATGCTTCAGAAGGTGACCAAAATCCCAGATAACGCTGTGATATGAAATAAAATAATATAACAAATGCCAAAAAACACGGAACTATTAAATAGGACATAATGGTATTCTTTAAAACAAATTTGGAACTTGCTATATTCTTATCCCAGGTTTTCCACAGTTGAATATGTTGGGGCAATGCTTTGCGAGTTAAGGATTCAGCAACGACAAAGGAGATTGCGAAAAGGATAAAATTCAATAGGCCTCCAGCTATGATACCCAAAATTTGCTGTAAAATAAATTGTGACATTCCTGTTGCGGTATCATAAAAAAAGAATTGCAGAGGAAAGCTATTTAAGCTCACAAGAGTTGAGGTTAAAGCAATGAAACCAGCTACCATCAATGACTTTTTATACTCAAGCCATCCTTTCCTATAAAGCAGGATCATAGCTGGAATTCCAATTGCCAAAATATAAACTGCGAACATTAAAAGCTGAGAAACGATTGCTATAGCATCGTTACTTGATCTGATATTAGTAAATTCTCTGATAAAATCTTCCGGGATAAATGTGAATTGCTCTACTTTGGATAATTGAGATCCAACAACTTCTGCCCTCAACCGAAATCTTGCATCCCCAATATCTTTTTTTGCATGCTCAAAAATAAACGAATGGTCTACCCTGCCATTTGCTTGCTTAACAAAAGAATTTTCAAGCAAGCTATATTGATTGAAATCTCCCGACCAAAAGCTATTGATCTCATTTTTTATTAATGAGAGCGCCTCATCTTCTAAAATAGAATCATCTTCTTCATCTTCAGGAATCTTTAAACTAAATCCATATCTATCGCCATTAGGCTTAAACCAAAAGGTTGCTTCCGGTATTTTATTTTCTTCAAATATTCGAACGGACCAATAAAAAGGAGAATAGATATTTTGATCAATAATATCTTGAAATTCATCTCTGCCGCCTTGTTTTAATTCTATGTAATCCCGTAATTCAGAATCAAAATTATAGATAGCTGCCTTACTTGTATTGTCTTTAATAGATGGAAAAGTTTTTGATATTCTTACAGCTTCTTTTAAAGCTGTATTTCTATTCATTTCTACATTGACATTTAAGGAGCTAAACGATCTATCCCAAAATGCAAATATTACTATAGTGCTAATAATTGCTAAGACCGAAGCCAGGAATAAATTTTTATTGGATATCATATAGATTGCCCCTCAAATTGATTATGTGTCAAAATTAACAAATATAATCAACTTTTATAAATTAATTGTTTATTAACCTGATTGTAAAAAATTTTATTAAACATTCGGTAATTATAAATATGAGAAACATTCTTTTGATTTTAATTATGGGGCTTAACATAACTTGGAGCCAAATGATCTCTTATCATTCAGATTCCACTGGTGAAATCATGGGGTATTTGTCAAAACCAAAAACCAATACTGCATTACCAGGCATTATTCTAATACACGAATGGTGGGGTCTTAATCAGGACATAAAAAATAAAGCTGATGAATTTGCTAAAAAAGGATATGTGGCTTTAGCTGTAGATTTGTACCAAGGAAAAAGTACCACTTCACCCAAAGAGGCTAGGAATTTAGCAGGTAGAGTGAGAAGCAATATGAATGAGGCATTCGAAAATTTAGAATCCGCCTTGAACTTTTTGAAATCATTAGATAATGTCAACAAAAATAAATTGGCTTCCGTTGGTTGGTGCTTTGGGGGAGGCTGGTCCTATCAAGTGGCAAAAAATAATTTAGATGTTAAGGCTTCAATAATTTATTACGGACGATTTAATCCTGAAGACGACCTATCCATTATGCGAGCCAATATACTTGGTCATTTTGCTGAAAAAGACAGAGGAATTAAGATTGACAACGTAAAAGAATTTCAAGTCAAGCTTAATACTCTAAATGGAGAACATGAAATATATATCTATCCAAATACAATGCACGGATTTGCCAGCAGACCAAATGAAAATAACAATACATTTGATAAAGCGGCAAGTGACGAAGCATGGCGCAGAACTATTGTATTTCTGGAAAAGACTTTTTCAAAATATTAGATAATCAAAGGTTTCAACATGAGAATTTTTCTTATCCTTCTTATTCTTTTTAAATATTCATCCTTGTTAATTAGTCAAAATAAGGTTGCGTTAATCAATGCGAATGTGATTGATGGTATTAATCCACTGAAAAAAAATATGACAATCTTAATTGACGAAGGGAAAATTCAATCTATTGTTAAAAATTTAAAACCTTCAAAAGATTACGAAACATTAAATATGAAAGGGTTATTTATTCTTCCTGGTTTTATTGATGCTCATACTCATGTAAGAACTATTGATGGAGCTAAAAGAGCATTGGAATCAGGCGTAACAACAGCAAGAAGTGCTAATACCCCTTATTATCAAGATGTTTCATTAAGGCAAATGGTTAAGTCTGGCAATTTGATCGGTCCCGATATCATTGCTGCTGGAGTATTTGTTACACCCAATTTGAACGAAACAATTCTAGCAGATACAGCATTAGGTGATTTGGTGAATGGAGTCAATAATGAAAAAAGCTTAAGGAAGTTAGTAAGAATAAATGCCAAAAGAGGCGTAGATATAATAAAAACTCGCGGAACTGAAAGAGCAGGATTGCCATATACAGATCCTAGAAAACAAACATATACAAGACAACAATTAGAAATAATTGTTGATGAAGCTGCAAAATACAATTTAAAAGTTATGGCTCATGCCCATGGTGATGAGGGAGGTTACGCTGCAGTCCAAGCAGGCGTAATCAGCATCGAACATGGAACATATTTAACAAATCGAACCCTTCAATTAATGAAAAAAAAGAAAGTTTATTTAGTTCCAACCTACACTACCGTTGTTGATTTAAAAGAACCTGGGGGTGACTATGATAATCCCATTTTATTTATAAGGGGTCAACATATGTTACCCGCTTTAGAAAGGGTCGTTAAGTCGGCATATCGTATGGGAATCAAAATAGCTACAGGGGCAGACACAGCTTATGGTCCAAACAGTACTTCTCGGGTTGGAATGGAAATTACAAATTTTGTAAAACTAGGTATGACGCCTTACGATGCGATCCAGTCTGCCACAATTATTGGTGCAGAGTTATTAGGGATTGATAAAATAACAGGAACACTATCTATTGGAAAAGAAGCTGATATTATTGCTATTACAAACAACCCTTTGACTAATATACAAAATATTCAAGATGTGGTTTTTGTAATGAATAATGGTAGAATTGGTTTAAAGAGAATACCCTTCGACATAAAATAAAAAGCTGAATATGCTACGTTTTAGATATATAGATTATTAGAGAGTTTTTTTTAATGATTTAACAGCAATGGCATATTGCTATTCTCATTTTGAATAGCTGATAGCTTTCTCTCGTCATCCGAAGCATAATTTTTATCCCAATCTATTAACTTCTTAACCATAATTTTTTTGAAAATACCAGGTAAAAAGATTGCTAGATAAAGCATGCTTAAGTAGCCTTGTGGCATTGTTGGTGCATCAACGTACGGTCTTAGCTCCCAATATTTTAAATGAGCTTTTTCATGGTGTGAAGAATGTCTTGTTACGTTGTAAAGGTAAATACTGCTAACAAAACTATTGGTATTCCATGAATGATGAGGCATTACAGGCTGCCCCTCAACCCTAACTAAACCGTAATGCTCAGTAAAATTTATAACTTCAAGTAATGATTTAGCAATAAAAGAGCAAAGCAAAAAAGTTAAAAGGCCTGAAAATCCTCCTATATAATAGGATAGACCTGAAATTAAAATACTGCGCATATATCCGGTTATCATTCTATTTTTAAAGCTAAAGAAAGAACTTTTATTCATTTTTAATCTTGCGCGTTCGATGTTCCATGCTCCTATTTGTTCGTTCTTTATTGCTTTAAAAATAAATGCATAAATATTTTCACCTCTTTTTGCAGTAGCGGGATCTTTATCGAGCCCAACATTTTTATGATGGCCGTATACATGCTCAACAGCGAACGCGCAGTCCCATGAAAGCGCCAAAAGCCAGTTACCCATTTGCATATCAAGTTTATTCTTTTTTCTGTGGACTAATTCATGCCCTGGCACTGTACCCATAATGCCAATCAATAGGCTTGAAAGGGCAATTAAAAAAATGCCATCAACGAAGTGGAGTGAATTTTTTATTGATAAAATATCTATGCTAAAAAACTGATTGACAGAATTTACTAATCCATTATGAGGGGTATCGCCTAAAAAGAAAACAGTCATCATAACTAAAAATAAAAGGAGTGGAAAATTTATATACATTGGGAGATCGAGGAAAAACTCATTATTAAAGGTTTGTTTCTTGGTGTCCTCTCGAAAAAATATATCACCTAAGATAATAAATGATGAAAATAAGATAAAGAATGCTGTTGGGAAAAATGCACCCAATGAGCAAGTATAAATAGCTAACAGCAAGGTCAACGTTGATATGTAATATTTTAGATATTTCATAGGGTTCAAATTTAATGAAAAGTTATTATTTCAACAAATAAATCTCACACTTAATTAGATATAAAAAATAATTAAAAAATGCATCAACCTATACTAAAACAGCATATTTAAAGAATTATTCTTAATTTATATTAAATTAATAAAATCCGATTATCCGATTAATTATATTAAATTATTACGGTATATTATACGTAAAATAATCAGTTAAGAATTTAAACGAATTGAAAGCGATATTATGAATCGGTATTTAATATATATTATGTTTATCTTTATAATCTCATCTGGTTTTTCACAGAATTCTAATACAGACTGGCCCAACCTTAATAAATATAAAAACAGCAACATAGAAGTTCTATCAAGGCCTAAAACTAATAAAAGAATTGTTCTGATGGGTAATTCAATTACGGAGGGATGGACTAATTTTTACCCTGAATACTTTAAGAATAAGGATCTTATTAACAGGGGTATCAGTGGACAGACAACACCTCAAATGTTAATAAGATTTAAACCTGATGTCATTGATTTGAACCCTGACATTGTTGTAATACTAGCAGGAATTAATGACATTGCTGAAAATACAGGGCCATCAAGCATTAAAATGATCACAGATAACATAACAAGCATGGCTAAACTGGCAAAATCGCATAATATAAACGTTATACTCTCATCGATTCTTCCTGCTTATGACTTTCCATGGAGACCAAAGATAAAACCACATTATAAGATTTTAAAGATAAATGAGACCTTACAAGAATATGCAATAAAGAATGGTCATGTATACTTAGATTATTTCTCAAACTTGCATGATGGTAATAATGGGCTTATCAAAAAATATGGCATTGATCCTGTACATCCGAATAAGGATGGATATATAGTAATGTCAAAATTGCTCGACCAAGCCATAAAAGAATCTTTAACAAATAAGATCTCGGCTAATGTGATAGATAGATTTAAGCAAAAGGTTTTTAAAAAAAGAAATAATGAATCATTGAACTACAGGTTAGCAGAACCAATGAATATAAAGCGCAAAAAAAAATATCCTATGTTAGTTTTCTTGCATGGGGCTGATGGAAGAGGAAATGATAACATCCAACAATTATATGATGCAAATGCAATTGGTGCTTTTTCAAAACAAAATATTATAGATGAATTTCAATCATTCATTTTTGTCCCGCAAGTTCCTCAAAATGAAAGATGGGTAAATACAAATTGGAATACGCCAAATTATAAAAGAGGTAAAATTTCAAATTCGATGCAATTGACATTTGAAGCGCTTGATTCAATCCTTAAGAAAAACAGATCAATAGATAAAAAAAGAATTTACATCATGGGTCTATCAATGGGAGGCTGGGGAACTTGGGATGCAATTCAAAGAAGGCCGAATTTTTTTGCAGCTGCTGTACCTATTTGTGGGGGTGGTGATGTCAGCTATGTTAAAGATATTTCATTTATGCCGATATGGGCTTGGCATGGAAAAGATGATTCTGTAATTGATATTGAACGTTCTAGTGAAATGGTTTCGGCGTTAAACGAAATGTCAAATCAAACAAAATTTACAGAAGTAGAAAACAGGGGTCACGATAGTTGGATAGATGTATGGAACAACAAAGAAGTTTGGAAATGGCTTTATAATCAAAAAAAGAATTGAATTTTAATTAGCTTAGCAAGATGCCAAGCTAATTAAAATTCGTTAACGATATTAAGAAGGCATTAGTCCTAACTGTTCCATCATGACCATGGGATTATAATATTGAGAACCCTTGTACATTTTACCATCTTTAAATTCCACAACCTGAACACCTTGAAAGTCAACTTTTTTTCCTGTAGCTGGTAATTTAGAGCCATCAGGCATTTCCATTTCACCAGTATTGGTTCCTTGCATGCGCATTTCTGTGACTACTGTATTACCAGATTCGATATGTCTTACCGCTGATAAATTCATATCAGAAAATGTATTTTTCCAATTTCTAACATCATTCATATTTGCCTCTACACCATCAGAGGTCATTCCATTTCCATGATCTGTCATTGATACATCATCGTGAAACATTGATTCTATAGAATCTAGATCTCCACTTTCCATTGCTGCAAAAAAATCATCTACTAATTTAGCGCTCATAGCTTCTCCCCTTTTTTTGTTGTTTAATGTTTTTTTAATATAGTGAGCCTAAATATTTATACATACTAATTGTTGAATTAGTTTTTTAAAGGTTAACTTAATCAATACACATGCTAGCAAAATTATTTATATCAATTGTAAGGATTTCACCATTTTTTCAAAAGAATTTGTGGAGATGGTGGTATCAGCGATTAGGAAATAGAGGTCATGATAGCGGTTGGACATTTATGAATTATGGCTATTTATCCAGCGACTTTAAGAATAGGGAACTTTCTTCTGATGATGAAAAAGATAGAATGTTCATTAATCTATACGATTACGTTGCATCTCAAATATCTATTGATGGGCTTAGCGTTTTAGAAGTAGGATCTGGACGAGGGGGTGGCGCCTCTTTTGTTGCAAGATACCATAATCCAAAATCAATAGTTGGAATGGATTTCTCTAGAGCCGCAATATCACTTTCTACTAAGCTTCATAGAGATATAAAAAATTTAAGTTTCAAAAACGGAGATGCAGAAAAAATACCATTTGCAGATAACAGCTTCGATGTGATTCTTAATGTTGAATCATCACACTGCTATGGAAATATGGCAAATTTTGTTGCTGAGGTGTATCGCGTTTTAAAACCAAATGGAAAATTTAGCTGGGCAGACCTAAGGGCTTCTGAAGCAGTCAAAGAAACGGAAGATATTTTTAATAAGAGTAAATTAAAAATTATCAAAAGTGAAACAATTACAGATGAGGTCATTAAGGCTTTGGACAACATTCATCATAAAAAGGTTGAGATGATCAATTCTTACGTTCCAAAAATTATTAATAATGCTTTTAAAGATTTTGCAGGTGTAAAAGACTCAAAGATCTATAACTCGTTTAAAAATGGAAATGCAGTTTATTTATCTAAGGTATTACAAAAAGTATCATAATTATTCGCAATGTCCATAGTAAAGTCCTTATCCAATTTGCATTAATCATTTTCTCGATCATTTTCAGATCTTTCCCTTTTTGAAGTATGCTATGAAACTTAGTAAAAAGTACTCCAGTGATTACCCATATCAAAAAAAGGCAAATCAAAGATAACATAAAGAAGAATGATTTTTCTCCAGAAAAAAAAATAAGCAAAGCTGTAATCAGCTCAGTGAACATGATAGGAAAAACAATATATGAGATATTGCTCATGTGATATTTTTGAAAAATGATATAGTCTGATTCTTTCACATATTTAAAGGAAGGATAATGTACGAGTTGAATTACCCAGATGACACCTACCATAATAGAAGTAGAAACAATATGGAACATTAAAAGATCATCAAACATCAGGATCTTATTTTTTGGTATTGAATATTTCTTCTAACTCATCGGTTGACATGTAATCTAGATCCCAATGTGATGATTGGGCTCCTTTTGAATAAGTTCCAAGTCTAATTCTTTTTTCAGGTGGCCTAATAGTCTTGTTGCCTTTTTTATGAGGTGGGTCATATGGACAATTTTGACAACCCAATCCGCAACATATTCTTCGTTCTAGCAACTCATCAGCTGTCATGCTTATTAGTTTTTTTTTCAAAAAGCTAGCTCAACTTGACCTATTAACTTATTTATAATTTTGGGTATAGCAACTTTTAACTTAAAATAACCACCTTTACATATTGGCCAGGATAATTTATCAATGGAAGGTGTTATAAAATGAACGCTACTATTATTTTGAAGCGATTGAATTTGAGGAGAGATAGAATCCTTCCAAAGTCCAACTCTTGGCCTGTTGGTAATAATATTATGATTGGAAAGTTCGGCAATTTCGTTTTGACTTATGTAGATTGGTTTGATATTTAATTTTTTAGAAGCATGGTTCACTATTTGAGGTTGAACAAAATCCCAAATTCTGGCGATCCTGAAAGACGGATCAATTGGCGATTCCACAACGAAAATTTCTTTACAATTCATGCTGCTAATCTGGTGGATTGGAAAAAAATTATCGTGCAATAATATTGTATCTGCACTTTTTTTATCATGATCCATATTTATTAACGGCTTAGGTTCGTGAACCAATTCCTCTACAATTGGTTCAGGATATAAATTTAACTGATTATCGGAAGGTCTATATTTTTTTGTATATTTAAAAATGTTATCTGGTCTTGCTACATATGGCTTCTTTGATGTGTGCAAACCTGCAACCCACCTCCAGCTGAGCGTATTAGATGCTTCATCGGCATCAATCAGTTTTCTTAAAAAAAAGTCTGCTCCTAGTTGCCATGGAAGGTTTAATGTAAAAACCCAAATACTGGCGTACCACATTCTAGTGTGGTTGTGTAGATATCCAGTATCATTTAACTGGACTGTCCAATCATCAAAACATTCTATCCCGGTTCTTGCAGAGATAGCATTTTCATAATCTAATTTGTTCTTATGATCATCTAACATTTTTAGATCGGAAATATAGCTGTTCCATATGCTGGGTCTGTTTTCTAAATAGCCCCTGAAATAGATTCTCCAGAAGATTTCTTCGAGAAATTTATTGTTTTTAGAGGGTATGCCAATATCATTTGCACATTGCAATATATCCTCTTCTGATAGCAAGCCAGATGATATAAACGAGGAAAGTCTGCTTGTCGTATTCCTATCGATGTCGTAATTACGATTACTAGCATATTGGGATCTTGCATTTGGAATCCACTCAACCAATGCTTTGTAAGCATCCTCTCTACTGAGAATATGATCTAACATATTTCTTTCGTCGACTACCATGTTTTTCATAAACCTCTTGAGAAAGTTTTCTAGTTTCTGGTAGTTTCTTTATATCAAAAATCTTTTTTCTAGCTAAAAGCCCTGAAATTTTTAGGTCAACAATTGGAGCGGGATAATCAATGCCAATCGTGCAGCCCACCTTATTTTGTAAAGCTTCACTCATAAGGTGCGGCTGGGTAAGATAGTCGATTGGCAAATCCGCAAGCTCTGGGCACCATTTTTTTACAAATTTTCCATCTGGATCATGGTCAATTTGTTGCTTGATGGGATTATAAATTCTTATAGCGTTAATACCAGTAACACCCGACTGCATTTGAATCTGATTATAGTGAATACCAGGCTCATAGTCTGTGAAAAGGGAAGCAAGATGTTTTGAAGTTTTTTTCCAATCTAACCAAAGATTATAAGATGCAAATGAGATCAACATTGCTCTCATTCTAAAATTTATCCACCCCGTTTCTTTCAAGTATCGCATACTTGCATCAACCATTGGAAAGCCTGTTTCCCCATTTTTCCATGCTTCAAACTTTTCATTATCAAATGCATTTTCTCTCATACCATCGAATGTAGAAACAAGATTCTCAAATTCGATTGATGGTTGCATCTCAAGTTTTTGAATAAAGTGGCAATGCCAATGGAGTCTAGAGGTGAAGGTATTAAGGGATTTTAGAAAAACACTACTTCTGCTGGCTTGTCGTAACTCATTTTTCTTATCATTAGTGTTTTGGTATACTTCTTTTATTGAAATATTGCCGAAAGTAAAATAAGTACTTAACCGAGAACAGGATTTTTCAGCAGTCAAGGGACTTGACATGCGTGAGGCATAATTTTTGCCTCTTTTTTCTAAAAATGTGTTCAATAATTCTTTTGCATAAATATGACCACCAGGTTGGTGATTTTTCACTTTTGTAGTACCAAGACCAAAAGTTTTGGAGGGTAATAGACCAGTAGTGTTTGGCAATTTGAATTCTGTATTAACATTTCCAGCGGTTAAATAAGGCTGACTCATGACCTTGTGCCATTGGCTTTGCCATAGATCTCTATTTTTTAAACCTCTAGCAACTCCATTATTCTGAAATTCGTTCCAGTGAATACCCTTTTCTCTAAAAAAAGTGGCAATTTTTTTGTCTCGTTCAAAAGATTTCCAATCTCCAGTCTCTTGATGTGAATAGACCGCTTCTATATTGCAATGTTCTAATATTTCAGAGAAAACTGATTGAGCGGATCCCCTAAAAATTTGAAGATGGGATCCAATTTTTCTAAGTGACCAATCGAGCTCAATGAGTGAGCCTTGTAAAAAATTAAAATGTCGATCACTGTAAGGGTACTTCATCAGTTCATCTTCATATATATAGATGCAAGTCACATCACCATTTTGTGCAGCATGATACAATGGTGCATGATCAAATGTTCTTAGATCTTTCTTAAACCAGACTATAGATGTTGTATATTTCATATATTAAATGAGCGTTATGAGCGTTTTAATATACTATTAAAATTATTTATAGCCTACAACTAAATATACATCTCCGTTGTTTAAGTCGATTTTTTTCCATAGTGTATATATTTCTCCCTCTATGAAAGGAGTGTTTTTAGCAACAATTCCTCTTACAGCATTTTTTATGATCAAATTATCATCGACATCAAAACCAAGGCCTCTTGCTACTTTAATACATTTACTATCAAAGCCATTTAAAGATGGGGCGATCTTTAATCCATACAATTTAAAGAATCTACTGAAGATCTTGTACACAACAGGGTTCTGCGTTCTTGAAAAAATAAAATCTGAGGGAAAAATATTTATTCTTAGATCCTGAAGGTAAGGATATATCTTTAACTGTCTGATAGATTGTTTAAAAAAGGTAACCCTAAAAAAATTAACTTTCTGATAATTGATTTTGTAAAATACATTGGTTGCATACCCAACAATTTCGTCTTTCCCATTCTTTATATGGATCCAACAATCAGCAGAAGTGCTTGCTCCTAAAATGTAATCTATGCCAAAATCATTTTCCGTTGAATCTTGAAAGACCTTATGATGTTGATTGATATATTGCATTGCTTCATCAGGCTGCTCCTTTTCAATATTAGGCCATAATTTTTTTGGAAAGATAATTTCAAAGGTTAGATCATTATTAATTTTTTTTAAATAATTTGAAAAAGCTATAGCTTGATCACTTTTCAATATTTCCTTTACATTATAATTTTTCAAAACTTGTTATATATTTTTTAAAACAACATCTATAAGTTTTTGAATGTCGTTAAGATCGGAAGAAAGGTTAGGAGATATGCGTAAAGCATTAATGGGTTTTTCAAAAGGTCGTATATGAATATTATAATCATTAGACAATATTTCAGATAGCTCGAAAGAAGATCTGCCCTGAATGCCAATTGTCATTATCATCGAACCCAAGTCATAATTTGAAGGAGATAGCCAATCCAGCCTACTTTCTTTATCAATGATTTTTTTTGTTTCTGACCAAAGATAATTATAATGATCATCTTTTCTTTGCTGCCCAAGGGAATTATGAAATCGAATAGCATCCCCTAGCGCAACAACAGCTGGCCAAGCCCTAGTTGAATAATCCTCATATTTTGTAGCTGTTTTATCTTCTTCTGGTCTCGATGATTTATACCACATCTTGGGAATTACGTCTCTTAAATTTTTATTAACATAAAAAAGGCCAGTCCCTTTAGGGGCTTGAAGCCATTTATGAGGAGACATAGAATACGCATCGATTTGAGAATTCTTCAGGTCTATACTTATCATTCCAAGTGATTGTGCTCCATCAACAAATACATATTCAACGCCTAAGCTCTTAACCTCTCTGGCAATTTCATTCACAGGATGACGCAAACCAACGATATTATCGATATGTGGAAGCACTAATACTTTGGTATTACTACGGATCTGAGATTTGTAAATATTAATTATATCTTTCCTATTCATTTCATTTATTAAATGAATAGGAAATTCGAAAGATCTAACTTTATAATTTTTAATTTTTGATAAGCCATACCAGGACATAGATGCGCCTGCGTGGTTGAGTGAACTAAAAAGCACCTCATGTTTTTTGTTCAACTTGATACCATGAGCTAAGATATTGAACCCTTCTGTGGTGTTGTGTGTTATTGCAATATCATTAGAATAACAACCCAATAAATCTGCGGCTAATTCTCTTGTATTATTTGTAATTAATTTCCAAGGCGCGCCCCAAACATATAGCGATGGATTAGATTCACAAATCTCAAGATACTTAATATGTGCGTTGTGAATAGGTCTTGGAATGGTTCCAATGGATGCATGGTTCAGATAGCTAGATCCTCTTTCTAGCATATAAAGCTTTGAAAGTTCTT
>CACBUT010000008.1:0-52596 GCA_902542445.1 uncultured Fidelibacterota bacterium | reverse complement strand
AATGGCGGGGTGCTTAGCATGCAAGCGCTTGCAGAGTATGAAGCGATGGAATCGCACATTGTTGAAGGAAATTACAGGGGTTATGATATAAAAGGATTGTGGATACCATCGTATGGTGCAATAACAATCCAAGCTTTGCATATACTAGAAGAATACGCTGAATCAAAAGACCTTCAATCCAATCGTGATTGGGGTGAAGCAATATATAATTCTATAAAGTCTGCTTATCTTGATAGAAGGGTGCAGAAAAGCTTAGAGGATGCTAATAAGTTTACTTCTAAGGAATACGCAAAAGAAAAAGTTAGACAAGTTATCAACCCTCAGGTTGAGATCGATAAATTAATGCCTTATGCATTTACTTTACCAAATGGACATACAACACATTTAACAGTAGTTGATAAAAATGGTATGATCGTTGCTTTAACACAAACAGTTGGTACTACCATGGGCTCAAAAGTTGCTACACCTGGCCTAGGATTTGTTTATGCGCAAACCCTCGGTGGTTATTTAGGAGAAGTTAAGGCAAGAGATAGGGCATCATCTCACATTTCTCCTATGATCGTCTCAAGGGACAATGAGCCTATTTTAGCTTTAGGCGCTGCGGGTGGTTCTAGAATCCCATCTTCGATTGTTGCTGTTATTAGTAGAATTATAGATAATGGCAAATCGCTTGAGGAGGCAATGTCACTTCCAAGAGTACATCCTCAAAACGATGGTACTATAGATCTAGAATTCACTGATAAAAACAGTTTTACGATGGATGATAGCCTATATTATGCAAATAAAGGATATACAGTCAGCATTCAAAAGGAAAAAGCTAGATTTGGCAGAATACATGCCGTAATGAAAAGTGGTGAAAGTTGGATCGGTGTTGCTGATCCAGATTGGGAGGGTAATGCTTCATCTCCTGGGCAACAATGAATTTAAAGTACACAGTAAATAGAATTCATTGCATTCACCCGTTTGGGATCTCGAGAAGTACTCATAATTACTATGACATAGTTTATGTATATATTGAACGGGATGGAATAATTGGCAGAGGGGAGGCCGCTCCATCAGATCGTTATAATGAAAGCACTGGCAATATCTTGTCAGTATTGAAAAACGGTATTACCTTGAATGAAGACATGGTAAAAAGTAATATTTTTTTTGAAAAACTATTACCACAGTGCAATGGTTTAAAGTCATTGGAAGTAGCCCTATCTATGGCGTTATTAGATTGGCATTGTCAGGCCCTTGGAATACCTCTCTATCAATTCTTCAAAGCTGATCCTGAGATGACACCTTTGACTTCATACACGATATCAATTGGAAATAGAGATCTAATCATTGATAAGATCAAGGAATCGAATCCATTCTCTATCTTAAAAGTGAAGCTTGGTGTAAGCGAAGAGGAAGACAAAGAAACTATAAGTTTAATAAGAGATAAGACAGATAAGACTATTAGAGTAGATGCAAATGAGGGATGGGATCTTGAAACGGGAAAAAGAATGAGTTTTTGGCTTGCAGATAGAAATGTAGAATTTATTGAGCAGCCTTTTCAGTCAACTAATTTGAAAGATACTGCTTTATTGAGAAATGTTTCTCCATTGCCATTAATTGCTGATGAAAACAGTATAAATTCTAGGGATATACCATCTCTAGTAGATGTGTTTGATGGTATAAATATAAAGCTCATGAAATGTGGAAATTTATATGAAGCCTTAGAAATGATTAAATTGGCTAGAAAGTTTAAAATGAAGATAATGCTAGGGTGTATGATTGAAAGCTCAGTTGCGATCACCGCAGCTTCTCATCTTTCGCCCCTTGTTGATTATGCGGACCTGGATGGAAATTTGCTGATTGAGGATGATCCTTATCAGGGAGTAACTGTTAAAAATGGAAGGTTGAAGCTTCCCAAAGAGCATGGTCTAGGCGTGAAACTAAAGCATACCAAAAATAAGGATCTACAATGAAGATCATTGGAATTGAGCATATTGCTATTGCCGTAAAAGATTTAGATACTAGCTCACCGTTTTGGAAACATATTTTACAAATACCTCATCGTAGCACTGAAGTGGTTGAATCGGAAGGTGTGACAACAGATATTTATGATACTAAAAAAGGGAAAGTAGAGTTACTGGAATCTAGAGGATCCGATACTCCAGTAGGGAAATTCTTGAGTAAAAAGGGTGAGGGTATACATCATGTATGTTTTGAGGTAGATGACATAAAACAAGCAATAATAGAGCTTAAAAAAAATAATATACGAGTTTTATCTGATGAACCCCGCACCGGAGCGGAAGGATATCAGGTAGTATTTATTCACCCTTCAAGCGCAGGGGGCGTGCTAGTTGAATTAGCGCAAAAGCCTAACTAATTCTTAGTTGAGTAGCAAACTCCTGAATTTTTTTCCAGCTATTTTTTACATGGTCTAAACTGGAAGTTGAAGTTCCAATTGAAAATCGCAATGTGTATTTATTATCTAATTTTGTATGACTTAAATACATTGAGCCGCTTTTGTTAATGTTGTATAACAGTTTTTCATTTTCATCGTTACTGCCTTTTAATCGAAAACAAATTAGCGTAAGAGGTGTTGGCGCTATAATTTCAAAGCGATCATCTTTACTGATCCATTCTTTTAATTTTTGGGTAATATGCATATCATTTCTAATATAGTCTTGAATCCCTTTTACCCCGTAATAATTAATTACGCTCCATAATTTTAAAGCCCTAAATCTTCTACCAAGGGGTATTCCCCAGTCTCTGAGATCGGTAACCTGTTCAGTTGAGCTTTGTTTATTCTTTAAATATTCTGGCATGATCGATAAAGCATTTAGTAGATATTTTTTATTTTGAATATAAAATATGCTACAATCGAAGTTGGTCAGCATCCATTTGTGAGGGTTAAAGGTGTAACTATTTGCATAAGTTAGTCCTTTGTTAACAAATCGAAATTCTGGGCAAATTGCTGCAGGCCCAGCCATTGCTGAATCAACGTGTAGCCAAATATTGAGATCTTTACAAATTTTTCCAATCTTTTCTACTGGATCCAAAGCAGTGCTCGATGTAGTACCAACTGTTGCACAAACAAAGCTAGGCTTGAGTTTGTCTTTAATATCTTTATCTATAAGTTGTTTTAAATGCTCTACGTCCATAGCAAAATTTTTATCTGTTTTGACCAACCTTAGGTTATTAGTTCCAATGCCAGCTATTTTAACGGCTTTTTCTATTGATGAATGTGCTTGTGACGATGTATAAACCGTTAAATTGCCACTACATCCAGCTTTATTGGAATTTGTTTTTGTTGTTTTTTCTCTTGCGGCCAATAAAGCGATCAAGCTTGAGCTTGATGCAGTATCTTGAATGGCTCCACCCCCACTTGATCTTGAAAGAAAATATTCTGGAAGATCTAGCATTTTAACAAGCCAATCTAGCATATGGATTTCAAGTTCAGTTGCCGATGGGCTGGTGATCCAGTTCATTCCATTTACTGCTAATCCAGTAGATAATAAATCTCCAAGTATTCCTGGTCCGCTGGTTGAACATGGAAAAAAAGCATGAAAATTGGGAGACTGCCAGTGCGTAATGCCATTCATGAGTAAATCCATATCCTTTAAAATGTCATCAAATTTTTTCCCTTCTATGGGGGGATTATCAGGAAGATTATTAATAATCTCATTAGGTGATAATTGTGACATGACTGGATAGTCTTCTATTTTTTCATAATAATCTGCAATCCAATCTATAGCCTTGTAGCCTGCTTTGCGAAATTCATCTGTGGACATATGTAATTTTGTTTTATTATTCATTTTCAACCTTAATTAATATGATTTTAATTTACGATTAATTTAGATTCTCCTGATGATAACTCTAAAAGATATTGAAAAAGCACATGATAGGATACGTCCATTTATTCACAGAACGCCTATTCTAACAAATTTAAGCTTAAATGAATTGTCTGGAGCAGAATTGTTCTTTAAATGTGAGAACTTTCAGAAAGCGGGTTCCTTTAAAATCAGAGGTGCTACCAATGCTGTCCAGCTTTTGTCAGAGGAAGATTTAAAAAAAGGTATTGCGACAACATCATCTGGAAATCATGGCGCTGCTCTATCAATGGCTGTGACACGCAGAGGGGGTAAAACCCATGTTGTCATGCCTCACAACACCCCCAAGATAAAAGTAGAAAATGTAAAAAGAAATGGAGGCGAGATAGTTTGGTGTGAAACTAGTCAAGAATCGAGAGAGGGCGTTTTAGAGGATTTGGTAAAAAAAAATGGCTCAGAAGTTATTCATCCTTATAATGATGAGAGAATAATTGCTGGGCAAGGAACTTGCGCGAAAGAATTAATTGAAGATTGCCCAGATCTTGACATCATTGTCTCTCCTGTCAGTGGTGGTGGCTTAATAGGAGGCACTCTGATTATGGCAAATGAAATTGAAGAAAAAATTGAGGTCTACGGAGCTGAGCCAAGCGAGGCAGATGATGCTTTTCGATCCCTAGTAGCTGGAAAAATTATTCCTAACAAAACTATAAATACCATTTGCGATGGATTAAGAGCGCAGATCGGAGCGTTAAATTTTCCTATACTCAAAGAATTTGTCACAGAAATCATCACTATCACAGAAGAAGAAGTTATCGACGCAATGAGGATGGTCTGGGAAAGAATGAAGCTGATTGTAGAGCCCTCGTGTTCTATCACCCTAGCTGCTGTGCTAAAAAGAAAAGCTCAGTTTTCAAATAAAAGAATTGGATTGATCCTGTCTGGAGGAAACGTTGATTTAAATAGATTACCATGGAGTAGTACCTGATGACTAGAATTATTTTTATCCTATTTTTTTATCAATCAGTATTTTCTCAAAATGAAAAAGACCAGATCGAGATGGTAACGACCACCTTGATGAATGTACCAATGATGGGAACTATAACAACAAGCGTCAAATCTTATGCAAGCGATAAAAGTTTTAAAAAAGACAATAATATTGAAATTGATAAGTTTTATACTCGAATGATGATGGGTGGCAACAAAAGGAATGGGATCATTTTAAATGGTGAAACTAAAATGAGAACAGTATTTGATCTAGAGGAAAAGGAGTATACCGTTGAGAATTTTCAATCTATCATTGAAAACAATGGAATCCCTAAAACGAAAGATATCACGAATCCATTTTCAAGAGATAATCGAAATAATAACAATTCTGACAATGACAGCAAAGAGGAAGACGACACTGAGGAGAGTGATGAAGATGATAATGAGGATAATGGTTTTAAAATTTTAGATAGAAATATTTTTACAGATAAGGATAAGTTAAACGGTTTTTCAGTAAAAAAAATCATTACATCCTTTGGTAGAAAAAGTGGATCTAAGATGATTACCACTGAATGGATTACCACTGATACAGCGCTAATTTCTTTTGTTCTAGAAAAAGAAATGGAACTTGTTGAGAGCTATAAGGGTAAACGGTCAAATGCAAGCATGGTCATGTCCTCAGATAGAATGATCAAAAGTATTGACCCCAATTATGAGTATGAAGAGGTGCCTGGTAAGGTTGTAAAAAGTAAAATGGAAAATTTTAATGATGATGGAAAATCAGCTTTTAGCATGGTCTGGGAAATTAAATCAATAAAGAAGAAGAGCTACAATTCAAATGACTTCCTTGTCGGGAAAAAATTAAAAAAAGTTGAAAATTTTGAATAATTAAATAAGTTTTTATTTGAATTCCTTTGACAAAGATCGCCTAAAACAAATACCAAAAAAACCTGGTGTTTATTTCTTTAAAGACACTAGTTCTCATATCTTGTACATCGGTAAGGCAAAAGAATTGAGAACAAGAGTGCGTTCTTATTTTCAGAAGAATAGACACCAATCAGCAAAAAATATTTCAATGATAAAAAAGATCCGAGATGTGGATTGGATCGTTGTATCCAGCGAGGTAGAGGCTTTACTAACAGAAGCTAATTTGATTAAGAAATATCAACCTTTTTATAATGTCAATCTAAGGGACGATAAATCATTCCCTTACATTCGAATCACAAAAGAACCCTATCCAAGAGTGTTTATAACTAGGACCATAGTGAAAGATGGTTCACGATATTTTGGACCTTATACAGACGTTATTTATCTGAGAAGAACCTTAAAAGCCATACGAGCAATTTTTCCAATTAGAAGTTGCGATTTTTTTATTGATGATGATGTAATAGAAAAAAAGAAAATATCGCTGTGTTTAGATTATCACATTAAAAAATGCGAAGGCCCATGCGAAGGCATGGTCTCAGAGCAGATCTATGGTGAAATGATCTCTAACGTGATAAAATTTTTGAATGGTAGAACCAATGATATAGAAAACTCTATTACTGAAAAAATGAACAATGCCTCTCATAACCTACGCTTTGAGGATGCTGGAGTCTTTAGGGATCAACTTACCGCGATAAAGGATTTTAGAGAGAGGCAGCGCAAAGTATCAGCTGACTTTAAGGATAGAGATATATTCGCATTGGCCATTGACGAAGACTATGGAATTGCAGTTGTGGTTCGTATTAGAAATGGTAGAATAAACAGTAGAGAAAAACTTTCATTGAGGAATTTAGACAGTAGCGAGGAAAGCATTTTTGAAACTATTTTGACTAGATTTTATTTAGAATCTGATTTCATACCCAATGAGATCGTTTTACCTAAAGAGCCAACAAACTCAGACCAATTAATTACTTTCTTAAAACAAAAACGGAAAGGATCGGTAAAATTCAAATATGCAGAAAGAGGGGAAAAAGCCAAAGAACTAAGATTGGCCTATCAAAATGCAAAACTATTGTTAGGTGAGTGGAAGCTTAATCGAATGAAGAGAAAAGACTTTGTTCCTAAAATGGTTGAACAACTTAAAGAGGATCTGCAACTAAAATCCTCTCCGCGTAAAATCGAAGCATTTGATATATCCCACCTAGGGGGAACCAATACTGTAGCTTCTATGGTCTCTTTTTTTGATGGGAAGCCAAAAAAGAATGAATACAGAAAGTATAATATTAAAACTGTTGAAGGAATTGATGATTTTGCTTCCATGAGAGAAGTGGTATTACGCAGATATTCAAGAGTAAAAAAAGAAGGTTTGGGTTTTCCTGACCTGATCTTAATCGATGGGGGCAAAGGGCAACTTTCTATGGCAGTTTCAGCATTGAGAGAGTTGGGCCTAGAATATATAACTGTGATTGGAATTGCAAAACGATTGGAAGAGGTATTTGTGCCGGGTCACCCAGACCCGCAAAATATTCCAAAAAGCTCTTCCGGTCTAATTCTTCTAAGAAGAATACGTGATGAAGCTCACAGATTCGCGATTACTTTCCAAAGAACAAAGAGGAAGAAGACTTCTTTAAAATCAGTTTTTGACGATATTGCTGGTATGGGGCCCAGTAGAGTTAAAAAAATAATGAAAGATTTTAACGGTATAGATGAGATCGCATCTTTAGATCCTCAAGCTATAAAAGAAAAATCTGGAATACCTATTTCCATTGCAAAAGAGGTCGTTAGAATTGCTAAAAAAACTAATCTAGCTTAAAATTATTCTTTTTCATCCAATCATCATCAACAAACTTGCTTAAATAGTTTCTTATGCCGTCTGCAAGAATACATAAACATTTTTTATCTGGACCTAGTTCTTTGGCTGCTTGAAGGGCAGCCCATACTACAGTTCCGCATGAACCGCCACATAATAGTCCCTCTTCTTTGATAATTCGTCTTGCCATAGTAAATGAATCTTGATCGTTAACCTTTATATATTTATCAATAATGGTATTATCGAGCACTTTTGGGAAAAAATCGTAACCAATACCTTCAACTTGGTAGGTATGAATATCGTCTCCCCCTCCTAAGATAGATCCGTATGGGTCTGCACCAACAATTTTAATATCTGGATTCTTCTTTTTTAAATTTTTTGCTATACCCGTTATTGTTCCGCCTGTTCCAACACCAACAACTATCATATCTAAACTTGATCCAAAGTCATTCCAAATCTCTTCAGCGGTACCCATTTCATGGGCTTGAGGATTATTGGGATTTCCATATTGATCCAAAATATAAGAATTGGGAGTTTCGCGATTTATTTTTTTTGCAACCTCTATAAGGCCATCCGGGTCATCGTGCCCTGCTTCGGTTGGGGTCCTAACAATGGTTGCACCCAATGCTTTCAAAGTTACTTCTTTTTCCATGCTCATTTTTTCAGGCATTACTATGATCAGTTTATAACCTAGCACACTAGCCGCAAGGGCAAGTCCAATACCTGTGTTTCCTGAGGTAGGCTCAACCAATGTATAGCCAGGCTTAATAAGGCCTTTCTTTTGAGCGTCTTCAATCATTTGAAATCCAATACGATCTTTTACAGAGCCTCCAGGGTTGATGAATTCACATTTGGCATAGAGTTGGCAACTAACTTCTTTTTCAATTGAGGATAAGCGTACCGTTGGAGTGTTTCCGATCGCTTCAAGTATATTATTCAGTAACATATGATTGTTTTTTAAATGAAATAAAAACCTTAAAATATCTAGTAATAATACACAAAATATAACATGCATAAAATTCAAATCATATCAGCGACAAATGATAAAAATTTAGATCTTGCAAATAGCATCCAATCTACTTTAACAGAGGTTACAAAACATGTCGATAAGTCAAGCGCCCCTATTGACTGTCCTGACATCATTAGTTTAGAAAGTTTGCAATTACCCCTATTTTCATTTGGAGTGAAGGCCAACGAAGAAGTTTTAAATGGATTAGTTAATAGCATATTAGAGGCAAAAAGCTTTATTTTTTGTGCACCAGAGTATAATGGCGGTGTACCCCCAGTTTTGTCAAATGCTTTAACGTGGATAAGTGTTCAAACTAAAGATTGGAGAGAAGCATTTAACAATAAAACAGCTTTAGTGGCATCTCATAGCGGGGGAGATGGTTTTCGTTTTTTAACAGCTTTTCGGATACAATTGGAATATTTAGGAGTTACCGTTTATTCTAGGAGTATAACCGTATCTAATTCTAAGCCTTATGATGAGGTTAAAGTAAAAAAGATCTTAGCAAATTATCTTGATTTAATTAAATAGCCCTGAAAAATCAGGGCTATTTAACTTTATTAGTCGTTAATTTATTTTTATCTGCTTAACGTTTTTGTTTATCTCTTTGCTCTTAGGAATCGTTATCCTCAGTGTTCCGTCGGTATATTTTGCACTTACTTTGCTTTCTAGAGCATTGTCGGGCAATGAGAATGTTCTCGAATAATTTCTCATGCTCCTTTCCTTCAGCATATAACGACCATTGGAATCGCTCACCTTTTCTTCATTGGCTTTAATAGTCAAATAACCTTCATCAATAGATAAATTAATATTTGATTTCTCGAAACCAGGAAGATCTGCGATTATCGTATATTCATTTTTTGATTCTTTAATATCTACAGCTGGATGAGTGTTATTTCTTGGTACAGTGTGAAGATTCCATCCATCATTAAATATATTATCGATCATTAGATCAAAATCATTAAGTATATTGCGACTAGGTTGCCATTTTATTAAGTTCATTTTAAAATCCTTTCATTGTGTTTGCTTCTACTAGTTTCAAAAGCTGTACCATTTAGAATTTTACGTCATTTTTGTATTTTTATATGTCATTATGACAGTATATACTGCTAAAATGGCAGTTTAGATTGTTATTTTGTCTTTATTTGTTTGTAATTGATAAAAATTGTGCATCATATTCAGCAATCATTTCACTCCAATCATACTTTTTTACCAAAGAAGAATAAGAAGTAAGACGAATTTGATCTACATTGTTGATACAATGTTTTAGTTTATAAAAAAAATCATTTTTACTTGTATAAAATAGCTTAGAATTTTTTTTGTAGTTAAATAGATCTGGATAGGTCAGGCGTTCTGGGAGTAGTGGGTATGTACCGCAATAAACTGCTTCAACAATGCTAATACCGAAAAAATCTTGGATATTTGTGACCGGCAATATATCACTCAAAAATAGCCATTTAGAATATTCACTTAATGTCTTACAATAACCTATATATCTAATATTTTCTTTTAATTTTTCATTAGCTACTCTAAAAATTTCAGGCATGATTTTGATATTTTGTCCCAAAATAACTAATTCAAATTTTTCTTTTTCATTTTTTAATTTTTGCATCACCTCAAAAAAGGTAGAGGGGTCTTTATCGTAATCCCATCTATGGTTCCATAATATCAACGGTAGCTTACCTTTCTCATTAATTTTGTGTTTATCAAATCGTTTAAGATCAATACCCAACGGCAGGGTTGAAGATTTGGCTTTTATTTTTTCAATTGATCCTAGCTCATTGTGATCTGGGAATTGTTTTAAAAATTGTTTCGCATCATTCAAAAAACTATTCATGTGAAATATTGAGTTAAAAAAAACATGATCCGAGATTAAAGCTGATGAATAATTAATAAATCCATAATGCATTTTTTTATTTTCATTAAATTTTTCGTTATAGTTCCAAGGATATGAAAGTTGATTTTCATGAAAATACATAGCTATCGGCGTATTGAAGAACTTATGACCAACTAAACTTTTAAATATTGTAGCGTCAACCATATCACTCAATAAAAAGAGATCCGGTCTAAAATTGGATCGCAAAAATTTTTCTGCTAGAGTAATAGCGCCACCCCTCATTCTCCATTTCCAATATTTTCCCTTTAATGATATTAAAATAATATCGTGGGTGCTGTTTTTCATCAACCCTTCAATCCAGGATTTATGAGAACCCCCGTTGAATGACTCTATAATGGCAATCTTCAATTATTTTTTATACCGATTGTTTAATATTTTAATCTTTTTAAAATTTTTTTTTTAAACTAATATAACCTTAATCTAACTACAATACTAAGGAGGGATTAAATGAGAAGTATTTATAAGAATTTATTACTAGCAGTCAGTTTCACTCTTTTTTTGACTGCATCGCTTTACGCTCAAGATTCTAACATTCTTTATGCTGTATCAACCATTGAAGAAAAGCTTAAAAATACTGATTTTGAGATATTTAGATTTAAAGATTTGCGCTTTAAAGGGGATATTGGCAAACGAGTAATTTTACGCTACCAAGACGGGAATGATCTTCAAATAAAATGGAGAAGAGCGTTACCAGGTGGTCATGAATTCAACAATGCGCCTCGATTTGAAATGGCTGCATATGAACTTCAAAAGCTTATTCTCGATGAAAGTGAATATGTTGTTCCTCCTACAGTATGCAGAGGATTCATGTTCGATGAATATAAAAATATTGAAGCGGAGGCAATACCCACCTTTAGAAAGCCTAATTTGGTTATTGTGATGATGCAATACTGGTTAAATGAAGTTACCATAGGAGGCGAGGTTTATGATAAAGAGAAATTTGAAGTCAATCCTACCTATGCAAAACATTTTGCCAACACTAATATCATGACAAATATCATCAACCACAAGGATAGCAATGAAGGTAATTTGCTAACCTCCACTGATGAGGATAATCCAAGAGTCTTTACCGTAGATAATGGCGTGACATTTAGCAGTCCAGAAAGTGATAGAGGGGCTATATGGAAGTATATTAGAGTTAAGAGGCTACCCCGAAAAACCATCGACCGTTTAAAGCAAATCACGACTAAAGATCTAAATGAAAAACTTGGAGTAGTTGCACAATTTGAATTCACCGAGGACAAAATTTTCTCTGTTTCTCCCTCAAAGAACCTAAATCCAAGAAAAGGAGTCAGAAAGTCTGGCAATACAATTCAATTTGGCTTAACTAGCTATGAAATAAAAGCTGTTAAGAAAAAAATTGATTATATTTTAAAACAGAACAAAAAAGGGAAATATGAACTTTTCTAATTTTTTTGGTTAAAAAAATTTTAATTGAGATAGTCCTATTAATTGATGATTTATTACATTTAGATTATTTAAATATTTCTAATTAATAATCTAATAAATCAGGTTTTTTCATAAATGGAACAAAGAATTGTTTCCACCAATAGAAAAGCTTTTCATCTTTATAAAATTCTTGATAAATATGAAACAGGGATTGAATTGATGGGAAGCGAAGTTAAAAGTCTCAGAGAGGGGAACGCCAACCTAAAAGAATCCTATGTCTATTTAAAAAAAAATCAATTGTGGGCAAGCGGCATTCATATCAACCCATATTCACATACAGGTTTTGACGGACATGAACCAACAAGATTAAGAAAGTTATTGTTAAACAGAAGAGAGATCGAAAAAATAAGAATTGCTCTAGACCAGAAAGGACTAACCGCAGTTCCATTGAAAATTTATTTTAATGATCGTGGCTGGGCTAAACTTGAAATAGGAATTGCAAAAGGAAAAAAGATTTATGAAAAAAAGGATGCTAAAAAAGAACGCGATATCAAAAGGCAAACTGAAAGAGAGTTAAGATTACGATAATTATGAGTTTTCCAACGTTAGATGATCAGTGGTCCTTAATTTCAAGGGGAGTAGAAGAAATTATTCCTGAAGATGAATTGAAGAAAAAAATCTCAAAATCTTCAGAAAATAATAAGCCTTTGAAAATAAAATTAGGATGCGATCCGAGTAGACCTGACTTGCATATTGGACATAGCGTAGTCTTAAGAAAGTTGTCTCATTTTCAGCAGTTGGGTCATAAAGCAATACTAGTAATTGGTGATTTTACTGCTATGATAGGAGATCCCTCTGGTAGAAACAAGACAAGACCACAGTTAACCATTGAAGAAACAAAAGCAAATGCTGAAACTTACATAGATCAAGCAGCTAAGATCTTAGATATAGAAAAATTAGAAATAGTGTTTAATAGTCACTGGCTTAACAAGATGAGTTTTAGTGAGGTGATAAAACTTTGTAGTCAATACACCGTTGCAAGAATGCTTGAGCGAGATGACTTTACTAAGCGATTCAAGTCAGAGACACCTATTTCCATTCATGAATTCATGTATCCTTTGGCCCAAGGAATGGATTCGGTTGAATTAGAAGCAGATATTGAGTTGGGCGGAACAGATCAAAAATTTAATTTACTTGTAGGCCGCGATCTTCAAAAAGAGAATGGTCAAAAACCCCAATCCATTATTACGCTTCCGCTATTAGAGGGAACTGATGGGAAAGACAAAATGTCTAAATCTTACGAAAATGACATCGGTCTAATGGACGATCCAGCAAATATGTACGGAAAAACAATGTCTATTCCGGATGAACTCATATACAAATATTATTCTGTTGCTTTGGATTTGGAAGAATCCAAATTATTATCTATCAAAGAAAAATTAGATGATAAAAGTACCAATCCTAGAGATATTAAGCGAGATCTCGCAAAAGAGCTAGTTCAAATGTATCATGGTGAAAAAAAATCTCAAGAAGCGCAAGCTCATTTTGAAAAGGTTATAGTAAATAAAGAAAATCCTGATGAAATGGACGAATTTAAAGTAAAGAACGAAACTACTATAATTGATCTATTGTTTGATTCAGGTTTAGCGCCAAGCAGAGGTGAAGCCAAAAGATTGATCAAACAAGGTGCTGTAAAAATAGATGGAGTAAAGATTGATAAGCTTGATTATCAATTGCACTCGAACGAGAATAAAATAATTAAAGCAGGGAAAAGAAGATTTTTAAAAATTACTTAATTTATTTTTTAACCTTTTGTTCTTTGCTCGCTAGTGAGAATTTATTGGAAAAACCTCCAAAGTTGGTTGTTTTTTTAGTAATTGATCAAGGGACACCAGATTTACTGAATAAATATGATAAGCTATACAGTGGCGGTTTGCGTTTTTTGGTTGATAATGGAGTCAATTTTACCCAAACCTATCATGATTATAGCAATACAAGTACTGGTCCTGGACATTTTGTTTTAGCTAGTGGTATGCACCCTGGCCCTGTTGGGGTAATTGGCAACCAATGGTATGATCGATCTTTGGGTCGAGGCTGGTATTGCGCTGAAGATACGCTTTCATATGATCTTATAAGTAATGATAAAGCAAGCTCATACAGAAACGTTCAAGCAACAGCTTTGGGAGACTGGTTAAAAAGCCAAAACCCAAAATCAAAAGTTGTTTCCCTTTCAGGCAAAGATCGATCTGCGGTAATGATGGGTGGTAAAAATCCAGACGGAGTTTTTTGGTATAATAAGAAAGGCTCATTTACTTCCTCATCTTATTATATCAAAAAAATCCCTTTCTGGTTAAAAAAATTTAACAAAGACATGGGTGTCAAATTTTACACTGATAGCACTTGGAGTTTTCTAAAAAATAAAAATATTTACGATGAAAATGCACGATCAGACTATTTTTATGGTGAGAATGATTGGACAACAAGCGATGGCTATAATCCGTCATTTCCAATAATTTTCAAAGATATTCAAATCGATCGATTATTAAATCTATTTTATGTCACACCTTTCGGAGATCGATCATTGCTAGAGCTTAGTAATTTAGCCATAAAAAAATACAAATTAGGAAAAGATGACAATACTGACTTATTGTTTATTGGCTTATCTGCTGCTGATGGGGTTGGTCATTCATTTGGTCCTTATTCTCAAGAACAGTTAGATAATCTGCTTAGACTGGACAAAAACCTAGGCCACTTCATTGAGAATGTTGACCAAAAAATTGGAAATAGCAATGTTCTTTATGTTCTTACGAGTGATCATGGTGTCATTGAGCTTCCTGAATATTTAAAGGACAAGGACATTGCTTCTGGGAGAATTCCGTTAGCTGTTAGAGACTCAATAATTGTCAAAACTTTGACCAAGATCGATTCTGATTATGGTGAAAATAAAGTCATTCGGTATGGTTATGGTTTTTATTATGATGATTCTATTCAAAAAGAAGATCGTAATAAAATTAGCCAGTTGATAAAGAAAGAAATGATCAAAATACCTGGCATTGGAATGGTCTTAACCAAAGATGAAATTATTTCTTCAAATGATGATAAGATAAATTTAAGACTGAAAAATATGATCCATCCCATAAAGAGCCCAGATATCATAATGATTCCAAAGAGATTTTGGTCAACCAGAAGCCAAGCAGGAGCTTCGCATGGCACCCCATATGATTACGATTCTCATATACCTTTTTTTATCTCGAAAAAGGGCTTAAAAAAAATCTCAATAGAAACAAGAATCAGTTCGATTGATATTGCCCCTACTGTTTCGAGCATAATTAAAGTTACGTTCCCGGATGACGTCAATGGTAAAAGTGTTAAAATATTTTACAAAGATTAAAATTGATATTTTTATCAAAAATTTTATTGAACTAAGTTTAATCATTCAAATTATATAAAATCAAAGGATTACATATGTCAGAAAATCTAAAACATTTTAGCACAGATGATTTTGAAGCTGAGGTTTTGAAATCCGATATCCCAGTTTTAGTTGATTTTTGGGCTGAGTGGTGTGGACCATGTAGAGCTATAGGTCCAATCGTAGACGAATTAGCTACTGAATATTCAGGTAAAGCTAAAATTGGAAAGTTGAATGTTGATACAGATAATCAGGTAGCAGCGCAGTATGGAGTAAGAAGTATTCCCGCGTTACTAATTTTCAAAGATGGATCAGTTGCAAATCAAATAGTTGGAGCTGTTCCTAAAGAAAAAATAGCTGAACTTTTAGACTCAGTTATATAATTTTTTAAAAAACAAAAGAATGAATCGAAAGGTTATAATAATAGGTTCAGGGCCTGCGGGCCTAACAGCAGCATTGTATGCTGCAAGAGCAAATCTTGAACCATTAGTATTTGAAGGCAATCAGCCAGGCGGTCAGTTAACAATCACTACTGATGTTGAAAATTATCCCGGTTTTCCATCGGGAATTATGGGTCCAGAGTTAATGGAAAATTTTCGTGAACAAGCAAAGAGGTTTGGTGCAGAATGCTATTTTAAACATGTCACTAAAGTTGATTTCAATAATAGGCCTTTTAAAGTTTGGGTCGGTAAAGATGAATATTTTTCTGATGCCATTATAATTGCAACCGGGGCTTCGGCTAAGATGTTAGGACTAGATAAAGAAAATGAATTGATGGGTTTTGGTGTTTCAGCTTGCGCAACTTGCGATGGTTTTTTTTACAAAGATAAAAAGGTACTGGTAGTTGGCGGTGGTGACACCGCTATGGAAGAAGCAACTTACTTAACAAAGTTTGCGTCTGAGGTTGTTATTATCCATCGCAGAGATACATTTAGAGCATCTAAGGTGATGGTAGATAGAGTAATGAAAAATTCAAAGGTCAGAGTTATTTGGGATGTTGTGATGAAAGATATAGAAGGCACTAAGGAAAGTGGTGTCAAATCTGTTATCTTGGAAAATCAAAAGACTAAGAAAAGATTTAACGAAGATTGTGATGGCGTTTTTCTTGCCATCGGTCACAAACCAAATACTGATCTTTTCAAAGATCAATTAGATACTAATGAAAATGGTTATTTGTTAACAAACAGTGGCACAAAAACAAATATTGATGGTGTATACGCATGCGGCGATGTTCAGGATCATGTCTATAGACAAGCAATTACAGCAGCAGGATCAGGCTGCATGTCTGCAATTGATGTAGAACGTTATCTAGAGAATCTTTAATTATTATAACATTCATTCACTCTAATTAGGAGTGTAATTGAAATGAGCACAAATCAAGATGCATTGTACGATATTTCTCGTGTCAATGTTGATATCTCAAACGAAAATATCCTCAATGTAAGAAAATTGAAATTTCACAAAGGTGCAATTTATGGCGTAGTGGGTCCAGCAGGTTCTGGAAAAACGACAATGTTAAAACTTCTATCAGGCTTGATTAAAGAAAGCTCAGGAGAGGTCAAATATGATAACTCTTTTTTTGAAACTAACTGGATAGGTAAAGCTATTTTAAATCCAGAAATTAAATTTGTTGATTTGTTAAAAAATGATTTCGGCAAAAGTATACCCTCAAAAATAAATAATAATAAATCCAAAGATATCTTTTCTTCTTATTCAAAAAAAATGAATATCAATAGATTGTTAAAGAATAGACCTTCAGAGTTATCCAAGGGAGAACTTGCATTTGCAAATCTTTCATTGGCTTTGGAAAATGATCCAAGAGTTTTAATAATAGACGATTATGGTATTTATTTTGATAATAATACCGAGATAAATTTTAGAAAAAAAATTCAACTCATGAATAAAAATTTTGGTACAACTATAATCTTGTCATCTATTAGTGATAAGATTCTAAAATTATTTACCTCAGTAAATATCTATCTTGAGAATGGTTATGTTAGCAAAATAAGAGCAGGTTCTGGCAATAGATCTTCAAACAATAAATATAAAAAAACCCGAAAAAAATATAAAAAAAGTAGAAGTCGTAGTTGATTAAAAGGAATCTTGAATGTTATTAGAATCTTTTTCAAAAAAGAATTTTTTAGTTATTGGAGATATAATGCTTGATACATATGTATTTGGTACAATTAATAGAATTTCTCCAGAAGCTCCAGTGCCTGTTGTAGAGACTTTAAATGTTCAAAATAAGCTCGGTGGTGCTGCAAATGTTGCATTGAATTTGACATCGTTAGGTGCAAGTGTTATGCTAGCTGGCGTACTTGGCAATGATTACGAAGGTAAGCAAATAGAAGCTCTATTAAAGAGCAACAATATTGAGCTTATTAAAGTCATAAGCTCATCAAGTAGACCTTCAACTCAAAAACTAAGGATTATTGCTGACGGTCATCAAGTAATGAGAGTTGACAATGAAAAAACAGATGATATTAGTATCTCAAACTCAAAAAAATTAATTAATAGGTTAAAAGAAATATTAACAAATATTGATGGAGTAATATTACAAGATTACAACAAAGGTGTGCTTAACAAACTGAACATTCAAAACTTAATTGGTGTTTGTAATTCTTTCAATATTCCTGTTTATGTTGACCCTAAAGAAGAAAATTTTTTTCAATATAAAAACACAAGGCTAGTCAAGCCCAACCTCTCTGAATTTTGCGCTGCAACGAATCATGAAAAATTAACCAAAGATTTTGCTTTTGATCTTATCAAAAAACTTGACTGTGAAATCTTACTTATTACCAAAGGCTCTGAGGGAATGTCGCTTTATGATAAATCAAATTATTTTCAATTACCTACCTATGCTAGAAAAATTCATGATGTATCAGGAGCTGGCGATACAGTGATTGCAACTTTCGCTTTATGCGATGTTTGTAAAGTTGATTACAAAACTTCAGCTGAAATTGCAAATCAAGCTGCAGGCATTGTTTGCGAAGAGGTAGGAGTAGTGCCTGTTTCTAAAAATTCTTTAAAGGATATCATTGGCAAGTTTAATCTGTAAAATTTTTATAATATTTTATTGTTCTTTCTTATGTTCACAGCCTGAAAATAAATTTGCTACTTTTGATTGGGTTCAATATTCATCCCCAGGCAATATTAATTCAATTTCGTTTAGCAATTACTTCGCATATCTTGGAACTGACAATTCAGGAATAATAAGATATGATTATATTCAGCAAAAATTTGATTATCCAATTTCAACGCCACAGGGATTGAAAAGTAAACAAGTTTTTTTAGTTCATGTGTTAGAAAATGGCACTGTTTATGCTCTGACATCTTTTGGTTTAGAAATAAGTTTTGATGGAATGGGTGCATGGAGAAGCGTTCCAATATTTCAAACGGGTTTGAACAATAGAACTAGATTTGTATCTATGGGTTCTTCTGATAATTATTTATGGATAAAAACATTTGATTCTCTTTTTAAATTTGATTTATTCGATGGAAGACTCATTGAAAGAGTAAATTTTACTTCTGTTGACATTAAATGGAGCTCATCTGCCTTTACAATAAAAGATTTTAATAAATTGTCATATTATTATTCTATTCAAGATGGTTGGATATTTGATGGGTTGGGCTTGATGGATTCAAATGGTAAACGCTATCAAATTATATCAATTGCTGACGATTTAAGAGGGAATGTTTGGATTGGTTGTTCGAATGGATTATCTTTTTATTCCAATAAAACAATGCGTTTTTTTACTCCTTTAAAATACAAATTTGCAACAAATGACATTAAAGCGCTTGATTCTCATAATGATATATGGATGGCTGGTAATAATAATTTCAAAAATGAAGGAATTACAAAATTCAATCCCAGGACATCTTCATTTAAAGATTATATTTTCGACGATATCATGAATGTAAGCAAAATCTCAATAAATTCAATTTTTGTTGACAAAGAGGATGTTTGGTTTGGTGGAGATGGTTTAATTTTTTTAGATAAAAAAGATGATTCTTGGTTAGATAAAAGTCATAAGCTATATGGAAACATATTAATCAATAAAATCTCAAAAATAGATAATAATATATGGTTAGCTACAAGAGATGGTTTATATATTTACGATATAACTAATGATAATTTTTTGAACGATTTTACTGTGGAAGCATTACAGGGGTTAAATATTTTAGACTTCTACTTCAAAGAAAATATTTTAATTACCATATCAAATATTGGAATTTCAATACTTGACACTAAAAACAGTAAAATTTACGCAGGTCATAAATTTGGATACAAAGATAAAAATTTCAAATATCCCATAGACTTTAGTTCATTTTCAGACATTGAATTTGATAACGACAAGGTTTATATCTTAAACCGCGAAGGGGTGACATCTTTTGATTTACAAGAAAGAAAATGGTCAAATGTTATAGATGCTGCGCTTTTTAATGGTAAAAATGCTAACGCTTTAGCAGTAAAAAATAATATTTTTTTTATATCAACGTTTGACGGTGTTTATAAATATGACAAAATTTCCAATTTATCTGAATTTTATTCATATGACTTTATTAAAAATATCAACGATGTGTATATTCATAATGAATTTGCTTTCTTTGGAACAAGAAATGGTTTGATTTCGTTCAGATATAAGGATAGGTAAAAATGTTTAAATTATTTATTATAGCACTTTCAATATTTTCACTTTTTGCTCAAACAATGCGATCACCTATGGATCGCAAAAAAGATATCATTCGTGATTTCAATTTTAGCAATTATGTTATTTCCGATACAAGTAGTGATTCATTAAGAGTCTTATCTTATGTATCTATACCTAATTCTTCTCTTCAATTTTTAAAAGAAAATGATAAATTTACTAGCAATTATGAAATAACTATTACTTTGAAAAATGATGACAATGAGCTGGCTGGTAGAAAGAATTGGTCTAACAAGATTTTAACTAATTCTTATTTAGAGTCTATTTCCAAAGAAATTAGTACACTACATTTTCATGAATTTAAAATACCCTCTGGTAAATATTCTATTACTTCAGAACTTGCCGATATTGAAACAAGAGATAGTAAAATCAAGCTCAAGAAAATTGAAATTGACTCTAAATCTAAAGTTGAAATTTATTCTATGTTTATCATAGATAGCCTTGATGGCTTGTGGGGTTTGGATCAAAACGAAATACCCTTGTTTAATAATATCGTTCCGAACCAATCCGACTCTATACCTTTTTTTGTTTCTGGAAAAATTGAGCCTGGAAATTTTAATCTAGACATTTTAATTACAAATACTGGCAGAGATAAAATATGGGATAGTTCGTTTGATATTAATTCTAATAAAAATTCATTTGTAAGAAGAATCTTATTACCTAAAGATGTGCTATCGTTGGGTCTCAGAAAAATGATAACTGTAAATATTTCTCAAAATAAATCGAAAGACAAGAAAACTTTGATTTTTGCTTCCAAAAGAGCTGGTATTGCGAGCTCAATTGGTAGCATGGACCAAGCAATTGCCAGCATGAGGTATATTCTTCAAGATAAAGAGTGGAAAGAATTTAAAAAGGCAAATAAAGATGAAAGAGAATTAATATTTCTTGATTACTGGTCAAAAAAAGATCCAACCCCTTCAACCAAAGAAAATGAACTTCAAAATGAATATTTCAAGAGAGTAGAATTCGCCAATTCAAATTTCAAAGGCTACAAGGAAGGTTGGGATTCTCAAATGGGTATGATATATATTTTATTCGGTAGGCCAGACGATGTTGAAGAATATAACGACCCAATTGGTAGATATTATCAACAACGATGGCACTATTACAAAGTAAACAAGTTTTTTGACTTTGTTGATGAAAACGGTTTTGGTCAATACAAGCTCACAACACCATTTTTTCACGGTCAAGTTTGGTAAAGGTTGATGAAGCTCTCTGAAAAAGAATTAAAAGAGCTAAAGCATTTACTACAAAGCACAAATCTCAATGGATATCCCAATTTACTAAATTTTAAGAAAAAAATTAGTTCAAATGATAAAGTTGAGCTCTTTATTGACGGATCTGCAGATTTGCAGTCAAAAACTGCTGGGATAGGTGGTGTTATATTCGTTAATCAAGAAAAATTTAAATTCTTTTCAGAGTACTTGCATGACTCAACAAACAATGAAGCTGAATACGAGTCCTTGATCTTTGGTATTGAAATGCTAATTGAAAACAAATTATTCAACGCAAATATTTTCTCAGATAGTCAATTAGTTGTTAATCAGATAAACGGTATTTATAAAATTAAAAATGATAGAATGAAGCTTTTACATCAAAGGGCTACAAATTTACTAAGCTCTCTTAATGATTGGACATTTGATTATATTCCAAGAGAAAAAAATGCTATAGCTGACAAATATGCCGATCAAGGTAGAAGAAAAAGCAATTAGTTTATAAATAAATATTCCAATTCAATCTTTTGATTTAAATTATACTTATCAAATTTTCAATAATTATGACTGAGCTATGAATTTTTTAGAAAAATTAAAGAATCCGTTTAGTTGGATTTCAGGTGATGTAGCCATTGACCTTGGGACTGCAAACACTCTTGTATATATAAAAGGTAAAGGCGTCATGATTAATGAACCCTCAATAGTCGCTAAATCTGTCCACGATGATAAGATTATTGCTGTAGGCTATGATGCAAAAGCCATGGTCGGTAGAACACATAGAGAGATTGAAACCGTTCGCCCACTAAGAGATGGTGTTATTGCAGATTTTAATATGACTGATGGGTTATTGCAGGGATTTATAAACAAAATAAATATGAATAGACTCTCTAGACCAAGGATGGTTATTTGTGTTCCTTCAGGTGTAACTGAGGTAGAGCGTAGAGCAGTAAGAGATTCCGGTGAAAGAGCAAATGCGAGAGAAGTGTTTTTAATTGAAGAACCTGTCGCAGCTGCTATAGGTATTGGAATCGATATTTCTAAAGCAATTGGAAATATCATTATTGATATAGGAGGAGGGACAACTGAAATTGCAGTTATTGCCTTGAATGGTGTTGTTACCAAAGAGGCTATTAGGGTTGCTGGCGATGAAATGGATCAATCAATCATTCAATGGTTCAGAAATGAACATAAATTGGAAGTAGGTTTTTCAACAGCTGAGTCAATAAAAAAATCTGTTGGTTCAGCTATGAGAATCAAAAGCGAAATGATTGAAGTCAAAGGAAGAGATTTAGTCTCAGGTATTCCTAAGACTATCGAGGTATCTTCTGATGAGATTAGACAGGCTTTAAAAGATCCTATTAACTCTATTGTTGATGCGGTTAAAAGAGCACTTGAAAGAACACCTCCAGAATTATCTGCTGATATTCTCGATAGGGGCATAATAATGACAGGAGGAGGTAGCATGCTGAAAGGGATAGATCAGCTAATTCGAGAGAGAACCAATGTTCCTGTAAATATTGCTGAAGATCCATTATTATCAGTCGTTAGGGGTACTGGAAAAGTATTAGAAGATGTAAAAAAATATGAGTCTGTGTTGATATAGATATTTAATGAGAGATATATACACATTAATTATCCGCAATAAAGATCATTTATTGTATTTTTTTGTGTTTTTTTTATCACTTTCTCTATTATTTAACAATGAATCACCTAATGTTTTGCTTATAAGAGCAAAAGCTAACGATAGATTTTCAAAGCTTTATTCTCCGATCGTCTGGTACAAAAACAATATTAATCTTCAAAATGAAATAAACTTTCTCCGAGAAAAAAATATTCAACTCTCTTTACAGGTAGACGACCTAGTACAGTCTGGTCTTCAAAATGAATACCTTAAAAAACTTCTTAATTTTAAAGAAGAAAGCATATATGATATTCGGACTGCAAAAGTTATAAATCTCGGCTCAGGACCAATATTTTCTTCATTGACTATCGACCTTGGTAGTAACGATGGCATAAAAAACAATCTTCCTATTATAACTACAAATGGAATTGTTGGTAAAACTATACTTATCAATGAAGAAACATCGCTTGTTCAAACCATAAATGATGCTAATTTTAGATTATCTGTTAAAATTTTACCTTCTGAAGCAACTGGTATTATGAGGTTTTATGATAATGATGTTTTTGAAATTAGGGAAATCCAAAAAAATGCAAATATCAAAATTGGCGATAAAGTTGTGACATCAGGTTTTAGTAAAATATATCCAGAAGGCTTAAATGCTGGAGTTGTTACAGAAATTATTGACAACCGAGGTAGTTTTCAAAAAGTCGCCAGATCGAAAAATCCATACAGTGAAAATTATAATTTGTATGTTTTTGTTGTTCAAGAGCAGAACTAAATGCTTAAAATTTTTCTATTTTCTTTATTAGTTGTCCTTTTTCAACTTATTTCATCAGAATTGTTAGCTATAAATCAAATTTCACCTGATTTTCTTCTGATATTTGTTTTGTATTCGACATTAATATTTGGAAGATTTAAAGGAATTCTTATTGCTTTTTCATTAGGACTCATTTCAGATTTATCTGGAATAGGTTCTTATTTTGGCTTACACCCCCTTTTGTTATCAACCGCATCTTACGCTATATCCTTTTTGATTGGTAGGTATGAAAAAATGCTTCCATATATATTTTATTCTTATTGGATCGTAATAATTTTGCTTTATTTTTTTATAATGGCATATTTTAGATTTCAAGTTCTTTTTTTATCTAACTTTACAGGCTATTTATTCCAAAGTATTTATCTTTTTCTTTATACCTTCACATTTATTTTTATTTTGCAATTTTTCTACTCAATTGAACAGGCTTCTCATGCTCAAGACGCCTAACAATACACCAAAGCATCGTTTTTATATTTTAATATCAATTGTTTTCCTTCTAAACTTTATACTGCTATGGAGATTTTTCCAGCTTCAGGTTCTTAATTTTGATTTTTATGAAGAAAGAGCCAAAAGTAATTATATTAGAGCGACATCTATACCGTCCTCAAGGGGTCTCATATTAGATAGAAATAAAAAAATCATAGTTGATAATTACCCAACCTACATTCTCTATAGTATAGGTGCTGAGGTTAAAGATAAAAATAAAAATTTTGAAATTATAAGTGAAGTTACTGGCATAAGTCTCGAACAATTAAACAAAAATCATAAAAATTTTTATCGTAACAAATTTATACCTACAAGACTTGCAAAAGATTTAAATATTACTCAATTGAGCAGGCTGGAGGAGCGTAAAAATGAATTAAATGGAATAATTTATAAACAATATCCTGAAAGAATATATAATTCAAATATTAGAGCATCTCATATCTTAGGCTATTTAAAACAAGTTGATAAAAATATTATTGCAAATGAGGATGATCATAATTATGAATTCGATGATTTAGTTGGTTGGTCTGGAATTGAGAAAAAGTATGAAAAAACACTAAGAGGGTCAAAAGGTGTTTCTTATTTTCAAGTTGATGCCTTTGGCAGAGAATCAGGAAGAATAGATGGCGCAAATGATATTTTACCTGCTCCAGGAACCGACATCTTAACAACAATAGATTTAGATTTACAAAAATTCATTGAGAATAAATTGGATGGTTTGAAAGGTGTGGTTATCGTTTCAAATCCAGAAAGTGGAGAGATTTTAGCTATGATTAGCTCTCCAGATTATGACCCATCACTTTTTAGGGGATTTGTTTCTAATAAGGATTGGAAATCCTTAATAGAAAATGCAGACCGACCATTATTAAATAGAGCTATAAATGGCACTTATCCCCCAGGATCTATTTTTAAAATGGTTGTAGCTATAGAGCTTTTAGAGCGGAACTTGATTGATGAGAATTGGCAAGTTCTTTGTAATGGTGAATATGAATTTTTTGAAAGCACACATAGGTGCACTGGTAGTCATGGGTACGTAAACTTAAATGATGCCATGACTATGTCTTGCAATATTTTTTTTTATGAAGCAGTGCAAAAAATAAGTTTAGATAATTTAGCTAAAAGATCAAAAGACCTTTTTCATGGACTTCCAACTGGTATAGATCTCCCCAATGAAATGAAAGGAAGAGTTCCAGATAGGACTTATATGAATAAGCTATATGGAACAGATGGTTGGTCGACTGGTGCATTATTAAATATATCTATTGGTCAAGGTGAGGTTCTTGTTACTCCGATACAAATGGTTGCTTATGTCAACACAATAGCAACCTCTGGAAATTATAATCCTATTTATATCGTAAAAAATGAGGGTGGATCAGCTATTTCAACAACGATTAGTCAATCAACATGGAAAAAAATAAATTATTACATGAAAAATGTAATTGTAGATCAAAATGGCACAGGAAGGTTATCAAATCCAAAAATTTCAAACCTTTCAATTTATGGTAAAACCGGTACCGCTGAAAACCCTCATGGCGAACCTCATGCTTGGTTTATTGGTTACTCAGATAATTTAAAGCGAAAAAATTCTGTAGTTGTCCTTATTGAAAACGGTGGAAGTGGTGGTAAAATAGCATCTCCATTTGCAAGGGACATTTTTCGTTTTTTGAATAATAAAAATAAAGAAAAAAGCTAAATGATAGATTTTTATCTTGCTAAAATCAAATCATCTCCGCTTGGAATTTTGTGGATTGTTTTTTCCTTGATTTTGATTGGCTTGATATCACTGAACAGTATTAGTGTTATTGACTCTCAAAGCTCATCTGGTGCTTTTAAAAAACAGCTTATTTTTTTAATACCCGCGACATTGTTGATGCTTGGCAGTTTGCTTTTGTCAAAGAAATTCATTCACGAAAGAATATATTACATCTACATTATTTCAATAGCCTTTGTTTCACTTCCCTTTCTTGGAAATAAAGTCCAGGGAACATATAGATGGATTGACTTGGGTTTGCCTTTCAATATTCAGCCTTCTGAAGCTGTAAAGTGGATTGCAATTATTGCTTTAGCAAGATTTTTATCAGATAGAGATAAGCATATAACTAATTTTTCTACAATTATTTATTCATTGCCACTTTTATTGATACCATCAATAATAGTTTTCAATCAACCTGACCTGGGAACTGCTTCTGTTTTGCTATCACCTGCAATTCCTATGCTTTATTGGGCAGGCGCTAAGCCTTATCACCTATTTTTAATTATTGCTCCATTTTTAAGCATATTATCAGCATCAAATGTTATTATATTTACCATCTGGATAGCCATAATGGCCTTAGTGATTTTTGTAATAAGGAAACACGGTTGGTATGGAATAACTATTTTTTTTATTAACATTTTCTTAGGCTTGATATTCCCTTTAGTGTGGAATTCTTTGAGAGACTATCAAAAAAATAGAGTTTTAACATTTATAAATCCTGAGCTAGATCCGCTTGGCGCTGGTTATCAAATAATACAAAGTAAAACAGCACTTGGTTCTGGAGGTTTATGGGGAAAGGGATGGGGGGAAGGTACACAAACCCAACTTAAATTTCTTCCTGTCCAAGAATCAGATTTTATTGTTAGCGTTATAGGTGAAGAACTTGGTTTTGCAGCCTTGTTTGTTATGATTTTCTTGTTTAGTATTTTCATGTATCGAACTTTAAGCTTGTCCTTGAATGCTTCAGATAAGTTTTCAGGTTTGATCTTGATCGGTATATCATCAATATTTTTATCCCATATTTTTGTTAACTGCGCAATGGTTTCTGGCATGATGCCAGTAAAAGGCTTGCCATTACCATTTATTTCGTATGGGGGCTCATTTTTAATTTCGTGCTTTATTATGGTGGGTTTAATTTTAAATTTTGGACGAGAGCAGAGCTATTAAAATTTGAATAGCTCAAATAATAATTTATTGTTAAATTTGAAATATCTTATAATGTATTTTATGAAAATAAGCAAAAAACTATTACTCATAAGTTCTTTATTTTTATTACATGAGGATGTTTTTTCTCAATCCAATTCTTTAACAAGAGAAATAAGAAATATTAATGACAAAATTGCTAATCAGTCTATCAAAACAGATTCTCTTGATGCCCAGATAAGCCTCTTACTGCCTGAGCTACAAAATGCTCTAAAAGCAAATTTAAAAGCAAAAGAACAAACAGATTCTGTAGCTATTGTTCTAATTAATAGGATAAACACTATTCAAAATAAAATGAGATTAATTGAAGATAAAGCAGCATATATTGATAGTGTAAACTTTGAAATATTGGCTCAATTAGTAATGATTGAAAACAAAATTGTAACCTTGACAAATAGCTTTACCGAAATTTACACTTTAAAAAACGTAAAACCCTCCAAATCAAGCACATCTTCTATTAGCCCAGAACAATACAAAAAAAACTACATTGACGCCCTATCTTTGTATCAAAACGGAGATTATGACAAAGCTGTAATCCTTTTTTCTAAACTGGTACAGACTGATTCATCAAATGATTTAGCCGATAACAGCCAATATTGGTTAGCTGAATGTTACTATACAATGAAAAATTATAAGAGAGCAGTAAGTGAATTCACAAAAGTCTTTAGTTTTCCCGCAACGGATAAAGATGATGATGCACAATTGAAACTTGGGCATTGTTACAGAAGCATGGGAAATACAAAAAAAGCAATAGAGGAGTATCAGCGCCTAGTTGACTATTTTCCAGGATCAGAGTTTTACAACAAAGCTTTAGAATCTATAAAGCAGCTTAACATTTAAAAAATGTCTTTAAAATTATTTTATCTAACAGCAGAAATATCTCCATTTGCCAACACTTCTCATTTAGCCGATTACTCGGTTAAAGTGCCATTAGCTTTACAGGAGCTAGGACATGACATAAGGACAATCATTCCAAAATATGGTTTTGTTAGTGAGCGAAAATATATTTTAAGAGAGGTAATTAGATTAAGAGAAATTCCTTTTGAGTTTGATGACGAAGAAGTTTTTACGTCAGCTAAAAGCGCCTTTATTCCCAAAACTAGAGTTCAGGTCTATTTTTTAGAAAATGACTCCAGGTTTAAATCATTATCAAATTTATTATATAAATCAAAGAACGGTCGTATCATTGCCGATAATGCTGAACGCTTTGCATATTTTTCTAAGGCCTCTCTTGCAACTCTTCCTCACTTATTTTGGAAACCGGATATACTAATTTGCAATGACTGGCAAACAGCTATGACGCCAATGATATATAAGCAACTATATGATTCCAAAGAATTTTACGATAATATTAAAACCGTACTTACAATACACTCAGTTGATGAATATACTAGTTACAACAGAAAAGCTTTCGAATTTGCTGGAGTGAAATTACCCGCATCCGTAAAAAACGATGATATCAATATATATGAGCTGGCTGCACCATTTGCTGATCTTATTATTACTATCGATACACCTGAATCAAATACATATGATGATTTTTTGAAAATAAAAGGAATAAGCTCGTTGAAAAACAATATAATAAAGGCTAGTATTGAAGATTTAGATAATCCTGATTACGGTTCAATATCTAATATCATTAATGAAAATCTTTTAAAAAAGTTTAAATAGTTTTTTCTTTATCAATGGACAGATTCTTTTTTCGTATTTTTTATTCCCTTTTTTTTATTTCCATTTTTTCATGTGAAGAGAACCCTATTATTGTAGAAAATAAGAATCTACCCCTCGATTTGGATACTTTATCGTTCAATGTTACAAAAACTATTAACTATAAAGTTGAACCTGCATTTGGCAATCTTGATACACTTTTCTTTGGAGAGCATGAAGGATTTAAATTTCATTATACCCTTTTAAGTTTTGATACTTTATCTGAAGACAGTGACCATTCTTATAATTTGTATAAGGATTCTTTAATAGTTGATAGCGCTGAAATATCCTTAAAAAGTTTTTCAGATACTTTAATTTCAAACCAAAAGTTTAATCTACGATATTTCCCTAATTTCAGTGATTCAGTGTTCAAAGAGAGTGAGGCAAACTTTAAAAATTTCACCAATTATTCATTATCATCTATAATTTCTTCTTCTTCAATGATGGTAGACTCGTCAGATACCACTGTAATGCTTAAATTTGCAATTGATACTGGAAATATTGGAAAGATAACAGGATTAAGCATCGACAATTTTAATTTGTCATTCATTATAGAAACCTCTGATGAAATCAAAGGCTCTTTGAAGTTTCATAGTTCGGAAACAATTTCAGGCTATTATCCCAGAATGAAAGTCTTTTATAAAAATTCCGAAAATGATACAATAAGCTTTCAGAAGTCATTTCGCTCTTATGATGATATAACAATAATTGAACAACCCGCTATGGAACAAAGCGATACTGCAGATATTGTTCTTGGTTATGCAAAAGGGCTCAAGTCATTAGTCTACGTTGACTTTGACGACTTTAGACTTCCTGACAGAGGAATTTTAAAGAAGGCTGAATTAATACTTAACAATGTTGATATAGACTCAAACTCGACCTTTACAATAGATTCTTATCCTATTGAATCGACCGCAGATTATGATGTTTTTAATGAATTTAATGACGACCCTTATGGAGTTGATTTTACTTTGATGACAACCTCAAACACCATAAATGGTGAAGTTAAAATAAACCATCGTAGCACATTAAGAGAAATTTCAAAAGGATCAAGAATAAATCATGGTTTTAAAGTAGAATCTAGCCCAGTTAATAACATTTTTAAATCTACAAGTTTCCATAGTCTAAATAGTAAAGATTTGTTTCCAGTCATGAGAGTCATTTATGCTATTCCCTGATAGATTAACTGTTTTATTTTTGTTGATATTGAATTTTGCTATATCTCAATCCATCGAAAGTGCTTACGGTTTAGGTTTAAATAAATCATCTTTACATACATCAACAATTGGTAGTGGCGGGGCAGGTCTTATACCCACTTTTCATCAAGGCGCCTCAATTGACAATATTTCATCATGGCCAAATCTAGGTTCAACATTTATTTCCGTTTCCTATGAAACCCAATCATCTAGTTATGAACAAAGCGCTAAGAGTTTTATATACTCAGGAATCTCAGGCTTGCAATTCATTGCTCCTTTTAAAGACAGATTTGCCTTTGGTATATCTTTAAAACCTGCAAATACTATTAATACAAGATTTATGACTGATACTGTAAGTATTACTTATAATAATATCCCTCTTAAATCAAGTAAATTTTTCTCAGCTGGCGGTGGAATCATAAAGGGGTCTATTGGCATTTCGATGCCTTTGAGTCAGCGATTTGGTATGGGAATAGCAATTAGCAATTATTTTGGCTCGAGCAGAGATGAGCAATCTATATACGTTGAGCCATATAATTACAGATTATTTAATATACGAAGTTTTGAAGGGGTAACATATTCCATTGATATGAGTGGAAATATTTTTTCAAATAAAGGAAGAAATCTAACTTTATTCTCAAAAATACTTTTTACTCCAAAACCCATAAATGCAATATTGTATACTTTTGACATGTATGAAGATAGAAACAACAATTTTGCCTTTGATGCAGCTGATTATCCAAATGAATTAGATGTTGATACAACCTCTCTCGATGACATTTATTCTCCCTTTGAGCTAGGGCTAGGCTTTACTTATAATTTTAACGAATTCTTATATGCTTTCTCAGAATATCAAAGTTTTAAAGATTTTGGGAACAATATTAATATTAATTCTATTTTTAAGGATAAGATTAACAATCATCATCAAATTAGTATGGGTTTTTTAAGGTTTGGAAATCCAAATTCTAATTCCTGGCAAGATCAATTGATATTAAGATTTGGTATCAATCAAACCAAATACCAATATTATTTATCTCAATCGAACGTAATTGAGAATAGTATTTCATTTGGTTTTGGATTTAAATTTGGTCTGATTGGCAATCAAATAGATTTGTCCTATAGATTAGGAAATAGAGAAGGATTAAATCTAAAAGAAACAATTCAAAACCTCAATATTTCTATTTCATTAGGAGATATTTGGTTTTTAAAAAGGAGAAACTAATGCATAGCAAACTATTTGAGAAAATTTCATTGATTGGAGTTATCTCCATTTTCTTGACAATGTGTGCTCCACCGCAAGCATCACCTGATGAGCTAGCTGCTATTGAAAGAGCAAAAAGAGATTCTGTTAAACAGGTTCGTTGTCCTAGACTAATGAGTACTGCTGCGGAATTTTATAAAAATAGAGACTGGGAATCCACTGTTAGAGTATATGGTGAATTAACTGATATAGGTTGCGATGAAGATGATCCATCAGAAGTTTACCTGTATTATGCTATTGCTTTTGAATACTTGGGGAAATATGATAGTTCAGAGTTCGTTATTTTGAAAGGCTTGTCTTATCTGCCTGATAATGTTGCGCTAAGAAAAAGACTTGCTTTTTCATATGAAAAGCAAGGCAAAGTTGACATGCAGATGAATGAGCTGGATAGACTGTCTGTTCTTGCCCCGGAAGATGTAAAAATTAAAACTGATTTAGCAAAACTATATCAAAGCCAGAACCTTTTTGATGACCAAATTGCTGTTTTGAGAGATTTGTTGGAAATAGATCCAAACAATGAAGGCGCTCAAAGCGATTTAGCACAAGCCTATGAAAAAAGTGGAAGAGATCCCTTAGATGTATATAGAAACAGATTCGAGAACAACCCGTCAAATATAAGTTATGGCCTTGATTATGCCGATAAATTATCTTCAGCTGATAGATTCAGAGACGCTGTCAATGTATTGAGAGAAGTTGCTGACTTGGATCCTTCCAGCAAAGTTGTTCTGAGAAAACTATCTCAGGCTTACGACTCCGCTGATAGGCTTGACGATTCTGCTAAAACTCTTGAGAAACTATTTAGGTTAGATCCAAGAGATTTCAGAATAGCAGTTAAAATATCTGAAGTTTATTTAGAGGATGAAAATTACAAATCATCTTTTGATTGGGCCGACAAAGCTGTAACCCTTTCGGGCGAAGGAGAGGCATATGCAGCTAAAGGCAATTTATACTATAAAGCCTTTCAGGCTTGTCGATCCGGTGAGCCAACTACAAATGACAGAATTATTGCATCACTTGCTTTTAGACAGTTTGATGAAGCTGAAAAAAGAAACTATACAAGATATGCTCGTTCAAAGACATGGCTCAGAGATAATGAGGTTTTATTTGAGAGAGCTCAATGGTTCATGATGGAAGATGACGTAAAAAATAAGGGATATGTTAAGACATCCGGTAGCTGCTATAGTTGGGTATCAGAAAGATTAAATAAGGATAAATCCTGGTAATATGAGTAAAAGTTCATCTTCAGATTATTTTAGTCATCTTAAGAGAAATGATAGAGAAGTATACAACATTCTTGAAAAAGAGCTAAATAGAGAGCATAATACTCTTGAACTAATTGCTTCTGAAAATTTCGCTAGCTATGCCACCCTAGAAATGACAGGCAGTGTTTTAACAAACAAATATGCAGAAGGCTACCCAGGTGCAAGATATTATGGTGGCTGTGAGCACGTAGATGAAGTGGAGAATTTAGCCATAGAGCGAGCTAAAGAGTTATTTGGCTGTGATTATGTAAATGTTCAGCCTCATTCAGGATCTCAAGCCAACATGGCTGTTTTCCTTACATTCCTAAATCAGAATGATACTATTCTGGGAATGGATCTGGCTCACGGTGGTCATTTGACACATGGCAGTAAGGTTAATTTTTCTGGCCAACTTTATAATGCTGCAGCTTATCAAGTTGATAAGGATACAGGCAGGGTTGATTTTAAAAGCTTAAAAAAAATGGCCAGAGAAATTAAGCCGAAAATCTTAATTTGTGGAGCAAGTGCATATCCTCGCGAAGTTGAATTTTCAAACTTTAGAGAAATTGCAAATGATGTTGGAGCGTTTTTAATGGCTGATATCGCACATACTTCAGGTTTAGTTGCTGCTGGTGTTCATCCATCTCCTATGCAGTATTGTGATGTAGTAACCTCTACCACTCATAAGACCTTAAGAGGTCCTCGAGGTGGTATTATAATGATGCCGAAAGATTTTGAAAATACCTGGGGCGCAATTGCTCCAAAATCAGGAAGATTAAAAATGGTTTCTGAGCTGTTGAATTCATCAGTTATGCCCGGTGTTCAGGGCGGTCCTTTAATGCATGTTATTGGAGCAAAAGCCGTAGCATTCAAAGAAGCTCTCTATCCGTCATTCAAACAATATGCTAAGAACATTGTTTCAAACGCTAAATCCCTTGCTCAATCTTTAATTGAAAAAGATTATAATTTAGTCACCGGGGGAACAGATACACATGTCATGTTGATCGATCTTACCAATAAAGATATTTCTGGAAAGCAAGCTGAAAAATCCTTAGAACAGGCAGGCATCAATCTTAACAAAAATATGGTTCCCTTTGACAAGAGAAGCCCTTTTGTTACAAGCGGAATACGAATTGGAACACCTGCTATCACTACACGAGGTATGGGTAATCAAGAGATGAGTATGATAGCCGATCTAATTGATAGGGTTATCAATAATCCTGACGATAACAAAGTGATTAGCAAAGTCAAGAAGGAAGTTAATGACCTCTGCGATGCTTTTCCGGTTTATGATGAATTTCATAATTAGAAATTTATATTTTCAGCGCAAAAAAACATTTTTTCTACTAAATTTACTTTTTTTCCTGAGCTGTAGCCCTTCAGTTATTGCGCTCAAGCATGCTCCAGATTTAACTGAAGAAGGATTTGGATACTATATATCAAGAATAGAGAGGAAAATTCAGAATTCCCCTGATAATATTAATCTTTTATTGAAAGCAAGCAAGTACATAACGATGCGAGGATTTGCTTTTCAAATTGAAAAAGCTAATAAATATAAATTTACAGATCTTGATAAAGCCTCCTCGCATTATAAAGAAGCTTTGGTTCTATTTGAAAAAGCCATTGATTATGGTATCACAGCATTTAATAAAAAATATGAAAAATTTGACAATTGGTTAACAAGTGACTCAAAAATGATATTACCATTTACTTCAGAGGATGTTGAAGGGCTTTACTGGCTTGGTGCGGCTTTTGCAGGAGCCATCTCATCAAGTGAAGCCTCGCCTGAATGGGTAATAAAAATTCCAAGGATTGGCGTATTATTTGATAAGGCTCTAGCTTTAGATCCAAATTGGCAAATGGGCAGTTTGTACTCCGCAATGATATCGTATACAATGATACGTCATGACTTTGAAGGAAATCGAGAAGATACTGCCAGGATGTATTTTGAAAAAGCTGTTGAATTATCAAAAGGAAACGATATGTCTCCTTATGTGACATATGCAGAAAATGTTTCCATATTAAATCAAGATAAAAGGGAGTTCACCAATCTCCTTTACAGGGCATTAAATATTGATATCAATAGCGATAAAGAATTACGTTTAACTAACTATATTAATCATAAAAGAGCGCAATGGCTTCTGGATAATATTGATGAATACTTTTACTAAAACCTACCTAAAATATATTTTCTTGGTCATATCATTACTGACTACCAATGTAGACGCCAAGAAAAAAATAACAATCAAAATGGCTACACTTGCTCCTCAAGGAACAGAATGGCATAGCATGCTTGTTGGAATGGGGCAAGAGTGGAAAAAAGCTACCAATGGAGAGGTTCGGTTAAGAATTTATCCCGGTGGAGTTGTTGGCGATGAGCGAGATATGATACGCAAGATGCGTATTGGTCAAATACACGCAGGTGCCATAACGACTGAGGGCTTAAGTGAAATAAATCCTTATTTTAGCATTTTTTATGTCCCTGTTTTCTACCAATCATATGATGATGTTGATTTTGTTAGGAGTGAGTTAGAACCTGATTTGTACGAAAAAACAGAGAAAAACGGTTTCAAATTACTTACAATGGTTGATGTTGGATGGGCATATTGGTTTTCGGTTGACCCTATCTATACACCTACAGATCTTGAAAAAAATAAAATTTTTAGCTGGGCTGGTGATTATAAATCAGCTCAGCTTTACAAAAAGTTGAATTATAATCAAGTGCCAATGGCCATGACAGATGTATTATCAGGAATGCAGACTGGCTTAATTACTTGCATAGGATTGAATCCAATGTATGTCTTATCTCAGCAAGTCTTCGGTATAGCAGACAACATGTTGAATATGAAATGGGGAAATTTAACTGGAGGGATTGTGGTTGACCTCAAGACTTGGAATAGGATCGACAAAGACAATCAAGATAAAATGTTAGTAATAGCAAAAGAGCTTGGTGATAGCTTTCAAAAGAAAAACAGATTTGAAATGAATAAGCCTATAGAGATAATGAAAGAATACGGTTTAAAAGTAAATAATCCCACACAAGAGCAATTACAGACGTGGAAAGATCTAGTTGAAGAAATGTTGCCTTATTTTAAAGGTTCACTGCTTGATGAACCGGTATATGATCGCTTTATCCAAATAAAAAACAAGATGGAAGTTCGTTAATAAAACTTGATCACTAGCAATCTAAAAAAACTCGAATTTTATTTTACAAATATAATCATAGCTCTTTTAATAAGTCTGCCTGTATTGGAAGTTGTTGCTCGTTTTTTTGGAACCACAGCTATTACTTCATCAAGAATGGTAGTTCAACATCTAACGTTGTGGGTAGGTTTTTTTGGAGCTGTGCTTGCTTCCAGCAGGGGAAAGCTCCTTTCGTTATCTTCTTCAAATTTATTTGAGCCTGAGAATAGCTTTAGCATAGAACATTTCATTGCTAAAAGTACTTCCTTGATTATTCTTATTTCCTTGTTTTGGGGATCTCTTCAGTTGGTAACTGTCGAATATCAATACCCTGTAAACATATCTCCTTTAATTTCACGATGGTTTGCTCAGTCTATCATGCCAATATCACTTATGCTCATGTCGGTCATTTTATTTTTTAAAAGCTATAGTTCATTAAAGAATAGATTTGCTCTTTTAATTTCAATTTTGTTATTTCTTTCAATTGTCTCAATTCCACAGGTTCGAGAGTCGTCAGTAACTTTATGGTTCAGTTTTTTTTCTATCATTTTTTCATTATTTTATGGTCTTCCAATTTTTTTAGGTCTTGGTGGAATAGCTGCTTTACTGTTTTGGTTTGACTGGACGCCTTTGTCAGCGATATCAGCAGAAACCTATCGGATCGTCGTTTCTCCAACTCTACCAACGATACCTCTTTTTACTATTGCTGGGTTTCTTCTTGCAGAAAGCAAATCCTCCATACGTCTTTTAAGCTTGTTTCAAGCTCTGTTCGGCTGGATACCTGGTGGAACACCAATAGTTTTAGTTATAATATGTGGGTTCTTTACGGCAATCACTGGAGGTTCTGGCGTAACAATTTTAGCGTTGGGTGGATTATTGATGCCAATGCTTATTAAAGATGGTTTTTCTAAAGATTTTTCACTCGGATTAATAACAGTTTCAGGTTCAATAGGTCTTTTGTTTCCGCCAAGCTTGCCTTTGATAATCTATGGAGTTACAGCAGGAGTATCAATTAAATCTATTTTTTTAGGAGGCATAATTCCAGGTTTGTTGATTCTTGTAATCGTTGCTTCGTGGGCAATTTTTTCTTCAAAAAGACAATCTGTAGCAGTTTATGATTTCAAAATAAACAATATAAAATCTGCTTTGATAGAAAGCAAATGGGAGATAGCTATTCCATTTATAATTATGTTTGGTATTTTTGGTGGCTACATGACATTAGTAGAGACAGCTGCTATCTCAGCACTATATGTTCTTTTTATAACTGTTGTCATTTATAGAGATATTTCTTTTTCAAAAGTAGGAAATATTTTGATCGATTGCTGCGCTTTAATTGGAGGGGTTTTAATCATACTTGGGGTAGCAATGGGTTTAACAAGCTATATTATTGATGCAGAGGTACCGATGACGCTTCTAGAGTGGGTAAAAACAAATATATCCTCTAAATACATCTTTTTAATCTTATTAAATGTGTTTTTGTTAATCGTTGGTTGTATGATGGATATCTTTTCTGCAACTATTATCGTCGTACCGCTTATTAAGCCAATAGCTGCATATTTTGGCATTGACCCTATCCACCTAGCTATTATTTTTATAGCAAACTTAGAATTAGGATACCTAACCCCTCCTGTTGGAATGAATCTATTTCTGTCTGCATATCGTTTTAATGAAAGTATGAAATCTGTCTATACATCGACAATGCCATTTTATTTTGTAATGTTATTTTGCGTTATTTTGATAACTTATTTTCCAATTTTGTCCACATGGTTAGTAGGTTTCTAATATCTTGCATTGATATACAAATAGAGCTAATTTATACAATCAATAACGGAGTGCTTTATAAAGAATCGTTAACGGTTTAATTGTCCATAATTAAAAAACACATTTTTTTTCTAATAAAGGTATTATATGAAATATTTACTAAAATCTGTGTCGTTAGCACTGTTGTTATCAATCAGCTCTTTACTTAACGCACAAAGTGAGGCCGGATCGGTCTTTTTATTAATTTCCCCTGGTGCGAGAGCAGGTGGTATGGGAGAAGCACAAGTTGCTGTAGCAAATGATGCTTACGCAAGCTATTGGAATCCTGCAGGTTTAGCATATCAAGAAGGTTCTGAGCTTGCTTTTATGCATGTTAACTGGCTGCCTAATTTAGCAGATGACATGTATTATGAATTTCTTGGATATAGAAAGAGTTTTCCAAACCTTGGAACCATTGGTGGTCATTTAATTTATCTCAATCTTGGCGAGCAAGTAAGAATGGATGAATATGCTCAATACCAAGGCAAATTTACTTCCTACATGATGGCAGGTGCTATTTCTTATAGTCAGAAAATCAATGAAACGTCATCATTTGGTTTAAACGCAAAACTCTCATATCAGCACTTGGTTGAATTAGGCACGGGGTCTGAAAAAGGAAAAGGCACTTCTATAGATTTTGGATTTGATTTTGGCTATATGAAAAAAGGTTGGTTATTGCCAACTCTTGACCTTGGAATCACAATGACTAACATTGGACCGAAAGTATCATTTATCGATCCCGATCAGGCTGACCCCCAACCAACCAATTTAACATTCGGTTTTGCCTATGAACTATTCAATAGTGAAGTTAATAGATTAAGCGTTGTTTATGATATGGATAAACTTCTTGTCGCATCTTATCCTGATATGGATTGGGATGGTGATGGAATCATCGGAGGTTTTGACAGCAATGGAAAAAGTAGTTTAAAGAATAATGATTACAATAGCGATGGCAAGAGAGAGACTGCTCATAAGGATCCTCTTTTTAAAGCAATCTTTACCTCTTGGGTTGATGACTGGTTATTAGGTGGCGATATCGATAAAGCACCTGCGGGAGAAGATGCTGATAGAAAAATAGGGGGATGGTCATGGGTTGGTGATGCAAATGGTAATAATAAACCCGATAAAGAAGAAATGATCAATACCGCATCAGAGCTTGGCGCATCATATGGCGATAGCGATTGGGGGATATATAATGAATGGGGTCAGAAAGAAGTTGGCTCTGCGGATGATCGCTCCCTTAGTAATGAATTAGATAAATTAGTTCATAACTTTGGACTTGAATATTGGTATTCTACTTACTTTGCATTACGCAGTGGCTATTATTATGATAAAACAGGGAAAATCTCTAATCCAACATTCGGCATTGGACTAAGGTTTTCAAATTATGGATTTGATTTTGGCTATACTTCAGGAAAACCAGGTCATCCTCTGACCAATACAATGAGGTTTTCCATGAATATGCAATTTTAAAAAATGCAATATATAATCAACAATAAAATGAAAGTAATCATTTTATTGTTGTCATCTTTGATCTCTTTATCTGCAGATCAAATACAAGGTAGGCTCAAGATAGCATTGCTGAGAGTCTCATTTCCTGAGGGTGATTATCCAGGTTTTACTGGCAGTGGAAATTTTTTATTTGATGCAAATGATCTTTGTTCTAATAAAACAATTGATCCTGGGCCTCATGATAAAAATTTTTTTCAATCTCAACTTGTTGCCGTGAATAATTATTTTGAAAATGTTTCTTACGGTACTTTTGGTATTGACACCGCTTATTCGACCATCTTTCCAAAAAATAGTCAAGATAGTTATTTAATTGATCAACGCATGAATTATTATAATGAATTAGGTAAAGAAAATGATCATGAAAAAAGAATCACTGAGCTTCTTAAAGATGCTGTTGTTGCTGCTTATGCTAGAGATAGCATTGATCTGGGTAGTTTTGACCTAATAGCTGTTATTCACCCGGGATTAGGTCAAGATTTCGATCTTCCTTTTTTAGATCCAACACCTGAGGATATTCCCTCTACCTATGTTGATGAAAATATGGTCAATATGTATTTTAAAGATGAAATTAGAAGCGGCAATTCAATAATAAACAAAGGTATTATTCTTCCTGAATCACAAAACATCGCTATAATGGATGAAGCTTTAGCATCAGCAATTAATTCTCCTTGCGATCTGCAGTTTTCTGTAACAGGAACTTGGGCATTGATGATTGGATTTGCAATTGGATTACCTCCGTTATGGGAGCTTGATAGTGGGGCATCGGGAGTTGGTATTTTTGCTTTGATGGATCAAGGATCTAACAATTTAAGAGGCATAGTTCCTTCAAGACCTAACCCGTGGACAAGAATATATGCCGGTTGGGAAAAACCCACAGTTATAGAACAAAGTCAAAATGATATTTTTTTAGCTTCCAACACAAAAGACCAAATAATTCAATTGAATATAAATTCAAGCGAGTATTTCTTAATTGAAAATAGATCAAACTGGTTCAGAGATAATGTAGGCATTGATTCATCAAGATTTGCTTATTACCAGCAAAAAAACATCTATCCTGAGGTTTTAGAGATATTGATCGATTCAGTAGGTATGAAACAAGATAAGAATGGAGTTTTTACGAGCATTCCAAATTACGATATTGGCATGCCATCATCAGGATTATTGATCTGGCATATTGATGAAAACATAATCAAAAATAAGATATCTTCATTTAATATAAATGAAGATAGAGCAATGAGAGGAATTGATCTTGAAGAGGCTGATGGCGCACAAGATATCGGCTACATATCTAACCTACTAACTGATCCATCGTCTGGTTATTTTGGAGACATGTGGTTTTTAGAGAATGAAGAATACTTTCGTTCAAATAACATCAATTCCATGTCCTTTACAGCTCTTACTTATCCAAATTCTAATTCTAATTCAAATTCCTCGAGCAACATAGAAGTCTTAGATATTTCTAGCACAAATGACACAATGCGTTTTTCCGTAAATTTTCTTAATGAGATTTATCGCTTAAAAGATCTCAACAAGAACATTGTTTTGCAATATGATGTCGACAAAGACGGGAATTTAGATTTCATAGGTAATGGTGATTCTTTATGGTGGAGTGATGATCTGAAAATTTACCATACATTTTCTGTTGGTTCTTCAAATACAGAAATTGTAGTAGGAGAAAACACCACAACAAATTTGATAACGTACGATCATAGTCTATCAAAAAATAGTTACAATTTATTTAACTTTGATATTGAAAATAAAAATTTCATCCTCTCTGATGAATTAAATTTAGATTTTGATTTCGAGCCAACATTTATTCGATTTATTGATAACAGCGATTCATTATTATTCTTTGTCCATGACTCTACTTTTTTATACTACAAGGCTGAAGTAAGTTATTTTTCTCAATATGACAGTCTTCAATATTTTTATCAAAAGAATGAATCGCAATTCTCCTCAATATTAAACCCAGATGATTTTCATTACTTAATCAGTAAATATGAAACTTTCTCTATTGGCGATATTGACCAAGACCAGGAGGCTGAAATTTTAACTATTGATAAAAATGGTGATATTTATGCTTTTAATAAAAATCTAACCATTGTAAATGATTTTCCTATAATTGCAAATGCATCTAAACGAATATTAATCATGGATATTCTAGATGATGATAATCCTGAAATAATATATCAAAATAAATATGGAGATATAATTTTTAAAAATAATAGAGGTAAGACCATCAAATCTTTTTCATCTAATGTTAAGAATGCATTACGATTTTTAGGTTCTTTTGAAAATTATCTTTCCGTCTTTCTTGAAAAGAGTATTATTAAAATAAAAAAAACAGATGAATCTATTTTCAATAGTTGGATGTACGAAAATGGTAGTCCAACCAATAGTAGAGTAATTGAATTACCTGAAAAGTTAAATGTATCAAAAAAAAATATATTTAATGAAAAGTTGACATATGTCTACCCCAACCCAAGTTATGGCGAGAACATAAAGTTTAGAATGCATCTATATGATGAGGCAAACATTCAAATAAATATTTTCGATATTGCTGGATATCTTTCAAAGACCATTAATAAAAAATTTGAAAAAAATGAAATTTTGAACGCAAGTGACCAAGAGATAATTTTCAATGTCAATGATTTAAATAGCGGTGTTTATATATCGCATATCAATGCGTCAAATGCAAATAGTAATCAAAAGAAAATCATTAAATTTGGTATTATCAAGTGAAAACAATTTTTTTTGTCATATTAATTTCTATTGGTAGCGGACAAGTTAGATACAATCACCCTGAGATTGAATGGATGAGTTTTGAAACAGAAAACTTTAGGATTCATTATTATAATCAAACTGAATCATCAGCGCGTCTAGGAGCTGAAGTTGCTGAAACTATATACACACCCGTTACAAGACTGTATAATTATGAACCAGATAAAAAAACTAATATAATATTTACCGATGTTGATGATATATCTAATGGAGCAGCTTATTTTTACGATAATAAAATTATTATTTGGACTAGTCCTTTAGAGTTTGAGCTTAGGGGGTCACACCGTTGGCTACAAAACGTTATAACTCATGAATTTGCACATATAGTTTCAATTCAAAAATCAAAAAAATTTGGAAATTCTATACCAGCTTCTTATTTACAATTCATTGGTTATGAGAAGGAAAAAAGACCTGATGTATTATATGGTTATCCCAACACTCTGATTAGCTATTCTTATCCTGGTTCTATAGTTCCACCTTGGTTAGCAGAGGGCATTGCTCAATTCATGTACCCTGGTGCAGATTGGGATAATTGGGATTCCTCAAGAGATATGCTATTAAGAGATCAAGTACTTAATGATCGGCTGTTAACTTGGAATGAAATCAATGTATTTGGAAAGTCAGGTTTCGGCAACGAAATGGTGTATAATATTGGATTTGCTTTATCAAAATATATAGCATCTAAATATGGACCTGAGGTATTTGAAAAAATATTACTATCATTATCTCAACCCCTTTCTATTTCAATCGATCAATCTATTGAGAAAAACTTAGGCATTTCAGGACAAGAGCTTTACAACCAATTTTTTAATACTTTGAAAAAACGATATACTCTGTTAACTCAAAGTATTTTAGAAAATAAAATTAAGGGAGAAGTAATAATTGATAATGGATATTCTAATACTTTTCCTACATGGAGTGAAGATGGGAAGTCAATCGCATATATTTCTAATGAGGGCAATGATTATTTTGGGCAAACTAGTCTATATCTTTATGACCTAGAAGAAGGAAAAACAAAAAAAATTATGGATGGAGCTATTGGTCGTCCTTCCTTTAACGGCAATAGTATATATTATAGTAAACGGTCAAAATATGGAAACAAGTATGGCTCTCGATTTTTTGATATTTATGAATTTGATCTCGAAAAAAAAATTGAAATTAGAAAAACTCAAGACTTTAGAGCATTTAACCCAATATTTTGCTCCAAAGACAGTTCGCTTTATTATATCTCTACTTTCGATGGGACAAATAATATTTTTAAAGTTGAATTGAAAACCAGTAAGTCAGAAAAAATCACTAATTTTAAGAACAATGAAATTGTTTCAGATTTGAACTATGACAACGATAAAGATGTTTTGTATTTTGATCTTACAAACAATCACTTCAGGCAAATATTCACGATAAATCTCTTAGATTCATCAATGGTTAAGCTAATTGATAGTGATTCTTTTGATCATCGACAGATCTCTACAAGTAAAGAATTTTATATTTTTAGCGATGATCGAAGCGGTATACATAATCTTTATTATGTTGGTGAAAATAATCAAGGTTATATTTCAAATACATCTGGCGGATCATTTATGCCTGATATTAATCGCAATTCTGAAATTGTTTACTCAGTTTTTGAAAATGGAAAATTTAAAATAGCTATTATAGATTCAATCGAGATAGCTGATGCTTCAAATGTGGGATATTCTCCTTCCTATTTTCAAAAAAATACAAATTTAAAAGATCCGATCAGTGGTTCTCAAAATGTTGTAGGTAAATCCTACCAAGATGATTTTCCCAACATGTTCTATTTGCCTAGAATATCTTTTGATTATGGTACATTAAAACCAGGTTTGTACTTCTCTACGACAGAAATATTAAATAAAGTCGATGTTATTGGTGGAGTATCTTTAAATAGGCTTAATGATTTTGACTTTTTTATCAATTTTAACTATAATCGTTTATTTCCTACAGTTTTTTTTGATGCGTACTTCCAGACCAGGAATATTTCTGAAAATGAAAATTATTCGGTTTATAAGCTTGACAATAATCTTAAATTTAGACTGCTAGAGTTTCAATCAGGTCTTAAAATACCTTTTTACTATACCAACCTTCGTCTTTATGGCGTTTGGTCTCAGTATAGAGCCTCAATCAAGCAGGCAGTTTTAGGGAGGCCTGAATTACGGTCTGGTATAGGATATGATTATTTTAAAGGAAGAAAAATTGTTATAGACTGGAATATTGACAGGATAAAAAGATCTGTAGATCAAGAAATGAATCCAAATGGTTTTAAGCTCTATTCTAGCCTCGCTTATGAAAAAAGTAAATTTATTACAGGTCTAAATTTATCTGATTCTGGAACACTCGTTTCTGAATTCAATAATAATGAATTTGTTAATTTTGAAATAAACGCCTTTTATTCTAGAAAAATACCAATGTTAAAAAATGTAAGTGGTGGTTTTTCGGTAAATGCCGGCATAATGAATAATACAGAGGTGGACTCATTTTTTTATTTTTTTTCAGGAGGAATGCCTGGCATAAAAGGCTATCCTTATTATAGTTTAGAAGGAACTAGTAAATTTATTAGTAGTGTTTTTTTAAGAAGAACTCTATTTAATGATAAAAACCTTAAGCTCGCTTGGTTTAATTTGCAACAAAGTTCAATAGGTCTTATTGGTCAGATTGGAGATGCGTGGAATAGAAATATTGATAATTTTTCTGGAAAACAATCATATGGTCTAGAATTTAGACTTTACGGAAGATCTTTTTATAATTATCCTACCGCTTTGGGTATTGAGTACCACATTGGAAAGACTAAATTTAATTATACAGAAAAATATGGAAACGAACCCAGAATTTATTTGACCTTATTGTTTGGTTTTATTCAATGAGAAAATTTATCATTTTGCTATTTTTTGAAATTATTTTGTGTCAATCTGCAGTTAATTTAAAATATCACTCCTTTAATTTAAATATTTCGGAAAAAAACAATAATTCGTTATTTATGAAATCACTAATCTTGCCTGGCTGGGGACAGCTGTCCGGTGAACAACCATTTTGGAAATCGTTGGTGTTTTTTTCCTCAGAGTTAATATTTTGGTATGCTAATAATTCCTTACAAAATGAAGCAATATCCTTACAAAATGAATTTGAGTCATTTGCTGATGATCATTGGGCTTTAGACAGATGGTATGCAAATACCCAAAGAATTTTTCCAAATGATTGGAAAAATATATTAATTGGAACGCATCATCTTGATTTAATTGTGAACGATAAGTACGAAAAAAGTTATAATTTAGTATCAATTTTAAAAATGTATGACTTTAGCCAAATCAAAGTGATTCGCGATAGAGATTTTTATGAGAACATTGGAAAGTATGATCAATTTGTCGGAGGATGGGACGATGAATATGACGATCCTTTTGATAGTTCGGGTAATTGGTTTTCAGTACGCAAAAAAAATGTAGAATCCATAATTTTAACAAAACGAAAGGATCATTACAGAGACATCAGATATAGAAGTAATAGTATGAAACATTATTCTAAATATGCCGTTTCATCAATTATGATTAATCATCTTATAAGTGCATTAGACGCACAAATTTTTGGTAAAAGAGAAGAAAAGAACATTGCTCTGTCACATTTTAACATCTCAAATCATGGAAAAATTGTAAATGGTGTTAAAGTTACCTATATGTGGTAATTTTTATGATGAAATTAAAGACATTTATTCATAATGCTATATTATTCGCTTTGATGTTTTTTTTGAATTCTTGCTCTAGTGGCCCTAGTCTTGATAGTATTGACTTTGAAAAAGAATTTGATAATGGAAAAAGTTTATTTTTAAAAAAGAAATACTCCAGAGCGCAAGAAAAGTTTAACAAAGTCGTAATCGGGGCTCTACATACTGATATTGGAGATGATGCTCTTTTTTATCTAGCAGAATCTCTTTTTTTGCAAAAAGAATATCTTTTAGCAATTGAGGAATATGATAAATTAATTCGCAGAATGCAATTTAGCCCCTACATTGAGAATGCTCGTTACAGAATCTGTGAATCCTATGTTTTTTTATCTCCAAAATATTTTCATGAACAAACATTTACAGAGAAAGCATTGCTAAAACTCCAGGAGTACATTGATGATTATCCAGATTCTCCAAAAAGAGATGAGGTCCAAAATGCTATCATATCAATTAGAAACAAGCTCTCAAGGAAAGTATATGAATCAGGTATACTGTATATGAAGCTTGAAGAGTATAAAGCTGCGCTTTTATCTTTTGATAGAATTATTGAACTATATTATGATACCGATTTTCATGGGTTTGCTCATATGCAAATTATAGCTTGCCATATCCATCAAAAAAACCTTGATAAGGCTAATGAGTATTACATTGAAAACAAAAAATTTATAAAAGAAATAAAGATGGAATATCTAGTTGACGATTGGTTTGTAAAAAAACGTGTTTATGAATTGTAGTTTTCTATGAAAATATGTCTATTTGGTGGAACATTCAATCCACCACATTTAGGACATTTAATAATTGCTCAAACAATTTTTGAAGCAGAAAATTTTGATAAGATCATTTTTATTCCTGCTAATATCTCTCCTCATAAAAAAGGTAAGACAATTTCAAAAATCGATATGAGAGTTAAAATGCTAGATTTAGCCATCAAAGATAACCCTAATTTTGAATTATCTGATATTGAAATGGAAAGAGGGGGTGTTTCCTATTCTTATGAAACTATCATCACTTTTAAAAATAATAACAATATAGCAACAAATGACCTCTATTACTTAATTGGAAGTGACACTTTGAAGAATTTCCATGAATGGAAAAATTCTAAGAAAATTTTAAATGAGTGTAAATTGATAGTTGCAATTAGACCCGGTTTTAATCCAAGTGACATACCTAATTGGATATTATCAAATGTACAATTTTCCAATATTCCTAGGATTGAAATCTCCTCAAGCATTATCAGAGAAAGATGGAAAAATGGCAAAACCATACGATATATGGTAACTCAACCTGTATGGAAATATATCAATGATAATAAACTTTTCATAAAATGATAATTGATATATTTTTTTTACTTATTGGAACTATAATGCTCTATTTTGGAGCTGATTGGATTGTAAGGAGCAGCGTTAGCATTGCTAAAAAATCAAATATTGCTCCAATAATTATCGGTCTTACAATAGTTGCTTTTGGCACTTCTTTGCCTGAACTAATTGTTAGTATAACTGCTGCATTAAATGATAGTTCATCCTTATCAGTAGGTAATGCTATTGGCTCAAATATAGCTAATATTGGACTAGTCTTAGGATTGAGTTCATTAATTTTTCCAATTTCTTGTGTTTATAAAAAAATAAAAAAAGATTTGTGGATAAATATAATCATTACAATAATTTTTGTTCTTTTTGCTTTCGATGGGTTAATAAGCAGATTCGAGGGAATGATAATGTTTCTTTGTCTGATCTATTATATTTTATTGTGTATATCTGAAGAAAAGAATGATGAAGAAATTCCTGATAACATTACTTCTAATAATAGAATTTTTCTGTATCTGCTTGGAGGAATTTTTGTTTTAGCTTATGGTGCTGATTTATTTGTTGATGGCGCAATTTCTTTAGCTAAAAAGCTAGGTATATCTGAAGCTGTTGTTGGTGTTAGTATAGTTGCTTTTGGCACATCATTGCCTGAATTAGCTACTTCAGTAGTAGCAGCTTTTAAGAAAGAAAGTGATATTTCATTAGGTAATATTTTAGGCTCAAATATTTTTAATATATTATGTGTATTAGGTATTTCATCCATGATTTCTCAGCTCGACTCACCAATTCAAATGATGAATAGAGAAGTTTATTTTTTATTCATATTGGGATTTCTACTAATAGCTATATCAAAAATGAATCAGCCAATAAGTCGGATATCTTCTGCTATACTATTAACTATATATTTTTATTTTATTTATCTTCTTTTTTAGTCGGCAGATTATAATTTAAATTAAACTATGATTCACTTAGATAATGTATCCTACACTTTCAAAAAAGGTGGAGGTGTTACAAATGTAAACTTAGATATAAACGAATCTGAATTTGTATTTATGATCGGACCTACAGGCTCAGGCAAAACAACCATGCTTCGTTTAATTTATATGGATATTTTGCCTCAAGTGGGCAATATAGTTGTAAATAAATTCACTTCTTCAGGAATGAAGTCAAAAAAGCTACCTAAGCTGAGACAAAAGATAGGAATGGTTTTTCAAAATTATTTACTAATGAATGATAGAGATTTATTTGAAAATATAGCTCTTCCTCTGCATGTTTTGGGTTTTCCAAAAAGACAAATTACCGAATTGGTGGAAAAATCATTAGATGAGTTTGGGTTAAGCAATAAGGTAAATCATTATCCTCATGAACTATCTGGCGGAGAACAGCAAAGAGCTTGTGTTGCAAGAGCTATGATTAAAGACCCTGATATTTTATTAGCAGATGAACCTACTGGAAATCTTGATCCAGTAACTTCTTTTGAATTAATTAAGATATTTGAAAAAATTAATAAAGCCGGAACTACAATTTTAATGGCTTCTCATAATTACAATCTAATTAAAGGCAGAGGTCACAGAATTATTGAAATTCAGAATGGATCCGTGAGGTCTTAAAATGGATAAATTCTCATTTTTAATTGCAGAAGGTTTTAAAAATATTTTTAGGCACAAATTAACTTCTTTTGCTACCATTTTTTCTGTTTTTCTTACGCTATCTATCGTTGGCTTTCTTATTTTGGCCAACCAAAACACAAACAAGATCATAGAATATTTAAGAGCAAAATATAAAATTGAAGTTTTTTTTAAAGAAGGATTTACTGATGATGAATTGAAGAATGCTATCAATCAGATTGGATCAATAAAGGGTGTAAGATCCACTACTTTGATTTCAAAGAAAGACGCTGAAAAAATTTTCAAATCGCAATTTGGTGAGGACATTTTTGATCTAGTTGGGTTTAATCCATTACCTGCGAGTTGCGTAGTAAACGTCGAAAAAGACGGTATAGAAAAACTTGAAATTATGCCTATAATTAAAAGATTAGAGATGCTTCCAGTTGTCGATGAAATAAAATATCAATCAGGTTTAATTTCAAGAATAGAATCTTATTATGAAAGATTTTCCCAAATTGCTATACTATGTTTTATTTTATCATTGGCAATTTCTATTTTTGTAATATCGAACACAATCAGACTTACGATATTTTCCAGGAAGAACTTAATTGAATCTTTTCAGTTAATTGGAGCAACTAGATCATTTGTACGTTTTCCATTTATAGTCGAAGGTCTCTTTCATGGTTTTTTTGGATCAATGTTGTCAGCAATTGCATTGTATTTTCTAATTGATTATGGCAATACTGTTATTGATGATATTATCTCATTTAAGATTAACTTTGACCCATATTTGCTTTCAGCAACACTTATTTTCATTGGAATCATGATAAGCACAATCGGATCTATTAGAGCTACATCTAAGTATATAAAGTAGAATACTTGTTATTGACTGGAAAAATCATTATCTGTTAATTTTATAATATGAAATTTTCATATCAAATAAATATTGAGCCTAAAGAGTTATCTGTATTAAATGCTGTCATAGAATCATACATCGATTTATGCAAACCAATTTCTTCAAACTATTTAAAAAAACATTGTTTCAAAAACTATTCATCATCTCACATTAGATTTTTAATGAATTCTCTTGAAAAGAAAAATCTTTTAATGCATTATCATATATCCGGAGGAAGAGTTCCGACTGATTTAGGATATAGAGTTTATGTAGATTCTTTCGGTGACATTTTAAATCATAATCAAATCAAAAAAGATGAAATTGAAAAAAAACTAGACTCTAGTTCTGAAAATACAGAACAGTTGTTAGAAGCAACAGCCTATATGTTAAGCAAAATGAGCAATATGTATAGTGTTGTTATGCTTCACGATAACGACTCAAGTATATTAAAAAACATAGAGATTGTTAATATAAATAGTGATTCTCGATTAATGATGATTTTGACACTGGATAATGGTTTAATTAGGTCAATTGTATTAAATATCGATTTAAGGATTAAAACTTCGTTTATAGACAAAATTGTTTTAGAGTTAAAAAATAAATTGATTGGTTTGTCATTATTTCAAATACAAAATTCTATAATACATAGATTGAATGATACCGAAAATTATAATCATGAATTAATTCAAGTCATTATCAATGATTCGAAAAAATACTTTTCGATTGATAAAGAAAAATTGATATTTACTTCGTCAGCTGGCACTTTATTAGACTATCCAGAATTTCAAGATATAGATCAATTTCAACGTATTTTGCCAGCATTAGACAAAAAATATTTGATTAATTATTTTGAAAGTGCTTTCTCTGACTCATCTTTTGAGATGATTATTGGAAGTGAAAATAAAGACTCCATTTTTAGCAATTGCGCAATCATATCTATGAACTTTGAATGTGATTCAGTTTTAGGAAGATTAGCAGTGATTGGTCCAAAAAGAACTAATTATATTAATAAACAAATTATTTTAAAAAAATTTACAGAAGTAATCCAAAATGCCCTCTAAAAAAGATAAAAAAATACGCCTAACTCCTAATCAAAAACTTAAAGAAGAAATTAAAATTCTTAAGAATGAAATTGGTTTATCAAAAGAAAAGAATCTGAGGATTAAAGCTGAATTCGAAAATTATAAAAAAAGAAAAGAAAAAGAATTTTCACTTTTCTTTAAATATGAAGGAGAATCTGTAATAATATCAATTTTAACTGTTCTAGATGATTTAATCAGGCTTGAAAATGCTTTATCTGATACAAAAGATTCTTCTGTTAAAAAATTAATAGATGGCATTCATTTAATAACTAATAAAATTAACAAAAAACTTAAAGAATTGAATGTTGTTCAATTTGGTGAGGTAGGAGATATTGTTGACCACGATCTTCATGAGGCACTTCTGATGAAGCAAGATCCTAAAATGAAAGATAATCAAATTATTGAAGTTTATGAAAAAGGCTTTAGGTATAAGGACAAGGTCATAAGACATGCAAAAGTTGTGGTAAACCAAACTCCATCATGAAAGATTTTTACGAAATATTAGGCGTTGACAAATCATCTTCTTCTGATGAGATAAAAAAATCATACAGAAAAATTGCTATGAAATATCACCCTGATAAAAATCCTAACGACAAAGAGGCTGAAAAAAAATTTAAAGAAGCCGCTGAAGCTTATTCCATATTATCCGATCAAACTAAAAGGAATCAGTATGACCAATTTGGTCATGCAGGTGTCGGCATGGGTGGCTCAGGCACTGGTCAAGGGTTTCATGGAAGTATGTCAATGGAAGATATTTTTAGTAGTTTTGGAGATATCTTTGGAGGAGATTTTGATCCATTTGGGGGAATTTTTGGAGGTTCAAGGCGTACTTCAAGAACTAGGAAAGCCAGAGATTTAAAACTTGAAATTAAATTAACCTATCAAGAGATTTTCAACGGTGTTGATAAAAAAATTAAAATTAAAAGACATGAAACTTGCTCACTTTGTGAAGGGATTGGTGCGAAAAAAGGCACAATGCCGACGTCATGCAAACAGTGCAATGGCGCCGGGCAAGTTCGACAAATGTCTCAATCCTTCTTTGGCCAGTCAGTAACGGTTCGCGATTGTCCCATTTGTCAAGGCAGTGGTCAAGTAATTGAAAATCCTTGCAATGAATGCGGGGGAAATTGCATTCAAAGAAAATCAGTTGAAATAAAAGTTAAGATTCCAGCAGGTGTATCAGATGGTCAATATATGACTTTGAATGGACAAGGAAACAAAGGTCCTAATGGTTGGGTTTCGGGTGATCTTATCATTTTTTTTATTGAAGTGGAGCATGAAATTTTTACAAGAAATGATTTAGATGTAATCACCGAGGCGCAAATTGAATTTCATGATGCTGTATTTGGCGCTACGTTTGAGATACCAACATTAAACGGTAAAGCAAAGCTTAAAATTCCTTCTGGCATTCAATCTGGTCAAATTTTAAGGATGAGAGGAAAAGGCTTTCCAAAAGTAAGAGGATCTTCAAGGGGCGATCAACTTGTGAAGATTCAGATAATAACCCCAAGGTCACTAAGCAAAAATCAAAAAAACATAATCAAAAACTTGATGGAAAGTTCAGAAAACTCAGGTCCTATATTTAAACGAACTATGTTAGATTAATTCTTTTTTACAATGGGTTAAAAGTGTTTATATTACGTACTGTCTAATTATCCCGGTTAACATTTAATGAGCAATAAAACCAACAATTATTTTCAAAAAAATAAAAAACTGTTTTCTGATTTATTAGAGCTCGGCATTGTCGTTGCTTTTCTCTTTATGATTGTTTGTATTTATGTGCCAAGAGCCATTTGGGACGAAGAAGAGTTTTACCAAGATAAAAGCCATTTTAATATGGAAAATTTATTTGATGCCCAAAATTTTTATAAATCAATTACTGGTGAATATTCAAAAGATGGATGGTGGACATTTAACGTAGTAAATTCTGTTAGAGATTCATTAACTGGTGATTCAACTTATTTAGGTGTCCAATCAATTACGCTTAATAACAAAACCTTCGAAGTTAATGTTCCTAAGGGCTATGATATTGAATTTGATACCACTTTTGGCTTTCCTATGAGTAGAAGAGATACGATTTTTGATACCACCGCGACGATTGTAATGTTTTCTGAGGAGCTGTCTAGAAATGATACATCCTACATTCAGAAAAGATTGTTAGCTAATTTTACATCTGATTCTAATTTTGTTAAATTAGTCGAGGAAGTGCCATCTCAAAGAGTAGAGGTGGTTAATTATTATGATACTTATATGCCTGATTCATCAA
>CACBUT010000007.1:0-52959 GCA_902542445.1 uncultured Fidelibacterota bacterium | reverse complement strand
AACAAATTTTAACTATGTAACTCCAAATATAATGTCCGGAATTGACAAATTGGATAGAGAGAAAATTCAGCACTTTAACGATCTTTATGCCAAATTTAAAAAAAAAGAAAAGACGTTTTATCGTTATAAGGAAAGACTCAAAATTGAGAAAAATGAATTAGATGATATTGAACAAGAACTCAAATTATTAGATCAAGATCTCGGTCATATAAAGAATACTTACTATTTTAAATGTTCACTGGTTAGTTATAAAACTAGAGGTATTGAATATTTCAATCTCAGCATATTGCGATATAAACAACCTCCAAAAAATTGCTCATTGGGAAGAGCGGCTGTTATGAAAGAGCATTTACTAAAATTCTATAAAACGAATAAAAAACTTACATCAAGAATTCAAAAGGATTGGATAAAGTTTGTAAAAGTTGATTCTAATTTTGGCGATACGTTTCATCGTATAAGTAATTTAATTTTAGAAAATCCTTTAAATTTTAAAAATATTACCATTAACAGGCATGTTCTTTTTCCATTAGAACCTTTTGAATCTAAAGTTTCTATTCCCTTAATGATGACCAATAAAATGAGAATGAACCTTAGAATGATGGGCTATACCGATCAAGAGCTGAAGCACATGCGACCAGAAGAAGGATGGGAAATAATTAAAAAAGATAATTTAGAATGAGAGAAAAAAAACAAAGCAAAAGATTGATTCATATTGATCTATTAAATAGAACACTAAATGCTCGATCTGAGAATATAACCAGTGAACAACTCAGCTCTTTAAAAAAGGTTGTTCAGATCTTGGATTTTATAACTAATGCTGAATATTCAAACATGCACAAAATATATGGTCGAGTAGAAGATGATCAATTTTTCGCAGATCTTACTGAATTTTTAATTCATGATGATAAGTGGCAAGATATTACGAATAAAAGAAGAGGGGAATACGATAAACTAAAAAAACATTTACATGAGACTAAAGGTCAAGATCTTAAAATTGATAAATATTTATTCTTAATTGAAACCAAAATATTCAAGAAATAGTAGATCAATGAGTGAAAAATTTGAAGTAGATATCATTAGAAAAGACTTTCTTGGCTTTGTAAAAACACATTATGTGAGCGCAGAAATTTTTATTAAAATGCTTGAAGAGGCTAATAATAAAGAGCCTTTGCCTCACAAACAATTAGTTCATGATAAATGGTTAAGTACCTATACTGATATGAAGTATATTGGTTTTGATAATGTCAATGATTTAGAATGTAGACTTAATCAAGCAGTTGAGGGTAGCAGCTGTATTAAGGTACAAGATTTTACTAATTTATTATTGGATTATGTATTTGATAAGCTCGCTGATAGAGGGTTAATGGATTTTGATGGGGATTTTACGACATTGCATTACATTATTAAAAGCGATGCGCGTAAATCAACTTTTCAAAATAAAATGTTAAAGGTGAATATTAATGAAATATAAAATTCTAGGAAAAACAGGGATAGAGGTTTCTGAGCTTTGCATGGGAACGATGTCATTTGGAGGTCATGCAGATGAAAAAGAGTCTGCTAAAATGTTCAATCAGTGCCGTGATGCAGGAATAAACTTTTTTGACTGCGCTAATGTATATGAAAAAGGGAAATCCGAAACCATACTTGGCAAACTTATAAGCGGCAGCCGCAATGATTTAGTGATTACTAGTAAAGTTTATTTTCCAACCAGCGATGACGTTAACTCACGGGGCAATACACGTAAGAATATAATGAAATCAATCAATGAAAGTCTTAAGCGACTTAATACTGAATATATTGATCTTTATTTTCTTCATAGGTTTGATGATCTGACACCTATCGAAGAAACCATGAGAGTTTTAGAGGATCTAGTTAGGACTGGCAAAGTTCTATATTTAGGTGCAAGCAATTTCGCTGCATGGCAAATTGCTAAAGCAATTGGCATTTCGGAAAGAAACTGCTGGAATAGATTTGAGTGTATACAGCCAATGTATAATTTAGTAAAAAGACAGGCTGAGGTTGAGATCTTGCCAATGGCAATATCAGAAAATATAGGTGTAATTAACTATTCCCCAACGGGAGGTGGTTTGTTATCGGGCAAATATGCTAAAAAAAATCAACCAACAAAAGGACGATTAATTGAAAATAAAATGTACAAAGTTAGATACAATGAACCTGAAATGTTTGAAATAGCTGAAAAATTTATTTTGTTATCAAAGAAATATGGACACTCTCCAATAAGCCTTGCAATAGCATGGGCAAGTAGCCATCAAGCAATAACATCCCCTATAATTGGAGGAAGAAATACTGAACAATTAAAAGATTCATTAGAATCTGTCAAGATAGTAATGACAACCGATTTAAGACAAGAAATAACGGATTTAAGTCCAAATCCCGGTGTTGCTACTGACAGAAATGAAGAGAGAACAGAGCATAATTACGGCCAGAGGTAATGAAAAAGATAAAAAGATGGTGGTTGGGGACGTAATCAAACCGCCGACACAAGGATTTTCAGTAGCTTTCAATAACAGCTTTGTTGTTAGTAAAAATTTGTTAACCTATGCTATTTATCTATAAAAGAAAAACGCTGATTCCAGTAATACATGTATGCACACTTAAATTTATTGCTTAAAATATATATATTTCTTAAAGATTTATTCATTCAAAAAGTTTTGAAAAATTATTCTTTATTTCAGAAGATATTTTTTCTGCAACTTCTTTACTTCCATCTGAATTTAAATGAACCCAATCATAAGTTAGTGTTGATTTACCAGAATATATCTTATCTAAATCTATAAGAAAAACATTTTGACTATATGAAACATCTCTAATGAAATCATTAAATTCACTTTGATATTTCATAAGCTTTAATTGTGAAACTGAAATTGATTTTTTTTCTTTTTCTCCAAAAAAATCATTATTCGAATCAAATATATGTATTTGTGTCATTAAGATTGGTATAATATCCCATGCCCTGCAGATACCAATGAAAGAATTGAGAGAAGATTTGAAGTGGGACTCTACATCTTTCGGGGTAAAAGAGAATTCTCTAAAACCATCAAATTCTGAATCGTTTAATTGGCCAAAAAAAGTACTAAAACCTAAAGATCTAATTAAAATCCATGTATTAGGTATAAAAATATTTTTTATAGCACGAAAAAATATATATGATTTTGATTCTTGATTGATAATTTTATTTTGATCATTTACAATTTCTCTTGAGGAGGGTGAAGTCCAGTAATTTCCCGTTCTAGATAATAAAGTCCAGTCATTAATATTATGCATAATAACAGCAATCTTTGGATTATATTTTATCCCTTTTGCAATCATGTTAATCAGCGAGTGCATACTATGGTTCCCGGAAACACCAGCATTTAAACTAATAATTTCCTTATTAAATTTTTCGCTTAGTAGCGCTCCTACTAATGAAGCAAAACGCTTATCTTCATCAACAAATAATGCTTCGGTAGTACTACCACCAAAAAAAATGATATCAACAGTTTTGTTATCTTTAGGGTCGTTAGTCGATGATGTTATAAATGCGTCATGATTAAGATTAATTCTATACGGTTTTTTGTCTAAGCCATCTGTAGTTGATAGGTATAAATCATCGGGAGTAAGGTAAACATCTTGTAAAGGATTAAATTCTCGCAATGAAACTGATCTCTTAGTGGGTTTAAGAACATTAAATTTAGTATTTCTTATAATCAATGCTCCAACAAGCATATCGATAATTATTACTGATATGATTGAAGAAAATATGACTAATAAAATTTCTCTTCTATATTTGTTCATGGAATTTCTGAACATCTACTTTTTTATTTACAATTGGTTATAAAATTTAGAGTTCTTTATTTCATCTACAATAGATGTATTAAATTTAATCAATATGAGATTATAGAATTATATAAAATAATATAATCTAGACTGTTTTTCTTGTTAATAAAAACTGAACGGAAATCAGAATGAATCTTGTAGTCTTGATAATATTGGATTTAGTGGTGGCTCGGGACGGAATCGAACCGCCGACACAAGGATTTTCAGTCCTCTGCTCTACCAACTGAGCTACCGAGCCATCCAAATTGAATGCAAAATTAGTTGTAGCGAAGTTGCAGTTACAAGCAATAATCTAAAAGATTTAATTAAAATAGATATGCGGTATTAATAAAAATCTTTTTTGCGCTAACGGATTCAATTGCCTCTGATGGCGCATAAGTATCTGATGATATTTTATCCCAATTTGAATTAACTAGCGTTGCATTTATTAAGATGTTTGAACTAAGCGGAAATCCAATGCCAAATGAAATTCGTTCGACAGCTTCCTCTTGCATAGTAGATTTTTCTGGCGAAGGTGTTTCGTTGTAACCAGCTCGAATATTCAAACCAAAAGTATCTGAAATTTTTAATAAGTATTCAGCTCCAATCTTTACTTGCATCGTTAGGCCATAATCCTTTGCTAAGAATATATTTTCACTTTGAAAGTATTCAAAATCCTCGGAAAGATCATCAATGCCTTTTAAATCAAATTTAGTTTTTGACCAATCTTTCATTTTGAAGCCACTTGAGATAATAAAATCATTTATTTTAAAAGCTAAGCCAAAATCTATTACCATAGGTGTTTTTATTCTGTATACATAATATCCACTCTCATTGACATTGAATTCTTCGTCATTGTCAAATATCATTTTTTCGCTGGTAGCATGCTGTTCTTCTATATTAATGGTCATGGGAAGTGACAATGATAGCCCAAATTGCAAATTATCAGAAACAATCGCTTTGAGTCCACCCGTTAAATTCCATGATCGAATATCTGTTATTAATTTTTGATCAAGATTGTAAGTTTTAAAATCTGATGGATATACATTGTAAATGTCTTTGTCATCTTTTTGGATAAATCTAAAATCATAACTTTCATCACCTACTACTCTTGATAAAGAAAAGCCTCCAGATAAATTTTCTGCAAGCGCAATACCAAATGAAAAAGACCACATATTCAATGACCCGGTGTTTGCTATTAACTCTTCTCTAAATACATTATTTGAAAAAAGCACATTATTACCATTGATAGGAAATGTGAGACCATTATCGGTATTACTAAATCCTGAAAAAGAAACCAACTGGTCATAGTGTATAAGGCGATTAAAGCCCATTCCTAAAACGAGGCTACCTCTAATAGTAGGGATTGGAAAAGTTATACCAAAGCCATTCAGCCTTCCTACTTTCAGAGGATTTTCCTTTATTTGATTCAAATAATTAATACTATTGTTATAATCCAAACTGTGAGTCTCAACATAGACCACACCACTTTTAATACTAGCTAATCCAGCTGGATTCCAATACATTCCTGAAGGGTCATTCCCCAACGACGTATATGCTCCTCCCATTGATAAAGAACGTGCCCCAAAACCAATCTCATTTTCTAAAATATGGATTGCCTCAGCTGCAGATTGTGATTTTAGATTTATAAAAAATGATAAAAATAGTAAAAGTCGCTTTGAAACGCTTAACATGAATAAATAGAGATATTATGGAGTATTTTTAATTTCTTCTAGTAGTTCTGCGACCGCTACTAGAGGACGATCTGGAAGAACTTGAGGATCGTGTGCTTGAAGCACCGTAGGATCGGCTAGAAGAATTATTAGATCCGCTGTAATATGAAGAAGAACTGTTGTTTTGAGTTCCAGTGTAAGAACTACGCCTAATTTCAAGATTCGTTTTTGCCTGTTGAGCTCTTTTCTGAAGCATTCTCTTATTGAATTGTCTCAATTCTTCTTCCCCAACAGGTACGAACATTGAGTAGCCACCAATGGTATAATTGTAACCGTATGGGTTGTAGCCGTAACCATTGTAATAATTGCCACCATACATGTTGTATGGACTGTACATGTAATACGGATTATAAAAACTATTATATCCGGCATAACCAGAAAATGGACTAAACCTATTTTGCATAGATGAGTATGCCAATGGCAATCCTGAACCCTGATCCTGAGCGTATCTGGATAGATCTGGCCTCATGACAGTTGCTGAATAATCATTGTAAAAGCTTTGTTCTTCATCAACGATACTCGGATCAGGATAAAAAACAGCAAGCTGGGTATAACACCCTTGCATTACCACAGATATTCCAAAAATAGTAAGTAGTGATGTAATTTTGCTTTTCATTTAAAAAACTTACAAATTTTTTTATTAATTCAAAAGAAAAGTCATTTTCATTACTCTTTAATTCCTGCAAGATCAAGAACGAAAGCATATTCAAGAGCAACTTCACGATATCTTCTGAACCTTCCCGATTTACCCCCGTGGCCCGCGTCCATATTCATGTGCAAATATAATCTATTATCTCCAGCCCAGTTATCCCTTAGCTTTGCAACGTACTTCAGCGGCTCCCAGTACTGCACTTGAGAATCAAAAAAACCTGATGTTACCAGCATATTTGGATAGGCTTTATTTTCTATTTGATCATAAGGAGAATATGAAAGCATATAATCATAGTACTCTTTCTCTTCAGGGTTGCCCCATTCATCCCACTCACCAGAAGTAAGAGGAATAGTAGCATCTAACATGGTTGTAACTACATCAACAAAAGGTACTGCACATATTGCACCCTTCCACAGGTCAGGCTCCATATTGACCACTGCTCCTATAAGTAATCCACCTGCGCTGCCTCCCTCAATAAATAATTGATCTTTATTTGTATAGCCCTCATTAATTAAATATTTGCCTGCGTCAATGAAATCGTAAAATGTATTCTTCTTATTTAACATCTTTCCATCGTCATAGGACTTTCTACCATAAATTTGACCTCCCCTAACATGTGCTATCGCATAGACAAAACCCCTATCAAGCAGACTTAGTCTAACTGAACTAAAATATGGATCAATAGTTGATCCATAGGACCCATATGCATATAATAATAAATTTTGCGACTCAACCTTTTTTAAGTCCTTCTTGTATACTATTGAAATTGGTACCTTCTCACCATCTCTAGCGATTGCATACAATCTTTCAGACTCATAATTATTTTGATCATATCCACCTACAACTTCTTGCTGTTTCATTAGGGTTAATTGACCGCTATCCATATTATAATCATAGGTGGAGCTTGGGGTTAACATTGATGAATAGCTATATCGAAGAACATTGGTGTTGAATTCCCTGTTTGTAGAAATACGTGATGTATACGTGCTTTCTCCAAAATCGAGATACTCATCTTTCCCTGTTTTTTGATGAATTATTCTAAGCCCTCTAAGTCCATCTTTTCGTTCATTGATAACAAGGTGATCTTTAAATATTTCCATATCTAGTAAATGAACATCATCGCGATGAGGTATGACTTCTTTCCAATTTTTTTTGCTAGTTTTAGTTTCAGATGTTTCCATTAGTCTGTTATTCTTCGCATCCCAATTGGATATGATAAAAAATTTATCTTGGTAGTGATCGATGGAGTATTCATGTTCTTTTTCTCTAGGAGAAAAATTCACGAAATCCCCATCTGGCTTATCAGCATTTAAAATGTGAAAATCGCTAACCAGAGTACTTACATTATAGATAATGATATAATCTCCAGATTTAGAGCGATATACTCCACTGTAAAAAGTATCATCTTTCTCGTGATAGACCATTTCATCAGATTTGCTATCAGAGCCTAATTTATGACGCCATATTTTTTCAGATAAAAGCGTGACATCATTTTTTGAGGTATAAAAAACGGTTCTATTGTCATTAGCCCAAGCTACACTTCCCGAGGAATTTGAAATAGCATTCTGAATAGTCTCACCAGTGAGCAGATTTTTAAAATGCACCGTATATATTCTCCTGCTAACATAATCTGTACTATATGCCAACCATTCATTATTGGGGCTTACACTCCAACCACCTACCGCAAAATAATCTTTTCCATCAGCCAAAATATTTTGGTCCAAAATTATTTCCTCATCGGAGTCCAAAGTTCCTTTTTTTCTGCAATTGATGGCATATTCTTTACCAGGTTCATATTTGGTGTAATAAAAATAACCGTTACTAAAATAGGGAACTGATTCATCATCTTTTTTTATTCTGCCAACAATTTCATCGAAAAGCTTATCCTGGAATTTGTTTGTATGTTTTAGACTTTCTTGAGTATAAATATTTTCATTATCTATATAATCGACTACTTTTTGAGTTTTTTCATCATAGTTTTCTGCTTTTTTTTGATCATCGGTAAGTCTCATCCAATAATAATCATCTACGCGCACATCGTTGTGCTTGATCATCTCGTAAGGTTGTTTTTCCGCAATGGGAGGGGTTACTGAATTATTCATACAGCTATTTAAGAAAATGACTGATAATAAAGTTAATAATTGTTTCATCGCTATCTCCGCTTTTTATAATAGTATTGCTAATTGTAATTAAATCAAACAAATATGAATCCTGGATAATATATAAAATTACCAACCAATTCCATAATCTTCACCAAAGTTTGATGATCCTCCCCACATCGTTCCATTTTTATGATCGAACCAAATTGCATTGATCGGGCCTGATGTTAATCTTCTAGTTACAACATTATAACCTTTAGATCTCAAATCCTTAATAACCCAAGGAGGAGTATCATCTCGCACAACAATTCTTCCAGCTTCTTTACTATGGGTTCCAAAAGAACTATACATTTGATAACTGTTCACATTTGCAGCTTCTGCAGCTTCTTGTACATTCATTCCAAATTCAACCATATTAAGAAAAAATTGCAAAAGATTTTGATCTTGTGTATCTCCACCCTGAACTGCAAATGACAAAAAGGGTCTTTTATCTTTGATTGCTAATGCCGGTGTTAATGTTGCTCTAGGACGTTTTCCAGGCTCAATAACATTGTACGGATTCTCATCCTCATAAAGCACAAAACTCTGAGCGCGCTGACTAAGGCCAATACCGGTATTTCCTGCTATGACGGCAGGTATCCAGCCACCACTGGGGGTTATTGAAACAATCCATCCATCTTTATCAGCAGTTTGAATGGTTGTTGTTCCAAGGTTGAATTCTTTTTCCATACTTGAAAAATCTTGACTACCATCATTGGGGTTCAATCGTTTGTTGTCATCTCCCCAATTTTTCAGAATATTCAGATATGGGTTCTTGCCTCCCCTTTGAAATTTATATGGGTCGCCTGGTTTTATTTTCGGATCATTTTTTTCACTATCGATCTCTTTGATTCTTGATAAGGCATATTTTTTTGACAACAATCCTTTGATAGGCTCTTCTGGCGGGAAGTATGGATCACCATAATAAAAGTCCCGATCAGCAAAAGCCATACTCATTACTTGGTATAGTGTATGGATGTATCTAGTAGAATTATAACCCATTGATTTTAGATCAAACTCCTCGAGCATGTTCAATGATTGCAACATGGCTGGGCCTTGAACCCAATGGGTTAATTTATAAACTTCAATTCCTTTGTAGTCGATCATCACAGGTTCTTCAATGACAACTTTCCAGTTAGTAAGATCTTCCTTGGTGATTAGCCCCCCCTGCTCCTGTGTAGATCTTGCAATCTCTTCTGCAATATCTCCTTTATAAAATCTATCATTTGCTGCATATATCGCTTCTTTTCTAGACATTCCTTTCGCTAGAGCCCGATCTTCAGCTTCTATCAATTTATTGAGCGTATTATAGAGATCTAACTGTCTAAAAATTTCACCAGGGTTGGGTGCTGAGCGTTCGCCTTTATTCACTAAAAAAATCTTTTTTGAATAAGGCCATTCAGATATTCTTTCTTTATGTCTTTCGATCGCGTTAGCGGCCTGAGCTTCCATTGGATATCCTTGTGCCATATCTAAAGCCGGTCTTAAAACTTCTTTTAGCGACATAGTGCCATACTCTGCAAGCATGGTCATTAGTCCGCCTGGTGTTCCAGGTGTCACGGCAGACAAGGGACCATACTGAGGTGGATAGTTCAACTCTTTTTCTTTGTAAAAATTTGCTGTGGCCCCACTAGGTGCAACACCTAGCGCATTTATACCAATAACTTTTTTTGTCAAAGGGTTATAGACAAGTGCTTGCGTTTCACCACCCCAACTCAAAACATCATACATAGTACATGTAGCAGCTAGCATTGCACATGCGGCATCTACAGCATTGCCACCATTTGAAAAAATGCGTGCTCCTGCTGTTGCCCCCAAGGGTTTGCCGGTAATTGCGACCCAATCTTTAGCATGAATTACTGGTTTGTTCGTTCTTTGAGCTGTTAAACAAAAACCCAAACACATAGTAGCGATTATAAAGTTTTTCATCTTTTTTTCCCTAATTTGAATTTAATGCCCTCATTGAATACCTTTTTTTGTATACAATTTTGTTGGGGTCTTTTCTAAATTTTTTTCGTTCATCCTCTGATAACTTTGAAAAATTCATGCAATCTTTTGAACAACATCCTAAAAATTCCTTTTCACAATTCTTACATTGGATAAATAAAACGTGGCAAGCATCATTATTACAATCCTTGTGATCATCTGATCGCATACCGCACTGATAGCAATTGCCAATGATATCAGAAGTTACTCTTTCACCCATCCTAGCATCAAAAACAAAATTCTTGCCTTTAAATTTTGATTTGATTTTTTTTGATCTGACCTCATGGGCGTAATTGATAATACCGCCAGATAGTTGATAAACGTCTTCAAATCCATTTTGAATCAAATATGAACTTGCTTTTTCGCAGCGAATACCTCCTGTGCAATATAAAAGAACAGGATCTTTTTTATGAGATTTTATTAAATCCATGACTTCAGGCAATAGCTCCCGAGAAGTTGCAACATTAGGTGCAATTGCACTTTCAAATCTTCCAACTTCGCTTTCGTAATAATTTCTCATATCAACAACAACAGCATTATGTTGATCTATCTTTTCATTGAAATCTTGAGGACTGAGATGTTTACCAACCACTACCATATCTACATCATTGCCATCGACATTGTAGGCAACTATCTCTTTTTTGACCTTGACGATAAGCTTTAGAAATGAATTTCCATCTTCAATCGCTTTTTTAAACTGCAGTTTCTTTAGCTTTTTAAATCGACTTAAACTGTTTTTAAAAATGGTCCAATTATGCTCAGGAATACTTAGTTGAGCATTTATTCCTTCGTTCGCAATATAAATCCTTCCTAAAACATTGTTCTTTGAGCAAAGTTTATATAGCCTATCTCTAAATTTCTCCGGCTGATCGATAGCTACGTACTTATAAAATGAATACGTTACTCTTTTAAAATTCTCTTTTTGAAGATCAGCTTTTAGCTCTTCTAAATTTTTTTTATTATAAAGATATTCTTTCATTGTGAAAAATAAAATTAAAGTTTTAGCTAATTATTTTTTCAAATTCTATTCCAGAATATCCAGGCATTGTCTCAATCATTTCTTTGCCCATAAGAATAGATGGTGTATAAAAACCTTTTTGATTGTGATCCGTTAAAAGATGCTCAGCAACATGAATGGCTCCCCATGCGGTAACATCATATCCATCCGAAGTTGTAAAACGAGCTACTGCTTTTTCTTTTTTTTCATTCGAAGCTTCTCCCCAAAAATATGACATAGAGCGTGCTCGTTCCTCATCAGTTGAAGGCTTCCAGGTTTTATCAATTCTTTTTTTTAATAAACGATTAATCCATTTGAATCTCACCAGCGAAAAAAGCCATCTGAATCTTTGAAGTTTCTTGATTGTGCGCAGCGGTCTCGCAAAATAAAATTCGATGTTTGAAATTCCTGTGCTATGATAAGCAGTATACACATCTGCCCATGGAATGGTCATTGTATTTTGCGGTCCATAACCAAAGTCAACGTCTAGTGTTTTATAGGCAAGTGGCACTTTTTTCATTTTACCATTTTCTCTTATCTTGCCTCCTTTGCCCATTCCTTCAACGGCAGTTTTAGCAGTGCCTTTGCTGCTTTTGGACCCTTTGGTTGCCCATGCCATTTTTAAGTGTGTTGCATCAGGTAATTTATCTTTTAAGTAGGCTGCTAAACAGTCAGTGGGAATAACGTCGGATCCAACCCCAGGGCATAAAACAATGTTAGAATTAAGTGCTTCATTGTCAAGTTTATTAGCGAGTTCAAAAATGGATATTTCACCGGTTATATCAATATAATGAGTGTTGGTCTTTAAACAAGCCTTCATCATTTTCTCAGCGGTCTTTGAAAAGGGCCCTGCGCAATTAACAACTAAAGTAGCTCCTGCAATTTGAGAAGCAATATGGCTTACATCGTCTATTGAAAAAATTTTTGATTTGAAATGGTGGTCTTTTGCTAAAGTTTCAACTTCTTGAGATCTGCCCGCCAAAATAGGCTGCAATCCTCTTTTTTTAGCTAATCTGACCAGCAATCTTCCTGTATAACCATTCGCACCATAAATCATCCATTCTTTAGATAACATACCTAAAGATTATGAAAGGATCTTTTAATATAAAATAAAAATGATAGGGATTAATCGATCTCCATATCGCCGCCCATATCCATTCCTTGGCCTCTACGCTGCCTGCTAAATCGGCTTTTATCTTCCATTTTGCCAAAACGATATTCAATGGATAAACGGATGTTTCTGCTTTGCCATTTTCGTTCTGAATATTGCTCCCAATCCCTTGTTCCATCATCATCAAAATCACCCCATGTTCGAAAACCGAAACCACTCAAGTTAAATGGATCACCAATATTCAGGGTAAGATTCAATCTATCATCCATTAATTTTCTTTTGAAGGACATTGAAGAAAAGTTTAGCGCATTCATGGTTCCAATCGCTATATCAGAGGCTGGCCTGTAAAACATGAAGAACATGAACTCTGTCTTGGGGTTAATATTCCACATTGTAGTAAAGCGAATTCTTTGGCCTTGTATTGTTTTATTATAATCTGAACCAAAAAGGTCTGAATTGATCTCATCCCAATAAACACTTCCAGATAACATCAGTCTAAGATTTTTTCTCAAAGTGCCCACAAAATTATATTCAATACCTTTGGTTCTCTCTTCATCGATATTTGCATAGGTTGCTATGGATGTTCCATCCTCATTAACCTGTTTAAATCGTTCTATCTCATCAGTTGTGTAACGGTAATATGCGCCAAGATTAACAGAAATACCTCTAGAGAACCTTCCAAAATTTATCTCGTATGAGTCGGTATACTCTGGCTTTAAAAAAGGATTTCCCTTTCTAAAATTTCTAGCATCTTGCTTTGATAAAAAGGGGTTTAGTTGTCTGGATCTTGGCCTATTGACACGCTTTGAATAGCTAGTTTGTATTTGCAATAGTTGAGGAGCACCAAAAGACATGGACAAGCTAGGGTAAAAACTTGAGTAAGGATTCTCAAATTTCTCATTGGTATTGATAAGCTCAGATAGCATGGTCACTGTTTCATACCTGCCACCAGCATTCACGTTAAAAAGCCAAATATTCCTAGAGTATTGAACATACGCTGCATGAACCGCTTCCTCGTAAACGAATTTATTGGAGTAATTATTATCAAGTTCATATTGTTTCAATGATTCATTAAAAGCATAAGATAGTTGTTCATCGCCACGATCAGTGATCTTGCTTGATAGTCCAATTTCAAATTTAGAACCTTTTTCAATTGGCCTAACATAGTCTAATTGAAAATCTAAACTTTTATTTGTTCCGTCTGATCCGTCTCTCGCTCTATCCACTGAAACATTATCGGTTACAGGTGTATTGTAAAACTCATTATTACCATCATTTAAACCATTTGAAAGACGCATGAAAGAAGTCAGCTTATGTTTTGAATCGCTAAATTTCTTATCATAGTTCATATTTATATCGTAACCATTTCTATCGCTCTTGTTATCAGAATAACGATAAAACTTTTTTTCACCTGGCCCTGTATCAACAGTATAGGTATCTCCGGAGCTATTTCTAGCTCCATTGCTAATCGTACCAGATAAAGCAAAAGATTGTTTTGGGTCTATAAAATACTCAAATCCTGTTTTAACAAATAGATTAGGTCCGCCTGATGTTGAACTTGAAACTTGATCTAGTGAGTTCACCAAACCATTATAATCAGTTTCTCTCAAGGAATTTCCGGAGGTTTCTCTAATACCTTCTCTACTTCCTAAATTTATAAATGTATTAAAAGCTGTGGTCCTGTAATTCACTTGACCAGAGATATTTATTCCGCCCAAATTGTCACCACCCGTGTTCACATTACCATTGAAGCCAGCAAATTTATTTTCCTTGAGAACGATATTAATGATACCTGCCATTCCTTCCGGGTCGTATTTGGCTCCGGGGTTTGTCATAACCTCAATATCAGCAATGTTCGCGGATGGAACGCTTTGAAGTAATGATTTAATATCTCCTCCAGCAATGCTTGAAGGTTTTCCATCGATCATGACGTTCACATTAGAACTTCCTCTCAAGCTTATATTATCATCAGGGTCAACTTCAACGCCAGGCACCTGGCGAAGCGCATCAATTGCATTTCCCCCAGTAGAGAGTGAGTTTTTTTCTACATTAAAAACTTTCTTTTCAGCTGTTTGAACAAATAAAGGTCTTTCAGCTTCGACATCAACACCGGCCATTTGGAGAGTTGTCTGTGTAAGAGAAACTGTTTTAAGATCATATTCGGTCTTGTTGTCACCAAAAGGTAAGAAGGTGTAAGGTCCTAATTGTTTTTTCTTGTATCCAATGTATTCTACAACAACATTATGACGACCAAGGGGTATTTCTTTGATATAAAATTCACCTTTTTCGTTAGTGATGCCTCCTGTCATAATTGTACTGCTTCTTGCGTTAACGATTGAGATGGATGCATATGGAACAGGATTTGATGACGCAGAATCAACAACGCTACCATAAACAATGCCAATTTTCGGCGCCTTACTAGGATCCATCTGGCCTTGACTAGAACCTCCCCAACTGCGACCACCTCTTTGCGCAAAAGTAATTGTTGATAGAACTAGGAATGAAACTAAAATTTTTTGATACATTTAGACTCTGCCTTTCAAGTAGCTTTTTTACCCCGGTTAACAAAAGTGGTTAATTTTTGCGAAAGATAATAAAGCTAAAAAATTTATTTAACAAGAAGTATGAGCGATTTGAGCGTTTAAATCTTATATAACTTCAATTTAGACGCATGTATGCATGATTAGTTAAATTATTTAGGCTATTTATTATTTAACATATAGCAATTTGATTGTTTGCTGTGAATTTTTCGCACTGAGTTTTAAAAAATAAATCCCAGCAGAAAAATTTGAAGCATCCCATGAAAGTATGTGACTTCCATTGTTAATAATCCCATTATAAATGCTATCTATTTTCCTGCCAGAAATATCATACACATCCAAATCAATGTAACCTGCGTTGTCCTTATTGATATCAATTTTGACAGATGTTCTACTATTAAATGGATTAGGGTAATTGGAATGAAGTATTAAAGATTTAGGCATTATGATTTCCTCAACAGAAAGCTTGGCCTGCCCTTTTGGTAAATAATCAATCTCAAAATCGGTCATTAATAGAAATGTTCCTGCAGGTATGGAGACATCTAGTTCATTATCCTCAATATAAATTTTTTCACCCAAAGTAGCATGATACCAATGGCCAGCGCTGGGTAGAGTTACTGATGTTTGTAAGGTTTTCACATCAAAATTAGTGATTAAAATGGCATTCTCTTCGCCCAACGAATATTGAATTTTCTTAATGGAGCTATTTAACCAAGTATCTATTTTTGACTGTGGGTTGGAAAAAATCGAGTGTTTTTTTCTCAAACTAATTAGATAAGACCATGTATTGTAAATATTCTTTCGATTAAGCTCATTAAGATAATTCCATTTAATAGGCTTTCTTCCCAGTCTTCCATTATAATCAATTGAGATATCATAACCTATTTCACCGAATTGCCATATCATTTTGGGACCAGGAAGCAGAAAAAGGATCGATCCTGCGCTCTTTAATCTCTCCAAAGATGTATTCAAATTTTTTACATTATAATTGCCATTGCTATTACCATAATTCAATGCTTTGTAAATAACTCTCTCTTCATCGTGACTCTCCATGTATGTCACCATATTCGCTGAACTCCAACCTCTATTTTTGAAATATGTCCATGACAAGGAAGAGTTATTCCCGCCATTATATCCCATGATCGCTTCAGAAAAATTAAAATTTGCGTTAGCCCAAAGTAAAATACCATAATCAGCAAGCTCTAGATCTTCTCTGTCCTCTGCTAAATGCTCCATGATCACAATGCCATTTGAATTATTGGACCAAACATTGTCAGCTATTTGCTTTAAAAGATTTATTCTTTCCTTATCGTACAAGCTTCCCCATGCATCACTTAAGGATTTATAGTTATTTCCAATTCCTTTGGTAAAATCAAATCTAAATCCATCCACTTTGTATTTTTGCATCCAATGATCTATAGCTCTTTTAAAGATTTGCTGAGTATGAGCACTTTCATGATCCCAATCATTACCCCAATGAGCATCTCTATTCGCAAAATTATGATCTCTATTGAACCATGGATTTTCATTTGTAGGCTTTCCATCCGTATAAAGCCTAACAAAGGGCGAGCTTGAATAAGAGTGATTAATGACAAGATCTAGCAACACTGCAATTCCTCTTTTGTGACAAGCATCTATAAATTGTTTTAGTTCATCACTGGTACCATAGTATTTATCAGGTGCAAAGAGGAACGAAGGGTTGTATCCCCAGCTATTATTGCCCTCAAATTCATTGATCGGCATTAGTTCAATTGCATTAATACCAAGATTCTGAAGATAGTCAAGCGTATCAATAAGAGTTAAATAATGATGATCTTCAACAAAATCTCGTACTAGCATCTCATAGATAATTAAATCATTTTTGTTTGGTGTATTGTAGTTAAGCGATTTCCAATTATAATCCTCTTTACCCGACTGAATGACTGAAGCGATTTGATTTGTCTTTCCAAAGGGGTAAGAAATAGGATCAGGATAAACGGATTTTGGAATGAAAATATCATTCATAGGATCAACTACTTTTTCAGTATAAGGATCTGCAACCCTCAATTTCCCATCCACAAGATACTGAAATAGGTATTCTTTGTTGGATTGAAGATTGTTAACTGTTATCCACCATCTCGTGTCGTTATCGTAGGATGTTCTTTTCATGAGATAATTCGAAGCTATCTCCCAGTTATTAAAGTCACCTATAATGTATACAAAATCTTTATACGGAGCATGCAACACCAGTGTGACTGAACCATCTGCATTGTAATTGATACCATCTTTGACCCCTAAAGGCAAGGGCTCAACTATTACATCATCATTATAAATAATTTGAAAAGAGAGTGTATCTGATCGATCGAGTTGATCTAAAGCAACAATATCAACAAGCCTAATTCCTGGACTGTTCAAATCTAGTAAGTAAGATATGCTATCGTTAATACTAGATTTCACATTTGATCCATTAACTGATAAGGTAATCGAACTTATTGAGCTACCAACGGTAACCGCTTTTGCTTTGATTGCTACGACTGTGTCTTGATTTACGATAAAGGGTTCAAGGTCCGACAACTTGGGAGAAATTAGCGCTAGGTTTATACTGTTTTCATAGAGTGATATAAAAATATCTTCGCCACCGCTATCTTTTCCTTCTTTTGAAGTGTCTGCACTTCTGAAAACAAATGCTAATTTGATGATCCTTTCCGATGAGGGCACCCCATAATATTCCCGAATATCATTGATAATGAATTGATATTCATTAGAAGTTATTCTAGTAAGTTTGGTGCTATTTGTATTTTGACCCCAACTAGTTTTAACGTATTTCCAATCGGAAGGTCTGGTGCTTTTGTCAGTTATAACCCCAGTATGTGCATATACATCTCCATTATGATCCGATAACCCTTTTGATCCTCTATCAGCGTAAAAAGTGATAACAATGGGTTTGTCCAAAGATGGAAATAATGGAGAATGCTCGACAACAGGCTGAGCATATATTCCAAAACCGCAAAAGAAAGTCCATGTAATTATGTTTTTAATTTTCATTTTTTAAAAAAATTATTTCTACTCATCGAAATAAAATTAAATTTAGCACGCATTGTAACTTATTTTCTAAATATTTGAATGGAGAAAAATGATTAAAAGAATTTTTATTTTATCGTCAATTATCTTTTGTTTTTTTGGTTGCGGTACTCAAAAACCGATAAATTTTGCTGAAATAACATCTCCCGATGGATCGCTGGTTCTTAAGATAAACAATGAAAGATCTCAATTGTTCTATACACTTTTTAAAAATGGTAATCAAATAATTGATAGTTCAAAAATGGGTTTAATATCAGATGCATTTGCCATTGATGAGGGATTGTCCATTATTAAAAAGAAAGAAAGAAGAAAGCATCATACTTGGAAACAAGTTTGGGGCGAGCAAAAGACATTAATAGATCATCATACTGAGCTTGAGCTTTTGATAGCTTCTGAATTAAACGATTTTCAAACTCTTCTTCGTTTTAGATTGTTTGACGATGGACTAGGGTTTCGTTATGAGATACCGGAATTAAAAGATAATTCGCAATACAGAATCATGGACGAATTAACTGAATTTAATCTTTCCGAGGATTCACCATCTTGGTGGATACCTGCTTATGCTTACAGACGATATGAATTTTTGTATGCAAAATCGCTTATAAGTGAAATCTCAAGAGACACCTATTCAACCCTAGTTGAAAACCTGAACCCTCCCAGAATAGGACCTGAAGCAGTGCAAACACCATTCACTACTCAAAGAAGTGATGGGATAGCCATCTCCATTCATGAAGCAAATTTAACGAATTATTCAAGCATGACATTAAAAGCAGATGGCACAAAGAATCTGGAATGCGATCTAGTGCCTTGGTCAGATGGAACTAAGGTCTATGTAGAAGGCGAGCTTAAAACACCGTGGAGAACCATTATTGTTGGTGACAATCCTTCAAAACTGGTTGAGTCGACCCTTACTTTAAATTTAAATGAACCCAACGCCCTCAAAGATACAGACTGGATTAAGCCTGGAAAATACATTGGACTTTGGTGGGAGATGATCGGTACGAACGAATCATCTTGGGGGTCTGGACCACATCATGGAGCAAAGACTGATCGCGTTAAAAAGTATATTGATTTTGGATCAAAGTATGGATTTGATGGGCTCTTGGTCGAAGGATGGAATACGGGATGGGATGAGAATTGGTGCTGTACAGGTGATGGTGAAAACTTCGGTTTCTACAACCCACATCCAGAATACGATAGCGAAGAAGTTCATGATTATGCCAAAAAGAAAGGGATAAGGATCGTTGGTCACCATGAAACTGGAACCCAAATTGCAAATTATGAATCCCAACTTGATAGTGCCTTTGCTTATTGTCAGCGCAATGGAATACGTGTCGTTAAAACGGGATACGTTAATGATGGAAGTCAAAATATCAAGAGAATTGACGAAAATGGCATACTCCAAAGAGAATGGCACCATGGTCAATTCATGGTTGAACATTTTCGAAAGGTCTTAGAGACCGCAGCTAAATACGAAGTTAGCCTTGTAGTTCACGAACCTATCAAGGATACCGGTCTGCGAAGGACTTTCCCAAACATGATGTCACGAGAAGGTGCCAAAGGGCAAGAATTCAACGGGTTCATGTCATCAAAGGATAATAATAAGCCCAACCATACCACGATCATTCCATTTACTCGACTGCTATCAAGTCCAATGGATTACACGCCAGGCATCTTTAACTTGGTCGATTATAGATACAATAGTCCTGAAGATCGTAAAATCAACCCAAATCATCGAATACCTAGCACCATATCGAAAGAACTTGCTCTATACGTTGTAATCTATGCGCCGGTTCAAATGGCTGCTGATCTTCCTAGTAATTACGAAGGTAACCCTGCCTTTCAGTTTATATTGGATGTGCCAACCGACTGGGAAGAAACAAAGGTTCTTAATGGAGAGATTGGTGAATTTATTACCATTGCTAGAAAAGATATAAACAGTGACAGTTGGTATATCGGTAGCATCACCAATGAAGATGGACGCTCTATTGAAATAGAAATGAACTTTTTAAATGATAATGCGAGCTATAAGGCAACTATCTACAAAGACCCAACGAATGGAGGATGGATTAACAATCCTGAACAAGTTGATATAATAAATAAAACCTTTAAAAAGGGTGATACTTATACGATCGATCTCGAACCTGGAGGGGGTCAAGCTATACAATTAGTTAGGATCAAGTCCTAAATTGCAAATTTTTAAGAAAGCCTTATTTGCGATAGTCATATCGCTTCAAACCAATTTAGTAGCTGGAATCACTGGAAAGGTTTTTGGAACTATTACAGATGCCTCGACTGGAGAGCCCCTGATCGGTTGTAATGTTATATTGCAAGGAACATCATTTGGCGCTGCTACCAATTTGGATGGGACCTACATCATTATCAATATACCGCCAGGCAAGTATACTGTTACAGCATCTATGATCGGTTATGCAAAATCAAATGTTACCGATGTCATTGTTCGATCTGATCTTACAACTACGATAAATATCTCAATAACTCAAGAAGCTATATCAGGAGACGAAGTAACAGTTGTCGCTGAAAGACCACTTATAACCAAAGATCTTACTGCATCCACAGCAATAATTGATGGAGGCATGATCGATAAACTTCCAGTCACGGAAGTAGCTGAAGTCTTGGAATTGCAGGCAGGATTTGTACAGGGTCATCTTCGAGGTGGAAGATCAGGCGAAGTTGCATATTGGGTGGATGGTGTGCCAATGACAGATGTATTTGATGGGGGTACAATAGTGGATGTCAACACTAGCGCCATATCTGAGATGCAAGTTATTTCAGGTGCTTTTAATGCAGAGTATGGACAAGCTATGAGCGGAATTGTTAATATCGTTACAAAAGATGGATCAGATACATTTAAGGGCAATGCTACTATTTATGGCGGTGATTTCATATCCAACAAATCAAACTTGTATGACAACATAAATGATGTTAATCCTTTTTCTACCCGTAACCTGGAGTTCAATGTTGAGGGTCCTCTTATCACAGAAAAACTCTTTTATAATTTGACCGCCAGAAATATTTATTATCAAGGTGTTTTTGAAGGCCAGAGGTTATTCAACCCGCAAAATATTTCATACTTTGATCAAGACGATAATTTCAATTTACATAGACTAGAGATCGTTGGTAATGATACGCTTAACCCTGGCAAAGGCGACGGCGCTTTTGTTCCTATGAATTGGAATAGAAAAACCTACCTTCAAGGGAAGCTGATATACAGACACTCCCCGTTCACTAAGTTAAAATATACCCTTATAAATGATGATGTATCCTATCAGGATTATAATAGAATGTATCGCTACAACCCTGATGGTAATCTAAAAAGATACCGCTATGGTTTAACTCAACTTTTACAATTAAATCATACATTTTCAACCAAGACCTTTCTAAATGCGGGAATCACCCATTTTAAGAAATCTTATCAGCACAGAACCTATGATAAGGATAAAAGAGATCTATATGTTCATCCCAAGCTTTTAAATTCACAACCTTATAGTTTTTTAACAGGGGGAACAGATCTATCTGTATTTTCTAGAGAGACCAGTACTTCTACTTTTAAAGCAGATCTTACTTCACAGTGGAACTCAAAGAACAAAATCAAGTTGGGTGTAGAATTTAGACAACATCAGCTCAATTTCAATGATTATAGCTTGCGTCCTCCTGATGAAAAAGCAAGCTTCAATGAATTAAGTGACGACCCTTTCTTGGGCAATCCTCAACGCTTTCCAGACTCAACCATCTACTCGAGCACTTACAATTTTAAACCAATAGAATTCAGCGCATATATTCAGGATAAGATTGAATTGAATGAATTGATTATAAACCTTGGTGTTAGATTAGATTATTTTGATCCCAAGGGCAAAATGCTAAGTGACCCCTCCGACCCGTCCATTTATAACCCGATAAAACCCTCAAATATATATGAGGATAGCAATGAGAATGGTGTTTGGGATGCCGGAGAAAATGCTGTAAGCATTGCTAATAGGAGGCAATACTGGTTCAGGGATACCAACGCTAAATGGAAAATCAGTCCTCGATTTGGAGCTTCATTTCCGTTTTCCTCTACTGGAGTGATACATTTTTCATACGGACACTTCTTTCAAATACCTCGATTTGAGATGCTTTATATGAATCCCGATTTTGACCTAGGACAAGGAACTGGGAATATTGGAGTAGTTGGAAATGCGAACTTAAAGCCTGAAAAGACCATTCAAGGCGAACTTGGTCTACAGCAGCAGATCTCTTACAATATGGCTCTGGATATTACAGCTTACTTCAGGGATATCAGGGACCTTGCTGGTACTAGATCTGAAGAAATTACACTTTTCGGGGGATCTGCATCATACAATAGGCTAGAGAATTCAGATTTTGCCTATGTTAGAGGATTAGTGCTCTCTTTGAGCATGATTGAGACCAATGGTTTTTCGGCAAATCTAGATTATACCTTTCAGATTGCAAAAGGATCAGCATCCGATCCTCAGCAAGCCCGAAATGCCATAGCTGGGGGTTCATTACCTGAGATCCAACTGACACCTTTAGACTGGGATCAGCGAAATACCGTTAATATATCTCTATCCTATGATAAAGCAAATTGGGGAATATCTGGTATTGGCCAATTTGGATCAGGCCTTCCTTATACACCGCTTAGCACTGAAGATATTTCATCGCTTGTATTAAACTCCGGTAAAAAACCACTAACTTGGAATGTAGACCTTAAAGGATATTTCATCTCAAGAGACGGTTTAAGATTATTTATCAGAGCTGAAAATATTTTCGACAGACTTAATCCTTACACTGTCTACGATGATTCTGGTGTTGCAGATTTTACACGATGGGAAAATATAGCAAAAAGTCAAAATACAGGTGAGCCTATAAACTCAATATCAAAATGGTTCTTAAATGAAACCTTTTACTCTAACCCTAGAAGAATCGAATTGGGATTAAGCTATGTTTTCTAAGGTTAAAGTATGTATTCTTTTATTTTTTTTATTAGATCTTTCTTATTCTCAAGAAGCTTCGGGTCGCCAGTTTAGAAGAACAGGTATTCATAATGGAAATTTAGTTAGAACCGTATTTGGTAATTGGGGTGTTGTTGGTCAGCCATCGAACAAAGGGCCCCGAGGCGCATGGCTAAATGATAACAATGGTTATATTGGTGATGTATCTCCCATGGTAGGCGCTGAGATAACTACTCTTGACACAGCAGGTAATCCAATTACTTTCCGATCTGTAGTTATTTCTCCAGCTAATAGACCTACTAGCACTGGTCCTGAAGAGTCACCTGGCGGCAAATCTTGGGGCTTTGAACCACAGTCTGGCTATTTCAATGAAAACCAAGAAAGTATAGCAATTAGCACTAATTCAAACACTTGGCCTTCTTTTTGGCCTAATAAATTGAATGATTCAAGCGATCCAGGTTGGAGAGGTTCTTGGAATGGATATTTTGGTAAAGACATTCAAAATATTCAGCAAGAAAGCTTTTTCATTATGGATGACAACAACGATGAAGAATTCAATTACCCTCAATATAATAAATGGAATGTTGAATTCAAGCCGGACTCTAATAATCTATCTCGCAATGGACTTGGGTTAGAGGTTAAGGTCCGAGGAATGCAATGGCAACAATTTCTTGCGCAAGATGTTCTTTTCTGGGTCTATGAAGTTACCAATACTAGCACAGTAGACTATACCAATGTTGTATTCGGGATGCTTGTTGGAACCTACGTTGGAGTTACCGGAACGGATGATAGGCCCCAGGAATACGATGACGACTGGTCATTTTTTGATGTTCAAAATGATATTACTTATACGGGTGATTATGGTAATAATGTTGATCGTAATCCGCGATGGGTTGGAGATGTTGGAATGGTTGGATATGCTTTCTTGGAAAGTCCGGGCAACAGCTATGATGGAATCGATAACGATGGTGACTACGATCTAATCCCAAATGCTTCCGCTCCATTGTTTGAGAGAAGCAATTTTGATTCTGTATTGATCAGCGCTGGTGATCAAGTCATTTTAATAGACAACAATTTTAATCGCTCTAAGTTTACCATTCCAAATCAAGATAGTGTAAAACTTAGCACTCGCGGGTTCTCTAAAACTATTTATCCAGGTAAATCCTATTTAGTTGAGGGGAATATAGTAATAGGCTCGAATGGAAAAGAATTATCAAACGATAATGCTTTTGATGGAGTTGACAATGATTTTGATGGCCTTATTGATGAGAATTATTTTTTACACTACAATCAACGACGCGTTGAGCCGGATGGCACAGTGCTTTTTGACACCATAAATCCTAGAGCATATATCGATTACATAACCGAATATGGTATGCTAAATAACCTGATCGATGAAAAAAGAGATGATGGAATCGATAATGATGGTGATTGGAATGTTCTATACGATGATTTAGGCGCGGACGGAATTGCGGAGACAGGTGATTATGGAGAATTGGATGGTAAGCCTACTTTAGGAGAACCAAATTTTGACCGAACAGATGTGGATGAATCAGACCAAATAGGCCTTACAAGCTTCAATTATTTTTCACCAGCAAATCTATATCCAGCGAAAGAAGATGAAGAACTATGGGAACAGCTAAAGCCAGGCTATTTTGATGTACCGGCTTCCATATCCGATGGAAAACCAATAGCTGGCGAAGATGGCGATTTTATTTATGGCTCTGGCTATTTTCCTTTGAGAGCGGGACAAACCGAACGCTTCTCTATTGCCTTAGTTTATGGGAATGATCTCGATGATCTCATCAACAATAAAAAAACGGTTCAAGATATATATAATAGTAACTATAGATTCCCTCCGCCTCCCAAAAAGCCTACTATGACAGCAGTTCCAGGAGATGGGAAAGTTACGCTTTACTGGGATAGAGTAGCAGAAGAAAGCCTCGATCCAGTTACCAAAGAAAAGGATTTTCAAGGATATAAGATATACAGGGCCACTGATCCAAATTTTAATGATGTACGCAATATCACGGATGCTAATGGTCTTATTCAAGGATACTCTACTTTGGCTCAGTTTGATAAAAAAGATGAGATTAAAGGATATTTCTATCCCTCTAAAAGTCTTTTTCAAGACACCAAAGGATATTCTTATTATTTGGGTGATGATTCAGGCTTGATTCACTCCTATATCGATAATGATGTTCAAAATGGAAGGACCTATTATTATGCATTAGTTGCCTACGATCACGGGGATGAGGAAAAGGATATTTTCCCATCCGAGAATTCAAAGTTCATTTCAGTTTTACCAACTGGTGAAATTATCACAGATCAAAATACCGCATATATCACTCCTACATCATCTGCAGCAGGTTATTCGCTCAATGATACAATTAAAACAAAACATCAAGGACCTGGCACGGGTTCTCTTAAAATAAATATAGTCGACGAACAAGCACTAACTGGACATCAATATCAAATAGAATTCTATGATACTTCCAATGATGGCATAGACAATGATAAAGATTGGGATGTGGCCACAGACGACATTGGAAGTGATGGTTTGTCAAATACCAACGATATTGATGGATCGGAAGGAAACGGATTGCCAGACATTGGCGAGCCTAACTTTGATTGGATGGATAATGAAGAGTATACACCCATTACAACTCATTACAGCGTTAAAGATCTTGAAACCAATTTTGATTCATTCACACCAAATGATACTTTCTTTGTAGCGCTAAACAAAAAAAATCTTATATCTAATAGCATTGAACTTAAAAATAGCACAGGTTTTGTGATCCCTAGCTCTGATTACGAAATTGATACTAAGCTTGGTAGAATAAGAGCAAGCAAAAGCGGTTCATTGGGTTCTGATGAACACACCCTCTCATTTCAATACTACCCAATATTTTTTAATCCATACATACAACAATCTATTTGGAATGACCCTTTAAAACTTCCTTATGTAACAGAGAGGAGTGACACAGATATTTTTGATGGGCTATCAATTGAATTTAACAACGATTGGTTTATCACCTCTGATGATGAAAATACCTATTGGTGGACAACTGAAGATAATGTTGAATGGAAAAGAAATGATGGTGAAAATACGTACTTCTTTATTGTAAGCGCTACTGACCTTGACACAAATTTTGACGGAAAGGTTGATTTAAGAGCAATTAGAGTACCAAATAAATATGCAGTGGTTTTTTCAGACAAGGACGATTTTGGAAGATCTTATATTTCACTTAACAACTTATCACCTGGCAATAAAACCAATTTTAAGGTTATGAATTTGACAGATAACATTGAAGTACCTTTCTTTCTTTTTGATTATCCTTTAGGAGAGACAGGAAAGATTAATTCAGGCGACTACATATATTTTTATGATAAAGATTCACTTGCAATTGATAGATATACCTGGAACATAACTTTTACAAAAAGACAATCCCAAGAAGCAAATACTGAGTTTACTTTTGGTAATGGCGACACGTTATTTATTGATTTTTCTAAACCTTTTCGAAATAGCGATACATACTCCTTCAATGGACCAAAACCTGATGTCAATATACCGTTAGTTTCAAAAGAAATGGATCAGATCAAAGTTGTTCCGAACCCTTACATTGTAGGGCACCGGTTTGAGTCCCCTCTCCCACCAGGCATTACTAGTGGCAGAGGGTCAAGAAAAGTAGAATTTCAGAATCTACCCTCAAATGCAAAGGTCCATATATACACCTCCAGAGGCCAGCATATTCGCTCTCTTCAGCATGATGGTGGACTATTTAGTGGAACAATTATCTGGGACCTAAAAACAAAAGAAAATTTGGATGTTGCTTTTGGTGTTTATTACTATATAGTCGAATCTGAATTAGGTGGAAAGACCTCGGGCAAATTAGCGGTGATCAAATGAATAAAGTTATTTACCTAATACTTATCCTGAGTTCGTCCCTTTACGCTCAATCAAAAGTTGGAAGTTCTGCTGCGGCTTTTCTTGGATCAGGGGTCGGTTCTAGGGCCATTGGAATGGGAGGTGCTTTTTCAGCTGTAGGTGGAGATGCGTCAATACTCTACTGGAATCCTGGTGCGATGGCTAATATAAAAAAATCTGAGGTCCTATTATCCAAGGCAAACTGGTTGGTTGAAAGTGATCTCAACTACATTGCTTCTATAATTAAGCTCGAGAAAGGTAGAAGTTTTGGTGGATATTTAATGCAATTGGATTATGGCAGAGAAGAAATAACAGATTTAAATAATCAAAATGGCACTGGGCAATATTGGACCGCAATGGATTACGTTCTAGGTTTGGGTTTAGGGTCTAAGCTTTCAGATAGATTCTCTGTTGGCGCTGTAGGAAAATTTATTTCGCAACGTATCCATTATACATCTGCTTCAACCTTCGCTTTGGATCTCGGACTTCACTATAAAACCAAAAATGATAAGGTTCGCATAGGCATGTCAATCGCTAACTTTGGACCCGACATGGCTATGGATGGCAAAGATTTATTCAAGAAAATAGATATCGATCCTGATAACTCAGGCCACAATGAATCTTTGGTGGCAAAATTAAAAACCGATCCTTGGCCATTGCCTTTATTTTTTAGAGTAGGCACAGCGATAGAAATAATTAATACTGATTTACTTTCAGGTACGCTTGCAGTTGACACATTCATCCCTAGCGATGATGTTGAAATTATCAATATTGGATTTGAATTCACTATTCTTGAGCGTTCTAATGTTCAACTTGGTTATAAAGGGCTTGGAAACCCGTCAAGTGAAGAGGGGTTCACATTTGGCGCTGGCACCATGTTCTATGCAGGTGGCTTTGATGTTAGACTAGACTATTCTTTGCGGACCTTTGGACTTTTTGGAAACATATCGAATTTGTCGTTGTCCTTTATTTTTTGAAGCTTAAATGCCATTTTTTCCTTTTATTTAGATGCATTTTGGTATAGGTTCTTAACTAAATTTCTCACCATTACACGTATGAATTTGGGGGAAATCATTTTTTTAAATAACTAAGGAGAGAGTTAAATGAAAAAATTGTTATCAGTTTTTTTTCTATTTACCGTATCCCTGTCTGCTCAAAGCTATGTTGGCAACATCCTAAAAAATTCCAACTTTGACTGTGTTACCGATTCATGCCAAAATGTTTGGGAGCGATACAGAAGTACAGGTGGAGATGCTAATAGAGCTTTTGAAAAAAAAGGCGATATCATGTATGCTTCCCAAAGGAAGTATCCATCCTATTGGGGAAGTCATGGATTAAAAATATGGGGTCATTTCAATGGATCAAATAATGAAAGTAGTCATTTTCAAACCTTTCAAGATGTTCCAGTTGGAAAGCAGGTTACTGTCTCAGGCGTAACCATGACCTATAACGAAGATAGGATTACCGGGGGTAACCAGGCATTCTTATTTATTAAATTTTTCGGCGATGGATATTCATTCATTTCTGGAGCTTTCTCTGATTCATTGGACAAAGACTCTCCAGCAGATAAATGGATACCACTGCATGCAAACGCCACTGTTCCCTCAGGTACTAAATACACGCAAGTTGGTATAGGGTATTACCAAAATGCTAACGATGGTGCTGGCGTTTATTTTGATGATATGGTTTCATACATTGGTGACACTAAAATCACCATTAATGTTAACACATCTCACATTCAAGGGATCTCACCAAGAAAACTTGGGTCCATGGTTGATTTACGCGGAGGTTCAGTTGGAACAGGTACTGGTGTTATCGCAAATCCAGCATGGGGACCTGGAACAAATTTGAAGAGTGCTGGTGGTGATAATTGGAAAATGGATATTGCATTAGATAATAGCCTTGTATATGATTTTAAATTTGGTGGTCATATTCCTAATCTAGACGGCACCATTTCAGGCTATTGGGAAAATGACTTGCCTGGTGCTAGCTATTCTGGTGATAACTTCAAAATGGATCTATCATCAAACACAGAAACTTCAAAGACAGTTACGCACTACTTAGGTAGAGGCCCAAGTAATGATACCCCGCCCTACACTGCAAACGCTGATTCTATTGATGTATTCTTTAGAGTAAATATGTCCAACAATCTTGATTTTAATCCAGCTACTCAAAAAGTTCACATGGCTGGTGACCTAGAATCCGAAATGACAGGTGGTGGAGACTGGTCACATGGAATTGTCATGACAGATCTTGGTGGTGGTTTTTATGGTTACCATTGGAAAGGTGCAAAAAATGCAGACGCACCTGTTACATTGAATTATAAATTTACATTAGGCGATTGGAGTGGAACACATGAAGACGGACTAACAGGGCCTGGTATAGTTGGTGGCAATAGGCAAGTAATTGTTAATAGCGATACAACCATTCACTGGGTATGGTACAATAATAATCCTCCATCTCCTTTCACAGCCTCATCTAAGGTTCCATCTTTAACATTTAGAACCAATATCGGTCAAGCAATTGCCAATAATGGCTGGAAAGATGGTGATTTATTGCTTGTTAAGTGGGGATACGGCAGAACAGCAGATAAAGTTTACGTTGATACACTAACCGCAGGTGTAGGTGGTGACTACCAAGCAACTATTGCCCCAACAGACAGTCTTCCAGTAGATTCAAAAATTGGTATGTATTATCAATATTATCGAAGCTCAGGTGGCAGCGATTCTAGAGAAATCTTCTTTAATTTTGATACAACATGGAAAGATGTTTCCCTACAAGAAAGAAGATGGACTACCGTGACTGGAGGAGCCCCAGCAACAATTGTGGATTATGTTCCTTCAAAAACACATGGCAGAAGATTGCCTGTCTTCCAAAACTCAACTAAACTAGATGCAAATGCTGCTGATACCGATAGTTTGCTCGTTACATGGACTGTCGATCTTAGACCTGCCTACTATCAGCTACTATCCTACGGAAGCGATACTGCAGATTCACTGAAAGGAATCCAAGGAGCAAAAACACTTTACTACAGTGATAGAGATAGCCTATTCAAGTGGGGTGTATGGATGAATGGTCCAGCGATCGGCGGATGGAATATTAGAGGTGCTTGGGGATCAGGTTTGCGCACAGATAGTTTAGCTATGATGCATGATGACGGAACCCATGGAGATGCTACTGCAGGTGACTCAATTTATACGGTACAGTTTAAATACCAGAAAAATTCTACCAATGTTGGAATGGAATTCAAGTTTGGTATTAATGGAGAAGACAATGAATCCGGTTTTGGATTAAATCATATTGAAAATATTGATTCAAACAATCCAACCGTTGCATCACAATTTGGCTCAATCAATCCAAATCGATACAATGCTTGGAACTTTGACAAAGGTGCACCAGGAACGCTAAGCGTTGAAGAGCTGGTAGGCGTACCAGATCAGTTTGAGCTATCGAACAATTACCCCAATCCATTCAACCCAACTACCAGTATTAACTTCAATATTCCTATTGCCTCTGAAGTTGTACTAACAATATATAATATTACTGGTCAAGAGGTTGCTAAGATACATAACGGGTATGCACAAGCTGGTTCATACAAAGCAGTATGGAATGGAATGGACAACCTTGGTAACAAAGCACCGAGTGGAGTTTATTTCTATGAATTAAAAGCAGAAAATCACTTCCATAAAGTGAAAAAGATGACTTTATTGAAATAGAAATATCTTTTACTTTTTTTAAAAAAGGCCTGGCATTGTCAGGCCTTTTTTTTTGTATTTTATTGCTCATACAAGGGGATATATTTTAGTGAAATGAAAAATTTTAAATTTTTTACGTTTTATATAATATTTTTAATAATAAGCTGTGAAGACACCAATCAAAATGATGAAAATAAAAATGAGATTATTGATGAGCAGCCCACCATACCATGCCTAAAAGCTAATCTAGACTGCCAGCGTACTATCGAGCTCATTGATGAACAGAGCTTCACCTTTGACCTTTTTTCTACACATCCTTTAGACAGCGTGATGCAAGTTAAGAATGCTATTATTTTTGTTCATGGCAGAGAAAGAAACTCAAACGAATATTTTAAAACAATGGTTTCTGCCATTGAGTCTTTGGGACAAACAGAAAATATTGCAGTTATCGCTCCAAAATTTAAAAACGAGGAGGACGTATATAAAGATTCTGACATTTATTGGTCCTATCTTGGTTGGAGGTATGGAAATAATTCCCAGCCAAGCTCTAATACAACAAGGCACAGTTCTTTTGCTGTTATTGATACGTTGGTCACTAAGCTTGCGAATAGAACCCACTTTCCAAAAATGGAAAAAATAATTATTGCTGGTCACTCTGCAGGGGCACAATTTTCACAATTATATTCTGCTGGGAACGATTTAGACGGCAAGTTAAATAATATATCTATGAGCTATTGGATTGCTAACAGTCAATTTTTTCTTTACACAAATGAAAACCGATGGTCAAAATCAATTTCAGATTTTTCAGTACCAAGTTCATGCTCAAATTATGATGAATATCCTAGAGGACTCATTGATAAAAATACCTACATGAATTCAAACTCAAATGTTCAGATTATTAATAACTTATCAAGAAATGTTACGCTTCTACTTGGAGAAGAAGATATAACGAGCTCACTACTGACAACTACCTGCTATGCTACTTTACTTGGTGATAACCGATTTGACAGAGGTTCAAAATATTTTCAATTTCTCAATAAATATTATCCTGAACACAATTATAAGAAAGTCACAATTCCTTCTGCTGGACATGATAGAAATGAAATATACCTATCGACAGCTGGTTTGAGCTTTATAGATAATGAAATCATTAAATGAATTTTAGGTTAATATCAAAAAAAAACTCTGACGTTATTAATATATTATCATTCGTCATTTTTTTCATTCTTTCATGTGATTCTACTGAATCAATACAACCATTAGAACAGAGTAAAGTTGATCCTTTCATTCAAAACAAAAAGATTGCTAAAACGATCAATTTAGGAAATGCGCTTGATGCTCCTAATGAAGGTGAATGGGGTGTAACATTGGAAGCTGAGTATTTTCAAATAATAAAATCAGCGGGTTTTTCAGGTATAAGATTGCCTATCAGATGGTCAAATCATAGCCAAGCTAATGCACCATTCACTATTGATGAAAATTTTTTTAAACGAGTTGATTGGGCTGTTCAAAATGCATTAGATAATGATCTTGCCATAGTTATAAACATACATCACTTTGCAGAGATTTTCTCCGATCCATTAGCATTTAAACAAAAACTATTAAGCCTCTGGGAACAAATAGCTCGACACTTCAAAGATTATCCAGATGATATTATTTTTGAAATGCTTAATGAACCGCATCAAAAACTAACATCTGAGATTTGGAATGAATTTATAGCAGAAGGGATATCTTTAATACGAAAGATAGATGATAAAAGAACTCTGATGATAGGGCCCGCTAATTGGAATAGCATTAATAGTTTAAATACCTTAGAGATTCCTAATGATGAAAATCTAATAATAACCGTTCACTATTACAGTCCTTTTGAATTTACACATCAAGGTGCAAGCTGGGTCGAAAATTCTGATCGCTGGATGGGTACTACTTGGGATGCTACAAATACACAAAAAGAATTGATAGATAAAGACATTGCTATAGTGAAAGAATGGGGTATTAGAAATAATAGACCGATATTTATTGGAGAATTTGGAGCCTACAGTAAAGCAGATTTTAATTCTAGATTTCGATGGACGGAGTATATGGTGAAAGTCATGCAAAAAAATGAAATATCTTGGTCATATTGGGAGTTTTGTTCTGGTTTTGGAGCATGGGATCAACAAACAAAAAAATGGAATGAACTACTTTACGCGCTAATTCAACCTAACTAACTATCTAACAATAGTAAATTTTTCTTTAATTAATCTTCTGCCGTCTCCAATGCTAATTAAATAAATTCCACTCGATATAAATTCACCATTTAGAGATCGGCCATCCCAAACAAATTGATTATCACCTACTTTACCATCAAATGAAGTTTTAAAGATTTCTTGCCCTTTTAAATTGTAAATAATCAAAGAAATATTCTTAGAATTAAGACTTTCAAATTTTATATAAAGCGATCCAAATGTAGGGTTTGGAGATATAGAGTGTGAGTATATCCCTTCTCCTTTCAATGAAGCTTCAGACTCAATTTTTAACATTTTGAGGTTAGACCCTCCTCTTGCTATTAAAAGAGTAATTGAATTTTGACCTTTAGATAAATTTACAGTTCCAAGATCGGTTTCTGTCCAAACATTATAATTTCCAGTAATAGGCAATTCAGTATTCTCAATTAGTATTTCATTGTTCATCCTAATGGATACTACTCCTGAAGTATTTTCTGATGAAGATAACAATTTAAAGGTATAATCATCATTTTTTAAAACATTGAAAGTATATTTTAGAAATTCTCCATCCTTGGTATGGCTGATGTGATAATCAGATATGGATTGATCAGTCGACGTCTCAATATCTACTCCATCGTTTCGATAGCTCCATCCCAAATTCCAAGGTTTAAAATCAGGTCCAGTATTTCTGTAGTCTGCTATATCATAATCAAAGTATGCAATTCCTTGCGCGCCAATGTCATAGTTTACCAAAGAAAGTTCGCCAGGGATATTGTAATTATCGTAAGGAATATTCTTTATCTTGTAATTATCGTCAAGCAAGGAAGCAACAACGCCTTTTTCAACTTGACAATTTTCAATCTTTAAATTTTCAAGCATATTATTTAACCCTAACATAGACTTTTCAAGGGAAGGCTTAGGAGCTGTTCCACTCCAATAGTCCAATATTTCTCTATAAACAGGATCCATCATTGATATCAAAGGTCCTTTAATACTGCCAATTTTCTTGTGGTTCCACCAAGCCCAACCAATATCAAATGTCTCCATCAGCGAACGAACTTCCATGAACCATTCATTGGAATTTTCACCAACCTCGCCAAGCCAAAGAGGCCTATTAGATCTATTGCGTAATTCTAAAAGATAATTGATAGTTTGTATATTAGGCTTGGAGAAAACCATCCATGAATAATAGTGAAAGGCCCATGCCATATTATCATCGAAAGCAGGTTCAGAATCTTCAAATGCCCTTGACCACCAATTGCCATTGACGAACAGTATTCTTTTGTTATCGTGCAATCTGATCTTATCTCTCATTCTCCTCTGAATTTCTCTGACTGCTTTTCCGTCACCATGAACAGGTTCATTTAAAAGGTCGTACCCACCTACCCATGGTGTATCTTTGTATCTTTTTGCAATTTCACCCCAAATTTCTACGGCCCAATCTTGATTTTTTTTACTGATCCATAGCCTTGCAACACCATCCGAGTCAGCATTATGATCTTGGCTTTGCGATCCTGGTGCAACATGCATATCCAGGATAACATAGATTTGGTTGTCTGCACACCAACTGATCAAGCTATCCATTATAGCAAAACCTTCTTCATTGTAGGAACCAAGATCTGAACTTAATGCCTTGTAATGAAATGGGAGTCTCACAGAATTAAACCCCCATTCTGCCAACTGATCAATATCTTTTCTATTTAAAAAGTGTTGCTCATATCTTTGAAAGAACACTTTTGCTGAATCAGGACCAATCAGATTTGTAATTTTGTTTGCTATATCTGTAGGAGATCCAGCACCTGGGGTTTGAAGCATGTACCCTTCTCTGACTAACCAACCTCCTAGACCCATCCCTTTGAGGATAATTTTCTCACCCTCGCTCGTAAAAATGTATTTTCCCGCCGAACGCAAATAGGATGCATGCGCTGAATTAGTAATAGCTAAAAATAAAAATATCTTAATTAATACTTTTTTCATAAACCCTTACATAATCTACCAGCATTTTTCTTGGAAAGTTTGTACTATTGTCGGGATTTCCAGGCCAATCACCCCCTACTGCAATATTAATTAATAAGTGAAATCTTTGATCAAAAGGCCATGTCTTATAGTTCCCTTGTTGATCGTTTTCAAATAAGAAATATTGTACATCATCAATAAAAAAAGAGATCTTATCCTTATCCCAAATTATAGAATAAACATGAAACTCAGTGTCGACATTTGCAATTTTTCTAGCTGATGATCTTTGCGTATTTATCTTATGATTATACGCTTCTGTATGCACACTTCCATGTACAACTCCAAGATCATAACCAACATGTTCCATAATATCAATCTCACCGCTAGATGGCCACCCCCCAAAAAGCCAATCTGTAGGTAGCATCCAAATTGCGGGCCAAATTCCCTGCCCGCTTGCCACTTTTGCTTTTACTTCAATTCTTCCATATTTCCAATCACCTTTACCATAGGTTCTGAGTCTTGCGGAACTGTAATATCGCAATCCTTTGGATGATCCAATGCCTTGAGGAACTACCTGGGCTTTTAGAATAAGATTCCCATTTTCAACATATGAGTTGGAGTCTGAATCAGTATAAAATTGTAATTCATTATTGCCCCATCCGTGCCCCCCTATCTCACGAGACCATTTTGTTAAATCTAAAGAATCTTTATCAAACTCATCTTGCCATACTATATTCCAACCTTCAATTTCCCAATCATTTGTTTCCTTATTTTGGCTAACCATCTCTTCTTCAGAGCAAGCAAAAACAAAAAAACATACTGCAATTATAGGGGTTAATTTGTTAATCATTGGCGAGAAATTTTTGAACCATAATCAATATAACTGTCATCTGTGAAAGCTGGAAAACTTGGAATGATGACCGGATAAGGTACGTTACTTTGAGTTGCAAACATATCAACATTTGAAATTGAAATTTCCTCAAACATATCCATATCTATCTTAATCAAAGAGCTGTGTTTTATTTGTAATTCATCGATGAGTGGTTTGAGCTTTTCATGGATATTATCCGAAGATTCAAATTCACTTATTTTTAATGCGGCATATTGAAATGCATAAAAACTATCTGACCACAATTGTTCATTTAAAATAACGGAGTCATCCTCATCAAGTTTCATTTCATATGCTTTTTGGGTTAAATAGTAATCTTGAACAAAATCGATGATAGCTAATTTTAATTGACTTGGAAATTCCTGAGAAGACATCTTTCTTTTTCTGAATACTAATGGATGGGAAAGAATAGACTCCTCAAACTCTTTTATTGTCCAGTTTTCCTGATTAATACTAAATAGTGACAATTTTTTAAAGTCTTCACTTAGAGGTTCTAGTTTATCAATTTGTAATATTTCTGAATCCTCAAAAAGCGCCTTTGAAACAGCTGACTCCCTTTCCTTTTCGGAAGTGAAATATCTTTTGGCCAAAGACTCTGCATATTTAGGAAAAACCTTATCATCCATTAGCAAAGATTTACCCTTCATTACATCACCTACAAATTCGGAATACAAACGTAATGCTTTTCTTTCTTTCAATGTTCTAGACACTAATTCAATTCGATCTTCAATGGATTTTTTAGTAATATTAACATTATTCTTCCATCCTTTTATTTTCATAACAAATGATGATCCATCATTCAGTTTGATTGGTCCAAAGACTTGGTTAACAGAAACATCATCACCAGAGAATAATAAATTATCTATCGTTTCATCATTTGAATCAATCCAATTAACTTCTCTTTCAGGAATACTGCCCTTAAATGCGTATTTATATATTTGATCGATCTCTAATCCTCTATCAATTGCGCTTGCTACAGAATCACTAAATGCACCACCAGGAAAAGAAAAATAGTTTACTTCGTAGGTTCTACCAGCCATTTTATAATAATGCTGAATTTCATCCTCAGTTAATTCTACTTTTGAAAAAGCATGTTTAAAATAAAGCAATTGTCTCATCGCTTGTTCTTTTCTTCCTTTTAAATAACTATCTAGGGATGCAATATTCTTTGATGCCCTGATATTTTCAGATTCAAGTGCTAATAGTTTTTCAGCGATAAGATTGTTTAAAATAATTTTTTTGTGATAGTATAAATTTCCCTTACAAAAGATGGGGCGAATTGTATATTCTGCTCTGTTCAAAAAATCTCTTTTAGTTATAGTTCTATTTCCAACTTTTGCAAGAATTGAATAGTCTTCTGATACATTACTGCGGTTTTCACAACTAACAAATAAATAAAAAAGGATTAAAAACCGGATCATCGGTTAAGAAAGTCTAAAAACTAAAACTGACCGTATAAGAACTTAAGTCGCCAAAAACTCCCATAGTACGATGCGAATAATCGAGTTGAATATATTGATTGTTCATCAAGTTTATTTTTAATCCTCCACCTAAAGTCATTCCAAATTGAGAATCAACCATAAAAAGCGACTTATAACCCCCTCTAACGTAAAAACTACCTTGGCCTGCAAGTTTCAACTCATATTGAGCACCAATGTTCACATATTCAGAATTGTTGTTAGGATGAACTGCATCAATGGCTAAAATTAATCTGTGCATATCTGTTAGCAATGGCTTGAGACCAACACCTATTCTAAAGAACAGCGGAAGTTCCCATTGACCAGGCCTGAACTGACCAGGTACATCAGCAAAATTACCATCCTCAAAAGGTGCAATATCGATTGGATTTAAAAGATCAATGCCATCATACTGCAATCTGGTTCCATAATTAGAAATACTCATTCCAATTCTTAAACCGTCTTCTGCTTCACCTGTTGGAGATAAAAAGCTAGTGTTGACAATTGAACCTAAATCCAATGCAAACGCTGTTGCGGAAGAGTGCCAAATCTTTGATGATACCAATTTAGCGGTCGCACCAAATGAAAATGATTCTACTATTTTCCTAGAAAAGGTAACGCCTGCACTAAATTCATTTGCGGTAAATTTTTCTCCCGTTCCATCTTGTTGCGCCATAGTGGTCACATCCATATCTCCATATCCCATTTGAGTAATACTAAGCGCAAATGTACCAATCCTGTTTAAATATATGGATGCACCAAAATACATCATATTAATATCTAAGATCCACGGTTGAAGCATGAATGAGGTCTCATTTTTATTGACAAAAGCTAATGCAGCAGGGTTCCAATAAACCGATGAAGGTCCTTGGGCAAAAGTTACCCCAGCATCTCCCATTGCTGTATTGGCGCTTCCCACTCCAATTTCTAAAAAGTTTGCTGACGTTGAGCCATAACGATTAATAGTCTGGGAAGATGCTGTAGACATACAGATTAAAAGATTAATTATTAAGAATAATCGTTTCATTTGATTACTGCAAATTTTCCTAGTTTTTCATCGCCCGTGACAGATGACTTAACATGGTAAATATACATGCCTGCTGCAATTTCTAGACCTTCTCGAGTTAACATATCCCAATGAATTGATCCTCGTTCTGGTGTATTATTCACATTAATCTCATCAACAAAGACTCCACTTACAGTATAAATTGATATAACTGATTGAGCGGGAATGTTTGTGAAAAGCAATCGCCTTCTTTGATTTAGAAACTGATTTGAAACAGCAGGCTCCATAACATTTGATGCAACATAAGGATTTGGCACCACTTTTATATCTTTCATCTTAAGTTTAAGTGAATCAGCATTCAACTCATCAAATGTTTTTACTGTAAATTTAAAGTTGTCATTTGTGAAAAATGGTCGTTTAAACTTTACTCTGAATACATCATCAGCTTTGGGGTATGTGGCGGTAGAAGCAAGAGTAAGATCGATGACAAAAACAGTGCCAGCCCATTTTTTATCAGAGGTTAAACCTCCAACTAAGATACGATCCACTGAAGAATCAAAGTCCCCGCTTTCATCCACATCATGGACCACCAAGTCCATCATTTCATAAGATCCATCATTTTTCGAAATTATATTGTTTTTAACTACAAAATTAAATGACTGAGCAAGCAGTAATTGATTGAATGGTATTTGTTGATCTAATTCGTCTCTAATACCCGATTTATTAATCGTTTGGGTCGTATAAGCAGTTTGATCAAAAGTAAACATAACATCATAATCCCATGGCATATAAGCTGATTCACGAAGCGATGGTAAAACTCGCATGATTCCAGATCCTTGTACCCAGCCAGAATTAACATAATCATAAGCAGGGGATATAAAGGGCTGGTTGATAATTAGCTGTAATCCATCAAAAATATCAGTCTCAATTGCAACTTCATCATTTAAATACCAAAAACCCAATGAATCATTTTCAACCAAGTTACTGCCAGTAAATTTCTGAGGTGTCTCACTATAAATCAAACTACCTGAAGATGTGTTATAAACATTTATTTCACTTGTTGAGTAACGAATTCCATATTCATAATTAGGAATCGTATCAATTGTATCAACACCAAAAACAACGCTATACTGATTGTTAGATGTTAGGCTAGATTGAGCCAAAATCATAGGCTCGATAGTGCCTCCACCAGTTAGATTATTTTCGTCAACTGTAAGCTCAGGGGAGCGATATCCAGCAGCTGGCTTTGTAGGAGTTACGATAGCCACATTTTTACCTATCGACCTAACATCTTCAGCTTCATCTAGCTCTATAACCACATTATTCTCAGATGGAGCTATGCCTGGACCAATATTAGGAGCACCATAATCATAGGCTACTAAACCATAATAATATGTTCGGCCATTCATAACCGAATTATCTACAAAAACATGGGTTAATCCATTGTCAGTACCAAGGTTGTATGCGACTCCATTAATAAGACCAAAATCTGTAAACCCATATCTACCATCCTTAATATCGCATTGAAAGATTGGCTTCATAAACGTAGGGGTTCCGTATCCATCGGTTATTACCTCAGCATCAGAAAAATATTTATCCGTTGCTCTAAAAAGCTTATAACCTTCAAAATCATTCACATTTCCCAAAAAAGGATCTCTGGTTTTGGTATCAGAAATATTATCCCAGGACAATACTACTTTACCATCACCAGGTGTTGCAGTCAATGTAGGCATTTTTGGTGGCTGAGCAAACCTGTAGTCCTTCTCGTAGATGACCTGAACGATAGACTTTAACTGGTATAAAGATGGAGCAGTGTGTTCACTAGAATTCAAACCTTCTAGTGGATCGAAAGAATGTAATTCGGCCATCGATATTCTTTCGGTTTGGCCTTGATAAAGGGGAAATGGACCCGATGCAAAAACTTCAATAAGGTTAGATATATTGTCGATGTATACCTCTAAAACTTTCTCACCAATAAGCTGCCACATGGCTTCATCATTTTTAAACCACCATGTATCGCTTGAGGAGGCATGGCTTGGGACTGGAAACAAACGAAAAGCGGTCAATCCAATCATATCAGATTCTGATACATCCGTTTCTGCAAAATTAGGCTCAGATCCAACACCTTCCTTGTAATCGGGTCTATGATTGCCCTCACCTTCATCAGGGCCAGTATAATTTAATTCTCCTGGTCCAACTCCATCTAGGCCAATATCATCACCAAAATACTCTGAGGCTTGATAAATACCGTCACCATTCAAGTCTTCTCCATCTTCCCAATCTTGATCTTCATCAGCATCCCAGTGCTCTTTCAAATCACTTTCTTCAAGTTTATAAAATGACAGGAAGTCTTGCAGATTGCTTATTCCTTCAGTTGGGCCAATTTTATTAAGCGCAATATTATCACGCTTCTCATCAATGAGACCGTCTTGATCATTGTCTATTCCATCGTAGGGCACCCCAGGGCTCTCCAGATAAGCAAAACCCATCGTACCTGTTGGCAAACCACCAGCGCCAATGCCATTGATATCCCAAGAATAGGACATATCTAATTTTGTATCAAAAAAAGCAAGCTCATCATTGCCATCATTACCAATCGCATTATCAGCCCAATAACCAAAAGCCACTTCTGTAAGATCATAATCTGAAATATTTGCAATGTTATATTCCCAAAAGATAGCGTCACGCGCCTGAGGGTTGTTCCATTGGAATCCGCGCGCTTCCACTCTAATACCTAATCCACCCCAAGGTTTGCCTTTACCAATGGTTACATCATCTTTTAAATCGCCGATATTTTTACCCTTTCTTGGGTAATATCTTACACGATCTCCAAGTTCAAGATATTCCTGATCTTGGGCATCATTTGCTACAAAATATGTCTCCATATCGGCATAAATCACACCTCTTCCAAATCTACCATCCCACTCACCTTGCCATTTTGTTTGATTTCCAACGGAGGGCCATCCGTTCAATGGCCATGAATTGGGACGATTGCTCATAGCAGGATACTCACCCGTTTCGTTAAAATAACCAAACACAGGGTACAGTCCGTACTCAACTGTCCCTGTAGGGTCTACATCCATTTCTTCTCTGTAACTCGTTTGAAGATAATATAGTTCATGTAGATCTTTTCCGGCTGATATAATTGTGGTATCAGTTATCACTTCACTATCAATTAAGTTATTGGGATCGTCCTTGATATAAACTTTTGCACCAATCAATAAACCTATACCATCAACCATTTTTAATCCATTTAAATTGTTGGGCCATCTGGATACATTGGACTTAGGCCAATCTGAAAGTTCAGTGGTATTTCTAAAATAAAGAAACACCCTGTTACCTGTCATGTATCCTTCTCTCTCAGCAGCAATATCACCAGCAGGATCTTCGGGGCCTTCATATACTCTTCCTTGGCCAAACAAAAAGGTTAGGCTGAAAAAGAAAAATAAAATATTAATAATTTTTATCAAAAATTCATTCCCAATGAAAATTTAACGAGGCGTGGAGTAGAATACATTGAAGGATTTTGTACTCTATCTAAATAATCATTGAAATCGCTCCTATGACCAGCAAGATCAGTATCTTTAATAACTGCGGTGTAAGCTCGTCCAGTTTGAGAATTCACAAATTCTTCGTTGAGTCTGTCAAAGAGATTGTAGACAGCTAAGCGCATGTTCAAAACATAATCTTTGAATATCGGCAAATTGTAATAAGTCATTAAATCAGCAGAAAACTTTGCAGGCCTATAATCGTTGTTAGGATAGAGATTAATTCTGGACAGTCTGCTTTCTTCTATGGGTGAAAAACTGTAAGGAGATCCTGAATTATAATAACCGGTTATAGATCCTCCAAATGCACCCATATTATACGCTAAAGTTGCATTAAAGGTGTGTCTCTGATCCCAGCTCATCGGTATAAACCTATTGACTGGGTCCATGCTGGCACCTGATCTTGAAAAGGTCTGTTGCGGATTATCAGCATTGCCTTTTGTATATTGTAAAGTGTAATTAACCCAAGCTGATATTGGTCCAGAATGTGCATCAAGCTTAACTTCTAATCCTCTTGCATTGCCATAATCTTTATTGCTATACAAACCATATTCTATCTGGTTATAAGTACTTATAACTTTGGTGCTTAACAAATTATAGATATCTCGATAAAACAATGAAACTTCTAAGCCGGTACCTGGTGTCAACTCTTGCCATAATCCAAGCTCATATGTAACAGTTTTTTCAGCCTTTAATTCTGCGTTACCCATTGTTGTTGAGTAATCATTTGGAGCAATTAAAAAAGAATTGTTTTGATATAATGAATACATGGAAGGCATTTGAAAAAAGTGTCCATAGCTAAAATGTAAAACAGCTGCATTACCAAGTTGATAAGCTAAACCAAATCTCGGACTAATTTGCACTTGGGGTTCAGCATTAGGGTAAGTAGACATCATAGAGTCAGGTAAGCTTAGTTGATTTGCTGGATTCCTTCGATCGGATGGCATCTTGGTGTTTGGATCAAAGCGATCGTAACGTAAGCCAAAATTTATTACCATTGCATCAAATTCCATCTTGTCTTGCATATAAAAAGCCATTTCTTTAGGGGCAACTTTATAAACATCTCCATAAAGGGTGGAATCACCGAAGATCTTTGGTGCATAGAGAGTTGCCTCATCCGCAGTTCCAAAGTATTCATTTCTTATCTGATGCCAAGCATTATCAATTTGATAATTTGTCATATTAAAGCCAGTTTTAATGCTGTGGTTTTTATTAACCTGCCAATTGAAATCAAACTTTAGATTTATATTGTCAATAGTTCTTTCTTCATGGTTTTTTTCCTGGCCACCAGTAAAAAAACCAGGACCAAAACTTTCAAGATATTTGTCATGAACATAATTGCTATCCAATGGATTTTCATGAAGATAGCCGCCTGAATAATTTTTGGTACTTGATATCTTCAAATCATAAAACATTGTGTTAGTGAGTAAATGGTTCCATTGAAAAGTAAAAAAATTGGTTTTACCATAACCAGCACCCATCCCATCGGGATTGTATTTAAATGCATGGTTATAGCCATGGCCCTCATCCTGATCAATAGACATCATTGTTGCAAAACGGATTTTGTCGAATAAGTGAAAAGAAAGTTTTCCCAATATGGTAGTTCCATAATAACGGTTCATACTAACATAGGATGAATCACCTGTATTTTGAGTCACCCAAGATAATGGATCATCACTGTAGTAATTGCTTTGATCCGTAACGTTGAATCTTCTTATCCCATTTAAATGATTCCTATTAACTTGGTCTCTAACATTAAAGAAGAAGTGAATTTTATCTTTTAGAATAGGACCGCTTAATTGAAATTTGTAGTCTTGATTTCTATTAAATACTAAATTATCTAAACCGACGAAAATATCAGAATTACCTGTAACATATTCAGAAAACCCGGATGAAAATGATCCTTCAAATTTATTCGAACCATCTTTAGTTATTGCATTTACTACACCACTCATTGCTCTACCATATTCAGCATTAAATGTACCTGTTATAACTTCTAAATCTTCTACGGCTTCAGGTTCAAGTTGTATAGTAGATGAAGAGCCACCAAAAACTTCGTCAACTTGGACTCCATCAATTAGATACGTTACCTCAGTATTTCTGCCGCCTCTAAAATTGCCATTAACGACTCCCGCCTGCATTCCAACTACTGCTCCAATATCTTCAATGGGCAATTTTTGCATTTGATCAGAAGAAATATTTTTGATGGTTGAAGTTTGATCCTTCTTTGTTGTAATAGCATCAACTTCTACAATGACAGTTTCACCTTGTATCACGGTTGATTCTAGGTTTGCATCAATAGTAGTGGTTCTGTTAACTGACACTCTTACATTCTCAAGCCTTAATTGTTTGTATCCTATCATATCAATAAGAAGAGTGTAAGTGCCTGGCTTTATATTGATTATATAGTAAGAGCCATCCAAGTCTGTTGCAGCGCCAAAAGCTGTGCCTTGTACTATAACATTAGCTGCAATTAGAGACTCATTTGTATCTGCATCTTTTACTACGCCTGATATTTTACCAGTTGTCTGAGCAAGAGACAAAGAAGCGAAAACAATGAATGATAATATTTGTTTTATTTTATTCATTTATTGAAGTGTTGAAGTTAATAAAAATGGGGCGACAAAGTCGCCCCATTTTTATTAATTCCCCCGAAAATTTTAATGAAGATTTATTTCATTAAAATCATTTTTTGGGTTTTAGTGAAAGTTGGTGTTTCAAGTCTGTAAAAGTAAACACCTGAAGACATTGTTGATGCATTCCACATCACTTTATGTCTACCAACTTGCTTGTACTCATTTACCAAGCTTACCACCTCTCTACCTAAGATATCGTATATCATTAGTTTTGCTGGGCCAGCAATTCCAATAGAATATTCTATGGTAGTAGTTGGGTTGAATGGGTTTGGATAGTTCTTCTCTAATGAAAAGACATTTGCAACAATATCTTGCTCAGTTGAAAGCTTATTGCCATCTTTATTGCCAAGGAAAGTATAAGTCCAAACCTCGGTTGTTTGATGGGCACGATCATTGTCGAGCTTAGATAGTGTTGTAATTGCATCCAATCCTGAACCTGAATCATTGTCATGGATCAAAAGCTCAACCGGTAGCCTGTCACCCACTTTAGGAACATATAATGAGTCAGGTGTTGAGTTGGTTCCAGCACTTGCATCCCATCCAGATACTTTCATTCTTAAACTATCTAGGCTAATTCTAAACTCCACTGTGTAGTTAGCTGTTTGTGTGGTTCCATTATTTGAATGGAAGTAGTGACCATCGCCATTTTTAGCAAGCTCGCCACCACCATTATCTGAATTTGCAGCACTTTGTGTGAAATATAGCTTATAGTCTGGCTTTGCACCTCTTTTCAAACTATTATGCTTTGGTCCTCTAGCATCATACAAGCCTAAACACATTTGTAATGCATCGCCTGTCCACCAGCCACCTCCAGTATTAGCTGTATCACTTACAACAACATTATCAATAATGTCTGCAGCCATGTAAAGCATGCTGTCATCCATCGCAATGTAAAATTTTCCACCAGTATCATTTGCATCATCGAATGTACCAGCACCACCGCCAGCGGTTGTAACATTTGGAGTACCGTATGAGTTTTCAGTAGTTCCAACAACAAATGGTACAACGTTTGACCATTCTGATAGATCACCATCAGCCTTAAAATCAGTAGGCGCAGTAGGTGAAACTACAGGAACACCTCTTCCAAAATTAGATACAGGAGATGTGCTTGCTGAAACTGTACTCTTATTGCCGTTTTCATCTGTGGCTACCACTGCATAATAATAACTTCTGTTATAGATATTGGATAGCGGTACTAGAATATCATGATTTGCGGTCTTCTTACCTTCTTGAACACCAAGCTCTACTAGATCAACTTTATTGTTAGAAGCTAAGGAATCGGCAACAGTATCTGTAAAAGCAACCTCGCTTGCATAAACATCATAAGTCTCACCGGCTTCTCCCGGCACATCATCCCAAACTACTGCATTCAAATATTGACCAGGAATAGCTGTTACGCTTTGTGGTTTTGCTGGTGGAACAAAATCAAATACTGGAGAACCAGTCCATACATCAGTCAAGTGTATAACTTCTCCGTTAAAACCTGTACCTTGTGCAATAAATTGAGCAACCTTAACGTTTGATGTATCAAAACCTGATGAAGTATTATCTCCATAAACAAAGTCTTTGAGAGGCAGCTTGACTGTTTGCCATGAACCATCAGCTGTTATGCTGAATTCATGGACTAATTTTCCAGAACCAGCTTCAAACTGAAAGCGTGCATTTGTTCCAGAATATTTAGCTGTTTTGTATTTGAATTGTAATGTATCAGTAGGCCATTCAAAAGTCATGTTAGCATTTGGACTTAAATTATAGCCATACCCTGTTACACCCCAATTATAATCACCAAGAGTCCATTTTAGAGCATTAGTTGCTGAAGTTACGCCTGCTCCAGTAACTAGTTCAGCCGCTGAGCCTCCCCATGTGAAAGAACCAGCAGAATTTTTAGGTCCTAATGCTTTACCATTAAATAATACTAATGGAATCTTCTTTTGGCCTTTGAGCATAATGTTATCAAATAAAATTGTACCACGGGTCCTGTCACCATCACCGCCACCACCCATAGAAAATTCTATGGACCAACCTTTAATCTTATCGGTATCGAGTCTTTCATTACCTGCGATTCCTGCCCAACCAGTTCTATTAAAAGCTGTTGGTGCGCCAAATTCGCCAGGATTATTTATAAAAGGAATGGTAATGGTTTTCCAACCACCTGTTGGAGTATCAGTGATACCTGGGGCAAAAGAGTAATAATATTCGCCTAAAGCTTGGCTTCCAGTATAATCATGAGCTCCATCAATGGTGCTATATTCAATTAGATTGAATCTTACGGTAATGCTGCTAGATTGAGTAGCGACACCTGCAGAATCAACATAATATTGATAAGATAAAGAGTCATATTGAGACCAGTCATACATACCATTCAAAGTGTCAGGATGCATGTGTTGTAATTTAACATAACCACCCCAACCTTCAGTGTCATGAGTGGAATAATCTACTCTCATGTAACCATTTGAGTATGAAACGTTCGCGTAGGAAGAGTCTTTACCTGAGCTACCTTGATGCTCAAAATGACCGCCTTCGGTTTCATTGGCGGCATTGTCGCCTCCAGTATTAGCCCAATATTGCCAGTAGGTAGTGTCTTTTGGAAAGTCAGCTAAAGAATTGATTACAGGCTTAGCATCTTGGGTCCATGTACCTGCAGGAATAGTCCTGATAGGCTTATCATCGGATGCTAATGTACTCTTCCAAACAGTGCCATTAAAATTTGTATTAATTTTGTTAGGACTGCCTTTACCAGAGCTAATACCCCAAAAACCGTCACTATTGTCACCACCAATATTGTTTTTAGAAAAATCTTTTAATTCCAATGAAGGACCGGTACCATCATGACCAGAACTAGAAGTGCCCCAACCATTGCCAGAACCAGATCCATCATCATAATCAACACTGTCAACTGTAACTGAAGAAGAATTAACCAAAGTGATATCTTCACCAGAATTACTTAACGCACCGTTATCGGATCCTCCCCAATCGAAATGAGGGTCAAACCCATTATCAGCTTTAAAACGCACACTATCTCTTGCGAGTATAACGTATGCTCCAGGAGCTATAGTAGCACCACTAGGAAAGGTAAAAGTTATACCTTCAACAATTTTCCAGCCACTCATATCTACTGATTCTTGCCCTGCATTAAAAAATTCTATCCATTCACCGCTATCATCAGTGTCTGATGCGCCATTAACTTCATAATACGGATTGTACATGATTTCATTAATAACGACCTGTGAATAAGATAACGATACTGTAAATATGGTTAAAAATAAAAATCTTAACGTTTTTTTCATTTTTCCCCTCTCTCCTAAAAATTTAAAATTTTTGAAAATAATAGAATAAGATTTATAAAAATTAGAATAATTAATATTTATCTTATGATAATGTATTATTAAATAATTATAATTTCAACAAATTAGAGACTAATAAATTTAGTTTTTATTAGTTAATCTTAAAGTCATCATAAACTAAGGGGTTTAAACAAATTTTATGAAAATTTTTACAAATATATTTGCTTCATTAAGCATTGTGCTTTTGTTAGGCGCTTGCTCTAATAGCGCTGAAGCCACTAAGGCAAAGAACATTGCATTCGTCGATTCTCTAATTTCAAAAATGACACTAGAAGAAAAGCTTGGACAAATGACACAAGTTGATCGTCAGTTTTTAAATGATATTTCTGACATTTCAAAATACGGATTTGGATCTCTTTTAAGCGGCGGCGGGAGCACTCCAGAAGTTAATGAGCCAAAAGCTTGGGCTGATATGTATGACAGCTATCAAAAAGAAGCTCTCAAATCTAGACTGCAAATACCTTTGTTATATGGAATTGATGCGGTGCATGGACATAACAATGTTGTCGGTGCAACTATTTTCCCGCACAATATTGGACTTGGCGCTACTAGAGATCCTAAGATTGTAGAAGCCGTTGCTAGAGCAACAGCTCTTGAGGTAGCAGCGACAGGCATAGATTGGGACTTTGCTCCATGTCTTGCAGTGCCAGATGATTATCGCTGGGGAAGAACATACGAAGGTTTTTCAGAAGACACGGATTTAGTTACTGAACTTGGAGGAGCCGCTGTAAGAGGTTATCAGTCTGCAAATATAAATAATCCTAACAGCGTACTTGCGTGTGCCAAGCATTTTATTGGCGATGGAGGTACATCTTTTGGAACGGGATTAAATAAATTAATCGATAGAGGAAATTTAGCAGTATCAGAAGATGAGCTTAGAAAAAGACATTTGCCACCATTTCAAAAGGCTATCGATGAGGGAGTTGCAACATTTATGGCAGCTTACAACACCTGGAACGATCTTAAGTGCCACGCTAATAAGTTTTTGCTCACTGATCTTCTAAAAAACGAGCTTGGTTTTGAAGGTTTCGTGGTTTCCGATTGGGCAGCTATTGAAGAAATTCCAGGGGATTATAAATCAGACATCATTACTTCAATTAACGCAGGTATAGATATGGTGATGGTACCAGGAGCAGTAAAATTTGGTAACGAATCCTACGAGAACTTTTTAAAGCTATTTAAAGAGTCTGTGGATGAAGGATTAATACCTTTAGAGCGTATCGATGATGCAGTAAGAAGAATACTAATGATCAAAAAACAATCTGGTTTATTTGAAAGACCCTTTAGCGATCAAAGTCTTTTAACTTATATTGGTTCGCAAAATCATAGGCAAATTGCTCGCGAGGCTGTTCAAAAAAGCATTGTACTTTTAAAAAATGAAAATAACATGCTTCCACTTCCTAAGTCAGGAAAAAAGATTATAGTTGCTGGAAGGGGCGCTGACAACATTGGCATGCAGTCAGGTGGCTGGACGATCAGTTGGCAAGGTGAGATGGGCAACACTACAGACGGTACAACCATTTTAGAAGCTATTAGGTCGGCAGTTAATGATGAAACATCCGTAGAGTACAGTGTGGATGGTAAGGGGGCAACTGGAGATTTAGCAGTTGTGGTAATTGGTGAAAAACCTTATGCTGAAATGGAAGGTGATAGGAAAGATCTTAAGCTCGCAAAAGAAGACCTTGCTGTCATATCTCGTTTTTCAGATAAAAATATTCCAGTTGTGGTGGTCTTACTGTCAGGAAGGCCGATGATAGTTACTGAGGAAATAAATAAATGGGATGGATTTTTAGCTGCATGGCTTCCTGGGACAGAAGGCGCTGGAGTGGCAGATGTGCTTTTTGGAGATTACAATCCAACCGGCAAATTATCTTTCAGTTGGCCAAAGAATATGGATCAATTCCCAATAAATCCTGAGGATGATCATTTGTATAAGTTTGGCTTTGGTCTTACTTATTAGGAAAATATATTATGACCTATAGACTAGGCATAGATCTTGGTGGAACAAAAATTGAAGCAATTTTAATTGACGAACACTTCCAAGTTATGAAAAGAGAGCGAGTTCCAACCAATAGGGAAGAAGGCTATGAGGCAATTCTTTCCAGGATCGTTAAACTTGCAAAATCTATAATTAAAGATGTGCCGGATATTGAAAGTCCAATCGGGATATGTACGCCAGGCACAATTGAAAGTGAAACAGGTTTGCTAAAAAACAGTAATACTGTTTGCTTGATTGGAAAACCAATCCAAAAAGATATGGAAAAAGAACTTGGGATTCCTGTTGTAATGGAAAATGATGCTAACTGCTTTGCTTTAGCTGAAGCTACGATAGGCGCTGCAAAAAAATATAATGTTGTTTTTGGAGTTATCTTAGGTACTGGATGTGGTGGAGGCATAACTATGTTAAGAAACATTCATCGTGGAGCTAATAGAATTGCAGGCGAATGGGGGCATCATTGCTTAATTCCAGATGGTAGGGAATGCTATTGCGGAAACAGAGGCTGTACTGAGGCATACATATCCGGAACCGCCTTGGAGAAAGAATGGTTTGAACTTTCAGGTGAAAGATCAAGAGTGACCGACATAATTGATTCTGGAAACTATAAGAATCATCCTGAATGGAAAGAAAATTTCCTAAAGAATTTTGGAAGAGGTTTAGCTAATGTAATTGACATCTTAGATCCTCATGCAATTGTTATTGGAGGGGGGTTATCTAGTATAGACTTTTTATATACAGAAGGAAAGGAATCTGTCTATAAGGAGACATTTAGTAAGATAGTTAGAACGCCTATTCTTAAGAATAAATTGGGAGATTCAGCGGGTGTTTTTGGCGCGGCTATGCTTGCTGATATATATTGAAGTTTTCAAAATGGATATATAATCTTGGTTTTGAGGAATATTTAGTAATTTTCATTCTATTTATTCTAAGTATAGCAATATCATTTCAATCCATTAAGCTAGTAAATCTCTGGAACAAAAAACTCAACAAAGATAATAAATTTTCTAGAGAATTTAGAGCAAGCCCAATTCCCTTATTTGGACTTAGTATCATTGTTTGTACTATTTTGTTTTTTGTATTTGGAGATTTCTTAGTAAATCTTTTAAAGGAAAAAATGAATTAACTATTTTTTCTTCTTTCTTCTCATATTTAATAATTTCCAAGCAGTTTGAGGCACTTTTTCAAGCTCATTAAATTGTCCTGCTCCTTTAAGCCATTCACCTCCATCAATCGTAACTACTTCTCCGTTTATATAACTTGCCTGATCACTAATTAAAAAAGTTGCAAGATCGGCTAATTCAATATGCTCTCCCATTCTTTTCAATGGAATTCTGTTTTTCATTTTCTTTTCAATGCCTAATCCAGGAGGTGCCAATCTTGACCAAGCGCCTTTTGTGGGAAAAGGGCCAGGTGCAATAGCATTTGACCTAATGCCATACTTTGCCCATTCCACTGCTAGAGATCTAGTCATAGCAAGGACTCCAGCTTTTGCACAAGCAGATGGGACTACATACCCAGATCCAGTCCATGCATAAGTTGTAACTATATTTAAAATGACTCCATTTTTCATTTTCCTCATGTGTTTTCCAAAGGACTGCGTACAATGAAAAGTGCCGTTTAAGACAATATCAACTACGGCTTTAAAAGCATTTGAACTAAGATTTTCAGTTGGACTTATGAAGTTTCCAGCAGCATTATTAATTAAGATATCAATTTTTTTAAAGAGGCCAATTGCTCTTTTTGCCATATCTTCAACTTGTTCTGGGTCTCTTACATCGCAAGGAATAGGTAGTACATCTACTCCATGCGATTTTAACTCTTCAGAGGTTTCTTGAATAACCTCTTTTCTCCTGCTTGTAATGACCAAATTGGCTCCTAATTCAGCAAACCGGTTCGCCATGGACTTGCCTAAACCAGTGCCACCGCCTGTAATAACAATGGTTTTTCCTTTAAATAGATCAGTTTTAAACATGTTTAATTTTAATTCTTCTACAAACAAAAAACCCCTCAAAATGAGGGGTTTTTTGAAGATTAATAGATACTATTAATAATTGGTTCCATTGCCATCATCACATGGTGGAGGGGTTACTATAGCTCCTGTGTCTGGCTCACCCTCTCTTAATATGGTAACGCTTCCATCTTCATTCATCGCAAAATCATCAGGCATTAACCAGCGTTCTTGTCCATCAGGTGTTGATACCATAATGGATCCATCCATGTCATTTGTCATAAAGACACCACAATCCCCTTGCGGGCCTCTACCGCATTCATCTACCGCCATAGCGATAGCACCAAAAACTTTTCCGGGGTCCTGCTCACCAGATTCGACTGCAGCCATCATAGCATCTTTTCCAACTTGTACGCACTCATCCCAATTCTCTTCATCGTATTCACCACTTTGTTGAGCTTCTTCTTTCGAGACAGACTCTCCAGCATCAAATGCTGCTTCAAAACTCCCAGTTTGGTCGTATGTTGTGAAGAATGCTTCTTGCACTGCTGGACTAGGGCCTCTAGGTCCTGTCATACCGTCATGATCGCCACCTTCGTGATGTTGACCGCCGTCATGATCGCCACCTTCGTGATGTTGACCGCCGTCATGATCGCCTTTTTGGTATCCATCACAATCACAATTGACATCATTTCCATCAGCATCTTGTGTCCATACTCCAAATTCATCATCGCTGCCTTCGACCATATATCTATCATGACCGCCACACAATGCTATACAATTACCATCAAAGTGGTTCTTCCCGACTGGGGGCCCACCTTGATGATGCTGACCGCCTTCGTGGTATTCTTCTTCATCTTCGTCATCACCGTACATGGCTCGCATTACTTCGCCAAAAGCTTGTCCTGGGTCCATTCCATTTTCCATAGACTCGGTGAAAACCTGCTGAGCTTGGACTTTTTGCTGTTCAAATTCTTGTTGAGCATATTCATCCCATTGACCACCATCTTCTTCAATATCTTGCTTAGCAACTTCCATTGCAGCCTCTGCCGCAGCATCAAAAGCTGACTGTGGGTCTTCATTGGATTTTATTGCAGTGAAAAAAGCTTGCTCTTCTGGTGGTAGATCGCCAGAGCATAGTTGAGCTGCAAACATGGTTGCACCAAACACATCTCTTGCTTTGTCTTCCATGTTATCAGCTTGTGAATATTGTATCGCTTCTTGCATAGCCTGAAAAGCTTCATTCTTGCACTTTTCCCATTCTTCAGCGTCATAATCTGGATCATTTGCTTCAGCATCTGCTTTTGCAACTGCTTCAGCTGCGTTGAATGCTGCATCAA